>MSHD01000020.1 GCA_001941045.1 Lachnospiraceae bacterium Zagget2
CTCGCGGCGGGCGGTCAGCTCGCGCTCCGTCATAACACCCAGCTTCTCAAACATCTCTACTGTGCTCGGGCTCGTGTAGGCCGGGATCGCGTCCACGATCGTCTTCATGTTTGGCAGGCCTCTCTTCTCGGCCTCGACGACCCACTCATCCGAGTAGCCGTCGCCGTTGAACACGATGTCCTTATTTTCCTTCATTACTTTATAAATATAGTCGATCGTCGCTTTCTCGAAGTCCTCGGCTCCCTCCAGCGCGTCGCAGGCCTTATTGAAAGCTTCCGCCATCATCGAATTCATGACCGTGTTCGCGTCGCCGATGGATACGGACGAGGCCACCATACGGAACTCGAAGCGGTTGCCCGTGAAGGCAAAGGGTGAGGTGCGGTTCCGGTCGGTCGGATCCTTCGGCAGTACCGGCAGCGTGCTGACGCCGAGATCCAGTACACCTACATGCGAGCAGGGCAGCTCGTCGAAAGGCACGCCCGCCACGATCGCATCCACGATCTCGCCGAGCTGGTCGCCCATGTAAATCGAGATGATCGCGGGCGGCGCCTCGTTCGCGCCGAGACGATGGTCATTTCCTGTGTTGGAAGCCGCCGCGCGCAGGAGCAGCGAATGTTTCTTCACCGCCTCCATCAGGCAGGCGAGTACCAGCAGGAACTGCAGGTTCTTGTTCGGCTCCTTGCCTGGCTTGAAGAGGGTCACGCCATTGTCAGTGCCGAGCGACCAGTTGTTGTGCTTGCCGGAGCCGTTGACGCCCGCGAAAGGCTTCTCATGCAGCAGGCAGGCAAGACCGTGCTCGGTCGCCGTGCTCTTCAGCACATCCATCACAAGGAAGTTGCTGTCAAGCGCCGCATCGGAGGGCGCGAAGATCGGAGCGATCTCGTGCTGTCCCGGAGCGACCTCATTGTGCTGGGTCTTTACCGTAATGCCGAGCTTCCAGAGCTGCTCGTCGACGTCAGCCATGAACTCCGCAATATTGGTCTTCAACGGTCCGAAATACTGGTCCTCCATCTCCTGCCCCTTCGGAGCCGGAGCGCCGAACAGCGTACGTCCCGCGTACACCAGATCAGGTCTGCGCAGATAGTTCTCTCTGTTTATGATAAAGTACTCCTGCTCCGGTCCCACATAGGAGCGAACCTTCTTCGCCTCCATATTGCCGAACATTCTCACAAAGCGGACGCCCGCCTTGCTCACCGCGTCGCAGGACTTCAGAAGCGGCGTCTTCGTGTCAAGCGAATCACCGGTGTAGGAGCAGAACGCAGTCGGAATGCACAGGATGCCATCCTTCACATAGGCCGGCGAAGCCACATCCCATGCCGTGTAGCCTCTCGCCGCGCAGGTAGCACGCAGGCCGCCTGACGGGAAGGAAGACGCATCCGGCTCGCCCATCATCAGATCCTTTCCGGAAAAGCTGTTCTCAATCTTGCCGCCCTCCGGGATATCCGCGAAGGAGTCATGCTTCTCCGCGCCGATGCTGACAATGTACGGCTGGAAAATGTGCGTATAATGCGTCGCACCCTTCTCAATCGCCCATTCCTTCATCGCCTTCGCCACGATATCCGCGAGCTCCAGCGTGACCTCGCCGCCCTCGTCCATCAGCTTCAGCATCTGCTTGTAAGTCACTTCCGGCAGCCGTTCCTTCATGACTGCCTCGTTAAATACGTCCTGTCCAAATACTTCAGCAACGTTTACACTCATACTTCTCTCCATCCTTTCCCTTTTCTGCTGCGAAATAAAAAAAGATGCTCCACTTTCGTATGTGGAACATCCTCGTTCGCAACCAGTGCATATCACTGTTTCCTGTAGCATACACGATACACTTTAAAATTGCAAGTATTTTTTTATTTTTCGTGATTTTTTTCAGTTTTGCATCGGTATACTGTATGGCTTTCGTGATTTTAACTCAATGCAGAATCGCTCCGAGCACCCCGTAAGAGACCACCGACATGATCACAGCCGCGAGTGCTATGCCGATCAGCGCCGCCGGGAAAGCCTTGCGAAACTTCATACCGAGCAGTGCCGCGATCAAACAGCCCGTCCAGGCGCCGGTCCCCGGCAGCGGAATGCCGACAAACAGCGCCAGCCCCCAGAACTGATATTTCTCGATCTGATCCTTCTTGCTCATCGCGCGGTTCTCCAGCTTTTCCACAAGAGGACGCAACGTCTTTGTCTTTTTCAACCAGTCAAAGACCGGTGTGATGAGCAGCAGAATGAACGGAACCGGGAGAATATTTCCAATCACGCAGATCCAGAGCGCACGCACATACTCGACATTCAGCACAGAAGCAGCCAGCAGTCCGCCGCGAAGCTCCAGAATCGGAAGCAGCGAAATAACAAATATGATCAACTCCTTCGATGCCTTTCCGCTCAGCAGATTGATCACCCAGGTCATCAATGTTTCCATCTGTCTTTTCTATCCTTTCATATAATTCCGAAGAAAGCGGTATAATGCCTCCATCTGTTCGTCGGTTCCGATCGTCACACGCAGGTAATCGTCAATCCGTGGCTGTGCGAAATAGCGCACATAAATATCCGCCGCGCGCAGCGCCTCAAACAGAGCCTTCCCATGCACCTGCGGATGCGTGATAAAGAGAAAATTTGCTCTGGAGTCCGGAAAACAGAAGCCCATCTCCCCCAGCACCTTCTTCGCAGTCTCACGCGTCTTTATGATCTTCTGCGTCGTCTCCTGAAAATATGCTCCATCCTCCAGGGCCGCTACGCCGCAGGCGAGTGCAGCGCGGTTCATTGTGTAAGAATTAAACGAGTATTTCACATCATTCAGGTAACGAATCAGTGCAGGATTCCCAATTGCAAAACCAATGCGCATGCCCGCCATGGAACGGGACTTGGAGAAGGTCTGCACAACCAGCAGATTGTCATATTTCTCCACCAGAGGCAGCGCCGAATGCGCTCCAAAATCCACATAGGCCTCATCCACAATCACGACCACATCCGGATTGCGCCGGATGATCTCCTCCACGTCCTCCGCCGCCAGCTCCACTCCGGTCGGCGCGTTGGGATTCGGGAAAACAATGCCGCCGCTTTCGCGGAAGTAGTCCTCTTTGCGAATACCAAAATCCGCATCGAGCGGCACGCGCTCATATGGGATACGAAACTCCTCCGCCCAGACCGGATAGAAGGAGTAGGTAATATCCGGAAACAGAATGGACCTGTCCGAATTGAAAAAGGTCATAAAGGCCATCGCCAGCACATCGTCAGAACCGACGCCGACAAAGACCTGCTCCGGGGACACGCCATACTCCCGTGCCAGAGCGGCTGTCAGCGCGGACGCTGTCGGGTCAGGATAACGCAGCAGTTCGTCCCTCTCAATTGCCCGCAGCGCCTCCGTCACACCCGGCGCGGGCGGATAGGGATTTTCATTTGTATTCAGCTTGACCATACCGGGCCTGTTCGGCTGCTCGCCCGGCGTATAAGGTGTCACACGCCGGATATTCTCTTCCCATTTACTCATCATATGTCCTTTCTCAGATGCGCATAGCCCTTCTCAACCAGAAAAGCAGGATGATAGGATTCCTTCGCCTTTCTGAGGCCCTCGTCGCCGGTATCGTCCTCGCGGTTCACATAGCGGTACCCGGAGACCTCATGCTCCAGAAACTGCTGATTAATCATCGGATAGGCGCCGCGGACATCCGCATAGGCCTTCTCGATATGAACGACAAAAGCATCGCTGTGGCCAAGCGGTTCGCCGAGCGTAAAGGCCACGATACGGCCTTCGGCCCGCAGAAGCCCTCCCTTCAGGCCCAGCTCTTTGTAGAGACGCAGCGAATTCATTGTCACACACATCTCCTGATTCTTCTCCGGATCCGCCTCGCAGCCGTTCTCCACGCGCCAGCGCAGCGCCATCTGGAAGCATTCCTCTAAATTATCGTCCGTGATCGGCTCATACGTCCAGTCCGGATACTGTGCTTTGAACTGGTTGATGTGATTTTTCTTTCCGTGATATTTTTTTCCGGAGAGCTGAATCAGTTTCTCCGTCTCATAAACGTAGTCTGCGTAATCCCGCAGCCATTCCACCTCAAACTGTCCCGGGAAATACTGTTCCAGCGCCTCCGCGTCTTCCCGGCCAAGGGAATGCATCCGAAACGGACAGCCGGCAGACCGTGCCTCCGCCATCAGACGCTCCAGCACCGCCCGATGGTCTCCCTCGCCAATCGGGAACGTGTAAGAATAAGCATCCTCATAACCGCTCCGAAACACGAGCAAACCGTCGATCACTGCCCACATCGCATTGAAAAAACGTGACCACAGATAAAAATTGGCAAAGGTCCACTCACAGCTGTAGCGCTCCAGCCTGTCAAAGTAACCCTCAATCAGCTCACGGTCCTCCAGCTGAGGCTTTTTAAATGAAATCTCTTCCATCAGTCAAACAGCCTCTCCTTGTAGACTCCCTTATCAATCAGCTCACGGAAAGAGCGGACAACCAGCGGCTTGTCCTCCTTGTAGGTGACGCCGAACCACTTGTCGTTCGACGGGAGAATCGCCACATCCGCCTTCTTTTCCTGAATCAGCTGATCCACTACTGTGGGGATCAGGTATTCACCCTTCATCGGATCGGAGAGATTTGCGAGATACTCCGCGAATCCATTCGCCAGCACTTCAAAAAGCTCCGGGGTAAAGCCCCACATATTCATCGACACCAGACGATCACCGGCAAGCGGTGTCTGCGTGCCGTCCGCGTTCTGCACCGCCGCGCCGTCCGCCGTCTTCACGATATTTTTCGTCTCGTCAACGCCGATAAGCCGCCCGGCCTCGTCCTGACTGCAGATGCCTCTGGTCACGCCGCCGTTTTCGCTCAAGGTATTTCCGAGCCGGAAGCCCGCCATACAGAAGTCCAGTCTGCCCGTGGCCGGCCGCTCCTGCGCCAGATAGTCATGTACCTTCACGAAGGCCTCTTTTCCATAGTAATCATCTGCATTGATGACCGCAAAGGGCTCTTTCACAATATCCCTGCAGCAGAGGATCGCCTGGCCGGTACCCCAGGGCTTCGTCCGGCCTTCCGGATTCGTAAAACCCGCGGGAAGATCATCAACCTCCTGAAACACATAGGCGGTCTCGACATATTTCTGTATCCGCGCGCCGATGATCTCCTGAAAATCCTTTTCAATATCCTTACGGATGATAAAAACTACCCTGTTAAATCCTGCCTCCAGCGCGTCGTGAATCGAATAATCCATAATAATCTCGCCGGACGGTCCCACCGGCTCCAGCTGCTTGATACCGCCCCCGAAGCGGCTCCCAATCCCCGCGGCCATCACGACCAAAGTTGTTTTTTTCATAGCGCCCTCCTTCGCATTTTTACATGACGCTCTTCATCGCGTCGATGACTTTTCCGACATATTTTTCACAGAGCTCCTGCGTCGTGGCTTCCACCATCACACGCAACAGCGGCTCTGTCCCACTCTCTCTGACCAGAATCCGGCCATCGCTGCCCAGCGCCTGCTCTACCTCCCTGATGGAAGCCTGCACGACGGGATGGGTGAGCACCGCCTGCTTGTCGGTCACACGCAGATTCCGGAGCAGCTGCGGATAAATCTGTACCTCCGAGGCAAGTGAATAGAGCGTCGTCTTCTTCTCCAGCAGTACCTCCATGATCTTCAGGGAGGTCAGAATCCCGTCCCCGGTCGTCGCGTGCTTGCTGAAAATGATATGTCCAGACTGCTCGCCGCCGAGACGATAGCCATTCTCCATCATATTTTCGAACACATACTTGTCGCCGACTTTCGTCTTCTGATATTTCAGGCCCACCCGGTCGCAGGCCTTGTAGAGCCCGATATTTGACATGACCGTCGTGACAATCATGTCGTCTTTCAGCTGCCCACGCTCCTTCATGTAAGTTCCACAGATATAGAGAATCAGATCGCCGTCCACCACATTGCCGCGCTCATCCACGGCGAGACAGCGGTCCGCATCCCCATCATAGGCGAAGCCGACGTCCAGCCCTTTTTCCTTTACAAAAGCCTGCAGCGACTCAATATGTGTGGAGCCGCAGTCCTGATTGATATTCGTGCCATCCGGCTCATTATGGATGACATAGGTCTTCGCTCCGAGCGCATCAAAAACACTCTTCGCGATCGCCGAAGCACTGCCGTTCGAACAGTCCAGACCGACGCGCATGGTCTTAAACGAGCGGGTCGGAAGCGAAATCAGATAGCCGATATAGCGATTGCGCCCTGCGGAGAAATCGACCGTCCGCCCGATATTTTCCCGCGTCGCCAGCGGGATGCCGCCGATGACACCGTCAATATAGTCCTCGATCTGCCGCTCCACGGAGGCCTCAAGCTTGTAACCGTTGCCATTGATGATCTTAATGCCATTGTCATAAAATGGATTGTGACTCGCGGAAATCATGATACCACAGTCAAAGCCCTCCGTGCGTACAACATAAGATACGCTCGGCGTCGTCGTCACGTGCAGCAGATAAGCGTCCGCACCGGAAGCGGTCAGCCCCGCCACAAGAGAATACTCAAACATGTAGCTCGATCTGCGGGTATCCTTGCCGATAACGACCTGCGCCTTGTGCTGCTGGCCGAAATACCATCCCAGAAAGCGTCCCACCTTATAGGCATGCTCCACCGTCAGTGTCACGTTGGCCTCACCGCGGAAGCCGTCTGTTCCAAAATATTTTCCCATGAATCGATTCTCCTTATTCGAGATTAGCCAGTTTCTTTGCCTGATCGGCCGCAATACAGGCATCAATAATCTCCTGAATGTCGCCGTCCAGAATCTTGTCGAGCTTATACAACGTCAGACCAATCCGATGGTCAGTAACCCTTCCCTGCGGGAAATTATAAGTTCTGATCTTCTCCGAGCGATCGCCGGTACCGATCTGACTGCGCCGCGCTTCCGCTTCCGCGTCATGCGCCTTCTGACACTCGATATCATAGAGCTTCGAGCGCAGCAGCGCAAAAGCCTTTGCCTTGTTCTGCAGCTGCGACTTCTCCGTCTGGCTGTAGACCACGATGCCGGTCGGGTAGTGCGTCAGGCGCACCGCCGAGTCGGTCGTATTGACACACTGACCGCCATTGCCGGACGCGCGCATCACATCGATACGAATATCCTTCTCATCGATCTGCACGTCGACCTCCTCGGCCTCCGGGATTACGGCCACCGTGACCGTCGATGTATGGATACGCCCGCCGGACTCCGTCTCCGGCACGCGCTGTACACGGTGTACGCCGGACTCATATTTCATCATCGAATAGGCGCCCTTCCCCTTCAGCATGAAGGTCACGCTCTTCATCCCGCCGATACCGATCTCATCAAAATCCACGAGATCTACATGCCAGCGCTTCGACTCCGCGTAGTGGACATACATCCGGTAAATCTCCGCCGCAAACAGCGCGGCCTCATCACCGCCCGCACCGGCACGGATCTCCACAATCACGTCCTTGTCGTCGTTTTCATCCTTCGGAAGCAGCAGGATCTTCATCGTGTGCTCAAGCTCTTCCACACGTTTCCTGGCGTCGGACAGCTCCTCTTTCAGCATCTGACGCATCTCTTCGTCGTTCTCTTCCTCGAGCATCGAGAGACTGTCGGCTTCCGTCTCCTGACATTTCCTGTATTCCGTGTATGCCTCCACCAGAGGCTGCAGATCTGCCTGCTCCTTCATGAGCTTTCGAAAACGGTTCTGGTCGTTCACAACCGCCGGCTCCGCCAGCTCATTCGTAATCTCCTCATAACGCCGGACCAGATCTTCCAGTCTGTCAAACATCGAAACTCCTCCATCCAGTCTATGTCCTGACGGTCCCGTATATCACACGGTCAAGACCCGCCAGATCCTTCACAACGCGGACATCCGTAAAGTGTGCTTCCATAAGCGCGCTCACCGCGTCCGCCTGATCATATCCGATTTCCATAAAGAGCATTCCTCCATCCCGCAGATAGCGGGGACTCTGCTCCACGATTTTCCTGTAAAACACAAGACCGTCAGCTCCGCCGTCCAGGGCCTCCGGCGGTTCATGATCCCGCACCTCCGGCTCCAGTGTTTCAATAATCTCCCTGGGAATATAGGGCGGATTTGAGAGAATCCGGTCAAAACTTCCCGTGACATTCTCAAAAAGATCTCCCTGCCGCCACGCAGCCTTTACACCGAGTCTTTCCCCATTTTGCCGCGCGACACCAAGCGCGCGCTCCGACAGATCAGTCCCAACGCCTTCCAGTCCCTTAGCAAGCTTCAGAACACTCAGCAGAATGCAGCCGCTGCCGGTACAGAGGTCAAGCACACGCATGCCGGGACGCATGAATTTCAGGCTTTCCTCCACGAGCGTCTCCGTGTCCTGCCGCGGAATCAATGTGTCCGGGCTGACATCAAAAGAAAGCCCCATGAATTCCTGGCAGCCGGTCAGATGCTGCAGCGGCACACGGCGGCTTCTCTTCTCTGTCAGATTCTCATATCGCTTTGACTCCTCCGGCGTGGCCTGCCGTCCTCTTTCAAGCAGATAATCCTTTCGGGAGATGGGGAGCGCATACTCGAAAAGCAGCCAGGCATCCGTTCTCCATTCGCCCACACTCGCGGCCCGGAGTCTGTCTTCACCGGACTTCAGAAGCTGAGCGAGCGTCATGCCTTCTCTTCCTCTTCTTCTTCGTAAAGCGGATAACCCTGGAACTCCCGCCAGTCAAAAACCGCCTCCACCGCTGCGATCGCGACCTCGATCATGTCGTCGTCCGGCTCCTTCGTCGTCAGCATCTGCATGCCTTTTCCCGGAATACTCAGGATTTTCACCAGCGGATTCTCACTGCGTCCGGCCAGACGGATAAACTCATAAGACACGCCCGCGATTACAGGAATCAGCAGCAACCGGTACGCGACCCGCAGAATCGGGGAATCTACCTGAATAAAAATAAAGAAGATAATGCTGATCACCATGACAATGAACATAAAACTGGTGCCGCAGCGCGGATGATAACGCGAACTCTTACGAACATTTTTTACCGTCAGGTCCATGCCATGTTCGATGCAGTTGATACATTTATGCTCCGCTCCATGATACATATAGGTCCTCTTGATGTCCTTCATGCAGGAAATCAGCCATACGTAAAGCGTAAAGATCAGGAGACGCAGCACTCCCTCCAGAATAGCCAGAAGCGTATTCGATACAATATAATTACGGAAAAAATTCGTCACAAAATAAGGCAGCAGCATAAAAATCGCAACTGCCATGACGATCGAAAAGGCCACCGTCACACCCATGACGACCTTCTCCGCCTTATCTCCGAAGAGCTTTGTCAGCAGCTTCTCAAACGCACCCGGTTCCTGTGAATCCTCCTCATCATAAAAGGTAGAGGACCAGCCAAGCGTCTCCATACCAATCAGCAGGGATTCCACAAAGCTCACAACGCCGCGAACCAGCGGCAGCTTCGCCACGCCGTTTCTCGATGCAAGGCTGTGAAACTCATTGATGCGAATCTCAATCTCCCCGTCCGGCTTGCGCACGGCCACGGAATACTGATCCTTATTTCTCATCATAATACCCTCGAGTACCGCCTGTCCGCCTATTCCTGATGGTTTCAAATAATCACTTCCTTAAAAGCAAAAAAGGCTGAGATTTGCAACAACCTCAACCCTGTTTTCTGCCAGCTTACTGAATGCCGTACTTACGATTGAACTTATCAATACGTCCGCGGGCGGCTGCCGTCTTCTGCTGCCCCGTGTAGAACGGATGGCACTTCGCACAGATCTCAACGTGGATGTCCTCCTTCGTGGAGCCTGTCGTAAAGGTGTTGCCGCAGTTGCAGGTCACCGTCGCCTGATAATACTTCGGATGAATTCCTTCCTTCATGTGATTTCCCCTCTTTCCTATATTCGTGAACTTCCAGCCGCAGCTGATTCCCGGCCAATGCCGCTCCGATCCTTTCACGGCAAGATATCCCGGGCTGTCCCTGCAAGTCCCTGCAGGCATTGCTCTGATCGCTCAAGCCATATGATTATAGCACAGGCTTTTCGCGGATGCAAGGTCTTTTAGAAAAATCGCGTCCGTTTTACGTTCTGCACAAACTCCTCGTTCGTCCGCGTCCGCGTGAACAAATTCAGAATCGACTCCACCGCGTCGTCCGGCTTCATACCGTTCAGTGCCTTGCGAATATTATCCATAGCCTGCCGCTCCTCCGGATCAAGGAGCAGATCCTCCCGCCGGGTGCCGGACTTCGGAATGTCGATAGCCGGGAACACACGCTTCTCGGAGAGCTTCCGATCGAGCACAAGCTCCATATTGCCGGTACTCTTGAATTCCTCGTAAACGACATCGTCCATCTTACTGCCTGTATCCACGAGCGCGGTGGCAAGAATCGTCAGAGAGCCGCCCTCTCGCATGTTCCGGGCCGCGCCGAAGAAACGCTTCGGCATGTGCAGCGCCGCCGGATCGAGACCACCGGAGAGCGTCCGACCGCTGGGTGGAACGGTGAGATTGTAGGCACGCGCCAGACGCGTGATGCTGTCGAGCAGGATCGCAACGTCGTTTCCCGCTTCCACCAGACGCTTTGCACGCTCAATCACCATCTCCGACACGCGTTTATGCCGCTCAGCCAGTTCATCAAAGGTGGACCACACGACCTCTACATTTTTTCCCTCGATCGCCTCGCGAACATCCGTCACCTCCTCGGGACGTTCGTCGATCAGCAGGATGATCAGGTACATCTCCGGATTATTGATCGTGATGGACTTCGCAATATCCTTCAGAAGTGTCGTCTTACCGGCCTTGGGTGGAGAGACGATCATACCTCTCTGCCCCTTTCCGATCGGCGCGATCTCGTCGACAATGCGGACCGCCATGCTGCCGCCCTTTCGCTCCAGGCGGATACGCTCGTCCGGGAAAATCGGCGTCAGATCTTCAAAACGGGGACGCTTCGCATTGACTGCCGGCGCAAGCCCGTTGACACTCTTCAGGTACAGGAGCGCGCTGAACTTCTCCTTCTCTGTTTTAACCTTGGTATTGCCGGACACGATATCACCGGTCCGAAGACTGAAGCGGCGAATCTGTGCCGGGGAGACGTACACATCATTCTCTCCCGGAAGATAATGATCACTGCGGATGAAACCGAAGCCGTCCGCCATCACCTCCAGCACGCCGCAGACGGTCTGCCCGCTGTCGAGCTGCTCCATGTCCGCTACGCTCTTTCCTGTCTCCGCAGCCTGCGCCTTCAGATTTTCCGCCTTCTCCAGGCGTTCATCCTCTGCCAGCATGGCCTCGATCACGCCTTCCTTGCGCATCGTCGAAGTTCCTTTCAGTCCTCTGCTCTTCGCCAGGTCGCGCAGTATCGCCAGAGAAAGCAATTCATATTTTTCTCTCATATTGCCTGCCATAAAATCCTCCTGTGGGTTCCTTTTCTGTATCTTTCCGGGAAAGCGCTTCCCTGGATCCGGGAAAGCCGTCTTTGATAATTATTAGAGCCTTTGATCCTGATATTCTCAGTATACTATCTTTGAAAGAAAATGAAAAGCGAAACTTTTGTGAATAAAATTATATTTTGTGCAATCCTTTAATATATGGTACAATGACTTTAATTATTTTGTGAGGTCTTTTCTATGCCAAAGATATCCATCGTTGTCCCCTGTTACAATGAACAGGATTCGCTGCCTTTATTCTATTCAGAGACGAAGGCCATCCTTCCGGGGACAGACTGTGATTATGAATTCCTCTTCGTGGACGATGGCTCCGCGGATGACACGCTCACCGTCCTCCGGCAGCTGGCCGGGCAGGATTCCCATGTCACGTACCTGTCCTTTTCCCGAAACTTCGGAAAGGAGGCTGCCATATATGCCGGTCTCTGCAATGCTGACGGAGATTATGTCGCTGTCATGGACGCAGATCTGCAGGATCCGCCTTCTCTTCTCCCTCAGATGATTGCACTTCTGGAGAGCGGCGATTATGACAACGTCGCCACCAGGAGAAGGAACCGAAAGGGAGAACCCCCGATCCGCAGCTGGTTTGCGCGAAGATTCTATCAACTGATCAACCGCATCTCCGATACGGATATGGTCGACGGAGCGCGGGACTTCCGTCTGATGCGGCGCGAGATGGCAGAGGCGATTGTCTCCATGTCGGAATATAATCGCTTCTCCAAAGGCATATTCTCCTGGGTCGGATTCCGTACCTGCTGGCTCTCCTACGACAACGTGGAACGAGCCGCGGGGGAGACCAAGTGGAGTTCCTGGAAACTGCTGAAATATGCAGTCGACGGTATCATCAATTTCTCTCAGGCGCCGCTGAGCATTGCCTCCTGGGGCGGCATGCTGATGACTCTTGTGTCATTTCTCATGCTGATCATCATCATTGTGCGGAGATTGATCTTCGGAGATCCGGTAGCCGGCTGGGCTTCCACGATCTGCGTTATCATTTTTATCGGAGGCCTGCAGCTTTTCTGCCTTGGTGTCATGGGACAGTACATTGCGAAGACCTATATGGAGACCAAACACCGTCCACATTTTATTATTGCAGAGACAAACAGAAGCGATACCCGGCGGATTCGCTGAACGTACTGCAGATCGGAGGAAAACCGCCATGTCTGACAGCCTTACAACCTATAAACTGATCATACTGAAGATGCTCGACCAGGCGACCGTTCCGCTGACCGGCTCTCAGATCTCCGACCTGATCCTGGTCCATGAATACACAGACTATTTTACACTTCAGCAGATTCTGGCTGACCTGGAAGAGACCGGCCTCGTGGAACGACAGGAGCACAACACCAGACCGGGCAGCACCCTGTACCGGATTACCGATACCGGCAAGAGTTCACTTGCCTACTTCGCAAACCGGATTCCTGACACTGCCCTGGAGGATATCAATACCTTTCTGAAAGAGAGGGAGATCGAGATCCGGGAAACCTTCTCCAATGTAACCGACTGCTTTCCGGTCGGCGATGGAAGCTGGTTTGCACGCTGCCAGGTGAGAGAACCGGATTCCACACTCATCGAGCTGACACTGTCCGTTCCCTCGGAGGACGAAGCGCAGGCTATCTGTCACCACTGGCGTTCAAAGAGCCAGGAACTCTACGCTTATATTATGAAGGAACTGCTCTAGCAGATTCTATCGCGTCCCAGATTTCCTCACGTCCCTGCCGCGTCTGTGCGGAAAAGGGAATCAACACTGTCCCCGCCGGAAGCTCCAGCGTTTCCCGCACAAGCCGGATCTGCTTTGGCACCTGGCTCCTTTTGAGTTTGTCAAGCTTCGTGGCAATAATCACCGGCTCATAGCCCTGCGCCACGATCCAGCGATACATTTCCTGGTCATTCGCCGACGGCTCATGCCGGATATCGATCAGCAGGAAAACCGCCCGGAGCTGTCTTGATGAATGCAGATAACGCTCAATCATCTTCCCCCAGTCCGCGCGGATCTCGGCACTCGCCTTCGCGTAGCCGTAGCCCGGCAGATCTACCAGATAAGCCTCTTCATTTACCTTATAAAAATTGATCGTCTGTGTCTTTCCCGGCTGGGAAGATGTCCGCGCCAGCGCTTTCCGGTTCAGAAGGCAGTTGATCAGCGAGGATTTTCCCACATTTGATTTTCCGGCAAAGGCTATTTCCGGCAGTGTGTTCTGCGGCAGCCTGCTTGTGACGCCGCAGACAGTCTCCAGCACAGCCTGCTTGATGATCATAATCCTGTCCTCGCCGTTCCCCTGCAGGAGCGCATCAGGCGCCCCGCTTTCTGGTGATTTTTGCCGGCTCAGTACCATCAACCAGCTCTTTTGTGATGGTACAGCCCTGTATCGTATTGTCTGACGGGATCGTGAACATCAGATCCATCATCGTCTCTTCCATGATCGACCGAAGTCCCCGGGCTCCGGTCTTGCGGGAGATCGTCTTGTCAGCGATCGCCTCCACCGCATCATCGTCAAAATCAAGAGCCACATCGTCCAGTTCAAACAGCTTCTGATACTGGCGCACAATGGAATTCTTCGGCTCGAGCAGGATACGCACCATATCGTCCCGGCTGAGCGGATCGAGGGAAACCGTGATCGGCACACGACCCATAAATTCAGGGATCATGCCAAATTTGATGAAGTCCTCGGGCAGCGCATTGCGAAGAAGCTCGCCCACATTCTCCTGGCGCTTCTCGCGGATATCCGCATTAAAGCCAATGGACTTGCGGTCCATACGCGTCTCGATGATCTTGTCAAGACCCTCAAAAGCTCCGCCGCAGATAAACAGGATATCGGTCGTATCAATCTGCAGGAGCTCCTGATGCGGATGCTTTCTGCCGCCCTGCGGCGGCACCGAGGCAACTGTGCCCTCCAGGATCTTCAGAAGCGCCTGCTGCACGCCCTCGCCGGAAACGTCCCTCGTAATGGACGGGTTTTCCGACTTTCTCGTCACCTTATCGATCTCATCGATATAAATGATTCCCTTCTGCGCACGCGCAATGTCGTAGTCCGCCGCCTGAATGATCTTCAGCAGAATATTTTCTACATCCTCACCCACGTAGCCGGCCTCGGTAAGCGTCGTTGCATCCGCGATTGCGAAGGGCACATTCAGAATACGGGCAAGCGTCTGCGCGAGCAGCGTCTTGCCGGAACCGGTCGGACCGAGCAGCAGAATATTGCTCTTCTGAAGCTCTACGTCAAGATCCTTTCCCGCCAGAATTCTCTTATAATGATTGTAGACCGCCACGGAGAGCACTTTTTTCGCGCGCTCCTGGCCAATCACATAATCGTCAAGGAAAGCCTTGATCTCCTCCGGCTTCAGAAGATTGATATCCTCCGCCGTGATGCCGCTGTCCTCTTCCTCGCCCATCTCCTCGTCGATAATCTCCGAGCAGAGCTCGACGCAGGCGTCACAGATATAGACTCCATTCGGTCCTTTCAGAAGCTTGAATACCTGGCTCTCCGTCTTTCCGCAAAAGGAACACCTGATTTCGTTTCTAGCCATTCTGTTCTCCTCTAATGTCCCGCGATCACCTGATCGATCAGGCCATAGGCCTTCGCTTCTTCCGCGGTCATATAATTGTCGCGCTCCGTATCCCTCGCAATGACATCAAGAGGCTGGCCCGTGCGCTCGGCCAGGATTTTGTTCAGCTTCTCCCTCGTCTGCAGAATATGCTTTGCCACGATATCAATCTCTGTGGCCTGCCCCTGCGCACCGCCGGAAGGCTGATGAATCATAATCTCCGCGTTCGGAAGGGCAAAGCGCTTCCCCTTCGCGCCGCCTGCCAGAAGGAACGCTCCCATGCTGGCTGCCATGCCGATACAGATCGTGGAAACATCGCATTTAATGTAATTCATCGTATCAAAGATCGCCATACCGGCTGTCACCATGCCGCCCGGGCTGTTGATATACAGGTGAATGTCTTTTCCCGGATCCTCAGACTCCAGGAACAACAGCTGCGCCACCGTGAGGCTCGCTGTCGTCTCGTTGACTTCTTCCCCAAGGAAAATAATACGCTCCTTCAAAAGACGGGAGTAGATATCGTAGCTTCTCTCCCCTCTGCTCGTCTGCTCAATCACATAAGGTACCAATGCCATTTTTTACTCCTCCTCTACCATAGATTTCCGTCTAAGAAGGGCATAGCCACTGCCATGCCCCTCGTCTCATGCTTTCTTTTACGCTTCCACCGCAGCGTCAGTTACAAGCGTAACGGCTTTCTGGATCGCGAGATCCTTTTTCATCTCGTCCAGCTGGGCTTCGCCGTAGAACTCTTTTATCTTTTCGGCTTCCATTCCATACTGCTCTGCCATGCGGTCGAACTCGGCGTTCATGTCCTCTTCGCTCACTTCGATCTGCTCCGTCTCAGCCACAGCCTCGAGCACGAGTCTGCTCTGGATGTTCTTGAGCGCTGAAGGCTTTGCCTGCTCCTTGTACTGCTCCTCGGTCATACCCGTGTACTGGAAGTACTGCTCGAGCGACAGGCCCTGGCTCTGCATCCGGCGTCCGAAATCGTCCATCATCTGCTGCGTCTGATAATCCACCATCGCGTCCGGAATCTCCATTTCCGCATTCTCGATGATCTTCGCAATCACGGCGTCTTCCTTCTCGCTGCGGGCCTTCGTTTCCTTCTCTTTCAGGATATTCGCCCTGATGTCAGCCTTATACTCTTCAAGCGTATCAAACTCTGATACCTCCTGCGCGAACTCATCGTCTACCTCCGGAAGCTCCTTTACCTTGATACCGTGTACCTTACACTTGAAGACCGCTGCCTTTCCGGCCAGTTCCTTCGCGCCGTACTCCTCCGGGAAGGTGACATTGACGTCAAGATCCTCTTCCGGCTTCGCGCCGATCAGCTGATCCTCGAAACCCGGGATAAACATACCCGAGCCGATCGTCAGCTCATAATTCTCTCCCTTTCCGCCTTCAAAAGCCTCGCCGTCCACAAAGCCCTCAAAATCAAGCGTCACGATATCTCCGCTCTCGACCGCGCGATCCTCCACCGAGATCATTCTGGAGTTCTCATCGCGCTCCTTCTCGATCTTCGCGTCAATCTCCTCATCCGTCACATCGAGAGAAGCCTTCTCCACCTCGATGCCCTTGTACTCGCCGAGCGTCACCGGCGGCTTCAGCGCAACTTCCGCAGTAAAGATAAAGGGCTTGCCGCTCTCAAACTGCGTCACATCAATCAACGGATAGGAAACGATCTCCTCGCCGCACTCCGACACTGCATCCGAATAGGCCCTCGGCAGCAGCGCGTCCATCGCATCATTGTAAAAAATCTCCTTGCCGTACATCTTCTCAATCAGCTGACGCGGAGCCTTTCCTTTCCGGAATCCCGGGATATTGATACTCTTTCTCGACTTCAGATAGACGTTCTGAATCGCCTTCTCCACTTCCTCCGCCGGTCCCTCAACCGTCAGCTTCGCCATGTTCTTCTCAAGCTTCTCCACCTGTACGCTCATTGTAAAAACTGTCCTCCTTAAATTTATCATATCTCAGTATTGCCTGATTTACATACTCATAGACATTTTAAGAGTATAGCACAAAAAAAACACGCTGTCCAGACCGCAATCAGCCCCATTTTCCCGAAACTTTCCAGTATGTAAAACACCGTTCGGCGGATACTATGGGCATGGAGGTGATAATCATGACAGATCAGAACAGCAAGTCCGGAACCAACCGCATGGCGGTGCCGGAAGCGAAAGCTGCCATGGACCGTTTCAAGGAAGAGGTTGCGAGCGAGCTCGGCGTCGACCTGAAGGACGGTTACAACGGCGATCTGACCAGCCGCGAGGCCGGTTCGATCGGCGGTGAAATGGTCAAAAAGATGATCATGAAGCAGGAACAGCAGATGTCTTCCGGTCAGTAGATGATTCCCCGGCGAATCTCCTCGGATTTTTCCGGGGAGACGAGCCGGGATACCAGCGCAAGAGCGAAGGGAATCGCTGTTCCCATGCCGCGGCTCGTGATCACATTGCCGTCGCAGACCACAGGCTCATACTCGACCTTGGCGCCGGCAAGCCGCTCCTCAAAACCCGGATAGCAGGTTGCTTTCTTTCCATTTAAGATGCCGAGGTCGCCCAGTACGCTCGGTGCAGCGCAGATCGCTGCAACAAGACCGCCCTTTTTATAAAAATCAACCAGCAGTCCCGTCAGCTCCTCACATTTCCCAAGATTCCGGGTACCTGGCATGCCGCCCGGCAATACCAGTGCCTCCGCATCGGAGAAATCCGTGTCCTCAAAACGCACATCCGCCGTGATCGGGATCTGATGGCTGCCATTCACCAGGCGCCTGTCCGTGATCGACACCGTCCGCAGCTCCGCGCCGGCACGGCGCAGAATATCTACAACAGTCAGTCCTTCGATCTCCTCAAATCCATCTGCAAGAAATACATATATCTTACCCATCTTTGCTACCTCCCATATTGTTTATTATTATCGTCATTGTAGCATGTTATCCCAAAATGTGCTACACTTGCAAAAAAGGAGGCGCTTATGAAGAACTATGAAATTGAGCGAAAATATCTGATCCGCAGCACGCCGGATCTTACCGCCTGTCCTTACCATGAGATCGAACAGGCCTATCTGTGTACAGATCCTGTTGTGCGCGTACGCCGCCAGGACGAAGAATATTACCTGACCTACAAGGCAAGGGGAAACATGATCCGCGAAGAATACAATCTCCCGCTCACAGAGGAATCCTACCTGCATCTGCGCGCAAAAGCGGACGGCAAATGGATCGCAAAACGCCGTTATCTTCTTCCCTTCGGCACATATACCATCGAACTTGATGCGTTTTCCGAACCCGTGCCCGGCCTCTGGCTTGCCGAAGTCGAATTCCCTTCCGAGGAAGCCGCGCGCGCCTTCACGCCGCCGGACTGGTTTGGCGAGGAAGTGACAAATTCTCCCCGGTATCACAACAGCAATCTAAGTAAGCTCTGATTTCTTTTTTATCTCCTCGAGCATCTGCTCCGGACTTCTGGCTCCTTCGGGTTTCTCGACTTTTACAAAACGAAGTCGAATCAGCAGCAGCTGATCATGAAGCCCGAAGAGAATCCTTCTGATCCCCTTCCGCATCCTTTCCACCTCTTTCTCCGGCTTCATTTTACATCAAATCGTATCATTTCAGCAATCATTTCCGATATTATCACATGCTATATGTATTTATTCTCCGTTTTAGTGTAATTCCTCTGGAAAATTCTGGAAATTGGTATAATACACGCAGGCAACGAGCCGTGCGGAGACGGCGGGCGGCACAGCAAACACGCACACGCACGGCAGCAAAAAAGCGCCCCGGTAAACCAGAGCGCTCCCGCCGAATCAATCCATATATCACAAAAGAGGTACTTTCATGGCAGTCCATGATCTCGGACAGACACTCAAAGAGCTTAGGCACCACAGAGGTCTGACACAGGAAGCGATCAGCCGCGAACTGCATATTTCCAGGCAAGTCTACTCCCATTATGAAAATGGTCGCAGATCCCCCGATGTCATCACAGCCAGCCGAATCGCAGATTTTCACCACATATCGCTGCAAAAACTCGTAAAAGGCTTACGTCCGGAAGAAATTCCCGAGTCTGATGAATTACAGGAATTTATCATGCTCTATGATTCTCTGAGCCCGGAGGATAAAGAAGGCATACGCAGCTATATCGAATATCTGCACACAAAGTCAAACTAACCGACGCCATTCATTCCGGGTACACAATCCGCCCGGCGCAGATCGTATAGTGCACCCTGCCCGGCAGCTCCCAGCCCAAAAACGGACTGTTCATGGCCTTTGATGCGAATTTTTCTACCTTCCAGTATTCCTTTTCCCCAAAAATAATCAGATCTGCCGGCGCATCCACCTCAATACTTCCCGGGATCAGTCCATAGAACTCCGCCGGAGCCTGGCTCATACACCGCATTAAATCCATCAGTGACAGATATCCCGGTTCCACAAGAGATTTCAGGCCAAGCCCGAGCGAGGTCTCCAGCCCTGTAATGCCGCTCGGCGCATCTGGGAGCGGCCGTGCTTTTTCCTCCTCGCTGTGCGGCGCATGATCTGTCACGATCATGTCAATCGTACCATCGCGCAATCCCTCGATGATCGCAAGGCGATCTTCCTCTGTCCGCAGCGGCGGATTCATGCGCGCACGGGTTCCATACTGCAGGACAGCCTCATCCGTCAGCGTAAAATGATGCGGCGTCGCCTCCGCATGCACATCTGCACCAAGGCGTTTCGCCAGACGCACAAGCTCCACTGCATTTTTCGAACTGATATGCTGAATGCAGACGCGTGCCCCCGTGTGCAGCGCGAGCATACAGTCCCGCGCCACCAGCACATCCTCCGACACGCGCGGCGCGCCGCCGTAGTGCAGCTGCTCCGAGACCGCCCCCTGGTGCACGCCCGGCGAGACGATCAGCGCCGGGTCCTCCTCGTGAAGCGAGAGCGGCAGCCCCAGTTCCCGCGCTTTCTCCATCGCGGCGATCAGGAGCTTCTCGTCCATGATCGGGATGCCGTCGTCCGTGAATCCGGCCGCCCCCGCGTCCGCCAATGCCTCCATATCTGTGAGTTCACGGCCCTGCAGCCCTTTTGTGACCGCCGCCGCCTGCAGCACATGTACCGCAGCGCGCTCCCCTTTTTCCTGCACACAGGCAAGTGTATCCAGATTATCAACCACCGGCCTCGTATTCGCCATGCATACCACAGTCGTGAAACCGCCATGAGCCGCAGCTGCAGCTCCGGTCAGAATATCTTCCTTATAAGTAAAACCCGGGTCACGAAAATGCACATGGGCGTCCATCAACCCCGGCGCGACGACCAGCCCCGACGCATCAATCACCTGCTCGCCTGCGCTTCTCAGATTCTTTCCCGTCTCCACAATCCGCGGTCCTTCCGTGCGGATATCCATAACTTCATCTGTGCCCGTCACAGGATCCACAACCCGCCCATTCCGAATCAGCATTCAGCCATCCTCCTTTTTATTCACTCTTACCAACAGTATAGCAGACCATCCCCTCAAAAGAAATAGCTTTTCCTGCCGAATCATGCTATACTCCAGGCGGAGGTGTTTATGAAACATTTAGTAAGTGGACTGAAAATCGGGTTTTTGGTCGGCGTCCTCCTGGTGGGAGGATACCTCCTGTTACTCCGGGCAAATACATTTACAACGAAGCCAGAGGAAACTGCAGAAATCGCCGAAAACGAAGAAATCTCTGCCGTTGAGCCTGAAGAAACAGAAACTGCGGAAAACACAGAAGAAACAATTTCGGAAGTAGAAAATACAGACTCAGAAGAGGTCGACGAGGATGAGAACACCGAAGAGGAAGGCGAGCCTCTCGAAGAAGGGGAACCTTCCGATACCGCCACCCTGGCCTTCGCCGGTGACGTTCTCTTTTCCGACATCTATCTTAATGCCTACGACAGCTCCGGCATTGTCGCGATCGCGGATACGGAAATGCTGTCTCACATGCAGAATGCGAACCTTTTCCTCCTGAACGAGGAATTTCCCTTTAGTCTGCGCGGCGAAGCGAAGGAAGGCAAGCAGTACACCTTCCGCACCGATCCGAAATATGTATCCATCCTGCAGGATCTGGGGACGGATATCGTCACCCTTGCAAACAACCATGCGCTGGACTACGGGCAGGACGCGTTCTGCGATACGCTGGACACCCTGAATCAGGCCGGGATCACCTACATCGGCGGCGGATATGACCTCACGGAAGCATCCTCGCCCGCGGTTCGCACCGTGAATGGGCAGAGCTTCGCGATTTTCGGCGCGACGCGCGTCTCCCCATCCTACGACTGGTACGCGACCAGCAGCCAGCCGGGCCTCTTCCAGACCTATGATGCGACCCGGCTCAATGCCGCCATCACGGAAGCCGATGCCGAATATGACCATGTCATCGTCTTTGTCCACTGGGGCGTCGAGCGCAACGAGACGCCGGAGGATTACCAGCGTACGCTCGCGCAGGGCTACATCGACGCGGGCGCCGATCTGATCGTCGGCTGCCATCCGCATGTGCTCCAGGGCTTCGAGTATTATAACGGCGTCCCCATCGTCTACAGCCTCGGCAACTACCTCTTCAGCAACCAGACCGGGGAGACGCTACTTCTGGAGGCCTCCTTCGGGGCAGACGATTCCCTGGAAATTCAGCTCGTCCCCTGCCAGCGCAGGGGCAGCGGACAGACGCTCTCCGTCATCAACGCGCCGGAAACGCTGTACAGCCGTCTGACGGAGCTCTCCTTCGGAGCGAGGGTCACGGCCGACGGCATCCTGCAGCCGGCAGAGTAGACACAGAAAAAATCCCCGGAGAACTTTCTCCGGGGATTTTCTGATGCGGAAGATGGGACTTGAACCCACACGAGCGTAACGCTCACAAGAACCTGAATCTTGCTCGTCTGCCAATTCCGACACTTCCGCAAGCCATATGAAATTTTTTAAGAGCATTCATACCTGCTCTATGCGGAAGATGGGACTTGAACCCACACGCCCTTGCGAGCACAAGATCCTTAGTCTTGCTCGTCTGCCAATTCCGACACTTCCGCACATCGCTGAGCCTTTCCGGCTCAGCGATATGTATTATAGCATTGTAAGTCGATCAAGTCAACCACTTTTTTTTACGCGTTCTGCTTCTTCGACTGCTTGCTGAATACCTGCACACCTTCCACAACAAGGAAGATAGCCAGGATAACCATCGCAGCAGCAAGGATCAGCTGGAACCAGTCGCCCCAGGCAGCGGAAGCTGCGCCAATAAGAGCGATCTTCTTCCTGATCGTGAGAACCAGGCTGCACAGCGTCGCGCAGAGCATGAACACCATCGGGATGTAGAACATCTTGTTGTTCCTGCCGACATTGCCAAGCCAGGCGGCAACCGCCATCAGAGCGATACCGGCGAGCAGCTGGTTCGCGGCTCCAAACAGACCCCAGATCTGGCTCAGGCTCAGTCCGCCGAGGACGCAGCCGATGATAACCATGAAAGCGGTGCCGACCAGCGGATACGCCAGCACGGAACGGATACCGTCAGCATCCTTGTAGGATTTCTCATCCTCCTTCAGGAACAGCTCGGAGAACATGAAGCGGGAAAGACGGGTACCGGTGTCCAGAGACGTCAGCGCGAACACGGATACCGCCAGCGTCAGCAGCGCGTAGATCGTGTTGTAGGACGGAGACTCCGTACCGAACATCGTCGCGATGCCGCTTGCGAACGCAACCGCCGGAGAACCAAACTCGCCGGCCGTGTACTTCGTGAAGACCATGCCGACTGCGATCAGGGAGATGATACCCAGTGCGGACTCAATCAGCATGGAACCATAGCCGATCACCTTCGCGTCGCCCTCATTGGCAAGCTGCTTCGAGGAGGTACCGGTAGCGATCAGGCTGTGGAAACCGGAGCAGGCGCCGCAGGCAACCGTGATGAACAGGGTCGGGAACAGCGTTCCCAGAGAATTGCTCCAGCCGGTGAACATCGGCAGCTCGAAGGTTGCCGTGCCCGTGAAGGCCGAGAACACGATGCCGATCAGCGCCAGGATGATCATGCCGTACAGCAGGAAGCTGGACAGATAATCACGCGGCTGCAGCATGATCCATACCGGCAGCAGGGACGCGATCGTGATGTAGACGCCGATCAGGACGATCCACCAGAAACGCGGCAGAGCCAGACCAAAGTTCAGACCGATGGCAACGGCGATCACGATACCGATGATGCCGATGACTGTCGCCGGGCCGGTCTTCATGCCGAAGCGGTTCGTCAGGATACCATAGATGATGGCAAGAATGATGAACAGCAGCGAAATCATAGCCGTCGTCTGGTTGCCGGTCGGATTCGCCACGATGCCGAACATCACCTCGGAGCCAGCCGCGGTAGCGAAAGTGCCCGCCACGACGTTGACGAAAGAGGCGATAACCAGAATCAGAACGAGCAGAGCGAAGATCGTGAAGAGCTTCTGCGCACGCTTGCCCATCGAGGATTTGATGATCTCACCAACAGATTTTCCTTCATTGCGAACAGAGGCAAACAGAGAACCGAAGTCCTGCAGACCGCCAAAGAAAATACCTCCGATCACACACCACAGAAACACAGGCAACCAGCCAAACACAGACGCCTGAATCGGTCCGTTGATCGGGCCTGCACCTGCGATCGATGAGAAATGATGTCCCATCAGAACTGCCGACGGAGCCGCGACATAGTCGACGCCGTCCTCCATCTCGATTGCCGGGGTCTTCTTGCTCGGGTCGATGCCCCACTGCTTCGCCAGCCATGAACCATAAAATACATAGCCGATGACGAGCAGAACGATAGCTGCAAGAATAATAAGTAATGCTGTCATTTTTTACTACTCCCTTCCTTTGTGGATTGTATAATGTTGTTCACGAGCTTCTCCTGGTCGCGACCCTGGCGGTTGCTGGCCGTTTCCCCTGAAGAAAGCTCAATCACAGCCAAACGGTAATGGCTCCAGCCATGAAACCCATGGCGGTAGCTCTTGTAGTGGCGCAGCTTCTTTATCTGCGTCATCGCTTCCGGCTCGATGTGATCAGCCAGAATATAGAGAATCACATCGCTGTTCCGATGGTCGGCGTGCGGCTGCACTTTTGCCGTCCCGCGCTCCCAGGCGGCCTCGTCCAGGCGGGCAAGCGTCTCTGTGTCGAGCGTCTCCACAGATGCGAAATAAACGAATTCTTTCGTGTCCACTTCGCTGATCCGTGCGCTCTTGATCAGGAAATACTGCTCGTCATGGAGGCTGAACTCCGCCTCCGCCGCAAAGGGCTCCTCTACTTCTCTTTTTATATCGTAATAGGCTTCAAAAGCGGTGATCAGCTTCTCAAGCGCCTCTGTTCGATCCATGTCTGTCCTCTTTTTCCGTTCATACCGAAAAGATATTGAAATTATACTCCTTCGGTATTAAAAATACAAGATTTTTGGCGAAAATTATTTAGAAATTGTTTATAATTTTTTTAGAATTACAGCAGCGAACGGAAATGTTTCTCTAAATAACACATTTCGCGGATTCTATTCCGCGGGGGGTTCCATGTATTATTTATTTAAACCGATTGCTGTAGAAAGGAAGGTATCGAAAATGGATTATCACGCACTTGGAAGAAGAGTTCGCGAGGAGCGCCTGCGGCTGAATCTCACGCAGGAAAAGCTGGC
This sequence comes from Lachnospiraceae bacterium Zagget2, assembly GCA_001941045.1. Lineage (GTDB taxonomy): Bacteria > Bacillota > Clostridia > Lachnospirales > Lachnospiraceae > Hominiventricola. The sequence goes on from MSHD01000020.1 coordinate 24,518, forward strand.
GGAGGATGTCGGCGTCTCGACCGCCTATATCGGGCAGATCGAGAGAGGCGAGCGCAGCCTGACGCTGGACAAGCTCGTAAAACTCGTGAACCGTCTCGGCGTCACGATTGATTTTCTGCTGTCCGACTATGTGGTCGCCACCGATGACAACAGTATCAATATCCTGATTCAGATTATGCATGATCGCACCACCGAGGAGAAAACGCTGGCGATCAATCTTCTGAAAGTTCTGTTTGCAAATAAATAGAGTAAAATTATGGGCAGCGACTGGTTCCTTCCAGTCACTGCCCGTATTTTTTAGAATTAGAAATATACCAGTTCTTCCTGTGGTTTTTCCGCATTCTTCAGGCCTGCGGATACGAGCACGAGGCCTTCCTCATTGCTGTACTCGGGCCGCTTTTCCACATGAGCCTTCGCCGTCAGCGTAACCCACTGCCCGTTTTTCAGACGGTCGACGTAGGACGTACTGCAGAGGAAGCCGATGAAAGCCGTGTCGTCCGCGCAGCAGGTCATCGCTCTGCGCCCCGGCACGAAGTAACCCTTCGGCAGCCGCGCGCCCTTGTACACCATCGCCTTGAAGACCATCGTCTTCCCATCGTATTTCTCCGGATGTTCCATCGCATCGATGTACCAGATCCCGTAATCCGCGTCCTCGATCTCGATCACGTCCGCATTCACGTCAAAGGGCATTTCCTCCTCGAACTCGAGCGGCTCCCCGCCCTCCGTCTCGAAGACAACCTGCGCCCGCGGGTTCACCGCGCGCATGTTGCGCTTGTACATGGCGGCCGGCGTCGTCTCATCGCTGCGGTTAAAAATGATCAGATCTGCATCCCGCGCCATCTCCATAAAGAGAGACTTCATATTCTTCAGATAGACGTCGAAGGTCGAAGCGTCCACCATCGTGATCACCTGCGCTGTGAACCAGCCGCGCGGCATCGTCATGTCGCGCAGATAGTCGAGCGTCCACATGCAGTTGTACTCCACGATGACCTGCGTCGGCTTATATTTCTTCTGGCACTCCGTCAGGAATTTCTCATTCAGCTCGGATTTCTCCTCCAGCACAACCAGGGTGGTGTTGCTCTTTTTCAGGAGATCATCCTCATACTCCTCAATTCCCTCCTCGCAGGCAATGACCAGATTGCGCTCGCCGACGGAGAAATAATCGTCCGCGAGCGTCTCGCAGGTGAAGCGGGTCTTGCCGCTCTCCAGAAATCCATGTATGACAAAAACAGGAATGTTCGCCATAGCCCTCACCTCATTTACGCCAGCTCGAACAGCTTCTGCAGCTCATCCTCGTTGAGATGCGAGCCGATCACGCACAGGCGCCCCGTGTAGTCCGCAGCGCCGCGCCGGATCTCGAACTCCTCCGGCACCATGTCGAAATGGATCCAGGTGCCGTCCGTGCAGGGCAGAATGCCCTTCGCGCGCAGGATGATACCGCACTCATCGTCGTCAGAGAGCTTCTTCAGGATATCGCGCAGCTGCTCCTCGCTGTATTTCTTCGGCGTCTCCTGCCCCCAGCTCGAGAAGATCTCGTCCGCGTGATGGTGATGGTGATCGTGGTCATGCTCATGATCATGGCCGCAGCCGCACTCATCGTCATGATCATGATGATGCTCGTGCTCATGCATCTCCTCGAGCTCCTCCTTCATGATCAGATCCTGGTGCTGCATCGCCGCAAGAATCTGCTCGCCCGAGAGCTCCTCCCAGGGCGTCGTGATGATGGTCGCCTTCTCATTCTTCTCGCGCAGCATGGCGACACAGGCTGCGAGCTTCTCCTCCGACATCTTCTGCGTACGGCTGATGACGATCGTCCCGGCGTACTCGACCTGATTGTTGAAAAACTCGCCGAAATTCTTCATATACATGCGGCACTTCAGACCGTCCACCACGGTCACGGAGCTTGAGAGCTCCACCTGGGTGGACTGCGCCACACCGCGCACTGCCTTCGCGACGTCCGAGAGCTTGCCGACGCCCGAGGGTTCGATCAGGATACGGTCAGGCGCGTAGGTCTCAATCACTTCTTTCAGCGCCGTGCCGAAATCTCCGACCAGCGAGCAGCAGATGCAGCCGGAGTTCATCTCCGTGATCTGAATACCGGCCTCCTTCATGAAACCGCCGTCGATGCCGATCTCGCCAAATTCATTTTCAATCAGGACAACCTGCTCTCCTGCGAAAGCCTCCTTCAGAAGCTTCTTGATCAGCGTTGTCTTACCCGCTCCGAGAAATCCGGAGATAATCTCTACCTTTGTCATAATCATTCCTTCTCTCTATTCTTACAGAAAAGCCCTCGGCAAAACCAAGGGCTTTCGTCTACTACGCATTCAGCGCATTCTTCGCTGTGTCTGCCAGAGCCGTGAAGGCCGCCGCATCGTTCACTGCCAGATCCGCGAGAATCTTGCGGTTGACTTCCACACCGGCGCTCTTCAGACCATACATGAATCTGCTGTAGGACAGTCCGTTCATGCGTGCCGCCGCATTGATACGGGCGATCCAGAGCTGCCGGAACTGACGCTTTTTCTGCTTGCGTCCCGCGTAGGAGCTCGCCAGCGCTCTCATGACCGACTGCTTCGCAACGCGATACTGCTTGCTCCTTGCTCCTCTATAGCCCTTCGCGAGCTTTAATACTCTGTTATGCTTCTTTTTGGCGTTCAATCCGCCTTTGATTCGTGCCATTTCTTTTCCTCCTTAACTTCCGGTCCTTATAAATATGGTAAAATCTTCTTCATGGTCGGAGCGTTCGTCGCATCCGTGATGGTCGCCTGGCGAAGATTCCTCTTCCTCTTCGCGGACTTTTTGGTCAGGATATGGCTCTTATATGCTTTCATTCTCTTTAGCTGGCCGGTCCCGGTCTTTTTAAAACGCTTCGCAGCTGCTCTTTTTGTCTTTACTTTTGGCATGTCTTTGTTCCTCCTGTGAAATCTGCTACAATATTTTAACGCTTTTCCGTTAAAAACATGGTCATACTGCGGCCCTCCATCTTCGGGGCCTTGTCGACAACGGCGACATCCGCCATGCGCTCCGCGAACATATCCAGAATCTTGCGCCCATTCTGCGTATGCGCCATCTCACGCCCGCGGAAACGGAGCGTCACCTTCACGCGGTCACCCTTCTGGATGAATTTTCTCGCTGCGCCGACCTTCGTGTTCAGGTCGTTCTCATCGATATTCGGGGAGAGGCGGACCTCTTTGATCTCAACGGTCTTCTGCTTTTTCTTCGCTTCCTTCTCCCGGCGCGACTGTTCATAGCGGTACTTTCCGTAATCGATAATCTTGCATACCGGAGGCTTCGCCCCAGGTGCCACCTTCACCAGATCCAGCTCGGCCTCCCTCGCCAACCTCTGTGCCTCGCTCACGGGCATGATGCCCAACTGTTCGCCGTTCTGGCCGACCAGACGGACCTCGCGGTCCCGAATCTGCTCATTGATCATGAAATCGCTAATGACTTTTACCTCCGCATAAAAAAAGTGGACTCAAGAATCATCCACTTCACACAAAACAGACCATGCCGCATGGGCATCTGTCATTCAAAGTATGAACCCGGGTCACCGCCTGTGCCAAGGTGAGAGTGGATACTCTTCTTCATTTCATAACGCGTCAATCATAGCACAGGCGGCGGGCATAAGTCAACCACTTTTCGAAAATAAATTGCTATTATTTCACGGCATTATTTCAATCGCCTTCCCATTTTCGTTCAAAAGTGTATTAGTTAGCCAAGATTGAATTCAGATACTTTGATTGTTATAATATACAAAATGATTTTTGATTTCAGAGCCGGTTTTGACAGTTGTAAGTTGAAAGGAAACGACAATATGACACATGAAGAATATAAAGCAGCAGCAAATCACTGGATTGAGAAAGACGCTGCTTCCCAAAAGATGCCTGCGGCTCAGCTGTGGACAGCCATCGAAAATTATATTCAGGCCAACAACACCTGCGCTCTCGCGACAGGGAGCGGCAGCTTCATCCGCTGTACGCCCATCGAATATGCCTGGCATGACGGCGCATTCTGGATGTTCTCAGAGGGCGGGCAGAAATTTGTCGGTCTGGAGGAGAATAAATCTGTCTGTCTTGCCATTTATGACCGATACGATGGATTTGGTAGATTAAAGGGATTGCAGGTTTCCGGCAAAGCGGAAATCGTAGAACCGTTTTCTCCAGAATACGTCCATGCGGCCGAATGGAAAAAGATCCCGGTGGACGCATTGAAAAAGCTGCCATTCACCATGAATCTGATCAAAATCACACCGACAGAGATCGAATTTCTGAATTCTGATTTCAAAGAGGATGGTTATGACAGCCGGCAGCACTATGACTGCGGCGAGGAGGAGGGTCGAGGCTGCGGTGATCCAGATTGTTCGGGGCAGCGGCGTGGTGGAGAGCAGTGCGCTGTTGTTTCCGGGAAATATGGTGCTGACCTGTGCCATCACAGCGGACTCAGAAATATGAGCAGCAAAGTCTTTTTGGAATGCTATAGCGATTGATCCACGATTATATGAGGAGGAGACATAATTGGGTACACTCTATTTCACCAGACATGGACAGACAGTCTGGAATGTCGAAAATAAAATCTGTGGTGCGACGGACATCGCACTGACGGAACTTGGTCATACACAGGCTATTGAGCTTGGCAGACGCCTTGCTGCAGAAAGACTTCCAATTGACGAGATACTGTATTCACCACTGGTACGGGCTTCAGAAACGGCCCGTCATATTTCGGAAGAAACCGGCATTCCCATGCGGATGGAACCGCGTCTGAAGGAACAGAATTTTGGCCGCTATGAGTCCACACCCAGAGACGGGAAGGAATTTCAGATCGCGAAGACGCACTTTCTTGATCATTATGATGGAGGGGAGACGATGATGCAGCTGTGTCAGCGGGTATATAACCTGATTGATGATATCCGGGCAGATGACAGGATCTATCTGCTGGTGGCGCACAATGGTATTTCCCGAGTGGTGCAGTCTTATTTTTATGATATGACTAACGAAGAATTTGCCGCATTCGGTATCGGAAACTGTGAAGTAAGAACCTATACCTGGTAGAAGTATGGAGAGTGATTGATATGAAGCCAAAATCTGAGGTCTGTCAGGAACTGTATCAAATGCTGCTGGACAGAGGATATCTGGAACGTTTCTGCGATCTGGTCATGCAGAACCTGAATACAGATTTTACTGCACAGAGGATGATTTACTATCTCTCTCTACAGCGAACTGCCGGAAGGGGAAATTGTGGATGAGATGCTTGCGATCTTAAGTGACCGGAACCGAATTATGCAGAAGAAAGAACTGGAGTATAACAACGCAAAATATAACGAGTATCTGAATCGGAAAAGAACGGAAGAAGAATGACGGGACGTATATCCTGGAATTTTGAAAAGAGAAATTAATGATGAAAAAAATTGATCTTTCTACACCGGCAAAAGTGAAATATATTGGGTCGGAAGGCAATTCCAAATTCACCGCCAACCAAATATACGATGCCTATTTCATCGAGTATTGGGTAGGTGAAAGAAAAAGCCTGCACGTTAAAGGAAATGACGGCAAAATCACAGATTTTAATGAGCTGGCTGATTTTGTTGTACTGGAAGATAAAGGGAATGTCCTCAATTTTTATGAAGCCAAAGCTAAATGCATTACAGACAAGTTCCAGAACGTCGTTTGTGGTGTTACGAAAGGAAAAGAATATCCTGTCGCAGCCTGTCAAAGCTACACACATGACAGCCGAAATTGCCAGTATTGTTACGAGTCTTTTTTTCATTTGAATTTTCCTCCGGTATTTCGTTTTTATGCCCGTATACTAACATTTTATGTGTCCCATAAACAGGACACGGGAACAGAACGGAAGTTCGTCTGTCCCCGTCAGATAAGATCAAAAAATTGTCAGTTCAATATCCTCTCAATTGTGTTCACGAATTCCGTCAGTGAAGACCAGCGGTCATTGAGAGCTTCCTGAAGTGACTGATGCTCATAAACGCGCATTACCTGTTCCTGGGTCCAGACATCCCCGATTTTTTTCATTTCTTCAATAAAAATATTTCTTTCATTCAAAGTCATTAATTGTTATTCCTCTGTATCAAGTATGAGTCAGAGCAGCCGGCAACACCGCTCAAACACTTTGACTGGTGGCGGGATCAGTTGATAACCGGTCCTTCATCTACAGAATATTCACCAGTTCCATCTTCAATCATCAGGATCATGCCTTCCTGCAGATTTACGTATGTGCTGTAATCTGTATAGATAAAGTCATTGCTGGCCGCATACTCTGCAATGGCATCGGACTCTTCACCAATCGTAAACCGTTCTGTTTTGTGATAGGCAAGATAGCTATCCGAGCTGTCAAATACAGTCACTGTCAGATAATCGGATGTACACTTGATATTCATTTTCTCACAGGCGATATCCTCACCGGCAATATACAGCCCCGAATACAGAGTGTCAGATTCCTCCGTATCGAACCTGCTGAACTCACACATTCCATCATCAAGCAGGATAATATTACCATCCTTAAGCTGACCAATCGTATTCTCTGAAGAGGATGCCGTTGAAGGAACTTCTTCATCGACCTCATAATGGCTGTCTTTTTCAAATTCATAAACGCAGCCGGCAATGGCAAAGGTACTGTCCTTTGCATAAACAGCCGCTCCGGTTCCTATAATAAGGATAGCCGCAAAAATAACGGCTGTGCTTATATACAATGTTTTTCTCATGGATATCTTCATCTTTGGCCCCCTGAACTATGTACTACAGGTCTTCCTTACTCTGCCTGAATATAAAGATATTATGCCATCTATCCGAAAATCAATAAATGACAACTTTGGCAAAATAGAGACCTGTATTTTTCACTCTGAGTGAAATACAGCCTACTTCCTGATATTATTCTTTCGGCGCTCATATTCCTGAGAGTCTATGACCCCATCGGCAAGCATCTGTTCTGACCAAAGCCGCAATGTATCCGCAGTCATTGAAATCCGGTCAAGCTCTTCCTGAATACGGATAAAATCATCAATTTCATCTCCATCGATCTTCCCATCGGCAGTAATTTCAATCAGGCGTTCCTGCTTACGGTTCATACTGTTCAAAGAAGCCAGCATTTCCAGAACAATCTGCGACAAGTCTTTGATTTTCAATTCCGGCACATACTTCTGACCAATGGGGCACTGATTTGCGCAGTAGTAATTGCATAAGGACCGGCACAGATGCTTTCCACAACGCAGGCACTGTACAAGTGGCAGCACGGGACGGTACTGCCAACGATTGACAACATGGTAGTGCTGGCCGCTGTGTTTGGCGTAAAGGTGGATGATATTCTGGTAATTGCAGATGATAATGTTGTTGTCAGTGCATAAGAGAAACGGAGTGGATGAAATTTATCCGCTCCAGATATGGCTCCGTGGTCTAAATGGTCAGGACATCGCCCTTTCAAGGCGGTAATGCAGGGTTCAAATCCCGCCAGTCACCTTTTACGAGCAGGTGGCCCAGCAGCGAAGGCAGCTGACTGTAAATCAGCCATACGGAAACACCGGAGGTTCGAGCCCTCCCCTGCCCATCTGCTCTGATAGTCTAACGGACAGAACACCCGGCTACGAACCGGGAAATACAGATTCGATTCCTGTTCAGAAACCGCGGAGCAATACCTTTATGCCCCGGCTGGTTTATGTTTATGAAGGAATCCGTGCAGAAGGGGAACGGCATGAGCTGGTACAGGTAAAATATTTTGGCGGTGGTTATGAAGGGAGCGAAGGGAACCAGGCACTTTGGAAAGAAGTGTATGATTATATCGAGAATGCCTATGACGGGGAATACTTGGAACGTATCTATGTAAATGGGGACGGTGCGGAATGGATAAGGTCAGGAGCAAGACAGCATGGAAAAGCGAAGTTTGTGCTGGATAGATATCATATGCATAAGTACATCATTGCCGCAACTTCCCATCTGAAGGATTCCGCGCCGGATGTGAGGAGCGAGCTCTGGCGGGCGATCAATGGTAAAAAGAAGAAAGATGCGGAAAAGGTTTTTGAGCGGATTCTGGATATCACAGAAAGCGAAGGCAAGAGGAAGGCTGTAGAGGCATCAAGACAGTATATTCTGGGGAACTGGGCGGCAATCATGAACGGAGTGAAAAACCGGAAGGACAACATCCATTGCAGCGCGGAAGGGCATGTCAGCCACATTTATTCAGACCGGATGAGTTCACGTCCGCTGGGCTGGTCGATCGTTGGTGCAGACAGGATGGCGAGGCTGAGGGTGTATAAGAAGAACGGCGGGGATATGCTGGAACTGGTCCGGTACCAGAAGAAGCAATTAAAAAGGCCGCTGGCGCAGAAGAAGTCATCTTCAGTGCAAGTGAGATGCTGGGGATGGAGCGTGCGCACAGGAAACGGTTGGGGAACCTGGCCAATGTATCAGTATATACAATTCCATATCCACAGATAAAGAAGATCGCAGCGCTCAAGAATCAGTGTATTATTTATGTATTGACAAATCATACTGTGCGCAGTAGAATAAAACACATAAATCTGAAGTTGAGTGCCGAGGCACATCGGGGCGTATCGCCATATTTTCAGAGAAAATAATTTTATATGGCGGAACATGCCGGGCGACGCAGGATAGTCCCATTTCCGCCGGGAAGGAGGATTATGGGAAAGATCGACCATGAACTGAATCACTATTTTCAGGACAACTGCACCTTCGCTGACATCATAAACCTGTGTGTCTACGATGGAAAACAGGTTGTACTGCCGCAGAATCTGGAAAATGACAGCACTGTTCTCTATCCAAAAGACAGGAAAGGCATGTCAAAAGAACGGAGAGCCGATGTAAGCAAGCGTTGTTCGAACGGTTATTCCTTTTGCATTTACTGTCTGGAGAATGAATCAAAGATCAGCTATATCATGCCGGTGAGAAACATGGAGTTTGAGGCGGCGCGCTATCGGGAGCAGCTGAGAGAAATTGCCGCCGGCCACAAAAAGTCTGATTACAAAAACTGGGATGAGTACAGCAGCGAATTTACAAAAGATGACCGCCTGCAGCCAGTGATTATGTTGATTCTCTACTGGTCACGGAAGCCCTGGGACGGGGCGCGAAACCTGACGGAGATGCTTGACATCTCAGAAGAGGACAAGAAGCAGTTAGCGCCGTTTCTTCAGAATTACAGCCTGAATCTGATCAATATGTATGATCTTAAGAATGTGGACGCATGCAGAAGCCCGCTTAAGTACATTCTCAGACTTCTGCAGAAAGATCAGGACAAAGCTGCACTCTATCAAGAAGTGCAGGAAGAACCTGCATATAAGAGACTTGATCAGGAAACAGGCAGGATGATAGCAGTACTGCTGCGTGACGATGCACTGCAGCAATACATAGAAAACCGGGAAGAAGACGGAAAGGAGGCTTTTAATATGTGTAAGGCATTAGATGATATGAGACAGGAAGCGATGGAGCGTGGCATCTCAGAGGGCATGAATCAAGGCATAAATCGGGGAAGAGCCGTCGGGGAAGGCCTCTTTGCACGGCTGACAGGTTCTCTCCTGCAGGACGGGCGTATGGATGACCTCCACCACGCAGTAAGAGATCCTGACATACGCCAGGATCTCTATCGGGAGTATCATATGCTGAGCTGAGCAGACTGTAGTTATCGGATGCAGAGTCCGTCAGGACCGACGTCGACCGTCATCACGCTGCCGGCGCCGACCTCCCCAGAGAGGATGTAGCGCGCCGCGGTGGTCTCCACGTATTTCTGGATATAACGCTTCAACGGACGCGCGCCGTAGACCGGGTCGTAACCGTTCTCGACGATGTAAGCCTTCGCGGCGGCGGTCAGCGTAAGGGACAGTTCCTTATCGGCCAGGCGGCGGTTCACGTCCGCAAGCATCAGGTCAATGATGCTGCCGATATTGTCCTTCGTCAGCGGCTTGAACAGGATCGTCTCATCAAGGCGGTTCAGGAACTCCGGGCGGAAATGCGCGCGCAACTCCTCCATAACCTTCTCCTCACAGTCCGGGCGGATATCGCCGTTCTCATCGATGCCCTCAAGCAAATACGGTGAGCCGATATTGGAGGTCATGATCAGGATCGTGTTCTTGAAATCGACCGTCCGTCCCTGTGAATCCGTAATGCGCCCGTCGTCCAGTACCTGCAGCAGCACGTTGAATACATCCGGGTGCGCCTTCTCCACCTCGTCGAAGAGCACGACAGAGTAGGGGCGTCTGCGGACAGCCTCGGTCAGCTGACCGCCCTCCTCGTAGCCCACATATCCAGGAGGCGCTCCGATCAGGCGGGAGACGGAATATTTCTCCATGTACTCGCTCATGTCGATACGGACCATGTTCTTCTCATCGTCAAACAGGCTCGCCGCCAGCGCCTTCGCCAGCTCGGTCTTGCCGACGCCGGTGGGGCCGAGGAACAGGAAGGAGCCGATCGGCTTCGAGGGATCCTTGATACCCGCTTTCGAGCGGATGATCGCGTCGGTCACCTTCTGCACGCCCTCGTCCTGGCCGATGACACGCTTATGCAGCTCGTCGTCGAGGTGCAGCGTCTTATTTCGCTCGCTCTCGGTCAGCTTCGCGACCGGAATGCCCGTCCAGCGGGAAATAATGCGGGCGATCTCTTCATCGGTCACGCTCTCGTGGACCAGCGAGAGATCCTTGTCCTTTACCTTCGCCTCTTCTTCCGCGAGCTGTTTCTGCAGCTGCGGCAGGCGGCCATACTGCAGCTGGGCAGCCTTCTCCAGATCATAATTCTGCTGCGCGGCCTGCACCTGCTTGTTGACGTCCTCGATCTCCTCGCGCAGCTTCGACAGGCGGTCGACAGACTGCTTCTCATCGTCCCACTGTGCCTTCTTATTATTAAACTCATCGCGCAGCTCCGCCAGCTCCTTCTGCAGGCTGGCCAGTCGATCCTGACTCAGGCGGTCGGTCTCCTTTTTCAGAGCGGCCTCCTCGATCTCGAGCTGCAGCACCTTGCGACGCAGCTCATCCAGCTCGGTCGGCATGGAGTCAAGCTCCGTCTTGATCAACGCACAGGCCTCGTCGACGAGGTCGATCGCCTTGTCCGGCAGAAAACGCTCGGAAATATAGCGGTGAGAGAGCGTAGCCGCCGACACGAGGGCGGAGTCCGTGATCTTCACGCCATGGAACACCTCATAGCGCTCCTTCAGTCCACGCAGGATCGAGATCGTGTCCTCCACCGAGGGCTCGTCGACCAGCACCTGCTGGAAACGACGCTCAAGAGCAGCGTCTTTCTCGATATACTGCCGGTATTCGTCCAGCGTCGTGGCGCCGATGCAGTGCAGCTCGCCACGCGCCAGCATGGGCTTGAGCATATTTCCGGCGTCCATCGCACCATCGGTCTTGCCCGCGCCGACGATCAGGTGCAGCTCATCGATAAAGAGGATGATCTTACCCTCGCTCTTGCGCACTTCCTCGAGCACCGCCTTCAGACGCTCCTCAAATTCGCCACGATACTTCGCGCCCGCGACCAGCGCACCCATATCGAGTGCAAAAATTTTCTTCTCCTTCAGGCCCTCCGGCACGTCGCCGCGCACAATCCGCTGCGCCAGTCCCTCCACGACGGCGGTCTTGCCGACGCCGGGCTCGCCGATCAGTACCGGATTATTCTTCGTCTTTCTCGAAAGGATACGGATCACATTGCGGATCTCCGTGTCCCTGCCGATCACCGGGTCGAGCTTCTGCTCCCGGGCGCGCTCCACGAGATCGTAGCCGTATTTATTCAACGTATCATAGGTCGCCTCCGGATTATCCGTCGTCACGCGCTGATTGCCGCGCACGGTCGAGAGCGCCTGCAGGAATTTATTCCGGTCGATGCCATTCTCGCGAAACAGCGTCTTCATCGACGGACTCGCGTTGTCCAGAAGCGAGAGGAACAGATGCTCGACAGAGACGTACTCGTCGCCCATCTGCTTCGCCTCATCCTCCGCATTCACCAGCGCACGATTCAGGTACTGACCAATATAAGGCTGACCGCCCGAGACCTTCACGCGCTTATTCAATGCTTCCTCCAGGCGCTCGCCGAACAGCATGGCGTCCACATCCATCTTCGGAAGCAGCCGTGCGATCAGGCTCTCATCCTGATGCAGCAGACAGTAGAGCAGATGCTCCTGCTCGATCTCCTGATGTCCGTACTCCAGCGCGACATGCTCCAGTTCATTCACTGCCTGGATTGATTTCTGTGTAAATTTCTGTATATTCATATGCACTCGCCTCCTCGCTTAAACTGTGCTTCATTTTTTGTTCTATCCGAACTATAACACTTATTGTTAGCCAAGTCAAGCTTTGAGTGCTAATTTTTTAAAATTCTTTTCCTTAAGATTTATGATATTAATCCAAGGGAAAGCACCGCAAGAAACTTGCCGACTTTCAATCGTTTATACAGCTGATGGCCAACCAGCTTCTGCAGAAGTTCCGGATTGGTTTTCCACGCTATTTCCGCTGCGGTCCGCATGCAACGCTCTACAGCCGGTGCTGAGGTGTTGTAGCGGCCGGCTATCTCCGGATAGACCCGTTTAGTAACCTGAAGAAGCCGCTGCGGCTCTTCCGAGATCATCTCCAGCGCGTCCGTAAGATAGAAATACCCGGTATAGTTTGGAGTGATTCCAAGATCCAGCAAAAGCTCCCGGGTCTGCGTGTGAAAGGTACTTGATTCCATCATGATTCTGTTCCTCCTGTCTGGTAAACATTTATTATGAATCCCATTTTAACCGGAACAGGAGGTTCTTACCACGATATAAATGTCGGGCTTTGTCGATAAAATATGAAAAATCAGTCTTTTAGTCTGTAAAACGACAGGGCAAAGATCAGAATACAGACCACCGTCACCGCCAGAAAGACCGGCGCGCTCACAAAGATCAGATCATAAAGACCGCTGTCAGACAGCGCTGTGACAAACAGGTTCGCCGACACATGCGCAAGAATCGGCACGAAGATCGTACGATAACGCTCCATAAGCCACGCGAAAAAGATTCCCAGCGCAAACGCATAAATGCCCTGCACGATATTTCCATGGAAAATGCCGAAGATCAGCGCGCTGAAAAAAATCGCCCAGGACGGGCGCATAATCTCCCGGAGCCGCCCATACAGAAGACCCCGCATGACCAGTTCTTCCACGGCGGGCGCGGCGAAGGCCACGCAGGCGATCTGCACCCAGATACTGCCGGTATCCAGCGCTGCGCTCGTCTCCTGATAGCTCTCCGACATTTCCGCAAGCGGTGTCAGATTCATCAGATTATTGCCAGCGATGGCAAGCGCCGACGCGGCAAGCAGAACCCACAGCAGACTCTGCTGCCACACTGCCGGTTCCATATGTCTCCTTCGCGTGTCCCTCCGATACAACAGACCAAAGATCAGAACGCCGATCAGCGCGCTGATCAGCAGAATCAGCGTCGTGCTGTCCAGATAAGCGTCCAGATAGTCGTCCACCCAGCCGAATTCCGCGCACTTTACCAGCGCCACCGCAAAAATGGCGCTCACCACAAGCTGAATGACCAGGTAAAGCAAAACCGGGTAAACCGCCCTCCACAGCTGATACAGCGTCCGTCTTCCGCTCATGTTCTACATCCTCTCGGGAGCCTCAAATCCCAGCACATCGATACACGTCTCCAACACCCGCTTTGTCAGATTCAGAAGCTCGATATAGCCTGCCCGGACCTCACGGTCCTCCACGCTGAGAATCTTTGTCTCGTGATAAAATTTGTTGAACGCGTTCGCCAGATCGTAGATATAAGCACAAACCCTGTGCGGGGCGTGCTCCTCACATGCGCTCTCCATCACACCGTTCAGCTTCGCGAGCTCAAGCTGCAGCGCCTTCTCGCTCTCCGAAGTGGCCGGGCGAATCTCCGCGCCATCGCTCTCCTCCCCAAGCTCCGCGTACTTCTTCAGAATCGACTTGATACGGACGATTGTGTACAGGATATAGGGGCCGGTATTTCCTTCGGAGGAAGTGAAGCGGTCCACATCGAAAATATAATCCTTCGAAGCCTGATTGGCCAGATCGCCGTATTTAAGAGCTGCGAGCCCCACGATCTTCGCAGTCTCCTCCGCCTCCGCGTCATCCATCGGACGGCTCTGCTGTATCTTTTTCAGCATCTCTTCGTTGATATTTTCAATCAGATACTCGAGGCGCATGACGCCGCCCTCGCGCGTCTTGAAGGGCTTGCCGTCCTTTCCGTTCATCGTACCGAAGCCGAGGAAAGTGAACTTCGTATCCTCACCGACCAGACCGCATTTCTTCGCGCAGCGAAAGACCTGGACGAAGTGCATCTCCTGCCGCTTGTCGACGACATAGATGATCTCATCCGGATGATAGTCCTTCTCCCTCTCCACGATCGTCGCCAGATCGGTCGTCGTATAGAGCGAAGCGCCGTCAGACTTCAGCAGCATGCAGGGCGGCACCTCCTTCGTGTCGCTCTCCTCCTTCACATCGACGACCCACGCGCCGTCGCTCAGGTACGCATAGCCCTCGTCCCGCATGCGCTGCACCATATCGGGAATGTAAGGCTGCGCGTCAGACTCCCCCTTCCAGAGATCAAATTCCACGTTCAGGTTCTGATAATTTCTTTTAAGGTCCGTTACCGACACGTTCAGGATATGTCCGAGCAGCGCCTGATAGCCTCTGCACCCATGCTGCAGTTCAAAGGTCGCCTGCATGGCCGCTTCCTTATATTCCGCATCCTCCTTCGAGCGCGCGCTGGCGGTCGGATAGATCTCCTCCAGCTCCGAGATCGTGAAGGGCGCCTCCGCCGGGTACTCTCCCTCGTAAGCCTCATCAAAGTACGGAAGCTCCGGCCTGCGCTCCTTTAACTCCGTGATAATAAGTCCCATCTGCAGGCCCCAGTCGCCGAGATGCACATCCCCGATGACGGTGTGACCCGCAAAGCGCGCAATCCGCTTAACGCTCTCGCCGATGATCGCCGAACGCAGATGCCCGACATGCAGCGGCTTCGCGACGTTCGGCCCGCCGTAGTCAATGATAATGGTCTTCGGCTGCTGTGCCTTCTCGCAGCCGAGACGCTCATCCGCGCGCATCCCGTCCAGGTACGCGCTCAAAGATTCCGCGCTGAGCTTTAAATTGATAAAACCGGGTTTCACCGCCTGCACGTCCGCGATCAGCTTCGAATCCTGCAGCTGCTCCACCACAGCCTCCGCGATCTGAATCGGCGCCTTATGATATTCCTTCGCCGCGGCCATCGCCCCATTACACTGATATTCACACAGATCCGGACGGTTTGACAGTGCCGAACGCGCATATTTCTCATCATAGCCTGCCGCCCGGAAGGCCTGTCCCAGTTCCTCGTCCAGAAGCTCCAGTATTTTCTTCATCGTCTCTCCTCCCGTCAGTTCATTTAGAAAAAAGTATAGGAAAAATGGAAGGGCTTGTCAAGCATGGCAATCTGATGCGTATCACGCAAAAAAGCCGCCGCGGGAAGAATAAAATTCATCACGCGGCGACTTCCATAATTTCTTTCTCAGCAAATCTTCGAAAGCGGACACACCTCCACGCCCTCCGCCGTGAGCGTCTCTCGCAGACTCTTCACAAAGGCGAGCGCTTTTGCACCGTCGCCGTGGACACAGATGGAATCCGCTTTGATCGGAATGTCCTTTCCGGTGATCGCCGTTACCTTCTGCTCCTTGACCATGCGCACGATACGGCGGACCGCCTCATCCTCGTCGGTGATCATAGCGCCGGGCTTCCGGCGGTTCACGAGCGTGCCGTCCTCCTCATAGGCACGGTCTGAGAAGACCTCCTGCGCGGTGCGAAGGCCCATATCCATGGCCGCGCGCGCCAGCTCGCCGCCCGAGAGCGCGAGCACAATGAGATCGCTGTCAAACTCTTTGATACCCTCACAGACGGCCTGCGCAAGCGCGTAGTCCTTCGCCGCCATGTTGTAGAGCGCGCCGTGCGGCTTCACATGCTGCATCTTCAGGCCCTTCGTCCTGCAAAATGCGTCGAGCGCGCCCAGCTGATACAGCACATAATTCTTCCCTTCCTCGGGACTGACCGCCATCTCCCGACGGCCAAAACCCATCAGATCCGGGAATCCCGGATGCGCGCCTATCCCGATACCGGCCGCTCCGGCCAGATCGAGCGTCCGGCTCATGACCATCGGATCAGAAGCATGATAGCCGCAGGCCACGTTGACAGAGGTCGCGAGCGGAATGATCTCCGCGTCCGACCCGATTTTATAGTTTCCGAAGCTTTCGCCCAGATCGCTGTTTAAATCTACTCGAAACAATTTCTTATCCCCCTTCCTGAAAATCGTTACTTCTTCCCGATCGAACCCTTCTGCATGATTCGCTCGATGAAGCCCGTGTCCGCGCGTCCCTCGCAGAAGACCGGATGGCGCATCATCTGGTACTGGAAATCAAGGTTTGTCTTGACTCCGATGATCAGCATCTCCTCCAGCGCCGCGCGCATTTTCCTGATCGCGGCCTCGCGGTCCGGCGCGTGCACGATCACCTTCGCGATCATGGAGTCATACTCCGAGGGAATCTGATAGCCGCTGTAGAGCGCAGTGTCCACGCGGACGCCGTTGCCGCCCGGCAGGTGCATGTGCTCGACCAGGCCTGGACAGGGCATGAAATTCATCTCCGGAATCTCCGCATTGATACGGCACTCAATCGCGTGTCCGCGGGGCTGAATGTCCTCCTGCGTAAAACTCAGGGGCAGCCCCATCGCCACGCGGATCTGCTCAATGATGAGGTCCGTGCCCGTCACCATCTCGGTCACGCCATGCTCCACCTGAATACGGGTATTCATCTCCATGAAGAAGAATTCGCCCGTGGGCGCGACAATGAACTCGATCGTCCCCGCGTTCGTGTAGCCGACGGTCTTCGCCGCCAGCACCGCGTACTCGTTCATCTTGTCCCGGGTCTCCTGCGTGATCGCCGGAGACGGGGACTCTTCGATCAGCTTCTGGTGATTGCGCTGCACGGAGCAATCGCGCTCCCCGAGCGCCACGACATGCCCGAGCTGATCGGCCATGATCTGGATCTCCACATGGCGCGGATTCTCCACAAAGCGCTCGATATACATCGTGTCATCGCCGAAAGCGTTCGCGGACTCGCGCTGCGCCATGTTGAACTGGAACTCGAACTCGTCGTCTGAGGCGGCCACACGCATGCCCTTGCCGCCGCCGCCGGAGGAGGCCTTGATCATCACGGGATAGCCGATCTCCTCAGCCTTCCCCCGCGCCTCTGCTGCGTCGTAGACGGGCTCTCTCGTCCCCGGCACGACTGGCACACCAGCGTCCATCATCGTCTTTCTGGCCTGCGACTTATTGCCCATGCGGTCGATAACATCCGCCTCCGGCCCGATGAAGGTAATCCCGTTCTCCTCACATTTACGGGCAAACTCGCTGTTCTCCGAGAGGCAACCGAAGCCCGGGTGAATCGCGTCGGCTCCCATATTCAGAGCCGCCGTGATAATACGGTCCATATTCAGATAATTGTTCTTCGCCGGCCCCTCGCCAATGCAGATGCGCTGGTCGGCGAGCTGGACATGGAGGCTCTTCGCATCCTCCTTTGAATAGACGGCCACGCTGCGGATTCCCATATCTCTGCAGGCGCGGATGATCCGCACCGCGATCTCGCCGCGGTTGGCGATCAGTATTTTACGGAATTCCATAGAGGACCTCCTTTACAGACGCTTCACGCGGAACAGGGGCTGGCCGTATTCTACCTTCTGCTCATTGCTGACCAGAACCGCTTCGATCTGGCAGTCGTACTCGCACTGGATCTCATTCATCAGCTTCATCGCCTCCAGAATGCAGACGGTCGCGCCGTTCTTCACCTGATCTCCCACCTTCACGAATGCGGGCGCGTCCGGTGCCGGCGCGGAGTAGAAGGTACCGACGATCGGGGAGGTGATGAACAGCGGTTCTTCCTCCTTCTTCTCCTCCGGCGCTGCCGCGGGTGCTGCCGGGGCCACGCCCTCCATCGGCATCGCGCCGCCCATCGGCTGCATCATCGGCACCGGATAAGGCATCGGCATCGGAGCAGGTCCGCCCGGATGCGGTCCTTTCGGATGATCGAGCTTGCTCATCGTGATCTTCACGTCGCCCTCCTCGTAGGTGAACTCATTCAGCGACGACTCTTCTATAATTTTTACCAGGCCTTCAATTTTCTCGAGATTCATATATTTTATTCTCCTCCTTCTGAGTTCTCTACTCAAACAGCTTTGCCAGCCGTTTGGCGGGCAGCCTGCACTCCAGCACTTCCTTGCAGGGCTTGTGAATCACCTTCCGCATCTCATCCAGTTCCCGCAGTTCATCCATGTAGAGCTTCTGCGCCTCCTCGACCGTGATCGCCCGGAAACGGATCTTATGGTCGGTCTTGCGCTGCACAAGCTTCGGGATGTCTACGCTCGCCACCGTGGCGATCTTCGCGTAGCCGCCGGTCGTCTGCCGGTCCGCCAGAAGAATGATCGGCTTGCCGTGCGAGGGCACCTGCACAGAGCCGAATGCAATCCCGTCCGAAATGATATCCGAAGTCTCCTTCGGCGCGATGAACGGTCCGTCGAGGCGGCAGCCCATGCGGTCAAACTCGCTGGTCACGGTATATTCACTGTTCAGGAAGGTCTCAATTCCCTGCTTGCTGAAACGGTCATCCTGCGGTCCCATCACGACGCGCAGCTCCGCTTCATTCTGGTCAAACTCATGGAGATCCAGCTTCCTCGACAGGAAAAATGGCAGATACTGACATTTCTTCCGAAAATGGATATAATCTCCGGCCTCGAGCTTTCTACCCTTGAAGCCGCCCTGACGGCTCTTGAGATTCGTGCAACGACTGCCCATCACGACCGGCACATCGAGATAACTGCCGAAAGCCAGATACCCCCGGCTGCCTGTCCGCGCACTGCCGAATTTCAGGATATCCCCCTTCTTCATGTAGAGCGCCTTGTACATCTCCACCGGTTCCCCATTTACCGTTGGCTGAAAGTCCCCGCCCGTGATCGCGACAATCGAGATCGAAGTAAATTCCACCGTCGGTCCGATCAGGGTAAATTCGAGTACCGCCTCATTCTCCGGATTGTCCAGCAGGAGGTTGGCGATCTTGAAAGAGCGCACATCCATGACGCCCGCGACGCTGAAGCCCTGGCTCTGGTAGCCCGCGCGCCCCAGATCCTGCACGGTGGTCAGCATACCGCCTTTCAATATGCGAATTCCCATGCTACACCTCCCCTTCCCGGATCACACACTCATACTCGTTTCTGTCCACGAGTGCCTTGATCCTGTCAAATTCGCCCCGGTCGATCGGGACGAAACGGATATAGTCCCCGGCTTCCAGGAGAATCGGCGTCTCACGGTCCGGATCGTAAGTCTTCACCGGAGTCAGACCCATGAGCTGCCAGCCGCCCGGGGAGTCGAGAGGGTAGATTCCTGTCTGAGAACCGCCGATCCCGACGCTGCCCGCCGGAATCTTCACACGCGGATTCGCGAGCCGCGGCGTGTGAATCCGCTCATCCAGACCTCCCAGATAGCAGAAGCCGGGAAGAAAACCCAGCATGTAGATAAGATAATCGCTGGAAGAATGAATCTTTATCACTTCCTCCACGCTTAATCCCGCATTCGCGGCAATATTCTCGATGTCCGGTCCAAAATCCCCGCCGTAACAGACAGGGATCTCGAATACCTTTTTCTTCTGCGCCGAGGCTTTCACATCCATTTTCACCAGCTCGGCCATGCGGCTCTGTATCCGATCATAAGTGATAATCCGCGGATCGTAATTGATCAGAAGCGAGCAGAATGCAGGGATCATATCCACGATACCCTCGATCTGCTGCGCCCGGATCAGCTGCACCGTCGAAGTGATCTTCCGGTTGATCTCCGGGTTGATCTCGCTGCCGAACTCGATCAGGATGGAGGAATCCCCTGCCGCCACAATTTTAATATTCTGCATTTTGTCCTCCTGCACATAGGGAGGGTGCTGTTCACACCCTCCCCACACTCACACACGTCAATCGGTTATGATACCAGGATGCTCCCGGTATCAGCAAACTCAGAACAGGCCCGCAATCTTGCTGATGAAGGTGGTGATTCCAAGATAACCGGAAATCACGACCACGATCAGACCCAGCACCCACAGGACGTTCGAGTAGCTGAAGCTGTCGCCGACGATCTTCTTGTTCTTCGCTGCGATCAGGCAGATCAGCAGCGTGATCGGAAGAATCAGGCCGTTGAACGCGCCCGCGAACACCAGCAGCACCGCCGGCGTCGTGCCGACCAGAAGCATGATGATGGTGGAGACGACGATGAAGCCGATAACCCACTGATTCTCATGCGCGTCAATGTTCTTATTGAAGGTCTTCAGGAAGGAGACCGAGGTGTAGGCCGCGCCGATGATAGAGGTGACAGCCGCGCAGCTCAGCACCAGGCCCGCGAAGCGATAGCCGATCTGGCCCGCGCCCAGCAGGAACGCGTCCGCAACCGGGTTGCTGGCATCCAGCGTAACGCCGGCGTTCTTCGCGATGACGCCCAGGATAGCCAGGAACAGCAGCACACGAACGACCGCGGCCACGATGATACCGGTGACGGAGCTCTTCTGGATCTCTCCCTTATTCTCCTCTCCGGTGACGCCTGCGTCGATCAGACGGTGCGCGCCCGCGAAGGTGATGTATCCGCCAACCGTGCCGCCCAGGATTGTCAGGATCGGGTCAAAGGTCGCGGTGAGACCGGACGAAGGCATGAAGGTATTCCTCAGAGCCTCTCCAACCGGGGGCTGTACAACGAAGATGATCACCAGGATCACGACGATCATGATGCCTCCGAGCACCTTGGTCAGCGTGTCCATGGCCGCCTTCGCGTTCTTCAGGCAAAAGACCAGAATCGCGATCGCTGCCGCCACGACATAACCCGCCTTCAGGGGAAGGCCGAACAGCGTGTTCAGTCCGAGGCCGCCGCCGCCGACATTTCCGATATTGAATACGAGACCGCCAAGCACAATCATGAACGATACAAAGTAGCCGAGACCGGGAAGAAGCTTATTCGCGATGTCCTGTCCTCTATAGCCCGTACCGCACAGCACCTTCCAGATATTCAGCTGCGCGATCGCCGACAGAATGACCGCCACCAGCACGACAAAACCGAAGCTTGCTCCCAGACTGCTCGTAAAAGTCGCGGTCTGCGTCAGGAAGCCCGGTCCGATCGCAGACGTCGCCATCAGGAACGCGGCTCCTAAAATCGCGCCGCCGCCTGCGGCTTTTTTCTTGTTTTCACTCATACCATTTCCTCCTTATCAACCAATGGATTTCTTCTTTAAAATTCCAATTTATAAAGAAAGAGTATACAAACAGCATATCGTCACGCCTTTGTGTACTCTTTGTCTTTTTTTTGAAATTTTAAATTTGATTTCATTATATTGTAAATCGGGATGGGTGTCAATATTTTTTTATACATGTATACATGTGCACCAGTGCTTATCCATAAAAGAAGAAAAATGTGCAAAATTTGTTTCGTAAATCCAGAAAAATGTGTTATACTATCAGTGGCTGTCAATAGCCGGGAAAGGTCAGTGATTTACTTGAAACGAAGTGCTCTTCAGGATTTAATAGACTGGAAATCCAGTGACGATCGCAAGCCGCTGGTATTAAAGGGCGCGCGCCAGGTCGGCAAAACATGGCTCATGAAAGAGTTCGGTCAATCCTGCTATGAAAGTTATGTCTATTTTAATTTCGATGAAGAGGATGAATTGAAATCCATATTTGAAACAAATAAAAATCCTCAACGGATCATCGAGTTGCTTTCTATGATCGTCGGACAGAAGATTCTTCCTGGAAAAACGCTGATCCTGTTCGATGAAATACAGGAATGCCCCGAGGCATTGAATACGCTTAAATATTTTAAAGAAAAAGCAAACGATTATCATGTGATCGCGGCGGGCAGTCTGCTCAGTACCCTGCTTGCGCAGCCGAAATCTTATCCGGTGGGAATGGTGAATCTGCTGGAACTGTATCCGCTTGCCTTTGATGAATTTCTGGAGGCGACTGACCCGGCACTTTACAGGTATTACGATAGTATTCAGAAAGGACAGACGATCGAGGATATTTTTCATAACCGCCTGCTGGAAGCGTACAATAACTATCTCATTATCGGCGGGATGCCTGAATGCGTGGCTTCCTGGATCAAATACAAAGACCCGGCGAAAATCAGTCAGATACAGCGGGAGCTTATCGCCATTTATGAGAATGACTTTTCCAAACATAACGGTAAAATCAACAGCGGACGCATCCTCATGGTTTTCCGCAGTATTGTGACCCAGCTTGCCAAATCCAATGAAAAATTCATGTACGGCGCAGTCCGCGAAGGCGGCAGGGCACGTGATTTTGAGGAAGCCATCGAATGGCTTGTCTCCGCCGGTATGCTGAACCGCGTCTATAATGTTTCAAAAATGGAACATCCGCTTTCCGCCTTTGACAAACTCGACCAGTTTAAACTCTTTGTGTTTGATACCGGTCTGCTAAAGCACATGGCTGGTATTGACAACAGCGCGATTCTTCTGAAATCAGACTATCAGTTCAAGGGACCGCTGACGGAAAATTTTATTTTGCAGCAGCTTCGTGGACAGTTTGAAGTGGAGCCGCGTTATTTTTCCGACAAAAACAGGGAGATTGATTTTGTGCTTCAGTATGGGGCGGAGATTATCCCTGTGGAAGCAAAAGGAGGGGAAGATAAGTCAGCGCCATCCTTTAAAAGATATGTTGCCGATCATCAGCCTGAATACGCGATTCGGTTTTCGAAGCGCGGGTATCGGAAGGATGGGTCTATTACCAATCTTCCGCTGTATCTTGTACGAAAAACAAAAGAACTCCTGTGATCCTCACCGCTTTTTTCGCCTGAACCATGCAAATGCCATTACAATAACTTGGCTTTTTCGTAAATATCTGCCCGATACCGGAAGGTTGACATCGGCCTGCTGCAGGCGGACGCTCTCATGATATGTGCTGCATCAGCATAGACTGAAATGATGGGAAAGAGGGGAGCTGCCATGAGACGATGGTGTTCCGCGCTGACAGCGCTGATCCTTTGCGGTATCTGTGTCGGATTGTACGGGGAAATATTATGGGAAAACGGAAGTAACGGAACACCGGTTGCCATGTCCGCGGCAGCGCCCGGCGAAGAAAGTGCAATGGCCATAATTGCTGCAGACAATGCAGAGACAAAACGCATCTCTCTGACTTTCGACGACGGCCCGCACCCTGTCTGTACATCGCAGATGCTCGAAGTGCTCGCGCAGGAAAATGTCCCGGCCACCTTCTTCTTACTGGGGGAAAATGTAGAATTATATGGGGATATTGTGAAGGAAATCGCAGCACAGGGCCACCTGATTGGCAACCACACCTGGCATCACGTACAGATCACGACACTTTCCCTCGAGGAAGCACGTGCGGAGATTCTGGAGACCAGTGAGCTCATCGAGGAGCTGACCGGTCAGGGGACGGAGTATGTCCGTCCCCCGTTCGGCACCTGGAATCCGGATCTCGAGGATGAGCTCGACCTGATCCCCGTCATGTGGAGCATCGATACACTCGACTGGACGACCGAAAATGTCGACCGAATCGTAGAACAGGTCACAGAAGAGGCCTCAGAAAACGACATTATTCTGATGCATGACAGCTACGAGAGCACTGTACAGGCTGTAGAACGGATCATCCCGCTCCTGCGAGCCGAAGGTTTTGAATTTGTAACGGTAGATCAGGTCATTATGGATTAGGACATCCGCCGTGCTTTCTCCAGGTAATAAAACATGCCACGGCGAACACAGCAGCCGCAGCTATGGCGATATACCAGCGAATCATCCCCTCACCCAACAGCAGCCCCGCGCCCTCTGCCATTGTGGTAAATCCGAACACTGCAAAAATGATAAAAGCCAGCGTATTCAGGAACCCCTTCGGCATCTTGCTCCCCAGCAGATATCCCACCATCATGCCGACCAGATCCGCGGCGAAAAGACCGATGGAACATGCCAGCCACACGCTCAGTGCCTGCTGAAGGCCTGTGTTCGCGGCGAACGCGATGGCGGTCAGCTGTGTCTTATCGCCGAGTTCCGCGAGAAAGAAGGTTCCAAAGATAACGCGGATCGGATGTCCTTCCTTTGCAGAGGCCTCTTCCTCCTCCTCGTCTTCCTGCTTCAGGCTGGACCATGCGAAGTAGAAGAATGCGGCCGCAGCGACGATCTTGATCAGCCAGCCGGGGATCAGCTCGCTGATCACCGCTCCCAGACCGACTGCAATCGCGTTCAGCGCCAGAATGGAAGTGGCAGTGCCGATGATGATATCCCGCAGCTTGTAACGGGAAGTCATTGCGATCATCAGAAGCTGTGTCTTATCGCCCATCTCCGCGATAAACATGGTAAACAGGATCTGGAAAAACAGTAACATAAGCATTCCTCCTCATGTATGCCGCCATAAAAAATGACAGCTGATAACGATTCAGCTGCCTTCACAATCCCATGTACGGCAGCCCGTGCCATACATGAGTCTCGTTATTTCATACAAGCCAGATCCTCTCAGGATCAGTATGTTGACTTGCAACACTGGAAAGTGCCAACTACTCCCTCATGTCCGTCGCATCATAGCACGGATTCCGCGACTCTGTCAAGGGATATTTTCCGGATTCCCGTCGGACTGTGCCTCCAACTATTTAAGATTTGTTTCAAATTTTGTTTAGGAATTTTAGAATTCTTTTAGATCGTCGCCACAATTTGGACATATTTCATTGCTATTATATTACACGTAAGGACGACATATCCGTATTTCATTCATAACACTTGGGGGCTTTCCCAAAAGCCCCCACTCCCTCGAAAACAACACTTCCGGCAACGGAGGTTTTTTTATTTTCTGTAGTATGAGCTCACGCACCTTGTCTCCACCAGGTTGTCAATCCCACATATTTTTCAGATTGATAACTTCCACAGAGTCTTCCAACCCCTCTAAATCAACCGGGGATTTTGAGATAAAAACGTATTTATGGCAGTTCATGCCTGTTGCTTTCACCTGAGCAATTTCTTCACGAACGCTTGTGGCTGAAATGCGCTCTTTTCGAAATTTGGCTTCATAAAAAACATAGCCTGTTTCGTCCTGGGTTACAACATCAAATTCTCCGTTTCTTCTCTCCGCCGGAAGATCGTAATAATATTTCCCGATCTTTTCTATCACCGGCGAAATTTCCCCCGCCAGATTCTTTCGAATCAGATATTGCTTACAAATCTCTTCGAAGTAATGCGGAACATAATAAGCTTCAAAATCCTCTCTGATATATTTATCAAAAAAAACGGTTGGAGCTATGATCTTTCTTTGAGACGCATACCGAAAAATATACCGGTAATAGAAAGCGGAAAGCGGGTCGCTGATATGATAACTTGCCTTTCTTCTATTGCCCTCATCATTAATTGGCGTTCTTTTTTCTACTACTTCCATCCTGGAGAGTTTATCAAGCACATCTACCAATGTCGGACCACTGGAAACGTGGGATTGATCCAGAATATCTTTATACCTTGTGTATCCTCTGGACAGGGCTTCAAATACTTCATTTGCATTTGCTATTTTGGAGATTTCTGCATTCAGGTACATGGAAACCTCATTCTCCAGACGCGCCTCCGGAGCCACCAGAAGTTCCATCAGATTTTCTTCTACAGAAACAGCGTCATCAACCAGTCTGTTATAGTATGGGATACCTCCAAATACAGAATAAATCTTTACTCTGTCTTCCTCGGAAAATGCCGGATAGAACCCTGCGGACTCATAATAATCCATAGGCTTTAAATGGATGGTAAGATCAATACGCCCATACAGTGGGTTGGAAGGCTCCAACAGATTTCTCATAATTTCTACATAAGATCCCAAAATAATAAATGTGAGCCTGGCTGAATCTCTGTATTTATCAATCAACGCCTGCAGAATACTGTCCATTCCCCTGATATTTTCTCTAAGGTAAGGATATTCATCCAATACAAAAACCATATTCTCATCGCAGGCCCTTTGAAAGATGTATTCAAGTACTTCTTCTATGGATTGATATCCCGGCCTTGGAAGATGCAGTTGTTCCGATAGAATATTACAGATCCCCTGTGCATTACTTTCTTCCGCAACCTGCCTGCATTCATAATAAATACTTTGGCACGAGGTGTCTTTCAGCAACTGTTTTACCAGTTCACTTTTTCCTACACGTCTTCGTCCATAAATCAGGACGGTCTGCATAGATTCATCTTTATCCGTTTTAGCAATTGCTCGTTTCAGTTTCCTTAATGGTTCCTCTCTGCCAATAAAGTTCATTTTACTCGGCCACCTCCGACTCGGTTCTGTTCGAATATATTATAGCATGCTTTTTCTGATTTGCAACTTTTATTCGATTTATCCCGACTCGGTTTACGTCGAGTAATGTGCTGTTTGAATCCTCCCTGACCGTATTGCGGGGCCGGGCATTCATACGTTCTTTTTTATATCTCCGTGAAAGTATACCGCTGCGAGATCCCCGAGGTCTCGACATGATAGATAATCGTCCCGTCCGCGAGATCCTCCCGCTCAAGACTCAGCTCTTTATCCTTGTGCTTATTCCGGATATACTGCTCGGGATCGTCCAGTGAAAGCTCCTCGAAAAAGACGTCCCGCATCTGATTGTTCGCGCATTCGTTGAAAATCTCGTGTACCACTTCATATTCTTTCATCTTTTCCTCCTAATCTCTGTCGTCCAGCTGCTTCTTCAGATAGCGTCCCACCACATGGGCGAAGGTCGAAACGTCCCGGATGTAGGCAAAATCCTTGCCGAAGATCCGGCGTTCCTCCATCAGGTCGCGCTCCTCGCCGACGAAGACGCCGAGCACCGCAATGCCCTGTGCACGAAGCCGCCGCACTTCCGCCGCCGTGTCCTTCACCGCGTATTCCCCGGTGTAGATGGACGGATTCTTCACGTTCGGCCGGTTGACCACGACGTCATTCGGCCTGCCGTCGCTGAGCACGATCAGAATCCTGTTCTCCTCCGGGCGCTGCAGCAGCCCATCCGCCGCGGCGCGCAGGGCCAGGCCGTCCCGGTTGCTCGAGGAGGAGGTGAACTGGAAAATCCTCCAGTCGGCCTCCGGGCCGTCGTCGTACTCCCGGAAACGGCGCATGACCGTATAGTTCCAGAAACTGCAGAAGCTTAAGACCCGGTGTGGAATCCGCGCCTTTGTAAGCGCCGCCGAGAGGATATAGCCCTGCAGCGCGACCATGCTTTGACGGCTCCTCTGCGAGCCGCTGCCGTCCATCAGCACATCCACCACGAAATCGGAATTCGGCTTTCTGAAGGTTCTTGTGAACAGACGCGGATCGTCCGTCCTGCCCACCTTCCAGAGCTTGCGCGGAATGACCGCTCCATAGGCCGCCTCCATGCGGTCCTCCTCATCACGCGCCTGCAGCGAACGGCGCAGCAGCTGACCGAGCTGCTCAATATTATGGCGCGACACACGCCGGTGCTGGCTGTAGAAGCGCTCATTCTGATCCCTGGTACGGCAGGCCAGCACATAGGTATTATTTTCGCGAACCGCATGTTCGATGATGCCGTCGGTAAAGTACAGCCGGCAGTCCCCGTGAACGCCGCGGCAGACGCGGCGGTTCATGCGCTCCTGCTCACGCTCGTCCATGTAGGAGCTCCCGAAATTCAGCTCGATGTAGGAGTACATCTTGCGGGCGGCCTCCTCCGTGACCAGGATGCGCCCGGCATGACCGCGCCCCTCCGGCACCTCCTGCTCCGGGTCGATGCTCGCCGCCTCTTCCTCCAGCTCCATCGCAGCCTCCAGCGCCGCTTCGTCGAGAAAATCCTGCCAGTCAAAGGCCTGCAGATCCTCCGCGCTGACCGCCAGCACTGTCTCCAGGCCTCCGTGCTCCGTCTCGAAAGCCGGATCGGCCAGGCAATTGTATAAACGGTCGGTCTGCTGGATGACCTCCATCGTATCCGTCGCGCCGCGCAGGGCGAAGAGCTCCTCCATCTGCTCCGTGATCTGCTTTCCGGCAGTATAATTCCCATCGATCCCGTTCCGCAGCACCGCGATCTTCAGTCGTCCGAGCGGATGCGCAACCAACCGGTCAAAATCCCGTTCCAGAATATCCGCATAAGCCCTGCGCCGCAGGGAACATAAGCCCGGTCGCTCCTGTGCCGCCTTCTCGCAGGCTGCCTGATCGACGCACAACTGCGCGAGCAGCATCAGGGAAGCCTCATCTGCCCCGAGATACAGCTTCTTCACCAGATAGAGGCCGAACTCATCCGTGGAAAAAAAGCGTGCGAAAGCGCCCTGCCTGACCGCATCGTAGAGAGAAATCGAGGGATAATGATGAAACGAATCGACGTCGAGATTCGCCTCCAGCTCATAATCCCCGCTGACGGTCCAGAGAAGGTTGCGCATGCGGTTTTCCAGTTCGTAGCGATACTCTTCTTCCAAGCTTCTTCCTCCAGGGTTCAGACCGTCCCGCCGAACACATCCTCCCGCGTCCAGTCCTCCGGGATGCGGGTCATGACCATATCCGATACAATCTCCTTCTCGAAGATATCGAAGGCCTTGTTCGTGACGCCCATCTCCACCGCCTTCAGCGGCGCAAGACCGATCTTTACCGCGCCCAGCGCGCCGAGGAGTCCTCGCAGATCCAGCGCCTTGGTCGAGATTTCGCTGTTCTGCGCCTTCAGCTGCAGGTCAAGGAACAGCCCGCAGAACGCGGCCTCCGCATCCGGACGGATCGCAGGGTAGTCGTGCTCGATGATTTTCCGCAGGTTCTCCTCCGTCAGAGGCGGCATATCGATGACCAGAAAGCGCGAGACCAGCGCCTCATTGAGTTCGCGCGTCCCCGCATAGCCGTAGTTCATCGTCCCGATGAAGCGCGTCGCCGGGTGCAGCTCGATGCAGTCGTAGCCCGGCACGTCGATCATCCGTCGATGGTCGAGCGTCGCGTGCAGCACGCTGGCCGCGTCGTTCTTCGCCATATTGATCTCATCGAAAATGCCGAAGCCGCCCTCCTCCGCGCAGCGATAAACGCTGCCCTTGCGCAACTGCACCTCATTGTCGCGGAAGGTGTCCGTCCCGATGAGCGAGCTGCTGTCCGTATTGACATTAAAGGAAATATTGTATGTCGGGCGCCCGAAGATGTAGGCCAGATTCTCCGCCAGAATATTTTTTCCGGTGGCCTTCGCCCCGGAGAGCAGCAGATTCGAGCCCTGCAGCAGCGCCGTGATCGCCATCTCCAGGATCTCTTTCCCGTAAAAAGGAATCGAAGGCCGCGTGACGCGGTTTTTCACCGCGTCTGAGACCGGATAACTCTCCCGGAACTCCTCAATCTTCCGTAAAAGCGCCTCCGATATATTCTGCTCCTCCAAAAAAATCAGTTCACTTTGCATTGGTTCTCCTCACCTTTTATTTTCACTCCAGAAACTGCGCGAACACGTAGTTGCTCACGTCGATCCCCCGGTCAGTCAGACGAACATGATCCCCGCTCTCCTCCAGGAGACCCTGTTCCTCCAGCTTCGCAAACAGCGGAGCGTAATGTTCCCGATATGGTCCGGGGTCCACACCCTCCATCCTGCGAAGGCCAAGGAAGAAGTATTCCTCGCGAATGTCCTTCTCGCTTAGGAACTCGCTCGTCCCTGCAAAATCGCCGCGCAGATACGCTTCCATCTCCCGCGTATTGCTGCTGCGCACGTCGCCCAGCAGGGATGCGGCACCGAGGCCGAAGCCCTTATAATCCGTCCGTTCCCAGTAGCCGAGATTGTGGCGGCAGGCATAGCCCGGCTTCGCATAATTGGAGATCTCGTAGCGCGCATAGCCCCGCGCCGCCAGAATCTCTTTCGTATCGTAATACATCCGGCGCTCCTCGTCCTCATCGGGCAAAAGCTCCGGGTGCTCCGCATAGCGCTCATGGAAGGGTGTGCCCTCCTCGATGATCAGGCTATAGGCGGAGATATGCTCCGGATCCAGCGCCAGCACCCTTTCGAGCGTGCGTCTCCAGTCGGCCGCCCCCTGACCGGGCAGCGCCGATATGAGATCCACATTGATATTGGTGAAACCGGCTTCCCGGGCGAGCTCAAAGCTCGTAAGAAACTGCTCCCAGCTGTGAATACGCCCGAGCCGCTGAAGTTCCTTATCGTCCGCGGACTGCAGCCCCAGGCTGATGCGATTGATACCGGAATCGCGATAGGCAGCCAACTTTTCCGTACAGAGCGTCCCCGGGTTGGCCTCGATCGTGATTTCCGGCCGCTCCCGCCAGACAAACTGCTCTCGCAGCAGCTCCATGATACGACTGATCTGCTCCGCCGCAAGAATGCTCGGCGTGCCGCCGCCGATGAAGGCCGTCGTAATCTCATACTCCCGCGTGAGCGGCACGTTCTGCCGGATCTCTCCCAGCAGCTGCGAGACATAGCGCTCCTTCGTCTCCTCATCTGCCGGCGCGGACAGAAAATCACAGTAATCGCATTTCCGCACACAGAAAGGAATATGAATATATAGCTCCAGGTCTTTTTTCATCATCTTATTTATTCAATATTCCGCATACATCAATTTTCCTGTCTCATACTAACATTTCTCCCTCAGGATTACAAGGAAATAAAGTCCGGCTGCAGCGCATTTTAGCCGGCGTGCCTTCAATTTACATTGAAGCTCACAAAAAATCGTGTTAGAATAAGTTCAGACGATTAAGAGAGCAGCGAGGAGAAAAGCATGGAATTAAACTATATCGCAGAATTTGTCAAGATTACAGAAATGGGCGGATTCCAGAAAGCCGCCGAGGAACTGAATATCTCACAATCGTCGCTCTCGCAGCATATCAAACGCTTAGAAGATCAGCTCGGATTCTGCCTTTTGGACCGCTCCTCCAGAAGTGTAAAACTGACGATTGCCGGACAGCATTTCCCGACTTACGCGTACAGATTTGTAAGCCTTTCCAATGACTGCGACCGTGAGATGGCAGAGTACCGGGGCGCCGAAAAGAATACCCTTCGTCTGGGAACGCGTGTCCTGAACCGCTACAACCTGACGGAATTGATTTCCAGATATCGTTTTCTCTATCCGCATATCAATGTTGTCATCAAGGAAGCTGGCACTGCAGATCTGAAAAGTATGCTGTTAAAAAACGAATGCGATGTCATCATTATCCGTCAGCTGGAGCCGGCTGGAGAACAGTTCAGTTCTGTCCTGCTACAGGAGGACTGGGCCGTCCTGGCTGTCCCGGCCAATCACAGACTGGCTCAGACGACAGAGCCTGTGTCACTGTTGGATTTTCAGAAGGAGACATTTATCTCTCAGGGCGATCTTCATATTCTGAATATGCTGACAAATAAAGCCTGCAAAAAGGCCGGTTTCAGGCCAAGGATTATAGACGACAAAAAAGATACGCACACGATTCTGAGCATGGTGGAATGCGGTATGGGAGTAGCCATTATCACAAAGGAGATGACGGATCCCTCCTTCAAAAACGTCGTTTACCTGGAGTTCTCAGAGGCCATTCCGCTCCATGTCTATGTTCTTTATCAGAAAAACCGCCGCCGTTCCGCTCCGTGCAGGTTGTTTCTACAGTGTCTCGAAGAAGAATAAAGGCTGCAAACACAAGCTTGCAGCCTTTATTCTTTCAAAAAACTGACATCACTGCTGCGGCGCATTCCGGCTCATGGCAACGCGAAAGCCAAGCCCGTCCAGGCGGTAGCCGGGAGCATCCACGCCCCGGCGCGCCGCCCTGCAGCGCCATGCCGGGCTTTTCCATGAGCCGCCACGCACGACTCGTTCACCCCCGATAGACGGTCCCCATGGATCCGTCGCTCCTCCCCGGTCATATTTTCCATAACGATCATAGACCCACTCATGAATATTTCCAAGCATATCATAAAGTCCCCATGCATTGGGCTGTTTCCCGCCAACCGGCATATGTCCGCTGCCGTCATGGTTCTCCACATACCAGGCGAGGGAGTCCAGCTCCGGGCATTTTCCATTCTCAGATGACAGGTTGCAGCCTGTATACAGAGAAGTCCGGGTTCCCGCCCTGCATCCGTATTCCCACTGGGCTTCCGACGGGAGATGAAATCCGTACCCATTCGGAAGCTCATACTGGCGGTTCAGCTTTTCACAGAATTCCGTCGCCTCATGCCAGCTGACTGTCTCTACCGGATGATCAAGTCCTGTCCTGTGTGAAGATGGATTGTAACCCATCACCGCAAGAAACTGCCCCTGTGTCACCGCATATTTACCCAGATAAAATCCTTTCGTCAACGTCACCGGGTGCAGCTGCTCGTCCTTTCTCATCTGCCCTTTTTCGCCATCGGGTGCGCCCATCAGAAATTCGCCCGGTTCGAGAAAAATCATTTCCAGTTTTTCCGTACGGGACAATATAAGCGTTCCCTGCTTTTCCTGCTCATACCAGGCTTTTGTCTGTTTTTTCATTTTTTCTCCTGTAATTTGTAAAACAGAGACCGGGCAAAGCAGTCCGGCCTCCGTTTTTTAGAGAGGGTTACATGATTACATTTCCTTGTATAACGGCGCCTGTGCACCATACACCTTGTTGAACAACGGAATTATCTTCTTATACTTCTCGTGATTCTCCATATTCGGTTTGGTTCTGTCCACAATGTGGATGAATTTCTCCTGTGCGGTCTCGTCCTTGTAAATACCCACGCCGATACCGCCGAGCACCGCAACGCCGAACGCCGTCACCATATCAATATGCTTCACCGTGTAGAACTCTACTCCCATGATGTCCGCAAAAATCTGCCGGAGCACCGGGCTCTTGGCCATACCGCCGATCATCGGCATACTGCTGAACTTATACCCTTCATCCCTTGCCATCTGCAGGACGTTGTACAGGTTCATACCAATCCCTTCATAGACCGCCCGCAGCATATCACTGTGAGTCGCTTCAAGAGAGAGGCCGGTAAAGGAAGCCTTCGCGTCCGGATTGTTCAGCGTGCCGCGCTCGCCTGCCAGGTAGGGATGGAACATCACGCCATGGCTGCCTACCGGCGCCTCCGCAATCCGCTCGTTGACGATGTCATAGACATCGCAGCCCTTCTCCTCCGCAAGCTTCTGTTCCTCCGTGCACAGCGTCCGGATCATCCACTTGATCGAACCGCCGGAGCAGGAGGTGGGCGGCGGCCACAGGCCCTTCACTTTCGGGTTCACCACCACAAATGTCGCACTCGTACTGCCGTTCATATAGCAGTCGCCCTCATGCAGCATTCCCATGCCTACGTCTCCGCTGTTGCTGTCGCCGGTGCCGAGCACCAGCTTTGTGCCAACGGCAAGTCCGCACTCTTCCGACAGATCCGCTCCGACTTCCCCGATGACATCCGTCCTCGCGTGAAGCTCCGGCAGGATATCCTTCGGAATGCCGGCCAGTTCGATCATATAATCGGACCAGGCGTTTCTCTCCAGGTTCTCACACGCCGTGCTGAAACCGGTGCGGTAATCTGCCACCGCCTTCTTTGTCAGCTTCAGAATGATATACTGGGAAGCACAGGGCAGTACCTTGTAGATATTTTCATATACTTCCGGTTTGTGCTTCCGAAGCCAGAGAAGCTTCGGAAGCGTACGGTCCACCGTCAGTCTGCCGTTCGGATGTTGGGTAGCATATTCCGGCGAGAGTTTGTCGCTGATCTCCCCGGCCTCTGCCGCCGCACGATTGTCCTGCCAGATCAGGGCGTTGTAAAGTGGTTTCAGATCTTTGTCAACGCAGATGCAGTTCGGATAGGTCCCGTCAAAGCTGACTACTTCCACATCCGCCGGGTCGAGCCCTTCCAGCAAGGTCTTGTTATTCTGACAAAATGCCTTCCACCAGTCTTCAGGGTTCTGTTCCGCCCATGTGCCGCCGTTGCTGTAGATTGTCTCATAGTCCGCACTACAGCTTCTGACGAGCTCACCTTCCGTTGTGAAGATAGCGGATTTCACAGAACTGGTCCCTAAATCATGAGCGATAATATACTTCATTTACTTTACCTTTCTTTTAATTGGCTGTTGACTCATACTCCGCCATCTTTCCGCGATACAGGAAAGCGATAATGAAGGCGATCACGATCAGCACGCACAGCGACGACCAGATCGCGGCATAGTTCCCGGTGCTGTCAGCCACGAAGCCCACGAGGGTCGGGATAAACAGCGTCGCCAGATCCATGAATACGTAGATCATACTGGACGCAGCGCCGCGCTTCTCATTCGGCACATACTTCATAGCCAGACCCTGCAGAACCGGCTGCAGCGGTCCGAATCCAAAGCAGCCTACAAATCCTGCGATGAGGATACAGGTAAGGTTGCCCTGCATGATCAGGAGGAAGACCGCGATCATCGCGATGGAACTCGTGCAGACGATCTTGAAACCGCCAAGTCTGTCGGCCAACCGTCCAAATATGGGTCTCGTGAAGATCATGGCGATGTTCTGTACCGTGAAGAAGAGGCCGACCTTGACAGCGTCCAGTCCGAGTGTGTTCGAATACACCACGAGGAAACTGTTGATGGAGTTGCTGGATCCGATAAAGAGGAACATCAGGATGCAGGGAATCAGCGCTTCCTTCGCCCAGAAGGACTGAAGAGAGAGCTTGAATTTCTTTTTCGCCGTGAACGGCAGCTTCACAAGCATCGTCAGCACCGCGCCAACAAGGAGGACGCCGCCTGCGCAGAGGAACGTATACTTATAATCCAGTACCTGAGACAGGTATAGTCCAATGGACGGTCCGGCTGCATTCGCGAGACACTGCGCGACGCCGAAGATGCCGACCACAGAGGCCACCTTCGACTTAGGTACTGTCGCGGAAATTACCACGATACAGGTGACGTTCACGAACGCCTGACCGCAGCCTTCCAGCAGCTTAAAGATTACGATACCGGCTGTGCTGGAGACAAAGCCATACCCGGAATAACCGATCGCCATACAGATCATGGACACGGTCAGGATATTCTTGCGGCTGAATGCATCGATCGTCGGGCCCGCTACCAGCTTCATGATCAAAGCCGATACTGTAAAGAGGCTGCCCAGCAGACCGATCGCTGCCGCTGTTCCGCCGAGCGACTGCAGATACGGGTTAAACACGGTATTGGAAATCGATTTGCCGACATACATCAGCATGTTGGCAATAAAAATCATGATGAAACTGGAATTTAAAACACTTCCGCCTTCCTCTTCAGCGGTGACGACATTGGTATCTTCACTCATAATAAATGCCTTCCTTTCTCAAAAATGTATCTGATTATTCTTCATCCTGGAGCATTACACAGACACGATATTTGTTACCGTCTGCCGCAGCAAAAGCATCCTGGATGTGGTCGAGATCGTATCTCTTCTCTTCGATCAGTTCCTTCACGTTGATCAGACGATAGTTCAACAGCTTCGCCGCTATCGCATAGTCCGCCTGCGTCGCGTTCATGGTGCCCATGAGTTTCAGTCTGCGGTAATGAATCGAGTTGGTATCGATATCAATACTCGGAGCCGGATATCCCGCGGCAAAGAAGAGAATCTTGCCGTCCTTCTTCTTGACCATTTCGAGAGCCTGGTTATTCGCTACTGTCAGGCCCACCGCAACAATTACGGAATCCGCACCTTTCCCATCGGTCATTTCCTTGACCTTCTCGATCGGATCGCAGCTGGAGCTGTCAATCACCTCAAGTCCAAGTTTCTGAGCCTTTTCCAGCTTATAGGGCTGAAGCTCAGACACGATCACTCTCGCGCCGAAGGCCTTCGCCACCTGTGCGTTGACCAGTCCCATGGTACCGCCGCCGATGACAACCACGGTCTCCCCCGCATGAATCTGCAGGGTCTCCGCTCCGTGTGTCGCTGTCGCAACAGGCTCCAGGAAACCGGCTTCCGCCGGATCCAGATCCGGATTCATCTTAAAGCAGGCGCGCGCATGGATCTTCGCATAATTGGAAAAGCCAAACTGTCCGCCGCGATAGCCATCCTCTGTGGTTGCCCCGATACCGAGCGTGTTTTCACAATTGTAGAAGTCTCCGACTGCACAGGCTCTGCACTGCCCGCATCCGGTCGTGCTGTGCGCTACGAAATCCCCTACCTTGATACTCTTGACTTCTTTACCGGTCGCCACGACGATTCCGGAACCTTCATGGCCGCCCGCCATAGGATAGCCCTGATGTTCTCTCTTGCCCTGCCACTGCGTGTAGTCTGTCGTGCAGATGTTGCATGCCAGCTGTTTGACTACGACGTCGAGATCACCGATTTCGCCGAGATCACGCTCCCGTACTTCTGCCTTTCCCGCCTGGGTCAGGCAGCCGAATTTCATTCTCTCATATTCTGCCATTCTTCTTTACTTCCTTTCTCGCTCACGCTTTTCCTTCGCTGCCGAACACCTTCACATAGTGCATCAGCATCTCTTTATAGCCTGCCTTCATTGCCTTCTCTGATCCGGGAATATCGACCGGCTTGTCACCCGGCTTCGGGTTCTGATTTGCCGCCACGTACTCCTGCATTCTCTTTGCGCCCGCAAGGTTCAGATCTGTCGCGAGATTGATCTTCTGGATACCGGTCTTCACCGCGCGAAGAAGAAGATCATCGCCTGTATTGCTGCCGCCGTGAAGAACGAGCGGAATCGTCAGCATTTCCGCAAGCTCTCCGAGAAGCTCATAGTCGATCTTCGGCTCTCCCTTGTAAATACCATGAGAGGTACCTACCGCAACCGCCAGGCAGTCCACGCCGGTTCTGCGGACAAATTCTTCTGCCTCATCCTTGTGTGTCAGTCCGGAATCGCGGGTCTCCTGATACTGGAATGCCTGTCCTACATGTCCGAGCTCCGCTTCTACGCAGACGCCGCAGGCATGCGCAAATTTTACGAGCTCTGCGGTCTCGCGGACATTTTCCTCAAACGGCTTCTCGGAACGATCGATCATAACCGAGCTGTAGCCATAACGGATCGCACGCACACAGGACTCAAAATCACGGCCGTGATCCAGGTTGGTCGCGACAACCGCATTCGGATATCTGCGCTCGAGGAATTTGAACATGTTGCCAACTTCCTCAAGATCCCTGCTGGGAGCCGCCTGAACAATAACCGGAGCCTTCATCTCATCCGCAACCTCGAAGCAGGCCTCCACAGTGTCCAGCGAGAACACGCAGGGAGCGGCGATGCCATATCCCTCTTTCTTTGCCTTGATCATCAGTTCACTCATCGGATAAATCATTTCTTTGTTTCCCCTTTCTTTTAATTATATTCACTTAACGCGATGCCGCGTCTTTCACGATTGCAAGAATTTCATCTCCCTCGACCGGATAGCAGCGTCCCGCTCTCGGGCCGGCCATCTCCGCGATCTTCTCGAGCTCGTCTGTCGGTAAGCCGGCTTCCTGGAATCCAACAGGACAACGCATCTCCTGGAACCATTTCTCGGTAGCTTCGATGCCCTTCAGCGCTGTCTCTTCATCGTTGCCGTTGTTCTCAATTCCGAATACCTTTTCGGCATACCGTGCGAAACGCTTCACATCCCTTTTGTAAACCTGACGCATCCAGCTCGGCATGATGATCGCGATCGTGACTCCGTGCGGTGTGTCATACAGAGCTCTCAGGACCTGCGCAATGGCATGCGTTCCCATATCCTTGCCGCGTCCGATGCCCAGCGTATCGTTGTGCGCCACAGAACCTGCCCACATGATGTTCCCCCTGGCCTCATAATCCTTCGGGTCGTCAAGAGCCAGATGGCCATTCTCCACCAGATAGCGCAGAAGCCCTTCCGTCATGTAATCCATCAGGCTCCCCAGCTCAGCGTTGCTGAAATAGCGCTCAGCCGCGTGAGAAAACATGTCCACAATTCCCATTCCTGTCAGCCTCGGCGGCATGGAATAAGTCAGTTCCGGATTCATGAAACAGATCTCCGGTCTCAGCCAGTTCCCCGCGCCGGTCAGCGCGCCCTTTACCTGAAGCTCCGGATTATCGATCATACAGCCGTAACCGGATTCACTTCCTGTCGCCGGATTTGTCAGTACGACGGCAACCGGAAGCTTCCGCGCCGGATCCGCTTTTCCCGGACCGCCCTCAAACAGATCCCATAAATCTCCGTCGTAGCCCATACCGGCCGACACGGCCTTCGCCGTATCAATTACGCTTCCGCCTCCCAGCGCCACGAGGTAATTCACACCTTTTTTCAGCGCCATCTCTTTACATTCTTCGACATAGCCAATAATCGGATTGGGTTTTACATCTCCCATCTCCACGACCTTCAGACCTGCCCGGACCATATTACCCATAATTCTGTCCAGCAGCCCGCTTTCATAAAGGAATTTCCCCGGATCATGAAGCAGCATCACCGTTTCCGCGCCGTTTTCTTTGAGCACGGTTCCAAGCTTTTCATCTGCATCCTTCCCGAACAGGAAACGTGTGTAGGAACAAAAGTCAAAATCTTTCATTGCAACCTCCTGTCTTTCATGGTATTTTTGACGATTAAGAGCACTCTTTTTCCATGCTCAAATTATAACATTGCACAATTTTCGAGTCCAACACCGCTTATCTTGTTTATCAACAAGCTTTTTCTTGTAATTGCTCTGTATCTCGCCCTGACACATCGAAAGCGGCAAAAAAATCCCTGCACAATTTTCTGTGCAGGGATAGCTGTTGCAAGAGAATGTTAAATTAAAAATTGGTCTTCATACTGTTCCAGACCATATGCCCCCTTATATTGCTCATTGATTACATGAATATATTCCCTCGCCGCTGTCAGGAAAAAATTGTCTACAGGCGAGATCTCCCTTCCCTTCTGGGAGCTCAGGACAAGCGGAACACTGTCCTTCCGGGTTTTCAGGACGAACAGACGCAGTGGATCGTCCCCTCTGTCAATCTGTTCCCGGAAGGATTCCCGCTGCAGGAACAACGTCCCGATCTTTGCTCCCTTTCCCTGGAGACACATCGCAGAGTTCAGGTTGCCATTGTCAGAACAGAAACCGACGATCGGATCAAAACCCGCCTCCTCAAACAGCAGACTCGCCTGCTTCTGAAGCTTCCCTTTTCTGTCCTGAACCAGAAGAAACGGTACTTCGCGAAACAGCGTCAGATCCCCGGTTTCTCTCATCCGTTCCTCCACTTCTTTCCACTGCTCCCCGAATACCCGGTCGAGCAGCGACTGACGCACCACCAGGCAGTTAAAATCATTGCGGAGTATAATGCTGTGGCTGAGATGATCATTGAGCGGCGGAATGCTGAAATAAAAACTGATATTTTTCATACATTCCTGAATCTCCGTGTCTCTGCGTTTTTTGACATTGACGGTGATATGCGGATATTTCTGATAGAAATATTCCAGCAGTCCGGCAAGATACGGCGGATCTTTATATGTGGGAATCGCGACCGTCACCTGCCGTTCATCCAGTGTCATGGATTCCGTGATATCATAGAGCATCTGCTCTTTGATATCCAGCATCTGCTCCGCCGCTTTATAGAAAATCTCCCCCGCGTCCGTCAATTCCAATGGCCTTTTCCGCAGAATCAGCGCCGTTCCGACCTCCGCCTCCAGCTTCTTGATATGTTCGCTGAGAGATTGCTGGGAAACCAGAAGCTTCTCAGCTGCGGACGTATAATTCCGTTCCTTCGCCACGATGATAAAATACTGCAGATTCAGAAAATTCATCTTCGTCCCCCTCTCCTTAATCTGTCGCTGTGTTTCCTTCCTTTAATTAAATTATAAGTAAATATTTTCTGAAAATCAATGACAATCATTGCAAGGTATCAGTTCTACCGTGTTTCAGAGATCACAAGCTTTCGGCTTCTCCACCTCCCGCTGAAAAAGTACACGATGACCACAGCCGCCGTCAGGCTCCTTGAAAATGCCGTCCCCAGGAAGAAGCTGACGACTCCCTGATCAAAGATATACAAAAACAACAGGTTGAATCCGATCCGGCTGACAACCCCGTCCAGAATACCAAGGGCAAAATTGAGCAGTACAAATCCGCTCCCCGTAACCATGCTCTGGAACGAACTCGTGACTGCGGACAGATAGACAGTCAGAATCGTGATATGCAGGTACAAGACCCCGAGCTCAACGACCGCCGGATCCGTCGTAAACAGCCAGAACAACTGTCTGGGAAATACCAGAAACGCGAAGGTCGCGATCGTCGCGATCGTGAGGCTGAACCTCAGCGTATACAGCACCGTATCCCTTGCGCGATCATGCCTGCCCGCCCCCAGATTCTGCCCTATAATCGTCCCTGACGCCACATCTGTTCCCTGTACGAACAGTTCTACAAAGCGCTGAATCTTATTGCCAATGCTGTTCGTAGCGGACGCGGTCAGACTGTAAGCATTGATATTGGAATTCACCCATATCATGGAAGTATGTACCAGGCACGTCTTGAGCAGGGTGGGCAGCGAGAGCTTCAGAAGCTGAACCGCCAGCCTGGGTTTGATCATGAAATATTTCACCCGGAAATCAAAGGAAAACTCATCATGCCGATGTCGATACAGATATCCAAGTGCCATCAGAAAGGAAACCGCCTGGGACATAATCGTAGCCAGCGCTGTTCCGGCAGTTCCCATACGAAAGCCAAACACAAACACAATATCCGCCGCGACATTAATCACAGACGCCACACAAATAAACAAAAGAGGCTTCTGAGATTCCCCCAGTCCGCGCAGAATGCTGCACAGACCGTTATAACCAAAAATAAACGGAAACCCCAACGCGGTGATAAGCATATAATTTCCTGCGGACCGAAGTGCTTCCTCCGGGCAGTTCAGCAGGCGCAGCAACGCATCGCGGCCAAATATTGTGACACCCATAAACAGCAGCGCCAGAATCAGCAGCATCGACAGCAGGGTGCCGATGACCTCGGAAAGTTCCTTTTTTCCGCGACCTCCGAAGCCGCACAGCTGCGCGATATAAATCTGTCCCGCGCTGGCGAACGCATTCGCCGCCGGAGCCACAAGGTCCGCCATCTCGCCGCCCACCGAAACGCCGACCGTACCCTCACTCCCCATATATCGTCCGATGACGATCAGATCGACCATCGAGTATACCTGCTGGACGAGGCTTGTCAGGATAATAGGTACTGCAAAGACAAACAGCACCCGAAAAACAGAACCCTGTGTCAGGTCCATTCCCACTTTACTCTCTGCTTTTTTCTCCATGAACCCAGATCCTTTTATGTTGGATTTAAAAACGAATACCAAGAATTGATATTTTTATTATAGTTTTTTCGTTCCAAGCTTGTCAAGCCCCAGCAACCTCAAAGGGACCTATTAGAAATCACGATTAATACACAGGGAAAACAAAATTGATCGGCAGCGAAAAGTCATGGTACAATCAGCCAAATGAAGGGGAGATTTTTATTTGGAAAACCGACAAATTAATTATTTGCCATCCTCTCCCTGCAAAGATCTTCTGGTCAATTTGCCGGTTTCCTGTTTGGGGGTATTATCGTGGGGGATACAAAAGAAACGGTTCTGGAAGAAGAGGACATGGAAACTCTGGAAGAATGTCCGGAAAATCGCATGCTTTCTTTCTGCAACATCAAAAATTATCTGGGGATCTGTATTCTGAATATTTTCATCAAGGGGCTCGGATATACGCTGATTTCCAGCTACTTTATGTATTTTTACCAGATTTTCCTGGGTGTTCCGGCCATCGCGATCTCTGTGGTTCTGAGTGCGGGGATCATTCTGGACGGCGTCAGTGATGTCGCCATGGGAAGTGTGTTGGATCGTGTCTATACAAAACATGGGAAAGCGCGCCACTGGATGTTCTGGATGGCAATTCCGCTGGGTCTCACAATGGGACTGATGTTTTTCGCGCCGGCGAATGCTCCGACGTCAGTAAAAGTAGTATATGCTTTCATTCTGTACAATCTGTACTGCTGTTGCATGACGGCAGTGCGGATCCCCTCGCAGACCCTCGTTTCACTGTGCAGTGACAATGACAAAGTCCGGACATTTTACGCATGGAGCAGTTCCGCCGGATCTACACTGGCCATGTCGATCACCGGAATCGTCCTTTCTCCCATGCTTCTGTACTTCGGGAAAGGAATGGAGAGCGCGTACGGATACCGCATGACGCTCCTGATCTTCGCTGTATCCACCACTGCCGCCGTATTTCTCTGCGGACTTCTGTTTCATGAGAAAAGAGATGGAGACTACTGGAAATCGGAACGCGAATTTCACAAGTCTGTCGGCCGGAACACTGATCTGCTTACCAGCTTCATCCAGATTATCCGAAACAAATACTACGATATCTACTTTATTTTCCATTTTATGGAATCTGCCGTCTACGGGGCGTTCAACGCGGTTCTTGCTTATTTCTGCGCATATGTACTGGGAGATGCCGCAACAGCTTCGCTGCTGCTGATGGCCAGTTCCGTCCCGCAGTTCATAGGTCAAATCCTTGCCCTTCCTCTGTTTCATTTCATAGATCTGACAAGAGTCTG
This sequence comes from Lachnospiraceae bacterium Zagget2, assembly GCA_001941045.1. GTDB lineage: Bacteria > Bacillota > Clostridia > Lachnospirales > Lachnospiraceae > Hominiventricola. The sequence continues at coordinate 66,865 of MSHD01000020.1, forward strand.
CCTGCTCGGCACAGGGCTGATGCTTGTCGGATGCGTCACGGGCAAGATGTTCGGCGTCTCTTCTCTGATGCTCCTCTGCGCCGGACTCGCGATCCGCAGTCTTGGGCTCGGAATGATTAACGGATGCCGCGGCGGTCTGGTCCCCCGCATTGTTGATTACGGCGAGTGGAAATACGGCATTCGTCAGGATGGTATGAGTTATGGCGGCACGTCAGTCCTTGACAAGGTTACATCAGCCATAATCACGCTGATCGTGGGCGCATGCCTGACTGCCACGGGATTCTCCGGTGAAGGGATTCCCGGCGCTGACACGATTCAGGAAATCTCCTTTATCTTTCTGGATATTCCACTGATCTGCAATATCATCGCGTTCATCACATTCCTGTTCTTTGACCTGGACCACAAAAAAATTAAGAGAATGCGGAAACAGATCAGCCAGCGGAAACGCGGAATCTATTCCGATGGACGAGGTTAATCGTCTTTTTTCTCAGGCAGCTGCGCCAGCACGATCGCAGCGAACATCAGCACACAGCCGAGCAGCTCCCGCGAACTCAGCGCCTGCCCCAGCAGCACCCAGCCCGCCAGCACAGAGAATACAGACTCGAGGCTCATTAATAGTGATGCAACCGTCGGGTCGGCGTTTTTCTGGCGACGATCTGCAGCGTATAGGCGACGCCGCAGGACATGACGCCCGCGTAAAGGATCGGTTTCCAGGCCGCCGGTACCTGGTCGAGCGTCGCAGTCTCCCACATGAGCGTCGGCACTGCGCAGACAATTGCGGCCGTCAGAAACTGAATCGCCGACATCCTTACGCCGTCCACGAGCGGAGAGAAATGATCGATGACCATAATATGAATCGAGAAGACGAAGGCACAGGCAATCACAAAGACATCGCCGATATGCAGGTAAAAACCCTCCGTCATACACAGCAGATAAAGTCCCGCGACCGCCAGCGCGACGCAGGGCACGATCAGAAGCCGCAGCTTTTTACCGAGAAATATGCTGAGAATCGGCACAAGCACGATATACATCGCCGTGATAAAGCCCGCCTTGCCAACCGTCGTGAACAGAAGTCCCCACTGCTGGAGGCTGCTCGCGACCGCCAGCGCAACGCCGCAGCAGACGCCGCCCCTTATTAAAGTCTTCTTATCGCCAATCCTTTCCTGCTTCTGTTCCGGTGTTTCCCCGTTTTTTTCCTCCATGTGGTCCACCAGCCGGATCACCGGAATCAGCACCAGCGCGCCGATAAGATAGCGCACCGTATTGAAGGTAAAGGGGCCCACATAGTCCATGCCGACGCTCTGCGCGACGAAGGCGCAGCCCCAGATCAATGCTGTCAGAATGAGCAGCAGATTATTCTTCATTCGTCCCATCTTCATTCACCCGCGTATTCTTTCAGAATGTCCAGAAGCTCCTGCGCTGTATCCGCGATCCGCTCCGCGCCGAGCTTCTCGAGCGCTGCACGTCCCCGGAATCCCCAGGAGACACAGATGCAGGGAATTCCGGCATTCGCAGCCGTCTCCAGATCTGTCTCGGAATCTCCCACATAAACGCAGGCGTCCTTTTTGACACCCAGTTCGCGCATGGCTTCATAAACCGTATCCGGCGCCGGCTTTTTCCGCACGCCGTCCTGCTCCCCGATTGCAACCGGTATCCGATCGCCAAACGCATCCCGGTTCAGATCCTTCACCGCGCTGTCTGTCTTGTTCGAGACAATTTCCATGGGGTATCCCGCTTCACGCAGTGTATCAAGGAGCCACACGACTCCCGGATAGGGGGTCGTGTGGTCATTCAGATGTGTATGATAATACTCCTGAAACGCCGCGTGGCACGTTTCGTACTTCGGATTTGCTTCGCCGCCCTCGATGCAGCGGCGCATCAGTACGCGCGAACCGTTCCCGACAAACTGCCTTACCTCGTCCCTGGTTCTCGGCGGAAAACCTGCCTCTGTGAGCACTACATTCGTACTCAGATACATATCCTCCAGCGTATCCAGCAGCGTCCCGTCCATATCAAAAATTACTGTATTTCTCATGAAAGTTCAAAAGCTCCCGTGTATAACTGATAATACCGTCCACGCTCCGCAATCAGGGACTCATGATTGCCCCGTTCAATAATGCGGCCCTGATCCAGAACCATAATAACATCCGAGTTCTTGATTGTCGAGAGTCTGTGCGCGATGACAAACACGGTACGCCCTTTCATCAGGCGATCCATGCCGTCCTGCACAATCGTCTCCGTGCGCGTATCGATGCTGGAAGTCGCCTCGTCCAGAATCAGCACCGGCGGATCCGCGACCGCCGCCCGCGCGATGGCCAGAAGCTGGCGCTCTCCCTGGGACAGACTGGCGCCATCGCCGCTCAGCATGGTATTGTAACCGTCCGGAAGCCGCGTAATGAAATAATCGGCGTTTGCGAGCTTTGCCGCCGCCACAACCTCCTCATCCGTCGCGTCAAGCTTGCCATAACGGATGTTGTCGGCGATCGTTCCGGTAAAGAGATGCGTATCCTGCAGCACAATCCCGAGCGCGCGCCGCAGCTCCGGCTTTTTGATCTTATTGATATTGATGCCGTCGTAACGGATCTTTCCATCCTGGATATCGTAAAAACGGTTCAGCAGGTTCGTGATCGTCGTCTTGCCCGCGCCGGTCGCGCCGACGAAGGCGATCTTCTGACCCGGCCTTGCGTACATCTTTATATCATGCAGCACAATCTTGTCATCCGTATAGCCGAAGTCCACGCCGTCCAGCACCACGTCGCCCTCGAGCTTCTCATAGGTAATGGTGCCGAGCGCCTTATGCGGGTGCTTCCAGGCCCAGACGCCGGTGCGCTCCGCCGTCTCCGTGAGCGTGCCGTCCGCTTCTTCCTTCACATTTACAAGCGAAACGTAACCATGATCCTCTTCCTCAGGCTCGTCAAGCAGCTCAAAGATCCGCTCCGCGCCGGCCAGCGCCATGATAATCGAATTGAACTGCTGCGAAATCTGTGTAATCGGCTGATTAAAGCTTCTCGTAAGCTGCAGGAAGGAAGCCAGGGTGCCGAGCGTCATACTGCCAATCCCGGTAATCGCCAGAACTGAGCCGAGGGCCAGCGTCAGCACATAGTTGATGTAGCCCAGATTTCCCATGATCGGCATCAGGATGTTCGCGAAAGTGTTTGCATTCTTCGCGCTGTCATAGAGCCCGTCGTTCAGCACATCGAATTTTTTGATTGCTTCCTCCTCGTGGCAGAAGACCTTGACGGCCTTCTGACCCTCCATCATCTCCTCAATATAGCCATTCACCTTTCCCAGTGATTTCTGCGGCCGGATAAAGTACATGCTGCTTCTTCCTCCGACAACGCGCACCACATTGACGATCACGAAGATCATTACCACAATCAGCGCGGTCAGCGGCAGGCTTAAAATCAGCATGGAGACAAAGGTACTGACGACCGTGATCGCCGAGCTGATCAGCTGCGGAATGCTCTGACTGATCATCTGGCGCAGCGTATCGGTGTCATTCGTATAACAGCTCATCACATCGCCATGCGTGTGGGTATCAAAATATTTGATCGGCAGACGCTCCATATGCGTAAACATCTCGTCCCGGATGGTCTTTAAAGTGCCCTGCGTCACATTGATCATGATCCGGTTGTAGCAGTACGTCGCCAGTACGCCCGCATAGTAGATACATGCCATCGTCAGCAGCGCCCGGATCAGCGGCGCGAAATTCGGACTCGACTGCGAAAGAAGCGGCGTAATGTAATCGTCAATCAGGCTCTTCAGAAACAGGTTCCCGATGACGCCGGCCAGCGAACCGATTGCGATGCAGATCAGCACCAGCACGAACGGCAGCTTATAATCCTTCCACACATAGCCGAGCAGCCTTTTCAGCGTCTTTCCCGGCGTCCGGCTCTTCGTGGTGCCGCTCATCCGCTGTCCCGGGCCTTTGAAGGTTCTTTCACTCATCGTCGTCTCCTCCCTTCTTCTGAAGTTCGTAGATTTCCCGGTAAATCTCATTGGTCCCAAGCAGCTCCTCATGCGTCCCGAAGCCGACGACGCGGCCCTGGTCGAGCACGATAATCCGATCCGCATCCTCCACGGAAGAAATGCGCTGCGTAATGATAAGCTTCGTTGTATCCGGAATCTCCTCCGCAAAGGCTCTGCGGATCAGTGCATCCGTGTGCGTATCGACCGCACTCGTCGAGTCGTCGAGAATCAGCACCTTCGGCTTTTTCAGGAGAGCGCGTGCAATACACAGGCGCTGCTTCTGCCCGCCGGACACATTCGTGCCACCCTGCTCAATATAAGTATTGTAACCATCCGGCAGCTTCTCGATAAATTCATCCGCCTGTGCCAGACGACACACTCTTTTGCAGTCCTCCTCGCTGGCGTTCCTATCCCCCCAGCGAAGGTTTTCAAGGATCGTCCCGGAGAAGAGAACATTTTTCTGCAGCACCATTGACACCGCGTCGCGCAGCGTCTCGAGATCGTACTCCCGCACATCCCTGCCGCCGACCTTTACCGAACCGGAAAGGACATCGTAAAGACGCGGAATCATCTGTACAAGCGTCGACTTCGAGCTGCCGGTGCCGCCGATCACGCCGATCGTCTCGCCCGCGTGAATGTCGAGATTAATGTCGCGCAGAACGCATTTGTCGGCGTTGCCGCTGTAGGAAAAATTCACATGCTCGAACTGAATCGCGCCGTCCTTCACTTCATAAACAGGATTTTCCGGGTTTGTGAGCGAGCTCTTTTCATCAAGGACCTCCACGATACGCTCTCCGGAGGCCCGCGCCATCGTCACCATGATGAACACCATGGAAATCATCATCAGGCCCATCAGGATCTGCGTCGTGTATGTGAAAAGACTCATGAGCTGCCCGGTCGTCATCGAACCGTGTACAACGATCAGCCGCGCTCCGACCCAGGAGACCAGCAGAATACAGGTATAAACGGTAAACTGCATGACCGGCATTTTCATGATGACCAGCTTCTCCGCGCTGATGCTAAGCTTTTTCAGGTTGTCCGTTGCCGCGCAGAATTTTTCATTCTCATAATCCTCGCGGACGAAGGACTTCACGACGCGGATGCCGGTCAGATTCTCCTGTGTGCTTGCATTCAGGCGGTCATAGCCCTTGAACATCTGATCAAAGATAGGGAAAGATCGCACCATGATAAAGGCCAGCACACAGACCAGAAACAGGATCGCACCGATATAAATCACCGACAGACTCGGATTAATATAAATACACATGGCGAGTGCCGACAGCATCATGATCGGCGAGCGCACGAAAGAGCGAATGATCATCTGGTACGCATTCTGCACATTCGTCACGTCCGTCGTCATACGCGTGACCAGCCCAGCCGTCGAGTAGCGATCGATATTCTGAAAAGAAAAATCCTGAATATTGTCGTACATCGCCTTTCTTAAGTTCCGGCCAAAACCCATGGCTGCCTGTGCGGCGTGCTTACCGGGGAGTACGCCGGCCGCCAGCGCGCCCATCGCCGCCGCCAGCATCAGAAGCGCTGTCCGCACTACGTATCCCATGTTCCCGGCAGACACGCCGTTGTCGATCACCCTGGACATCAGGATCGGGAGAATCACCTCCAGAATCACCTCCAGCGCGATAAAAACCGGTGCGAGTATGGAATCCTTTTTATATTCACCGATATGAGCCATCAGCTTTTTAATCATATTCTTCCTCCCTCAGGTCACCTTTCTATTTTTCTCTCAGCTTTCGAATCCGCTCCCGCAGCTCCTCCATACTGAGCTCCGGCAGCTCCGGACGAAGCGAAGGATTCCGCCTGCGAAGCTGCTGCGTGCTCTTCGCCAGGCGCTCCATAAGCTGACCCCTGCTTTCACGCAACTCTGCCAGCTCCCGTTCGGTTCTCTCTGTAAGCTGCTCCCGTTTTTCCGCAATCGTCTCTTTAGCAGCCACGCTGGTAAATGTCGCCGTCGCCTCCAGAAGACGCTTCTTCTCTTTCAGCCGCTGCTCCGCTTCCGCGCGCAGCTGCTCCGTCTGGATCAGCAGGTCGCGCAGGTCGAGTGCTTCCTTCAGCGCTCCGCGGAAATCGTACACGATGAGAACCGTGACTACGAAGGTGAGCACAGAAGATACATCCTCCGGAAGGCCGAGCACAACGCGGGCCACCGGCTCATGCACCACATACACCATCAGAAGGCTTAAGAAGCCCCAGGCTATCGTGGAAGACAGACAGATATGCCCCTTGTACTGGAAACGCTGGTCGCTGTAATCCCAGTAGCGGACCTTGAAAATCCGCAGCATCCAGGCGCCGGTCACATACTCGAGCACCGTGGCTCCCGCCGCCCCGATCAGGAACACCAGCGCAGGGGCATCCTGGAACGGCAGCGTCAGCCAGAGAATGAGCACCGCGCCGCTCCCGTAGAGAGGCAGCCAGGGTCCCTTCATTAAGCCGCGGTTCACAGGCCGATGTTCCTTCAATGACACATAGGTCGATTCAAAGCACCAGCCGAAAATACAATAGAAGTAAAACAGTGCCAGCCATTCTGTGAAATGATAACTGTACATGCGTCACCTCCATGATACACTACGACTATACGGTTATCTCCGCCTTCACGCCAAGCAGTTCTTTATTCTCTTCCAGGATCGGATTCACAACTTCCCGCAGGAAATTCTCCACCTGCAGCGGCGCGCGCCCGATATAGCGGGACGGCTCCATGCAGGCCTCCAATTCCTCAAGGCTCAGATTGAAGGAGGGATCCTCCGCAATCAGTTCGAGCAGATTATTTTCTTTTCCTTCCACTTTCACGTTACGTCCTGCCTCCATCGAAAGCGTACGAATCTTCTCATGCAGCTCCTGACGGTCTCCTCCGGCTTTCACCGCGTCCATCATGATATTCTCGGTCGCCATGAAAGGCAGTTCACTGCGCAGCCGCTTCTCAATCACCTTCGGATAGACAACCAGACCGTCTACCACGTTCAGACACAGATCAAGGATCCCGTCAACTGCAAGGAAGCCCTCGGGAATCGAGAGACGCTTGTTCGCCGAATCGTCGAGCGTGCGCTCAAACCACTGCGTCGCGGAGGTGATCGCCGGATTCAGCGCGTCGACCATCACATAGCGTGAGAGCGAGGCGATGCGCTCGCTGCGCATCGGATTTCTCTTATATGCCATCGCAGAAGAACCGATCTGCGACTTCTCGAAGGGCTCCTCCACTTCTTTCAGATGCTGCAGCAGCCGGATATCATTCGACATCTTGTGGGCGCTCGCCGCAATTCCTGCGAGCACGTTCAGCACACGCGTATCTGTCTTTCTCGAATAAGTCTGTCCGGATACCGGCACACACTTCGCGAATCCCATCTTTTCTGCGATCATCGGATCGATGCGGTCGATCTTCTCCTGGTCGCCCTCAAACAGTTCGAGGAAGCTCGCCTGCGTGCCCGTCGTTCCCTTCGAGCCAAGCAGCTTCATGGAACCGAGCACATAGTCCACATCCTCGAGATCCATGCAGAATTCCTGCAGCCAGAGGGAAGCCCTCTTTCCCACCGTCGTCGGCTGCGCCGGCTGGAAATGCGTGAAGGCAAGTGTCGGCAGGTCCTTGTACTCATCCGCGAATTTTGCAAGCTCCGCTATGACGTTGACGAGCTTTTTCTTCACGAGCTTCAGCGCCTCGGTCATGACAATAATGTCCGTATTATCCCCCACGTAACAGGAGGTCGCGCCGAGATGGATGATGCCCTTTGCCTTCGGGCATTGCACGCCGTAGGCATAGACATGAGACATGACGTCGTGGCGCACTTCCTTTTCGCGCGCCCGCGCAACATCATAATTGATATCATCGGCATGTGCCTTTAACTCCTCAATCTGCTCGTCCGTGATCGGCAGCCCCAGTTCCTGCTCCGTCTCGGCCAGCGCAATCCACAGCCTGCGCCAGGTACGAAACTTCATATCCTGCGAAAAAATATACTGCATCTCCCTGCTCGCATAGCGCTCAGAGAGCGGACTTACATAACGGTCTGTGCTCATAGTAACCTCCTATTTTTCGTAGTCTCCGCGAATATCCACCGTCGGCGGATCCATCGGGTATTTTCCGGTAAAGCAGCCGGCGCAGCAGGCGAGCCCCTCGATCATCTCTCCTAAGCGCTCCAGCTTAAGATATGCCAGAGAGTCCGCTCCGATGATCGCGCGGATCTCCTCAACCGTTCGATGATAGGCAATCAGCTGATCACGCGCCGGAATATCCGTTCCAAAATAACAGGGATACAGGAACGGCGGCGCGGCCACGCGCATATGCACTTCCCGCGCTCCGGCGTCACGCAGCATCCGCACAATCCGGTCGCTCGTCGTGCCGCGTACGATCGAATCGTCGATCATGATCACGCGCTTGCCGTCGACCGCTTCCCGAAGAGCGCTCAGCTTTACCTGCACGCTCGACTCGCGGTTGCTCTGCTTGGGCTTGATAAAAGTTCTTCCTATATAACTGTTCTTCACGAAGGCCGTGCCATAGGGAATCCCTGACTGCAGGGAATAACCCAGCGCCGCCGAATTGCCGGACTCCGGCACGCCCACGACCAGGTCAGCGTCAACCGGACTGTCAATCGCCAGATACTTTCCCGCACGAATGCGGGAAGCGTACACGCTCACTCCATCGATGTGGCTGTCCGTCCGAGCAAAATAGATATACTCAAAGATGCAGCGCGCCCTCTTTTCCTTTGGGATGCAACGGCTTCTGTCCGACTCAATCCCGTACTTCGGGGAAATACTGACAATTTCGCCCGGCTCCACATCGCGGACAAACTCTGCTCCGATCGTGTGCAGCGCCGCCGTCTCCGACGCGAGAATCCAGGTATTATCCCGCTTCCCGATGCAGAGCGGCCGGAAACCGTAGGGGTCACGCGCACCAATCAGCTTTCTCGGCGACATGATCACGAGCGAATAAGAACCTTTCAGCTTATCCATCGCATTGGCGACCGCCTGCTCCACTCTCTTCGTCTTCACACGCTCCCGCGCGATGTGATAGGCAATGACCTCCGAGTCGATCGTCGTCTGAAAAATCGCGCCGCCGTACTCCAGCTCCCGCCGCAGCTGCGGGGCGTTAATCAGATTTCCATTGTGCGCCACCGCAAGCGTGCCTTTGATATAATTCAGCACCAGCGGCTGCGCGTTCTCCCGCGTACTGCTGCCCGCTGTAGAATAGCGCGTATGCCCCACTGCAATGTCGCCGTGCATGCTCTCCAGCTTCTCGGGGGTGAACACCTCGTTCACCAGTCCCATGCCTTTCTGCGTCACCACCTTGCGCGGGCCATGCGTGTCGGCCACCGCGATACCGCAGCTCTCCTGTCCCCGGTGCTGCAGCGCCAGAAGACCATAATAAACGGAGGAAGCCACATCTCCTCCGTCAAAATCATAAATGCCAAACACACCGCACTCCTCGTGCAGGCCATCCAGATTCTCTTCCTGTTCCGCCAATTTTCTGTACTCCATTCGTTTCTGCCTTCCAATGTCTGTTGTCATAAACGTCAGGTTCGCCTATTCAGTATAACTGCTGCCCGCAAAAAATGCAACTATAA
>MSHD01000021.1 GCA_001941045.1 Lachnospiraceae bacterium Zagget2
CGAGGTAGCTTTTGACACTACCGAAAACAAAATGGAGGACACATTATGAAATCAAAGAGAAGGATACTCAGTCTACTGTTGGCAGTCTGCATCCTGGCGGGACTGATACCCACGGCGTCGTTTGCTGCGGGAACAGTTACAAGCACAGGCAAGGCAATCCAGCTTGTGAATTCAAGCAATTCGACCGGCGGTATTTCGGGATATAACAGCACAAACGGCAGTTATGACTATATCTATTATGGTTACTGGACTGCACCGGATGAAAATACCTCAAGCGGACCGATCAAGTGGCGCGTGCTGGACACAAAAACCAACATGGCAGATGCTGAAGATGGCGACGGGCTTTTTCTGCTCTCCGATGTGCTGCTTGGAAGCGGATCTAATGGCGGTATTTATTTTGAGGACAGCAGTTCCAGCAACAAATGGCAAGGCAGCGACGCACAGTCGTGGTGCAGTGACTTTGCGGGAATTAGCGGAAGCAGCGTAACGGACGCATTTTCCACCGCTGAACTTGCCGCAATTCTTGCGACGACCAAATCCGATAAAAGCTATACCCCTTTTGGCTCATCTGAAAGCATTTTGAATAATGATAAGGTGTTTTTCCTATCGGCAGAGGAAGCAAATAATGAAAACTATGGTTTTGCAGATGATAATGATTACACACGAATTGCAAACTACGGTGCGAGCGCTGGTGTGTGGTGGCTTCGTTCGCCTTTCGCCTACTATGCGAACCTTGCTGGCAATGTCTACTATGATGGTGATGTGGACATTAGCCGCGTGTATAATAACTATGCTGCTCGTCCCGCTTTTAATTTAAACCTGGAATCTGCCCTCTTCACATCCGCCGCTGAAGGCGGCAAAAAATCATCAGGCGCCGCGAGCGCTGATGCGATTTCTGAAATAGCCGATTATTCCGGAAGCGAATGGAAACTGACTCTGTTGGACAGCAGCCGGACTTTTGCCGTCACAGAAAGCGCTGCCGAAGAGCAGCCGGGCGGAACGATCACGCTCAGTTATACCGGTGCGACAGTCTATGACGCGACATCTGCCCCGAACGAATATATTTCCGTGATAATCGCAGACAGCAATGGCGCACAGTATTATGGACGGGTGGCGCAGCCGACCAGTGAAAGCGGTACGGTACAGATCACCATTCCAAGTGGTCTTGCTTATGGCACGTATATCCTGTACGTATTCAGCGAACAGTATAACGGCGGCACAGACGATGATGCCAAACTGACCGATTATGCCAGTGCGCTGAGCGCCGTTTCCCTTACCGTTGCCCCAGACACCACGGCGCCTGTCCTGTCCGCAGGCACAGTTACCCGCACCAGCGACAGTGCTGCGACGGTATCGTTTACCAGTGATGAAGCGGGGACGTTTTATTACGCCATTGTGAACAGCGGCGAGGCGGAACCGACGATTGACACGGCGGGTACGGGTACAGACTGCGGGACGACGGAACAGACTATTTCCCTTACTGACCTTACCGCAGGGGCAAAGGATATCTATATTGTCGTCAAAGACGCGGCGGGAAATGTGAGTGACGCACTTAAAATAACAATCCCTGCTGCGGATTCGAGCGTGACAACAGCTCCCACGGCAAACACGCTCACCTACACCGGCACAGCGCAGGAGCTTGTCACGGCTGGAGAAGCATCCAACGGCACGATGTATTACAGTACGGATAATTCAAACTGGAGTACAGACATTCCCACCGGAACGGGCGCAGCTACATACAACGTTTACTACAAGGTGGTCGGTGATGATAACCACAATGATTATACGCCGGAAAGCAACAGCGTCAGCGTGACCATCGGGCAGGCGACACAATCCATATCCTACGCCGCCACATCTGTCTCCATCACAACGGACAATGAGGGCTTTACCAATGAGTTGACAAAAACCCTTGTGTACGGAGATATTTCCTATGCCAGCAGCGATACCTCGGTGGCGACCGTAGACTCTGATGGCAAGGTTACTGTTGTCGGAGAGGGGACTGCAATTATTACAGCGATGGCTTCCGGCAGTGATAACTATACATCTGCCACAGCGTCCTATACGCTCACGATTCTGGAACTGACAGAGCTGCCGGAACAGGAATTCACAGACGGGTTGGATCATATGCTTCTCATCAAAACAGGGCTGGATGAGGTTCCGGATGGACTGAAAAACATTGAGACTCTGGATACGGTGGATGAGATTATATCAACGCTGAAATCAGTATTGATCAAACAGTGCGGATATCCGGAAGGAAATACCATCATTTATGACGTGACCCTGATGGCCAGTGATGACGGAGGGGCGACATGGCAGGAAGCGGCCGCAAGCAATTTCCCTGCGGATGGGCTAACCATTGTCCTGCCTTATCCGGACGGAACAGGGAAAGATACCCATAATTTTGCCGCGACCCATATGTTTACGACCACAGACTTCGGGAATACGCCGGGGGATACGGAAAACCTGGCTGTTACGAAAACAGACGACGGCATCAAGGTGACGGTGACCGGCCTTTCGCCCATCGCTGTCGCATGGACAGAAATCAGCGTGGAGACGGAAAGCAACTCCGAGAGCAGCTCCACAAGCTCTGGTACATCCGAAGATACAGGGAGTACGGTTGCCACTGCAACAACCGAAAGCGCGGCGACCGGCGATGAAACGAATATCTTTTTTTGGATTGTACTTATGCTTCTGTCATCGGCTGGAATTACCGTAATTGCAATCTGTGACAAAAAAAGCCTTTATTTTCAAAGGATAATCCGCCGCTGACAGGCAGAGCATAAACATAAAGCCTGAGATTTCCTGAATGATTTTTCAAAACACTCGAAGCCTGAGCCTATCTCATGGTTTCGAGCGCTTTTGGAAATTTTGATTTCCAAATTACCGCAAAAGTATTGTAATTACTCATGTTTTGCGGTAATATAAAAACAGGTGGAGGGATTTCGATGGATATGTATAAAGAATTAGCCGCCCTGCGCTGTTTTACCCATAGTGATATGGTTCAGATTGCGGGTTCGGAAAGTGCTGCACAGTGGCAGATAAAGAACTATCTTGACAAGGGATATATTGAAAGAGTGCGGCGCAGCCTGTATGCTGTTATCAGTATGGAGACGGAGCAGCCGATACCGAGCCGGTTCCAAATTGCATCCCGCATAGCGGATGATGCCTGCGTGTCGCACCATAGTGCGTTTGAATTTTACGGCTATGCCAATCAGGTGTTTTATGATGTATATTTCACGACGGAAAAGAAAGTGCGCCCTTTCGACTA
>MSHD01000022.1 GCA_001941045.1 Lachnospiraceae bacterium Zagget2
GAAGTAAACTTTTCACTTCAGCTTATTTTTTCTTTCTTTCGTCTTGTCACATATACCCAAACCTTCCTCCGGATCGGGCAAGGCATCAATGCCTATTTCCGATGCATATTTGGCAATGAGATTTGCCAGCAAATCAGCAAAACCGCTCCACTCATCTCTCACAGGCATTCTCCTTTCTCCACGCCGGTACGCGCGTATAAACATCCAGCACCTCTTTCGGAATGCGATCCAACACCGCGACCGCCTCCTCATAATCGCTTCTAAGCCTGGCGTCGGCGATCTTCTTCAGCGTGCTTTCCTCTGTGGCCTTATCGAGCGACTGCGAAAGCTGCGCGTTTTTCTTCTTCAGCTTCTTATTTTCTGTTACTGTCGCCGTGAACGCCGTACTGTATTTATTCAACTGCGTCTGCATTTTCTCCACGCCGGGGATATAGGAATCCAAGAGCTTGCAGATTTCTTCTGTCCTGGCTTTCATATTCAGAAGCGTCATCCCCGTCAGTAGTCCGTCGAGTCTCTCCCGCTGTTTATTGAGCCTGGTCATTTCCTTGAACACCCGCGGCGGGATGTGATCGCGCCCGGTCTGACTGGCACTCTCGCCGCGCTCCAGCTCTGGATACTTTTTTACCATGTGTTTCCAGAACTCATCCTGCCACCAGGTCAGCTTCTTTTTATTGCCGACGATATCCTTTGCCGACAGCCTGCCATCCTCCGTCAGCGGGACAAAAGAAAGGTGCATGTGGGGCGATTTCTCGTCCATATGCACCACGGCAGACAGGATGGTATCCGGATTCTGATGCGCCCTGATAAAGTCCAGCGCTGTCTGAAAATATTCTTTTATCTCCGCTTTCTTCTTCCCTTTAAAAAACTCCGGGCTTGCGGTAATCAGCGTCTCCACCACACGGACGCTGTCCTTTCTGGTGCGACATCCGGCCTCCGCGATCTGGCGCTCCGCCTCCGCCCGGTACTTCCCCTTCGGCTCCACCAGATGAAAGTTCTGGTTGCTCCTGCGCATATCCACATCCGGATTGCTGGCGTATTTTTCCTTGGTACGCTCATTATGGGCTTCGATATTCCCGATCTCCGGCCCTTTGTATTTTGCAAACCGCATAATCCCATACTGCGCCTTTTCCATCAGCCATCCCTCCGTTTCCGCCATACAATGTCGTAACCCATCACATCAGCAAGCTGCACGGCCTCCCGATAGCGTAGCGACTCCCTTTGCAGCTTCGCGGACAGGTTGGAGACGGAATCACTCCATCCATACTCGTCAGCCAGCAGGTCAACCACCTCCTGCATCGTCATACCCTCGCGCACGATCTGCGCCTTGATCTCATTTCTGATATTTGTGCTCATAAAAACCTCCCAATTTTTCTTTCCCATAAAAAGAACCGGCTCCACGTTTCCGTGAACCGGCTTCGCTACATCGTTTCATTTTTAAAATACTTGTTTCGCGTTCTCAGGATTTCACATAGGCAACTGCCCATATGCCGAATTTTCCGTGTTTACGAAAACATGTGCTTTTTCATCTTGCCGCACAGTTTCACATCAATCCGAGGACTTCATTCGTTCCTCTGGAAAGATGATTTCCGTGAAACCCATTTCGGAATACGCTAAATAATTTACGGTTTCCATTATCTCGAAATTCCCGCCGCCAATAAATTGGACATGTCTGGCATATCGACATATCAGACAACGGCGGGACAGCACCGCAAAACATAATACGGGTAAACGCGGTCATTCGCTGCGTACATACGTACCGGAATGGAAACGGGATTTTAATCCCGCCATTCCTCTGGTACGTACGTACATGGCGATACGCCAATAAACCCGTTCATATCAGGCCTTGCTACTGCTTCGATTCCCCGAAAGCCCCATACCCGCCGTCCGGCTGCGTTGGTAACTGTATTGCAATGCTCCAGATGATATTTCTCCTGACTTGCCACCACACCGTCACTGAAACTTCGTGATTTCAGCGGCGTCAGGGAGTTTTCTTCACACCACATCCGGTAAATCTCATACAATTCTTTAGAACTGATCGAGGCGCCTTCTTTCAGCCGGATATAACCCTCCGATTCCATAAAATCGAAGATATTGTTGTTATCCCGCTTGACGGCTTCCCTGTTTCCCTTTGTCCTCTGACTCTCGGTGAACTTATAGTTGTTGGCGGCAAGACGGCGCAGACCTTCAAACGCCCAGAGGAAAATGCCTTCTGCCTCCGCCTTCATCTTTTCGGCAAGGTCAGGATCGTCAACCCTTTCGGCTGGACGCTCCTTTGTCGTCAGCACAAGCTGCCTGCGGTAAAACCCGTCGCTCCGGTCATAGAGTGCCTGTAGATCGCCGTTGCTGAATGCCAAAAGCCTTGCAAACATATATCCCTGGTAACTCTGCTTCCCTTTCCGCTCCAGATCCATCTTTCCCTGCGCGGTCACGATGGATTTGACATAGTTGGTCTGGCGGAGCGCTTCCATCCGCATATCATCATCTACACACAGAAGAATGTGCTCCAGATCAGCGCGGGCAAAACGGTTCTCCGAAATCTTTCCGATGCTGCCGTCCTTCATGTTATTGCCAAACAATGCTCCGAGCACGGTTCCGATCTGGGACTTTCCCTCGCCTCCGCTCCCCTTGATCACCATCATTCTCTGGCCTTTGTTGCTGGGAATCAGGCAGTAACCAATGAACTCCTGCAAGGTAGGAATGTCCTCCGGATAAAGCAGGCCCTCCAGGAAACGCAGCCAGAGTACCGGCTCTGACGCGTCCAGCCTGTATGCCACCGGCAGGCGACTCCTGACGATGTCCGGCTTTCCTTCCGTAAACGTGCCGTCCAGCTTGAGCGTCCCATTCGCCACATGAATCCGGTCAGCCTCCGGCGGGAAGTCGTCCACCTGTGCGTCCAGCTTCATCACTTCCAGGATGTTATTGATCTTCCGGGGGATGTTGTTGACTGCACAGCAACGAAGCTCCTCAAAGATTTCTCCGCGCAGCGGCAGATTGTCCGTCACCCTGCCTTCCGGTGTAAAGAAGGCTCCGTTCGCAAAGATAATCTTATGCCTGCTAAGGAAATCATCACAGAACAGGGCTTCATTGATACTGTTCCCATCGAACCAGATCGGCAGGTTCATATCATACTGCTTTCCGGATTTCTCCATGTCCCTCTCCCTCCTTCATGCGTTTCAGGCGCGCTTCCAGAGCGGGAAGCGTCCCTTCCTTAATCAGCGACTGCACCACTTTCACCCTTTCCTCCAGTTCCCCCACCGCAAGAATGTCTGCCAGATTTTCTACATAATCCATCATCTGACATGCCTCCACGAAGCGGTCGTCGTATTCCTCCCCCGGCGTGGAAGGTGCATAGCGAACCTTCCATTCCTCCAGCACGCGCAGATAATCACACAGCACCCTCTGGCAGTACACCTCATCCTGCCGGAATGCCCTCACCGCGGGGCGCTGTTTGTTTACGAGAGCCGCCGCGGCGGGCGGCTTGTCCGGATCAAGTCCGAAATCAGCCGCCAGCTTCCGCGCCGCTTCATAAGCGGACAGGTTAAAGAGCCTGGCCACCAGCTCGATCACATCGCCGGTTGCCCCGCAGCCGAAGCAGTAAAAATAGTCCTGATTCAGCTTCATGCTTGGATGCCGGTCATCATGGAATGGACAACAGACCATACCGTTTCTTCCAGCTTTTAAACCATAGTGCCTTGCCGCCTCCTTCACCGTGACCGCTGATTTAACCGTTGCAAATAAATCCATCTTCTTTTCCTCCTTATGATTTTTGACGGTTTTTCCCCGTCTGCCTGAATATACGGAGGAAAAGGCTAATAGACGAAAAATCAGGCGGAAATGCAAAATACGAAGGGCAAGGCGCTATAATTTTGCAAAAATGCAAAACTTTTTTATTCTATGTATTGCTTTTCACTTCGGAATAAAATATAATGAAAATCGAACGTATGTTTGCTTTCGGAGGGAGTGTTTTCATGGAAACAGCATTTTTACCTGGGACAATACGGGAACGGATACAGGATTTAATGAAAAAATATAAGGTCACACAGACAACGCTTGCGGCAAAGATCGGTTGCACGGACAGTATGCTCAGCCGTTTCTTAAGCGGAAAGACGGACAAACTCAGTGATGAAAATATCATCCGCATCGCAAGAGCATTTAACGTCTCCACCGATTTCCTTCTGGGCGTTACGGATGTTCCTGACCGGAAAAATTATGAGATCAGCGAACTGGGGCTTTCTGCGCAGGCCGCGCGAAATCTCTATACAGAGAAAGTAAACGCCGAAGTCGTCAACCGTTTACTGGAAAGCCCGCGCTTCGCGGAGCTGACCTATATGATCAAGCAGTATTTCGACGATACGCTGGCCGTCGGATTTGCCGCGCAGAATACAATGATCTCGTCTGTCAGTTCCTTCCTTCGGGGAGCTGTCGCAACAGACGCGACCGTCCAGGCTGCAAGAGATATAAACCGTCTGAAGGTGCCTGTCTACCAGGCAGACCTCAGTTCCATACAAAATCAGTTTATGGTAACGATAAAGGAAGTGAAAAAAGAGATCGGCAGTGACCTCGCCGCCGCGCAGAATAAAACGAAAGAAATCACAAAAGAAATATTTGCAGAACTGACAAAGGGACAGGATATGAGGCATCCGTCCATCACGCCGGAGCAGGTTGCGGACGCGATCACCGGCACCGTATCCGGCATGGACGGTGTGAATGAGGATTCCCTAAAGCAGTTCAAATATGCATTGGTAGATCTGATGCAGTCCACAATGCAGCCACCGCCGCGGGAGAAAGACCATGCAGACCAATGAGCAGCTCTGCCACCTCGCGCAGGCAGGCGATCCTTCCCCCCTTAACACTTTGGTTGAAAACAACTGGGGATTTATCCGAAAAACCGCGATTGAAATTTGTCAGAATCATAACCTTGAAGAAAGCGATATGGATATCGAAGTGGACGATCTTATGCAGGAGGGAAGCCTCGGCCTCTTGAAAGCAGTTCCGCTCTTTGACGGCGAGCGCGGCATGAAGTTCCTGACCTATGCAGCGCCGGCAATCCGGAATTCCATGGCCGACCTGATACGGAAAACCAGGCAGCAGTTCGAGCAGCAGATAACCGACCCTGAATCAGAAATCTATTTTCAGCGCGTCTATCTCGATGATGTTTTAAATGGGGAGAAACGGCTTCTTCGGATCGAAGCGATTGCTAACCCTTACGCAAAACTGCCGGAACAAATCGTGATCAGCAGAGAAGAATTGCAGGCATTATATACCGCCCTTAAAAAGCTGAGCGCCAGAGAGCAGACCTACCTTCTCTACCGATACGGCTTTACCGACGACATCGAGCACACGCTGATCGGCACGGCAATCCATTTCCATCTGAGTGACAGCCGGGCAAAACGGACAGAAGAAACCGCCCTGGAACATCTCCGCAGGGAATTTTCTCAATAGAAGGTCCTAAGGATATCCCTTTGCTCCGACGCTGTTACGGCACGCCGTCCAGACAAATGTCTGTCCTTCGCGCCTCTTTCTGCCGGTCAGTGCAGCCGCCCGAAGGCGGCTACCTTTCCCGTCAGGAAAACGAAAACGGATTACGCACCGAAGGGGCGTATTCCATTTTCGTTTAACACCGTCTTCTCAAAGGTATAACACACTAGACTTTCCGAGGGAAAGTCGTGTGCCAAGGAAGGCTCCGCCCTCCTTTGGATACCACCCGCCAAGGGGATGCTCCCCTTCGGAATCCCGCAGTTTTCGGGAACCCGCGCCTGATTTGAAAGCTCCACACTTTTCAAGTCGGCTCTCTTTCCCGAAAACGGCACAGGCTGCAATCTGCCTCTTTCCACGCGATGCAGACCGAGCCTGTGCATTACATACAATAGAAAGGATACCGTATGAACGATTTTATTTTAAGTGAGGGTCTGAAAGCGATGCAGAAAAAAGATTGGAAAGAATTTGAAAAGGTAGCCTACTATGACGCAGAAAACGCAGTCATGTTGCTCTATCTCCATGAACAGGATTTGCCCAAAGAAGTAAAGTGCAGAATCGCACTCCACCACTATGTCCATCATGGGGATTTGTCCTCGATCATCCGCAAGTATGTGCGTATGGCTCTGCCTTATCGCCCGGAGAACTGGCGTGAGGCTCTGCCGGAAACTGTCCGGAACCTGAACAGCTTCGTCGTCTATCGCGCAGGCAGCGAGCCCATTGAAAAAGCCAAATACTCCATTTCATGGACGCTACTTTTAGATACCGCCGAATGGTTTGCCGCCCGCCATAAGCATTACCGGCCTCAGGAGAAGCAGCATCTCTATCGCGCAACCATTGCGGCAGACAAGGTCATCGCATATCTTGATGATTGCAGCGAATTTGAGATTGTCCAGTATCGAAATGTAAAGGATGTCGAGGAACTCCCCATCTGCGGAGCCAGTCTGGAATACATGGATATTTGCGAACAGGAGTGGAATTCGCGTCAGGTTTATGAACCGCATTGTTCTCCAAAGGAGCTGTATTTTAATCGGTGGTATCAAAACGCAATGGTCAGTTCTGCAGACACATCCAGATCTTTCGAATCTGTCCTACCAGCTCTTCATAGCTCCACACCCGGTTACTGTTTTTAACACTGTTAGGATCATTCAAGCTGAAACCCTCGTCCGTATATCCCGTCAGCACGAGGAAATGCCCATTGTCCGTGAAATCACCTGCACCAACCGAACAGATGAGGGGATGACCCGCATTGAGCTCCTTCTTCATATAGTCCTCGTCCAGCGGAAGCTCCTTTGTCTGTATTCCGAAAGCACTGCAGCCCGTGTTGAGCAACGACCAGTCTGTGCCGACACCAGAGACATAGTAGCCGTTTGTCTCCGCATACTCTGCAATATATAGGGGCGTGTAATCAGCCACTTCCGTCAGATAGAGCGCCACCATGGAAATGCAGGTCGGCGCGCAGCCGGTATAGCCAATCAAACCATCGCCGTATGGCTCATAGCCCCAGCGTGCGTCCCACTGCAACAACAAAGGAACCGTCTCGTACTCCGCCTCTTCGCTAAGATTGATCTCCGGCTCCTGCCCGCACAATTTCGGATATTCGTACACATAATTTACCGTTTCCTTATTTTTTTCAAGAAGTTCAAGAAGGTCCTCCGTGTAAAGCCATGAATGTTCCTGAATATACTCTTCTTTTTCTTCGTCGCTCAATTCGTCCAGTTCCAGCTCTGTCTCTTTTTCCGAAGCAGTTTCTGTTGAAACGATTGCCATGTCGGCATTATTATTTGCCTGCTTCCCGCCGCCACCCGTCGCCAGGGCACTGTAAACACCAGACAACAGTTTGCCAGCCAGAACCGATATTAGAAAAACAGATAAAACCATAGTCAGCACAAGGCGTCTTTGGATTTGTCTGCGCCTCTTCCTCATGTATCGTTTTTTTCTGCGTATTCTCTCCCATTCGCTGCTCTCCATCGCCATAAAAACCTGCTTTCTGTCATGTCTGTAAGCATTCTCTTTTATCGATTACAGAATAGCAGGCTTCTGTCATATATCTCTGAGCGAAATGTGTCGAAACTGTAACAAACAGATTGATTCGAGCAGATTTTTTATGTTTTGCGGTATATCTTAAGGTCAAAATTTCATTTGTGACATGGAACTCAGGTTTCTAAAAGAAACAGGCAGAGCTGCAACGTATCAGTTTCCTGTTCAAAATACATGTCGCCCGAAAGCTGAAACGTTCCGTCCGCACTCTCCGATTGTACATAATAATAAAAACTCTTATCAATGTTCTTCAGTTCTGACTCAGTATCTGAAAAACTGATACCGACAAACTGACTATAAACAGAAAGCAGATTTTCGCAAAATTCTTCCTTATCCGCGATTTTTACGTCTTCAAGAAAAAGGTTTATACAGAGCGGCACACCGGTTTCCAGATCAAAAATTAGAAGATTATCCTCTACCCAAATAGCGCCCAGCAGGATGCCCTCACTCGTGTCAGAATCCTGTAGCAGACAGGTGCTATCCGACGCATTCAGCAATGTGTCAGCCACCTCGCTGTCCCAGGAATAGAGAAAGGTCTCCAGCAACCCGTATCCGACATTATACAGTTCTCTTTGCTGCTCTGTCCAAAGATCAGGCAGAAATTGATAGTCTGCATTGTAATCTATGGAACCATAAGAACCAGAAACTGACATCGCATTGGAGCTGTCATATATCACTAAATTTTCATACTCAGGTATAATTTCGGTCTCTTCATTTATGTGCTCAAGTTGACGGATTGCCCGCAATAGACAACTCCGATTCGTCTCATATTCTTCACTGTAGACTTCCACATCCGCTGCGGCGACCACACCATTTTTTAGAATATACGAATTGCGCCGTACACGGATAAACGCCAGGGGCACAAGGACGCCCGCAGCCAGAATGCATATCGTCAGAGCAACTGGAAACAGATATTTCCATGCCCGTTTCATTCTTCATACACCTCCTCACATAGAGGCAACAGCAGTTCGACAGTAGCCCCCTCTCCCTCGACACTGTAAAACCTCAGGCTGCCACCGTGAATCCGTGTGATTTTCTCACAAAGCGCCAGCCCCAATCCTGCCCCGTGCTCGCTGCGCGAACGGGATTTGTCCACCATATAGAAAGCCTCCGTAATCCTCGAGAGCTCCGGTGCCGGGATACCACATCCATCGTCCGTTACCTGAATCTGATAACCTTCCCGACTCCTGTGCCCCAGTATCATCACACTGCTCCCACCGGACTTGATTGCGTTGTCTATCAGGTTCAGCAGCAGGGTCTTGAACAGGTCGTACTCAATGCGGATGCATCCCGTCTCGCACTGAAAATGCAGCGTGACGCTCCCACGTCCACCGCTGTTTCTGTAGCTCATCTCCACATCCCGGAATACTATCTCCACTTCCATAACCTCCAGCAGGAAATCCTGCTGGTTTAACGTGAACAGCTCCAATAGTTTGAAGGACAGGGCCTCGAGCCGCATACCCTCGTTCAGAATATATTCAGCGGCCTCCCGCACCTGCTCCTGCGGCATCTCCTTCTGACAGAGCGTATCCGCATAGCCAATGATACTCGTCATGGGAGTTTTCAGTTCATGGGCAAAGTTAGCGGTAAAAGCTTCCTGTTGCTGCACAGATACCTCAAGCTGCTGTATTTTTTCCTCGATGGAGTCGGCCATTGCGTTGAAAGTATGCGCCAGATCTCCGATTTCATCGTGAGAATGAATTGTTGCGCGAGTAGAATAGTCCCCCTCCGCGAATACCCGGCTTGTTCGCTCGAGTTGCCCCACCAGGCGGGTCAGATACCAGGTCAGGAAAAGCGCGCCCATTGCCCCGATGCACTCGACCACCAGAAATACCAGCTGGCAATTTTGCTGCAACATCTCCGACTCCTGAAAGAGATTCGAGATGTCTTGTACTGTGGTCAGGGTGAGTGACCGTTCGCCCTGTGTGAAGGTACTGACGACAGTCAGCATTTCTGCATCCTCTTCATTTAATATGCTGTATGTTAGTGTATCCGTCTGCGCGCCCTCTTCCGCCGTCGTAAGTGACAGTGTGACCGCCAGACTCTCCGCCGTCTGCTCTGCCATCTCCTGTATCGCTTCTTCGGTCACTTTGCTATTTCGCTGCACCGTGAGCAAATTAGAGCGGAGCGCATACTTCACAATTTGGTGCTGTTGGAGCGCATCGTCCATCTGCCGCGACATCGCGTTTTCAAAGGAGGCTGAAACCGTATAATACTCCGCGAAGGAGAGGGATGCTGTCAGAAGCAGGAGTACGCAAAGATACATGCGTACAAATAACTTCATGTTTCCTCCATCCCTGGATTCCACAACCGGTAACCCATCCGTGGCACCGTCTGAATCGTGTTCATCCAACTGAGTTTCTTGCGCAGGCGCTGGATATGGTTGTCCAACGTGCGCGTCTCCCCGGTATACTCCTCCGCCCATACCTGTTCATAGAGGAAACCACGAGTGAGTGCCACATTGCTGTGGCGAAGCAGTACGACGAGCAGGTCGAACTCCTTGACGGTCAGGTCGACCTTTTCTCCCGCCTTCCAGACCATGCGCGCCTCTGGATCAACCATCACGTCGCGACAAGTCAACCTGGTATTCCGCTGTGTCCGGCGCAGAACCGACTCGATGCGCGCCAGCAATTCACCAATCTGAAAAGGCTTCACCAGATAGTCATCCGCCCCCATCTTCAGGCCTTTTATCCGATCCTGCACCCGCCCCATAGCAGACAGTATAATAACCGGCGTACTGGTCGGTTGTATGTATTCCAGCAGTTCGTATCCGCTGTATTTCGGCAGCATCAAATCAAGCAACACCAGATCAAAGCCGCTCTCATCGAAACGCGCAAGGCCTTCCTCACCGTCCATCGCACATATACAATGAAAACCCTCTCTCATGAACGTACCCTCAATCAGATTGGAGATGGCTGCGTCATCCTCCACAATCAGTATCTTCACCATCTCACTCACCTCCTCAAAATCTACTTTATCACAGATATGTGTAGGACTTGTCACAAACCAGAATCCTCGCAGTCCCGATCTGTGTATCAGAGAAGAAATCCGTCAGATCTTAACCGACGATTACAGATTGCCGGTAACATTATTATCAACGATGGGAACCATCCCAAAGTGCTTTAACGTCTCCGTAATCGCCGCCTCTTTCTCCGGCGGGCACTGCGGCTGCCTTGCATTCTCGGATTTCGGCTTATTATAATTCTCCCGCTCAATGATTCCGTACTTCTGCTTGGTCTGAGCGATATAAAGATTGCTGACATTCAATCCGCTATGCTCCAAGACATATGCCTTGATTTCCTCATAGGTTGCTTTCTTTTCAGCTGCGGTCAAATCCATCTCATCCATGCGGATTTCCACTTCAATATGTTGCTTAGAATGAAGTTTGGACAATAGGCATACAGTCTCTACATTTCCCGTCCACGGAAACATATCCACGCACCGCGCCCGTTCCACCTGGTAGCCCGCCGCCTGCAGCGCCGCCAGGTCCCGCGCGAGGCTCGTGGGTTTGCAGGAGATATAGAGCATCCGCTCCACACCGTAGTCGATGATCTTCTTCAGCGCTTTGGGATGGATGCCGTCCCGGGGCGGGTCGAGGACAATGAAATCGGGCTTCTCCCCGATCGTGTCCAGCACCTTCAGCACGTCTCCGGCGATGAACTCGCAGTTTGTGATGCCGTTGAGCTGCGCATTCTCGCGGGCGGCGGCGACCGCCTCTTCCACGATCTCCACGCCGATCACCTTCCGCGCGACCGGCGCGAGCATCTGGGCGATCGTGCCGGTCCCGCTGTACAGATCGAAGACGAGCTGGTCCTTCGTATCCCCAATATAAGAGCGCGCCGTCTCGTAGAGAACCTCCGCCCCCAGAGAATTCGTCTGGAAGAAGGAGAAGGGCGAGATCCGGAAGCGCAGACCCAACAGTTCCTCATAGAAATAATCTTTCCCGTACAGAATGTCCGTGCCGTCATTCTGTATCACGTCCGCGAGGCTGTCGTTCTTCGTGTGGAGAATGCCCGCCAGATTTCCGTCCAGCGGGAGCGCGAGCAGCGCGTCGCGCCAGCCGCCAAGATCCTCCTCCCTCTGCGTCGTTGTCACGAGCGAGACAAGGATCTCCCCCGTGCGCACAGCCTTGCGCACGAGCAGGTGGCGCAGATAGCCCTCATGCCGCAGCTTCCGGTAGAACGGCGTTTCCTTCTCCGTAAAATAGTCGAGCGTCGCGCGCAGAATCCTCCGGAAATCCGCATCCACAATCTCGCAATGATCCACGGTAACAATGTCATAAAAGCTGCCGCGCTTATGCATGCCGAGCGACAATGGACCGTCCTTCACCTCATCGCCGAAGGAAAACTCCATCTTGTTCCGGTAGGCGAGACGCCGCGGACTCTCCTCGATTCCCTCAAAGCGATACTCATAAGCAAAGTCTTTTGCTGCTTCGTCCAGCAGTTCCTTCACCTGCCCCGCCTTCAGCTTCAGCTGCTCCTCGTAGGGCAGGTTCTGATAGACGCAGCCGCCGCAGACCGGATAATGCGGACAGAGCGGCTCGCACTCAGTTTCCGCATGCTCCAGCACTTCGAGGATGCGCCCCTCCGCGCGTCCGCTGCGGAGCTTCTGCACCGCGAAGCGCACCCGCTGTCCGGGGAGGCCGCCCTTCACAGTCACGGTTTTTCCCTCGATCCGAATCCGTCCCTTATTCGGGAAATCCAGCTTCTCAATTGTGCCCTCCAGAATCTGCCCCTTTTTCATCCGATATCTCCCTTCTACATAGAAAGACCTCCCGCCCGGCCCTGAAACCGGACAGGAGGAACCGCTTACCCTCTCTTATTGCGTCAGCTGCGACTATTCTTCCTCGTCCTCGCTCTCGCCATCCTCTTCGTCTTCGACCTCCGCGTCCTCGAGCTCATCATCGTCGAAGAAATCATCGTCGAAATCTTCATCAAAGTCCTCGTCGAAATCCTCCAGATAATCCGGCGTGAAGAAGCGGTACACCGCATAGGCGATACCCACCACCGCGAGCACTGCGCCGATCGTGATCAGTACCCACATCAACGCGTTCTTTTTCTTTTCTTCTTCCTTCTTAATATGAAGCAATTCACCGAGCATCTCATTGGTCTTCGCTGCATTCAGTAAATCCTCTATACGACTGTTCATGACGGATACCTCTTTTCTTTTTTTATAATGTCCAAGTATAACATACTTCCGCTGATTATGCAATCAACCCAGCTTTTTCAGCTTCGCGAAGGAGGCGAACATCCGCTTTACGCCCACGCGATCGAAGTCCACCTTCACCTCATAGTCGCGTCCGCCGTCGCTGATCTCCTGCACCGTACCCTCGCCAAACTTCATATGCCGCACGCGGTCTCCGACCCCGTACTCCAGGGAGGTCGCTTTCTTCACCTTGAACTGTTCGAGTCCTGCCGGCTTCGCGCGGAAGGCTTCCCGCGCCTTCTGGCGCTCCGCGCCGCGGGCCGCCTCCTGGGCTTTCGGCATACGGGGGACCTCATCCCGGCGCGCGAGCGTCTCCGGCGGAATCTCCCGTACAAAACGGGAGACATTATTGTACTGATTTTCCCCGCGAATCATGCGGACGCGCGCACAGGTCAGCGTCAGGCGCCTCATGGCGCGCGTGATGCCCACATAGCAGAGACGCCGCTCCTCTTCGATCTCCTCCTCGGCATTGTCCGCCGCGATCGACATATAGCTCGGGAACAGGCCATCCTCCATACCTGTCAGATAGACGTAGGGGAATTCCAGTCCCTTCGCGCTGTGAAGCGTCATCAGAAGCACCCGGTCGTCCGAATCGTCCATGCTGTCGATGTCCGCGACCAGCGCCACTTCCTCCAGGAAGCCGCTGAGCGTCGGATTCTCCTCACTCTCCTCATAGAGAGCCGCCTTGCTGATCAGCTCGTCGATATTTTCCAGGCGGGCGAGCGATTCCTCGGTGTTCTCATCCTTCAGCTCCTGCGCATAGCCGGTCCGCTCCAGAATTTCATCGATCAGCTCTTCGATCTTAAGCTCCGCAAGGCGCAGCCGCAGCGAGTGGATCAGCGTCACAAAGCCCTGAATCTTCAACGCCGCCTTACCGAGGCCCGGGATCTCATTCGCCGCCTCCAGCGCTTCAAAGAAGCTGATGCCGCGGGAAGTCGCATAGCTCTGCACCTTGTTCAGCGTCACGGCCCCAATGCCGCGCTTCGGCACATTGATGATCCGGTTCACCGCCAGGTCATCCAGGCCGTTGTCAATCGTCTTGAGATAGGCGAGCACGTCCTTGATCTCCCTGCGGGAATAGAAGTTCACGCCGCCGATCAGCCGGTACGGAATGTTCGCGTATAGAAATTTTTCCTCAAAGGCGCGGGACTGGGCGTTCGTCCGGTACAGCACCGCAAAATCCCTGTACTCTGCCTCCCCGGACGATTTCATGCGGCGAATCTCGCCCGCTATGTATTCCGCCTCCTCATAACCGGTCTGGAACTGCCGGAAATCCACCGGGTCTCCCATCCCGTTGTCTGTCCAGAGCGCCTTGGCCTTGCGCCCATGATTGTGCGCGATGACCCCGTTCGCCGCGTCGAGAATGTGCTGCGTCGAGCGGTAATTCTGCTCCAGCTTCACGACCTTCGCCTCCGGGAATACCGACTCGAAATCGAGAATATTCCGGATATTCGCACCGCGGAACTTATAGATAGACTGGTCGTCGTCCCCGACCACGCAGAGATTATGATGCTCCCCGGCCAGAATGCTGATCATCTGAAACTGCACCGTATTCGTGTCCTGGTACTCATCCACGAGAATGTACTGAAAACGATTCCGGTAGTACTGCAGCACATCGGGACAGACTTTCAGGAGCTCCACAGTCTTCACCAGCAGATCGTCAAAATCGAGCGCATTATTCTTCTTCAGCTCCTTCTGATATTCGAGGTAGGCCTGCGCGATCTTCTGCTGACGGAAGTCGTCCCCCGCCTGCAGGCGCAGCTCCTCCGGGGAAATGCAGTCGTTCTTCGCGCGGGAGATCGCCGCAAGCACCGCGCGCTCCTTGTAGACCTTCGTGTCGAGCTGCATGCGGCGGCACACGTCCTTGACCACCGTCTTCTGATCCTCCGCGTCGTAGATCGAGAAATTGGTGTCGTAGCCGAGCTGGTCGATATGGCGGCGCAGAATCCGCACGCAGGCCGAGTGGAAGGTGCTGACCCAGATGCTCTCCGAGCCGTAGCCCACCATCTTGTCCACGCGCTCACGCATCTCGCCCGCCGCTTTATTTGTAAAGGTGATCGCCAGGATATTCCACGGGTTCACACCGCATTCTTCGATTAAATAGGCAATACGGCAGGTCAGCACCCGCGTCTTGCCCGAGCCGGCTCCCGCCAGAATCAGAAGCGGCCCTTCCGTGCAGAGCACCGCCTCCCGCTGTTCCCTGTTCAGTGTTTCCAGATTGTCCATCGGGTATTCCTCTTTCTTTTTGTCTTTCATTCCGGTATCTTCCAGTCTATCACAGGAATCGAAGCCTGACAAATGTTTTGCGCTTGCTATCGCGGAAAAATACTTTTATAATGCTTACTGAAAGGAGCCTGCCATGTACCGTAAAGTCAAGCGCATTCTGGCGATCGTCGCCCTTGTTATTATCTGCCTTCTGTACCTTTGCACCTTCATCCTCGCCTTCTTTCAGGGCGAGCGCGCGAAAGAGCTGCTGATGCTCTCTCTCGTCGCCACCGTCGTGATCCCGGTGCTGATGTATATTTATCTATGGCTGTTCCGGCTCTTCCGGGGCGATGACTCTGACGATGATTCCGATAAATAGACCTTCACCAAAGCTTCTCCTTCGCATATATTACACTAAAGATTCCTGCGAAGGAAAGAAAAATGAAAAGATTTCTCTGTTTTCTTCTGGTCTGTATCTCCGTCTTCGCCCTGTGCGGCTGCAATGGCAAAAGCGACCAGACCGCAAATGGACTGACGCCTGTCACTCTGAATGAAGTCGCGCATTCCATCTTCTACGCACCGCAGTATGTGGCGATCGAGAACGGCTATTTCGAGGAGGAGGGTATCGCGCTCACGCTTGTCAACGGCGCGGGCGCTGACAATGTGGCCGCCGCGCTGATCGCGGGCGAAGCGGACATTGGCTTCATGGGGAGCGAATCCTCGATCTACATCTACAATCAGGACTCCGACGACTATTTCATCAATTTTGCCCAGCTCACGCAGCGCGCGGGGAATTTCCTCGTGTCCCGGGAGCCGATGGACGATTTCGCCTGGACGGATGTAAAGGGCAGCTATGTGCTTGGCGGACGCGCAGGTGTAGTACATATATCAATGTAAATTACGAAACGATTGTAATTTTGTGCAACTGGGTGAATGGAATGACACAAAATGTAATATAGCAGAATGATAGCCGCGGAAATTTTGCACCTGCGGCTATGTTTATATTGATATTTTCTCGAATCCTGCATATAATAAAAGTATGGAAATTCCTACTTTTCATGTCAAATTTAAATGGAGGTGCAATTAGATGTCAAATAATACATTTGTTGATAACGCGAAAGTAATGTCAAAGGGACAGGTCACAATACCCAAAGATGTCCGCGATGTTCTCGGAGTATCGAGCGGAGACCGCGTGACGTTTGTCGTAGAGGGCAACACGGTCCGCATCGTCAATTCTGCTGTATATGCTATGCAGGTACTCCAGGCGCAGATGCAGGGTGAGGCAGAAAAAGCGGGGCTTACGTCTGAAGAGGATATTCTTGCGCTCGTAAAGGAAGTACGGGTAGAAGGCGAGGTGTAAATGAGAATACTCATTGACACAAATATCCTGATTTCCGCAGTACTGAATCCAAAAGGGACACCGTTCCAGGCATATTTGAAAGCTGTTACCTATCCAAATCACGGAATGGTCTGCGAGCAGAATATTGATGAAATGCGAAGAATCTATAATCGCAAATTTCCGAAGAAAATTTCTTCTTTTGAGCAATTTCTGTCTATCGCTCTGATGACACTGGAACTTGTGCCTACGCCGGATGAAGAAGATGATCGAGAACAGGAAATCCGGGATGTAAATGACCGCGCTATTTTACGGGCAGCAATCAATGCTGATGCCGATATTCTTCTGACCGGCGACAAGGATTTCCTTGAATCCGGCGTAACTCATCCTAAGATTATGAATGCTGCAGAATTCCTGTCGTCATAATCCTCTCCTTTCCGTATCAGAAAAATTTACTATTTTTGATTTTACCGGTCGCCTGTCGATAACAAGACAGGCGACTTTTCTATTCATCGACATTTCTACCGTCTATTATCTCTATTCCCATGAATCAAAAAACTGATGATTTTCAAAAATTTTTTTCACGAATTGGGCTTCTATCCGTCCCCATAAAGAATATGGGGGTATTTCCCCGATTGGACATTGACAACTTCATATACAGCATTCCAACTACTTTCCGTATGTGCGGAGCAGCCGGTATTCTGACGCGATGACCTGGAAATCCCAGAAAGCGATCTACAGAGATACCGAACAGACCAGATGGCATGGTCTGACTGCCATGAAGCGCATACGGGACAATGATACTCCTGTCCGGCCATGTATGTGGGGGCAGCCCGGTGAAAACCACGGGGAGGTGAGACGCCTGTGACGCGTTGGCCACGCGCGGGTTGGGATGTTCCCGACAGTCCAGGGGCAAGCGGCAAATAGGACTGCAAAATAACACGAAACAAATATTAAAAATATTATTCGTCAATCGGTAAAGTGAAAAATGATGGCAAAAGGTATACTGGAATACCTTTAACCCCAAAATCCGCCAAAACTTCCGATTGATGAATCGATGAAAACAGAGCGAGTGGGCGAAGGAAAACGGATTGAAGGGAAACCGCAGAAAATGTTGAAAATATGCGAACTGTTCTTTAGTGGCATTACGTAGCAGGAAATCGAAATGATCTCATGCTTTTTTTTGCCCATTTTTCAAATCACAGAAAGGAGATCATGCTTATGGGACGCAGAAAGACACCAGAGACCAGAGAGGAAATGCAGGCTGAGATTGATTACACCGAGAATAAGATTTGGCAGCTACACAATCAGGAGACGGCACTGACCGCCGCTTATTCCAAGGAGGAACGCCGGGTGCGGACGAGACGGCTCTGCACGGAAACCGGTATCCTGGAACATTATGTGCCAGAGCTTAAGACGATGGACGAGCGGAACACCAGTGATTTCATCCGATTGATTGCCTGCTCAGAGGTGGCGAAGAAATTTTTACGAATGAGAGGACTGTGTTCTGAAAGAATGGAAAGACGAATTGCTTGAGCTGACCATCGCACACAATGAACAGTATGAGGAATTGAAAGAGATCAGGGAGGAAGTTGACAAGCTGAATGCCGTCCATCGCCAGGTGGAGAAAGTGCTGACACCTGAACAACAGGACAGGAAGAAAACAAAATCCATCGAGCGATAACAGATTACAAATGAAGGAGCGAGTGCAGGACGCAAAGCGCGGCTTGCACTTCTCCTGAAAAAAATCAGAGAGCTACATTTATTTTCCTTCCGAAATATTACGCAGGGCAGTCAGATCCTGAATATAATACCCCTGTGCTGTTTTTTTCAGGATTCCTTTCTTTACAAAATCAGCGAGAACATAAAGCAGATGACGATATGTTACCCCCAGAAATTCAGCTGCTTCTGTATGCTTCTCTCTGTACAGTCCATTGCAGGCAGTCAGTAGAATAAAATTCGCCAGCCGCACTTCTAATGGCCAGGATTGATTCCTGGAATAATTATATGTGTTTCCTATTGCCTTCCTGCTTAGAAACAGGCAGAGTTGACGCAGAAATTTCACGTCGTTTAAAATGCTGTCCCTGCAATCGTTGATATGCACAGCATAACAGGTACAGGGAGTAATGGCGGTTACACCATTAGCAGCTTCCTGTGCGCCAAGCAGTTCCATTTCTCCTATAAAACAGGGGGCATTCAGAAAATTAATCAATGAAATGCGCCCGTTTTCATGTGAAAGAAACAGTTTTGCGCGTCCATCTATCAAGTAATACAGATAGTTTGGTTTTTCACCTTCCTGCAGAATGGCTTCTTCATTATCAAATTTTACAAGTGAAGTATACGGGCGTATATCAAAATCAAAGTAGTCTGATAGAGGGAAATGATTGTAGTAATCTTCTTTGGTCTCCTGTTTGTTAATTCTGATCATAGCACTGCTCCCTGCGAATCTATGTGAGATTTCTCATACCATTCTATCGTGGATTTTGTTAAAATTCAACTCATGGATAAGAAAAAACCATAATAAATCAAAAGGAGAATTTCAGCGATGGAACAAAAGGTATATTGGGACAGTGTTTCAGAACAAAAGGAATTTACGACACCGTTTCATGCAGACAGCTTCTCTAAATATGTGGGGATGGAAGAAAAAGTTCTGGATGTAGGCTGCGGCTATGGAAGAACGCTTGATGAATTATATCACAACGGTTATCGCAATCTGATCGGAATTGATTTTTCAAAAGGCATGATAGACAGAGGAAAAGAGCAATTTCCTTACATTGATCTGCGTGTAAAGGAAACGGATACAATTGATCTGCCGGATTCGAGTGTTGACGCCGTGATTCTGTTCGCAGTTTTAACCTGTATCCGCACAGATGCGGAACAGATACAGTTACTTCGTGAAATTCAGCGTGTTCTGAAACAGGACGGTATTTTATATGTAAATGACTTCCTGCTAAATGCAGATGAGAGAAATGTTAAGCGTTATGAAAAATATCAGGCTACTTTTGGCACATATGGAGTATTTGAACTGCCAGAAGGTGCGGTATGCCGACACCATGACGAAAAATGGATAAAAGCATTGTTGTGTGATTTTACTGAATTGGAATATCAGCATTTAACATTTACGACGATGAATGGGCATAAATCAAACGGCTTTTATTTTATTGGAAAACTGAACGATGGATTATTATAGAAGTGAAAGATCTATAAGGAAGGGAAAGACAGCTTCCAGTTTATCGAACTGAAAATTGAATATATAATAACAGCCAGGAAACCCAGGCACTCAGCAACGAGTGCTTGGGTTTCCTATTATTACAAGCCAGGTATGGAACGCTTCATGCAGAGAAACACCAATACCCGGCTTATTATCGTGGACACGCTTCAAAAGGTCAGGGAGATCGGGAACGAAGCGTACAGCTACGCAGCCGATTATCCTGCAAAAGAAAAAGCGTGTGGAGAACACCGCCAAGATGATGATCGTTGGCAGATACCAGGAAGCTGAATGTCAATGTGTCAGCGCTCTATAACGACTTCAGTATCAGCTACACCCAGAACAGCCGGAGCCGTGAAAAACGTACCTTCACTCTGAAAAAACTGACTACAGACGAAGAGACTGCTGCTCCCTGTGACGATATTTCTGTGACTCTATCTGGTATATGAAAATAGCGTCACAGTCGTCACACCGTCGCATACAACCTATACAAACTTATTTTTATGTGGACAGACACAAAAACTGTCCAATTTTTATATGATATAAAATCATAAATTCAGACCAGAAAGGATGTGATTGTATTGCGTAAGCCAACTTATTATCTATGGCGTAATGATTTTTCCTCACAGCAGGAATTTGAAGCTGTGCGCGATAGATACGCCAGAATCGGTTTCCGCGTCGTCACATTCCTGGACGGACCGGCGGACGCCGACATTCATAATGGGATCAGAGCCTTAATTAAAAACCACTGGGATCAAGGGAGGCTTATATGAACGCAGGTTATGTCCGTCTTTCACGGGACGACGATCACAAAAATTACGTTTCCATAGAAAACCAGAAACTCATCATCAACCAGTATGCTGCCGAGCAGGGAGTTGCGATCGATCGCTGGTATGAGGACGACGGCATCTCCGGCTATATTTTCGATCGTCCTGGATTTCAGCAGCTTATGGAGGATTTGGAAAGAGACATTGATACCGTGTACGTGAAAGATTTCTCGCGCCTGGGCAGGCATAACGCAAAGGTTTTACTTTTGCTGGATGAATTTCAGGAACGCGGTAAGCATCTGATTGTCATAGACGATAATTATGACTCCATGGATTCCAGCGACGATACCATCGGCATCAAAACATGGTTCAATGAGCGCTATGTGAAAGATACCAGCAAAAAGATCAAGCGCGCCATTGGAGCCAGACAGAAAGAAGGAACTCTGATCACAAGACCACCCTTCGGCTACCGGAGAAACGAGAAAGATAAAACGATTCTGGAGATTATGCCCAAGGAAGCCGAGGTGGTAAAAGAGATTTACGACCTCTATATTTCCGGTTCCGGATACCGTAAAATTTCCGTTTATCTGACCGAACAGGGAAAGCCCACTCCCTCCATGATACAACGGGAGCGCGAACTGGAGGAGGAACGCTTGTCAAAGCGAACGGTTGCTTCCAGATGGTCTGACGGCATGATCAAGGAAATTCTGGATAATGATTTTTATATCGGTACTTTCCGTTTGAAAAAAAGAGCAAGAAACACGGTTCACGGAAAGGACAAGCGTGTTCCCAGGGAAGAACAGTGCGTTTTTGAAGATCATCACCCGGCGATCATTGATAAGGCAGCATTCGCTCTGGTGCAGGAATTAAAGGAAAAGCGAAACAGGACAAATTATCGCGGCAGCCGCGGGCAGTGGTTAGGTTCGGAAATCCCCAATCCATTTGGAAGTTGTCTCTTCTGCAAGGACTGCGGCAGCCGTCTCACGCCGATGAAACGCCAGAGTGGAAACCTCACGCGAAAATATTATATCTGCACGACCTATAATACCAAAGGCCGACGCTACTGTGCAAAGGCTCATTTGATTGAGGAAGAGGATTTGATGGAGGATGTCCAGACCTATATCAAAATGTGTCGGAACGCTTTATGCAAGGTAATAGCCACCTATGATCTGAAAGATTTTGAAGCAGAGAAAAAATCTCTGGAAGAAAAACGGCAGGATTTATATACAGAAATCAACGACCGCAAAAATCAGTTAAAGGTACTGCTGACGCAAAAAGTAAAGGATGTGGCGTCTGCTGCCGGAAATGAAGATTTGGTAAAGGAAGCATACGACTCTTTACAGAAGGATTTGTTCGCCCAGATCCACGGTCTGGAAATGCAGCTGAAAGAACTGGATGAAGCCGCTGTGGAGACGCCGGACGTAAAGGATAAACTGAAAAATGCGCTGGATGTGGTGGATAAGATTATCGCAGGAGGAACACTGAACCGAAAAGATATTGAACTGTTGATAGAACGTATCGAAGTGGATGAGAACGGAATGCCGGAGATCCCTCTGAAATATGGATTATCCAATCTGATCACATACAGTCCCGCCGAGGAGATGAACCGCCGGGAAAAACCCATCATTGCCATCGTAATGAAACTGGTCGGCGAAGATGATCGCGGCTACACTTCCGCAAAATATCTGTCGGAGCATATCACGAAGCTTGGATTGAAAAAAACAAAGCAGAGCATTCTGCCCTATATTGAACTGATGAAGGAGCTGGGGATTCTGGAAGATACAGATAATTCGCTAAAGCCTTACAACATCCTGAAATCGAAGGAAGAAATCGCAACGCTTGCCTGCAATTATATGCCGGATTCTGCAAAATCCAGCGCGAAAGAACTATCGGAAGAATATTTACATTACTATTATGGCAACAGGTGGTATGCCGGAGATGGTTTTTGAATTCATTCTGAAGAAAAATGGAATGGATCCGAAGACAGATCTGACGATCGACCAGAGCATTGATTTCGGCTCCACGGCCGCGGCCTTTACAGGGGGTGGCGCCGACTTCACGGTGGAATTTGAACCGAGCGCCACCGCGCTGGAGCAGCAGGGCGAGGGCTATGTCGTTGCTTCACTCGGCGAGGCGTCCGGCTATGTTCCTTATACCGCCTACTGTGTGAAGCAAAGTTATCTTGCCGAAAACCCGGAAATCATCCAGGCCTTTACAAACGCACTGCAGAAGGGCATGGACTATGTACAGACCCACACGCCCGCAGAGATCGCGGAAATCATCCAGCCGCAGTTCGCGGAAACCGACCTCAAAACGATCACGACAATCGTCACACGTTACTATGAGCAGGACACCTGGAAGGAAGATCTGATTTTCGAGGAAGAGAGCTTTGAGCTTCTGCAGAATATTCTTCAGGAAGCCGGAGAACTGGATGCATGGACCCCTTACGAGGATCTGGTTGATACGGGCTTTGCCGCAACTGCTGCGCAGTAATACGCCTGCAATCCGTGAAAAAAACTTCCGGCGACCATCAGAATCGCCGGAAGTCCCCTTTAAAAATCATCTTCTCTTAAAAGAAGATTTCCGTCCTCATCTGTATTTTTCCCTGTAATCCGGGCGAGCATATGCCCGATCGTACTTCTCTCCGCGTGTTCGACTGCCGCATCGATAATATCCTTGACCTCGGCTACCGTCACGTTATGATCTATCGTCTGGCGGCTGCCAATCCGATCATACAATGCCAGAATACCAAATTCATCAAAGGAGTATCCTGCCTCCTGTGCATATTCTCTCCCGAAATTTACAAGTTCATCATTGCTGAAAACCGGAATCTCAACCTTGTAATCGAATTTCGAAGCAAAATTCTTATTTTTCAGGAAGATGCGGTCAATCTCCTCCGCAGAGTCCTCCAGGATCACCAGAAGACCGCCGGTGTCTCCCTCCATCACGAGGCTCAGGCCTACCAGGGTCTCTTCCGACAGGCTGCCCGCACCCTCAATGATCAGCGCGCCGCCCTTCAGTTTGGAAAACACCTCATAAATATCCTTGGAATTTAACTTCTTTCCGCTGACTTTTGCAAGCTTCCTTCCCTCAATCCGCTTTTCCTTCTGGAGCGCCTTCACCACGTCGATTGCCAGCGTCGTCTTTCCATTTCCATGCGGACCTGTGATTACAAGGTTCCCATTGGAAGAACTGCTCTTATTTTCATCTGCAGCGCCCTTCAGGAGTCTGGACAATTGCTTGCTCATGCCGCTCACCGAGGTGAAATACGTGAACAGGCGAGCCTGCTCACGGGTCAGATGCCCGGCCTTCACCGCCTTCTCAGCTGTCTGTGCCGCCAGAGAACGCTCAAGCTCCTGGATCGTATTCAGAGACGCTGTCTCTGATGATACCGGCTCTTTTTTCTCCTCGACCACAGAACCGGCCAGATCCTGCAGAAGTTCTCCTTCTTCTGCATTCTCCTCCTCCGCCTCTATATCCTGCGGCAGGTCATCTTCCGTCACAACAGAAGACGACAACTCCTGCTGCTCCTGCTCGATCTCATTCAGGATCTGACGCACGTCCTCCGGAACCTCTGCCGTCGCTCCGGATATAATCTTCATCAGCTCAGCGGTCTCCTGCTTCACGCGCTCTCTGCGCGCCTGTGCATTCTCAGCCTCCGCCTCCAGAACTGCCTCAGTCTTTGCCTTCTGATCTTCCCACTCGGCCAGCACATCCGGGATAGAGAGCGGACCGGTCTGGGGCTTCGGCGCAGGGACTTCCTCCTCTGATACCACCTCCGGCACTTCCGGGATGTCCACTTCCACAGGTTCTGACTCATCGGGTTCTGACTCGTCGGGCTCCAGCTCAATGGGCTCTAACTCAACGGCTTCTAATTCGACTGGCTCTGGCTCCACAGGCTTCGGCTCTATGAACTCCGGCTCTGCGGGTTCCGGCTCTGTCATGTCCTGCAACTCCTCCAGATCGCACAGAATCTCAAACTCCAGCGGCAACTCTGGCTCGGGTTCCGGCTCCGGTGCGCTCTCCTCAGGGACAGGCTCCGGCTCGTCCAGACTCAGCTCCTCCAGCTCAATCTCAATTCCTTTATCAACCTCTTCTTCCGCTTCCTTCTCTGCGGTCTGCGGAGCAGCTGCCGGTTCCGGCTCTGCCTCCTCCTCTCCCAGATCCGGAATGTCTATCGTCGCCTGGGACTGCAGCAGCTCGTCCAGATTTGCCGCCAGCTCCGCCTGCAGATTCATCGTACTGAATTTTCCGGCGTCAACCGCAACCTCCGTCTCTTCAAAATCATCACCCGATATGACGACCTTCCCGGGATTGTCATATTTTTCCTGCTGCGCAGCAGTCAGTGGCTGATACTTCTGCTTCAGCTCCATCGCCTTGCGGACATACTCACCCTCGCTGAACCACAGAATCAGCTCATCGCACTCGCGGACGCAGTCCTCTTCCATCCCCGCTTCTGCATAAAGGCTGGCCAGCTCATAAGCCCAACGCTCCTGATATTCACAGGACTTATAATCTTTCAGGATCTGGATCTGATCCGTCACCGCAGAACCGCGCTCACGGTAGATCTGATATTTCAGAATATAACGACTCTGATCATGAGGAGCAGCCTTCACAAATTCGCGATAGAGGGCAATCGCTTCCTTAAACTGATGCATCTTCGTCGCAACCTCAGTCATCTTATACAGGAGCATCCTCCCTACCGGAGCGCGATCATAGGCTATATTCAGGATTTCCATACAATCCTCATACCGCTCCTGCGCTTCGTAGACTTCTGCAACGATGTAGAGCATATTCAGATTACGCACACGCCGCCAGTCGATCGAATCCGCGATCTTTGCCGCTGTCTTGTAATCTTTCTTTTTGGCCAGCTTCTCTATCTGCTCTGCCTTCAGACGATACTCATATTTGTCCAATGGATCATACCCTCTTTTCTATCTATACTTCCATTATCCTGGCGCATCCACAGGCCAGGGAACCCGCTCCAATATGGCAGGCAACACTCAGCGACAGCTCATGCACCAGAATATTCGTCTGTTCCGGAAACTCTGCCTCAATCTCCTTTTTAAACTCCTGTGCAGCCGCTTCGTTGCGCGTGTGCGCGATTGCAATCTGCATCTTTGCGCCTGCGAATCGGTCTTTCATATCCTTATGCAGCGCATCCAGCATCGTGCGCTTTGCCGCATTGACCGTGCGCACCTTCGCGAAAGCGTCCAGCTTTCCGCCCTGAATCTGCAGCACCGGCTTCAGACGCAGCATCGTCCCGAGCGCCGCCCCGGCAGGCGTGACTCTGCCGCCCTTCTTGAGATACTTCAGGGTCGGTACCATGATATAAATGCTCGCCTCAAGCCCTTCTCTCTCCAGGGCCTCCCGGATCTGCGCGGCACTCTTTCCCGCTGCAGACAGATGAAGCGCGTCCAGAACCGAGCAGACCTGCGTGACAGAAATGCGCTGGTTGTCAACCACCTGCACTCTCCCGTCATAATCCTCCGCCAGCATCCGCGCAGTCTGACAGCTGCCGGAAAGGCCGCTCGACATGGGAATATGGACAATCTCGTCGTGTGTCTCAAGCAGCTCGTCCCACAGCTTTGTAATGGCCTCCGGAGACGGCTGGGAAGTACATACATCCGCATCCTGCTCCAGATACGCATAAAAATTTTCAGGAAAGAGCGTGACCCCGTCGAGGAACTCCTGCCCGTCAATCGTAAACGGCATCGGAAGAACATAAATGCCCAGCTCCTTTGCCCACTCCTGTGAAATGCCGCTGTTGCTGTCCGTTATGATCGCTATATTTCCCATAAGATGGCTGTCCCCTTATAATTTTTCCCAGCAGAAATAACAGTGATAATGCTCCCGGCTCCCCGAAGGAACCAGATTTTCCGCCCCGCAGTAACCGCAGCGCACGCAGATCTGCCCCGGACGGACTTCTTCACCATAGTCGCCGCGAAGTCCCAGCCTGGCTGGCTGTCCCTTCGAATAGGCCGCCTCATAGCTGCAATTATCACTCGAGACCTGCGTCCTGGCACTGTACTGCTTCTCCTGCACGGTCTGCTTCGTCTTTCGCTGCTGATTCGGCCTGGCCGAGGCTATCTGCCTCTTTGGCGCCTTCTTCTTCGACATGGTCTGAGAAACCGGCGGCTGACTCTGCCTGACTGTATTCGAAGCGCCTGCCTTGCTGCCGGAGCTGCCCGCCCTCTTTTTCCTGGTGTAACGAAAGATAAGCACGATGATAATAACGTAAATAATAAAAGACATCATGGGAACTGTCAGCCTCCTTTTCAAGCACTTCTAACCCTATTGTATTATAGCAAAACGCTTCGCATAAAACAAGGACAGCTTAAGCGGAATGGACGGATTTTATGCAACAAAAAACACGAACACCTTCCTGCAAGGTCTTCGTGTCTCTGTGGAGTAGTGGATAGGGGAATCGAACCCCTGTTTCCGCCGTGAGAGGGCGGCGTCTTAGCCCCTTGACCAATCCACCACGCGGTTTTCCGTACCGACTTGACTACTATACCATAAGTGATTTTAAATTGCAAGCCCTAAATCTCACTTTTTTAACTTTGATTTTTTGTCCGCTGAAGCGCTGCCATGGCGTCCTTCACGGTCGCAACACCCGCCAGTTCAATGCCGGAGCTGTCCTTGATCTGTCCCAGGCAGCTTTCCGGAAGAATCACACGCGTGAAGCCCAGCTTCCTGGCCTCCTGCACACGCTGCTGCGCCATGCTGACCGCACGGACTTCCCCGCTCAGGCCCACTTCCCCGAAAACAATCGTACGATCCGGAACCGGTATATCCCGGTAACTCGAAATGATCGCAAGCACGAGACCCAGATCCATTGCCGGCTCGCTCATACGTACTCCGCCCGCAATATTCACATAGGCGTCATAGCCGGACAGAGGAAGGCTGAGGCGTTTTTCCAGCACCGCCATCAGAAGATTCAGACGATTGTAGTCCATCCCGGCAGCCGTGCGCCGCGGAAGGCCAAAGTTCGTCCGGCAGACAAGTGCCTGCACCTCCAGCAGCATCGGTCTGGTGCCTTCCATCACACAGACGACGACCGAGCCGGAAGCACCCTCCGGCTTACCGCTCAGCATATATTCGGAAGGATTCGCCACTTCGCAGAGTCCTCTGTCCGTCATTTCGAAAACGCCGATCTCATTTGTCGAACCAAACCGGTTCTTAACGCCGCGCAGGATCCGGTAGGAGGCATGTCGGTCTCCCTCAAAATAGAGCACCGTATCCACCATATGCTCCAGCACACGCGGCCCGGCCACCGTTCCATCCTTCGTCACATGGCCAACGATAAAAACGGCGATATTCTGCTGTTTGGCCAGGCGCAGCAGGACGCCCGTCGCCTCCCGGATCTGGGAAACGCTGCCCGGTGCGGAGCTGATGGACTCCTGATACATCGTCTGAATCGAGTCAATGACGATCATCTGCGGTTTCATCTTCAGCACGATCGCCTCAATATCAGCCAGGTTCGTCTCGCACAGCAGCTTCAGAGCCGGCGAAAATTCCCCGATCCGCGCAGCCCGCAGCCGGATCTGCTGCAGAGACTCTTCACCGGAAATGTACAGGATCCGGTCGAGACGCTCCGACAACACCCTGCATACCTGCAAAAGCAGCGTCGATTTCCCGATGCCCGGGTCACCGCCTACCAGCACAAGCGAGCCCGGAACGATACCGCCGCCCAGCACCTGATCAAGCTCCGCTATGCCGGTCTTAAGCCGCTCCTGATCATCCGAACAAATCTCGCCAAGAGAGACAGGCTCACGCAGCTCTGCCGCACGTGCCGATCTTCCCTTCACGGACGGCGCTTTGGGCTCCTCCGCGAAGGTATTCCACTCACGGCAGCCGGGGCACTGCCCCATCCATTTTGCCGACTCATAGCCGCAGTTCTGGCAGAAAAAGAGTGTGGCATTTTTCTTCATGACGCCTCCTCTGCCCTCACGGCGAAGCGGAGCTGTCCGCCAACCACCTTCACATCTACATGATCCCCTGCTTTTATAGCTCCCGAGAGCAGCTCATCCGCCATGGGGTCCTCGATCCTGCTCTGAATCGTACGTTTCAGCGGACGCGCTCCATATTTCACGTCGTAACCAACTTCGGAGAGCCATTTCGTCACGGATGCCTTGAATGCCACTTCAATCTGCAGCTGCTCCCGGCATCTGTCCGCAAGTTCATCAAGCAGCATCCCGGCGATCCTGACAATCTCATCTTTCTGAAGCGTATGGAAAACCAGTGTCTCATCGATGCGGTTCAGGAATTCCGGTCTGAAAATCTGCCGAACCTCATTCATGACGGCATTTTTCATAAACTCATAATCCTGCTTCGCATCTTCCTGCGAGGCAAAGCCGAGCTTCTTCGGGGAGATGATGGAACTAGCCCCCGCATTGGACGTCATAATTATGACCGTGTTTTTAAAATCGACCTTCCGGCCCTGGGAATCCGTAATGTGGCCATCATCCAGTACCTGCAGCAGGATATTGAAAACATCCGGATGTGCTTTCTCAATCTCGTCGAACAGGATGACCGCATACGGATTCCGTCTCACCTTTTCGCTGAGCTGTCCTCCGTCTTCATGCCCGATATATCCAGGCGGCGAGCCAATGATCTTCGCTACGCTGTGCTTCTCCATATACTCGGACATGTCAACGCGGATCATCGCATCTTCACGCCCGAACAGCACCTCCGCCAGCGCCTTGGACAGCTCCGTCTTGCCCACGCCGGTCGGCCCCAGGAAAAGGAAAGAGCCAATCGGGCGCTTCGGGTCCTTCAATCCTACGCGTCCGCGTTTTACCGCCTTCGCGACCGCGCTGACGGCTTCGTCCTGTCCGATCACACGCCGATGGAGCTCCTTCTCCAGGCGGCGCAGCCGCTGGGAATCCTTTTCCGCAAGCCGCTGCACCGGTATCTTCGTCCAGCGTGATACGGTGTCCGCAACCTGCGCCTCCGTCACTACATTCATTTTCCGCCCTCTGCGGCCTGCCGGATGCGCACACTGTCGCTCCAGCTTTTCAACCTGCTCACGGCACAGGTGCGCCTGCTGAAGGTCACCGGCCATCAGCGCCTGCTCCAGTTCCTCCCGCATCTTCGAAAGGTTCTGCGCTGCATCTTCCTGATCCTGATTCTTCAGATACTGCCCCAGCCGCAGCCCGGCCGCGGCCTCGTCCATCAGATCAATCGCCTTGTCCGGCAGAAAACGATCATTCACATAGCGCGCAGACAGCTTTGCGGCTGCCTCCAGCGCCCCGTCTGTAATCTGTACCTGATGATGCCGCTCGTAATAAGGGCGCAGTCCCTTCAGGATCTCAATCGTCTGTCCGACAGACGCCTCCTCGACCGTAATCGGCTGA
The DNA here is from genome assembly GCA_001941045.1 of Lachnospiraceae bacterium Zagget2. Taxonomy (GTDB): domain Bacteria; phylum Bacillota; class Clostridia; order Lachnospirales; family Lachnospiraceae; genus Hominiventricola. Next base: position 29,596 of record MSHD01000022.1, read on the forward strand.
AAACGCCGTTCCAGAGCCGCGTCCTTTTCGATATGTTTACGGTACTCCTCCAGCGTCGTCGCACCGATGATCTGAATCTCGCCCCGCGCCATCGCCGGCTTCAGAATGTTGGAGGCATCCATCGCGCCCTCCGCACCGCCTGCGCCGATAATCATGTGCAGTTCATCGATGAACAGCAGCACCCGGCCGTTCTGGCGGACTTCCTCAATCACATTTTTGATCCGCTCCTCAAACTCTCCCCGGTACTTGGAGCCTGCCACCATCGCGGTCAGATCCAGGATACAAAGCCTCTTCCCGCGCAGCGAGGAAGGTACTTTCCCCTGCGCGATGCGTGCGGCCAGACCTTCGACGATCGCGGTCTTGCCCACGCCCGGCTCGCCGATCAGGCAGGGATTGTTCTTTGTCCGGCGGCTCAGTACCTGAATCAGGCGCTGAATCTCCTCTTCCCGTCCGATGACAGGATCCAGTTTTCCCTCTTCGGCAAGTCCTGTCAGATCCCGGCTGTACTGTTCAAGCGTCTGCGTGCCGGAAACATGAGAATCATCACGATATTCTGCGGCTTTCTCCCCCATCGACTCAACCAGCGCCATGTAAAGGTCACGAAGCCGGATATTCATCGTGTTCAGCAGCCGCGAACCTACACACTCGCCATCCTTCAGGATCGCGATCAGGATATGCTCCGTCCCTGTCAGCTCCTCATGAAACCGCTTCGCCTCAGCAGAAGCATCGTCCAGTATCTTCTGCGCTCTGGGAGTGAAGCCTCTCCCTTCTTTCGCGAGAACGGAGCCCTCCGGCGCGATCAGCTGGCTGATCATACCCATGAGTCCTTCCTCCGTCACGCCTGCTCCCGCCAGCACCTGCCCCGCCGTGCCATCCTGCACACGCAGGAGCCCGAGCAGGATGTGTTCCGTCCCTGTATATGGATGCTTCATCTTTGCGGACAAATTTTTTGCCGCGTCGAGCGCGGCCTGTGCCTTCTCCGTATAAATGCGCATAAATCCTCCTTAAACATATTCCTCATAGATCTCGTCAATCAGCTGGTGTACATCTTCCCGGCTGATATTCCGGCAGCTGCCCTTGGCAAGCGTCACCAGCAGCTCCCGCTTCATCTCCTCGAGCGCACGCATGCGATCTGTGTCCACCGCAACGACTGCTCCGGTCCGGCGATCAAGCCGTATATAGCCTTCCTGCCGCAGGATCGTGTAGGCCTTGTTCACCGTGTGCATGTTGATCCCGATCTCTCCGGCCAGCTGGCGAACGCTCGGCAGTGCGTCTCCTTCCCGGAGCCGCGAAGTGGCGATGCCCATAATGATCTGATTGCACAGCTGCACGTAGAATGCCTCATCACTGTTAAAATCTATTTCCAGATACATCCTGTCTCCGTCCTTATCTTTTGATTGTTATATTTGCAGTATAACAATATATTCTTCCATGGTCAACAGGAATTCAGACTTTAATGAAAAAAACGAGGGCCGCCCCTGTGGCAGTCCCCGTGTATCTCTTTTCTCAGCCTATTCACCGTCATCCAGATCATCCAGATCAATGATCTCCAGTCCATCGGCTTCCTCCGCCTCTCTTTCGGATCCGGGATCATTAAAATCCGTCTCATTCTCTTCCAGATTCCCCACGATAACTGCGCTGGTCTCCTTTTTCTCCGGCTTCGGCGGCGCTGTCTCCTCCTCTTCCTCCGGCTCCGGATTTTTCAGTCTGCGGATACGAAAATGCTGGATCAGTGCAACATTCAGCAGTACAATGGCGATCAGCGTTACGGCGAGAAGCAGCCACAGCCGGTTCCTCATATCCTTATTATAGCGGTTTGCCTGATATTCAAGATCGTCGCGCAGGCCGTCCTCCTTCTCCTCGAGCTCCGTGATATAAGCCTGCTCACCGTCATAGGCGACCTCATCAAAAAGCTGAACAGAACCCGTGTCATAGTCATAGCTGTACCAGCCCTTCTCGCCGTCCTGGTTGATTCCATAAATCAGATAGCGGTTTGAGTCGTCAAAAATCTCGTCCACACCGTCGATCGTCACATGCTTATATGCGGGAAGCGTGTATTTCGCTCCCCAGCCCAGATCAACATAGGAATACCGCGTCGGCACCGTCACATCCTCGTCCGCCTCGATAAAGATAACCGTGTCCGAGCCGCTTTCAAGCTGAACATAGGGAATGACATTTCCCGTGTCGGGATTGTATACGAAGAAGTCCCGGTAGCTCCCGTTATCACTGATCAGCTTCACCAGATAAAGCCCCTCGATCGTATCGCTCTCGCGCACGGAGCTGCTGATGCCCTGGATATCAATATGAGTCAGCGAAAAACCTTCCACATCCTCCGGATGAGATACATAAAAGGTTCTCTCGTCGATGACAAAGCTGGCCTTCTCCTCACTCTCCTCTTCGTCGGATTCTTCCTCATCGGAATCCTCCTCATCCGCATCCGTCCCGTCTGCATCAGCCAGCACGTCGATCTCCTCGCCGTCCACCTCAATCGTGCAGGCCGCGATCACCAGCGTCGTATCTTCATCCGCGCTTCCACGAAATGTGACCGTGAAGGTCGTGCTCTCCGAGTTCGGCACGCTGGAGAGCTGTACCGTACCATTCCCGCCGCTGCCGGAAAAATTGTTCCCGCCGCTGCCGGAGATATAGGTCAGCACACTTTTATCATAAGAAATCTCGAGCTTCGCCGACTCCATATCGGCATCGCTCGTGATCGTGAACTCCGCGGATACCGTCTCACCTTCCACAGCTGTCAGCTCTGTATCGCCCTCCACAGATGGAGCGGCGAATGCTGTCATGCCAAAACACAAAAAGAAGAGTGCGGCCAGAAGACCCGTCTTTCCTGGTCCAATTTTTCTATTTCGCATACAGTAAACCCACTTTCATCAGATTCCTCTACCATAAAACCTTATCCTCGGAAAGTCAAGTGATTCACAGAATCTTCATACCTCGTCGATCGCCTTCCCGATATCGCTGCGGCAATATTTATTGTCAAAATCAACCCATTTCACTGCCTCATAGGCATTGCTGCGGGCCGCCTTCAGATCCTTTCCGGTCGCGGTCACGCCGAGCACGCGCCCGCCGTTTGTCACGATCTTCCCGTCCACGGAAAGCCTGCTCCCGGCATGGAACACATAATAGCCCTCCCGATCCTTAAAGTTCTCAAGGCCGCGGATCTCAAAGCCCTTCTCATACTTCACCGGATAGCCGTCGGAGGCCAGCACAACGCAGACCGCCGCATTGTCCTCAAATTCCAGCTCTACATTTTCCAGGGTTCCGTCCACGCAGGCCTCCATCACATCGATGATGTCATTCTTCATACGCGGCAGCACAACCTGCGCCTCCGGATCGCCGAAACGGGCGTTGTACTCGAGCACCTTCGGACCCTTTTCCGTGAGCATCAGACCGAAGAAAATCACGCCTTTAAAAGGACGACCCTCCGCCGCCATCGCGTCCACGGTACGCTGATAGATATATTCTTTGCAGAAGGCGTCGATTTCATCCGTATAGAAAGGACTCGGGGAGAAGGTCCCCATGCCGCCGGTATTCAGTCCCTGATCGCCGTCGAGCGCGCGCTTGTGATCCTGCGCGGAAGTCATGATGCGGATCGTCTTCCCGTCCACGAAGCTCAGGACCGACACCTCGCGTCCCGTCATGAACTCCTCGATCACCATCTGATTGCCGGCCGCACCGAACTTCTTGTCGAGCATGATCGTCTTCACGCCCTCACGCGCCTCCTCGGGCGTATTGCAGATCAGTACGCCCTTGCCGAGCGCGAGACCGTCCGCCTTCAGCACAATCGGAAAATCCGCCGTCTCCAGATAAGCGAGCGCCTTTTCCGGATCGTCAAAATTCTCATAAGCCGCAGTCGGAATTTCATATTTCTTCATCAGATCCTTGGAAAATGCCTTCGAACCCTCGAGGATCGCCGCGTTCTTCCGCGGCCCGAACACGCGCAGGCCGCGCGCCTCGAAGACGTCCACGACGCCGCCCACGAGCGGATCGTCCATGCCAATGATGGTAAGATCGATCTTCTTCTCCTGCGCGAAGTCCGCCAGACGTTCAAACTCCATCGCGCCTATGTCCACGCACTCGGCATACTCTGCGATTCCCGCGTTTCCGGGCGCGCAGTAGATCTTGTCCACTCTCGGACTCTTCGACACCTTCCATGCGATCACATGCTCTCTTCCGCCGCTTCCTACTATCAGTACCTTCATAGAAATCTCACCTTTCCGTCCTCGACTCTGACTTTTCCGTTTGCGATCAGATCAATCGCCTGCGGCATGATCACCCACTCCGCCTCACACATCACACGCTGCTGCAGCTTTTCCGGCGTGTCGTCCTGCCGCACTTCAACCGCTTTCTGCAGGATAATCGGTCCGGTGTCCGTCCCCTTATCCACAAAATGCACCGTCGCTCCGGTCACCTTCACGCCGCGCGCGAGCACGCCCTCATGCACCTTCAGACCGTAATAATCCTTCCCGCAGAAGGAAGGGATCAGCGCCGGATGAATGTTGATGATCCGGTTTTCAAAGCGCTCCACAATCTTCTCCGGCATGACGACAAGGCAGCCCGCCAGCACGATGAGATCCGCCTTTGACGCGATCAGCGCATCGAGGAGCGCATCGTTAAACTGATCTCTGTCTGCATAGTCCTTCGGACTGATGCACTGTGCGGGAATCCCGGCCTTCTCCGCGCGCGTGAGCGCATAGGCGTTTTTGTTATTGCTGATTACAGTCACGATCTGCGCATTCGTAATGCGCCCGTCCGCGATCGAATCCATAATCGCCTGAAGATTCGTACCTCCGCCTGACACCAGCACCGCCAGTTTTAACATAATGTCACACCCTTCTCGCCGCTCTCCACCGAGCCGATCACATAAGGATCCTCCCCGGCCTCGCGGATCGCCGCCATCGCGCTGTCCACATCCGACGGGTCAAGAGCCAGCACCATGCCGATGCCCATGTTGAAAGTATTGTACATCATCTGCTCGGAGATATTGCCCTCCTCACGCAGCATGCCAAAGATCGGCAGCTTCGGCCAGGCATCCTTCTTCACGACCGCGCGCATGCCCTCCGGCAGCATCCGCGGAATATTCTCATAGAAACCGCCGCCGGTGATATGGCTGCAGCCCTTGATCTTCACGCCCGCGGCCTTCACACTCTTCAGCGCCTGCACGTAAATCTTCGTTGGGACAATCAGCGCCTCGCCAAGCGTCGAACCGAGGCAGTCATAATAGGTGGCAAGATTCAGCGCATTCACATGGAATACCTGGCGCACGAGCGAGTAACCGTTGCTGTGCACGCCTGAAGAGGCGATTCCTACCAGCGTGTCTCCCTCCCTGATATCCTTTCCGGTGATCAGATCCTTCTCATCCACGATGCCGACCGCGAAGCCGGCAAGGTCATACTCTTCAATGGGATAAAAGCCCGGCATCTCTGCCGTCTCGCCGCCGATCAGCGCAGCTCCGGCCTGCTTACATCCTTCCGCCACGCCGCTCACGATCGTGGCGATACGCTCCGGAATATTGCGCCCGCAGGCTATGTAATCCAGGAAAAACAGCGGCTCTCCGCCCGCGCAGTCGATGTCGTTCACGCACATGGCCACGCAGTCGATACCGACCGTGTCATGCTTATCCATGAGGAAAGCGATCTTCAGCTTCGTCCCCACGCCGTCCGTGCCGCTCACGAGCGTCGGCTTCTCCATGTCCTTGTATGCGCTCAGGGAAAAGGCTCCCGAGAAGCCGCCGATCCCGCCGAGCACCTCCGGCCGCATCGTGCCCTGCACGTGCTTTTTCATCAGTTCCACCGACCGATAACCGGCCTCAATATCCACTCCTGCGTTTTTATAATCCATAACCTCGTTCCTCCCTTGTTGTCACATCTGTCTCATATAGGTCTGATACCCGAGCTCATCGAGCTTCTCCGCTTTCGCCTCAACGTCCTCCTTCATCTCCTGCGAATACGCCTTCAGCCGCCCGAGCAGTTCCTCGTCCGACGTCGCAAGAATCTTCGCCGCGAGGATCCCCGCGTTCGCACCGCCGTTTATCGCGACCGTCGCCACCGGGATTCCGGTCGGCATCTGCACAATCGAATAGAGCGAATCGACGCCGCCGAGGTCGGACGTCTTCATCGGAACGCCGATGACCGGCATCGGAAAGAGCGCCGCGCACATGCCCGGCAGATGCGCCGCCTTTCCCGCGCCCGCGATGATGACCCTGAAGCCCTTCGCCTCCGCACCCTTCGCGTACTCAAAAAAAACGTCCGGCTCACGGTGCGCCGAGATGATGGTCATCTCAAAGTCTACGCCCAGCTTTGCCAGTACGTCCGCAGCCTTGCTCATAACGGGCAGGTCAGAGTCGCTGCCCATGACTATTCCTACTTTTGCCATTGTGTACCTCCTCTAAGGAATTTTATCATCAGAACACTTCGTTATCAAGTGCTTCGTTCAGTTCCTCCGTCCCCGGCAGGACAAAACGTCCCTCCCGGATGATCGGGATACGGCTGCCGTCCCCGCAGACCACTGCGATCTCCTGCAGTTCATCGTAGGGGATCGTGATATCCGTGTGACAGTTGAAATAGGCCTTCTCCGGATCTTCCCGCCGAAGCGCGGAGCAGGCATTCTCCTTCGCGATAATCTGCTTGCCGTCCGGATTGAAGGTCGGCGTGTCCTCCTCCCAGGAATAGCAGGTGTCGCCAAGCGCGAAGTGCGGTCCTGTCTTCTCGGCAATCAGGATCGGCATCCGTGCTTCGATATGATAACGGCGCGCGGCCACGTAGGCCGTCGTATTCGTGCCGATTGCGAACTCACCCATCGGGAGCGTGTCATGATGGTACAGGACATTTTCGCGGATATAACGACGGTTTTCCTCCTCGTCCTCATAATTTCCGCAGCGATAGTCGCTGACCATGCCATCCTGGAAATGCAGCTCGAGATCCTGATAGAGCAGCCCGTTCAGATAGACGCCGCTCACGTGCAGGACACCATTCGTGCCCTCCAGCACCGGCGAGGTAAACACCTCGCCCACCGGAATATTCACGTCGGCGACGCAGTTTTCAAAAATGGTCTCTTTTTCCGGATCGCGCAGCTTTGCCAGCGCGACTGTGAGGTCGGTATGGTTTTCACCGGAGCCAAGGATATGAACCGCATATCCCGTATCCAGCGCGTCAATCATTCTCTGCTGGATACGCTGGTAAGTCCGATAATCCAGCGTATTGATGCGGACGGTCTCCCGGAAAATATCCGCAAACTGCGCACCGATGTCCGGCACCGGAAAAGCGATAATCGTAAAGCTGCGCTCCTCGCCCGGAATATACTCATTCGTGATCTGCGCGGCAAGGCTGTTGGCCCGCACCTGATTTTTCTGCTGCTTTTCATCCAGCTTCAGAGCGCTCTCCTTCACCTGCGGAACGAACGGCGTCTCCCCGAAGATCTCCATAACGGCCGGACCCGCATGTCCCCGCGCCAGATCCCTGTACTCTTCAAAAGCGGTCCTCAGCGCTCCGGTCCGGCGCTCCACAAAAGCGCTGTCCATAAAGAGCGCCGCGTCGCCCTTGTGATCGTAGTCGTACTGCCGGTTCGGCGAAGCGCCATAATAACCGACTTTATTTGTTTCACGCATATTAACACGGCTGACTGCCGCGCGGTAGAGGATGCTCTCAAGACCCATCGCTGCAAAATTCTTCACGGCTTCCCGGATGATCCGCTCGAAGCCGAGGCAGTAGCGGATATTCACGGTCTTTTTCTTCGTAAGATCCTTGCCTGTGACTTCAAAGCCGATACGATAGCCCTCCGTAAAGACCGATGCGATTTTCACGATCTCCTCTTCCGGCAGGGTATTCAGAAAAGCGCTCATCCGCAGCTCCGTATCGCCCACATACTCTCCAAAACGATAGAGATAACGCAGATCCTGAAGGTCCGCTTCCATAATGATGTCACGTGCAAAGGACAGCGACGGATCAACCTGCTCCCGCACCCGTGCGGTCACCGTCACATCGCAGTAATCGCTGACAAACCAGTACACGTCGTCGCGCAGCTGCTCTGCCGGAGGCAGCTGCCCTTCCTCGAGCTCCGCATGGAGCTGCAGAAAGAGTTCCATGCAGATCAGGAACTCCGTGAGGCGTCCCTCAAACGCATAGACAATCGTGCCGCGCAGCTCCGCACAGACAAAGGACAGAATCTGCCCGTACTCCTTTCCCAGGCGGGAAACGGCATAATCCGGATTTGCAAAACTGTGCGTGTAAGCATCCCCCACGATATCCTCATAGAGCTCCCGGTTCCAGTCTGCGAGCTCCTCCATCGAAGCGCGCGTGAGTTCCCCTGCCTCGATCCTCTGCAGGGTCCTGAGCATCATCTTCAGAAAGGCGGCTGTCCGCTGAAAATATTCTCCGGCTGCGCCCTTCGCCTCCGGATCTTCCGCGATTTCGCTCACACGCTCCACGGCCAGTATCCAGCGTTCCGTCTGTTTTACCGATTCTTCCATATTACATCACCATCCCAAGCGCGTAGATCGCGCCAAAGCCTGCCAGCAGCAGCAGATTCAGCCAGAACCCCAGGCGTGAGAATAATCTCTTCGTCTCCGTTTCACGAAGTCCGCGAACTCCGTAGAAGAGCCCCACCAGGGCCACCCACATTGCCAGAAAACCGGTCACTCCAATGATCTTTCCCGCCTGTCCGCTCTGCATATAGGCCATCACCAGAACGATCACATCGGCCAGCAGAACAAGAACGCCGAGCACGCTGGAAATAATTCCCGGGCGGGAATGCTTTTTTTCATCAAATTCAAGTTCACTTTTGCCAGGCACCGTGTTCCTCCTCTTTCTGCGAATCTCCATGCTGCAGACAGCACACTGCCAGCCGATACAGGCAGTAACCCAGGCAGCTTCCGAATATATTGAGCAGAATGTCATCCACATCGCAGCTGCCCACCTGCAGCACCAGCTGCGCAAGTTCGACAAACAGGCTCACCTCGAAACTGAACAGGAGCACCCGGAGAAAACTCATTTTCCTGTTGCTGAGAACCGGGATCAGCCCTCCGAAGGGGATAAATCCCACCACGTTTCCAGCAAGATTCAGGAGCACACGCCCCAGTCCTATCTGCTCACGATACTTCAGATAACGCCCGATCTCCCGAAATGGGACGAAATTGTAGCGATACGTGCCCGTAAGGACAGAGCGCCCCCATTCCTCTGAGAAGAGGAGAAAATAAACCAGCGCGATCAAATAGATGCCAAAGAAAAAGCGGCACCAGCGCCGGGCAGTCCCTCTTGCCTTTTCTGTCACATGCGCTTCCTCCCGTCAAATGATACATGCCTCCCTCAGGCCAGGCCCTCAGCGCCATACTGTGCATAGTATGCGTCAATCGCCGCCTTTAATGCATCGTCGATGACAATTCTGCCCTTATATGGGCGATTGTACAGATGCTCCACGACCTCCGCCATCGTCACGATTGCAGTCGTCTCCAGCCCGTAAGTATCGTGGATCTCCTGCAGCGCGCTCTTCGTTCCCTGGCCGCGCTCCATGCGGTCAACCGACACGACAAGTCCGATCGGCTTCACATCGCCCTGCGCCCGGATGATCGGCAGGGTCTCCTGAATCGACGTCCCCGCGGTCGTCACATCCTCGATGATCACGATCCGGTCGCCGTCCTGCATGGGACTGCCGAGCAGAATGCCCTTATCGCCGTGATCCTTGATTTCCTTTCGATTGGAACTGTAGCGGATATCCTTTCCATAATGCTCGCTGATCGCGATCGAAGCCGCAACAGAGAGCGGAATGCCCTTGTAAGCCGGTCCGAACAGCACGTCAAAATCGAGGCCAAACTTCTCCTCAATCGCCCGCGCGTAATACTCTCCGAGCTCCCGAAGCTGCGCGCCCGTGCGGTAAAATCCGGTATTCACAAAGAAAGGAGTCTTCCGGCCGCTCTTCGTCACGAAGTCGCCAAACCTCAGCACCTCGCAGTCAATCATAAATTCAATAAATTCCTGTTTGTATTTTTCCATCTTCTATTTCCCTTTCTAATCCTGGTTGACGGCCCCGATCAGTTCCCGCACGTCCTCAACCTGATACTTTCTCATATACGCCTCGATGCCTGCCGCGACATCCCGCGCCGCGTAAGGGTTCGCGAAATTCGCCGTGCCGACCGACACCGCCGTCGCGCCTGCGAGAAGAAACTCGATCGCATCGTCGCCGCAGGTAATGCCGCCCATACCGATAACCGGAATCTGCACTGCCTGCGCCGCCTGCCAGACCATGCGCACTGCCACCGGCTTAATCGCCGGCCCCGAGAGGCCTCCTGTCCGGTTCGCGAGCGCAAAGGTCCTGCGCTGAATATCAATCTTCATGCCCGTCAGCGTATTGATGAGGGAAATCGCGTCCGCGCCGCCCTCCTCAGCCGCCCGCGCCATCTGCGCGATATCAGTCACGTTCGGGCTGAGCTTCATGATGACCGGCTGTTTCGCGTGCCGCTTTACCTCCTGGGTAATATGCCGGAGCGCCTCCGGATTCTGCCCGAAGGCGATGCCGCCCTCCTTCACATTGGGGCAGGACACATTGATCTCCAAAAGATCGACCGGCGCGTCCGCAAGGCGCTCCACGACCTCGCAGTAGTCCGCCTCCGATCTGCCGCAGACATTGACAATAATTTTCGTATCGAACTGCTGTAAAAACGGAATATCCCGCTCCAGAAAAACGTCGATGCCCGGATTCTGCAGGCCGATCGCGTTCAGCATGCCGCTCGCGGTCTCCATCACGCGCGGCGTGGCATTGCCCGGCCAGGGTACATTCGCGACACCCTTCGTCACGACCGCGCCCAGCGCGCTGAGGTCATAGAATTCACTGTATTCCGCACCGGAGCCGAAGGTCCCGGATGCGGTCATCACCGGATTTTTCAGCTCCACACCGGCGAGCCTTACCTTTGTATTCATCACAGCTCCACCTCCGTACTCCGAAATACCGGCCCATCCTTGCAGACTCTCTTATTATGCACATGGGAATGACCGTCGACTTCCTTCGACTGACAGACGCAGGCCAGACAGACCCCGACGCCGCAGGCCATGCGCTCCTCCAGGGAGAGCCAGCAGGGGATGTCATTTTCCTCCGCGTAAGCCTTCACTGCACGCAGCATCGGCTTCGGCCCGCAGGCACAGATCACATCCGCCGCAATTCCCTGCTCCCGCACCGCGTCAAGCACATTACCCTTCGTCCCGGCGCTGCCGTCCTCCGTCGCGATAGAAAGCTTCCCGGCCGCCGCCAGCCCCTCTGTCAGAAACAGCTCATCCCGGTATCCGGCGACAATCTGCACCTTCGTACCATCTCCCGCCTGCAACGCACGCGCCAACTGCAGCATCGGCGGGATGCCAATACCGCCGCCCAGGAGAAGGACGCGTTTCGCCGGGTCATCATTCCCTGACTTTCCGGAAAACTGCGCCAAATTTCGTTCAGCCGGTATTTCCAAAATATCATGTACCGGATACCCGTTTCCGAGCGGCCCGAGGATCTCCAGAGTCTCGCCCGCCCGCAGCCGGGAAAACTCCTCCGTCCCGTGACCCGCGACACGGTAGACCAGGCGCAGCCGCCCGTCCGGCTCCGCCTCACAGATGCTGATCGGTCTCGGCAGCATCCGGCTCGCGTCTCCACTGTAAACCGACACGAACTGCCCCGGAACCGCCTCCCCGGCAATCTGCTCTGTCTGAAGCCACAGGCTGAAAATGCCTGCGGCGATCTCCTTCTGCTCGATCACAGAAGCGTACTCTCTTACTTTCACAGCTCTCCCTCCAGCGCGCCGCGGATATCGGCGATCATCGCTTCCACCGCCGCACGGGAAGCCTCGCCGAAGTTCTCCGCACCGTACTTCGCGTATGCTTCCTGCTTCCAGGCCGCGATGATGCCGCGGGAGGAATTGACGATCGCGCCAAGGCCGTCCTCATTGAAGAAATGTATGAGATCCTTGCCCTTGCCGCCCTGCGCGCCGTAGCCCGGCACGAGAATGAAAGCCTTCGGCATCACCTTCCGCAGCGTCTTTCCCTGCTCCGGATAGGTCGCGCCGACGACCGCGCCGACATAGCTGTAGGAATCGCCCATATGCTCCTCGCCCCACTGCGCGACCTTCTCGCCGACCAGCTCATAGAGCGGTTTTCCGTCGATCCGGCGATCCTGAAACTCGCCGCTCGATGGATTTGAGGTCTTCACCAGCACGAAGATGCCCTTCTTTTCCTGCTTACAAACCTCGATAAAGGGCTTCACGCCGTCGGAACCCAGATAGGGATTCACTGTCGCGAAATCCTCGTCGAAGCCCGCGTAAGTCCGGCTGCCGACCTGCACCTTCCCCAGATGCCCGACCGCATAGGCCGCGGAGGTCGAGCCGATATCGCCGCGCTTCACATCACCGATCACGACAAGCCCCTTCGATTTGCAGTAATCCACGGTCTTCTTATAGGCCTGGAGCCCCTCGATGCCGAACTGCTCGTACATCGCGATCTGCGGCTTCACCGCCGGAATGAGATCGTAAGTCTTATCCACGATCTCCTTATTGAACTGCCAGATGGCCTCCGCCGCGCCCGCGAGCGTCTCGCCATACTCCGCAAAAGCCTTCTGCTGCACCTGCTCCGGCACATAGGAAAGCATCGGGTCAAGCCCCACGACGATCGGAGCCTTCGTCTCCTGAATTTTCGCAATCAGTCTGTCTATCATCGCCAGTCTCCTTCTGCTAAAAATAGTCTGAGCTCAGTGTAACATAGCTGTTTTCGCTTTTCAATCGCTAAACTCTTTCAATCACACAGCTGTGCTTCTTTGTCTTCCTGTCATAGTTTATCCCGACCAGGAGTAAATTCCCAAAATATTTTTTCAGATCCCCGTCATACCGTTTTTCGTGAATCTGTCTGATCGCGGCATCTGCCTCCTGATTATATTTCAGCTCTATCAGCAGAGCCGGTTTATCCGTATCTTTTCCGGGTAGAAACATGAGATCCGCAAAGCCCTTTCCTCCAGGAAACTCCGGGACAATCTTGTAAAATCTTCTTGCCGTATAATACGCAATCATGATCGCGCTGCTCAGAGAGGCCTCGTTGTTATATTGTAAAACCGAGGAATTAAGCTCATGCACCTTTTCCAGAGCGACCGCCACCGCGTCACTGTCGCCCCGGATCGTCGCCTCCAGCAGGTCCTCCGATTCCCGGATCAGCGTTTCCACGTCCTCCCACTTGTCTCCCTTAACTGCATCGGCAAACGCGTCGGCTACCTCCTGATTGGGAATAAAAGCCTTCTGTTTTTTTTCGTCATAACTCAGATATCCCAGGTGAATCAGCAGAGTCAGGACATCATCCTTACTCTTAAATGAAGTCACATCGTTTTGGAATGTCCGAATTGCCACCGTGACTGCCTCTCCGCCCAGCATCGCGATGACACTGTCCTTCAGCCCGTCAAAGTTCATGCTGATATAGCCCTTCAGCGACTCATAGGTCTCAGACTGTGTCCAGTAATTTCCAAATTCGCCGTTATATACCGCGCTCATCACGGAGTTCGGACTGTATACGTGTTGAACGCTGCTGAAGGAATACCCGTCATACCATGCACTCATCTGCTCAAATTCCAGACCGTGATCCTCGCACAGCTTTTTCACCTCCTGCTCCGTGAAGCCCACATACTCCGCCAGCCTCGCCGGCTTTGTCATCGTAAACTCCCGGAAATCAGTCAGCGCGGACTGCGTGCCATACTTCTTGATCGGCAGAATCCCGGTCATGTACGCGGCGGCTATCGTCCGGTCAGTCGAGGGGCCGCCCTTAAAAAGCCCACGCAGCAGCTGGACGTATTCCTTCTGCAGCGCCTCGTCCCCCTTGGCCTCCCGGAACAGGGCGTCCCATTCATCTATGATAATGACAAACCTTTCCCCCGTTTTCTCCGTAACATGCAGAAGCGCGTCAGCGAGAATTGTTTCGTCCTCTCCCACTGCGCCCGGGTATAAACACCGCAGTTCCTCTATCACCTCTGACTGGATACTGCGCACCACGTTCTTTATGGACGAGGCGACAGAAATAAACCTCGTAATATCCAGATAAATCACATCGTAGCGGTTCAGCCCCTTTTCGAACGAGGCCTTCCCCGCGATCTCCAGTCCTTCAAAAAGCGCGCGCGAATCGCAGCTCTTATCATAATACGCACTAAGCATCTTCGCCGCGAAGGACTTTCCGAAGCGCCGCGGTCGGCTGAAGCAGGTCAGTCTGCGTGGCGTGTCGATCGTGCTGTTCACATAATCGATCAGGCCTGTTTTATCCACATAGATATCGTTTGTGATGATCCGAAAACCCTCATTGCCCGGATTTATATAAATGCCCATCTCCCCGCTCCTTTCCCGAAGCCGCACAGCGAAAATTCCTTTCCACCCGCAATCGCTAAACTTTTTCAATCACACAGTCGTGTTTCTTTGTTTTTCTGTCATAGTTTATCCCGACCAGGAGTAAATTTCCAAAATATTTTTTCAGATCCCCGTCATATCGTTTTTCATGAATCTGTCTGATCGCGGCGTCCGCGGACTCATCATATTTCAGTTCAACAAGAATGGCCGGTTTATTCGTGTTTCTGCGCGGGATAAACACAACGTCCGCAAAACCTTTTCCGGACGGAAGCTCCCGGAAAATCTCATAAAACCGTTCCGCCGTGTAATACGCGATGTAGATCGCGCAGGCCAGAGAATTTTCGTCATTGTATTTCAGGACGGAGGATTTCGCCATATGGATCTCCTCCAGCGCTTTCTCGACAGCCGCACAGTCTCCCCGCAGCGTCGCCTCCAGCAGGTCATCCGCATCCATAAGAGCATCCGCGATCTTCTCCCACCCGGCGTCCCGTACCGCCAGGCGGAAAGAATACCCCCCCTCCAGATTTGGTATGCCCACCTCTCCCTTCTCCTGATCATAAAAAAGATAGCCCAGATGAATCAACAGGGTAAGAACATGATCCTTATTCGTGAGACTTGTCATATCATTCTGAAAATAGAGCGTGTCCACCTTCTGACGCCGCCCGCCCAGCATCGCGATGACACTGTCCTTCAGCCCGTCAAAATTCATGCTGATATAGCCCTTCAGCGACTCATAGGTCTCAGACTGTGTCCAGTAATTTCCAAATTCGCCGTTATAAACCGCGCTCATCACAGAGTTCGGACTGTATACGTGCTGAACGCTGCTGAAGGAATACCCGTCATACCATGCGCTCATCTGCTCAAATTCCAGACCATGATCCTCGCACAGCTTTTTCACCTCCTGCTCCGTGAAGCCCACATACTCCGCCAACCTCGCCGGCTTTGTCATCGTAAACTCCCGGAAATCAGTCAGCGCAGACTGCGTGCCATACTTCTTGATCGGCAGAATCCCGGTCATGTATGCAGCGGCTATCGTCCTGTCGGTCGAGAAACCTCCTTTAAAGAGTCCCCGCAGCAACTGGACATATTCCTTCTGCAGCGCGTCGTTGTCCTTCGCCTCCCGAAACAAGGCGTCCCATTCATCTATGATAACAATAAATTTATTTCCATTCTTCTCCGTGATCTCCGACAATGCGTCCGGGAGATACGTTTCTCCCTCTCTGACAGAACCTGGAAATGTCGTCCGCAGTTCCTCTATCACTGCACTCTGCATATCCCGAACCAGATCATCCCCTTTTGTATTCGCGCGGGAAATAAACCTCGTAATATCCAGATAAATCACATCGTAGCGGTTCAGCCCCTTTTCGAACGAGGCCTTCCCCGCGATCTCCAGTCCTTCAAAAAGCGCGCGCGAATCGCAGCTCTTATCGTAATATGCACTGAGCATCTTCGCCGCGAAGGACTTTCCGAAGCGCCGCGGACGGCTGAAGCAGGTCAGTCTGCGCGGCGTGTCGATCGTGCTGTTCACATAATCGATCAGACCTGTTTTATCCACATAGATATCGTTTGTGATGATCCGGAAACCCTCATTGCCCGGATTTATATAAATGCCCATCTCCCCGCTCCTTTCCCGAAGCCTCACGCAAAAAAACTCTTTCCTATAACTTAACATATGGCCGCCGACTTCGCAAGCGGGGCTTGACCTTGCATTTGAAAGTGAGCAAAATAAAGTCAGTAAACAGAAAACCTGAGATTTCTGAATTGCCGCAAAAACATTGTAATTACTCTCGTTTTGAGATAATATAAAAACAGATGGAGGATTTCAATGGATATGTATAAAGAATTAGCCGCCCTGCGCTGTTTTACCCATAGTGATATGGTTCAGATTGCGGGTTCGGAAAGTGCTGCACAGTGGCAGATAAAGAGCTATCTTGACAAGGAATATATTGAAAGAGTGCGGCGCAGCCTGTATGCTGTTATCAGTATGGAGACGGAGCAGCCGATACCGAGCCGGTTCCAAATTGCATCCCGCATAGCGGATGATGCCTGCGTGTCGCACCATAGTGCGTTTGAATTTTACGGCTATGCCAATCAGGTGTTTTATGATGTATATTTCACGACGAAAAAGAAAGTGCGCCCTTTCGACTA
>MSHD01000023.1:0-78506 GCA_001941045.1 Lachnospiraceae bacterium Zagget2
CACTTTCCACAACCCAAAGCTTTCGCTTGCCAAGGGGGTCTTCGGGTGCTATTATACATATAATTGGGTGTAGTATCGACTACAGGAAATCAGGAGAGGAGGATGGCGATGTTCGAGTATCGTGTAAGCACCGGAGACCCGGAGCGGATGGGTGTGACGAAGGCAGGAAGAGACGTCTGTTTTACGGTAAGCGTGCAGGATGGACAGGACTGCAGCCTGATCCTCTATCAAAAGGGAACGGACGAGCCTGCAGCGGAGCTGCCATTTACGAATGAGATGCGTTTTGCAGATGTCTGCGCGATGCGACTCCACCATTTTCCCCTGCAGGATTACGAGTATAATTACCGGACAGGCAGACACATCGTACAGGATCCTTATGCGGATGAGATTCGTGGACGCGGGATCTGGGGCGCGGTTCCGGATGGCCCGCATGCGCTTCGCTGCGCCGCGCGCCCGGAGCGATATCCCTGGCGGGATGACAGACCGCTGCGCCTGGCGGAGGAAGACTGCGTTCTCTATGTGACGCATCCGCGCGGCTTCACGATGGACGGCTCATCGAAGGTGAAGCACCCCGGGACTTTCGCGGGCATTCGTGAGAAGATCCCCTACTTAAGAGAGCTGGGGATCACGCAGCTTGAGCTGATGCCGGTTTATGAGTTTGCAGAGACCGGAGCGATAGAGAGCGGGCGCAGACATATGCCGCTGCGGAAACGAGGTGAGGCGATCAGCAATTACTGGGGCTATGGCGAGGCGTTTTTCTTTGAGCCAAAGGCGGCCTACAGCGCGTCGGAAGATCCGGTACGGGAGCTGAAAGATCTGGTTCGCGAGCTTCACCGAAACGGGATTGAGCTGATCCTGGAGTTTTCTTTTCCGGAATACACTTCTCCGGAGCTGGCGGTTGACTGTATCCGCCACTGGGTGCGCGATTACCATATTGACGGCGTCCATGTGACCGGAAGCGGCGCTCCGACTACCGCGCTGGCGCTCGACCCGCTGCTGGGTGAGACCAGGATTATGAGCGATTACCTGCCGATGGAGCACATTTACGGGAGTGCTTACCGGCCGCGAAAGCGGCGGCTTCTTGAATACAACGATGATTTCCTGGGAAAGGTACGACGCTTCCTGCGCGGAGATGCGGGTGTCGTATGGCAGATGGCAGAGTGCCTCTGCCGGAATCCGGCGCAGTATAACGTTGTGAATTACGTGGCGGGGCACAATGGCTTTACGCTGGCAGATGCGCTGCGTTACGAGCAGAAGCACAATGAGGCGAACGGAGAGGGAAATCTTGACGGAAGCGACCGGAATTACAGCTGCAATTATGGAACGGAGGGGCCATCCGACGTGCCGGAAGTGGAAGAGCTGCGTGCGAGACAGGCGAGGAACGCGCTGCTGCTGACGATTCTGGCGCAGGGAGTCCCGGCGATTTACGGCGGCGACGAGATGGGAAATTCTCAGCAGGGAAATAACAACGTCTACTGTCAGGACAACGAGATTTCCTGGATTCAGTGGGCAAGCGATGAGAAGGGCCTTGCGCTGCAGCGGTTTGTGAAGGAAGCGCTTGCGCTGCGCAGGGAGCATCCGGCTTTCCGGCAGAGACACACCCGTGTAGAAGGAACGCCGGCGATCTCCTATCATGGAAGCCGGGCGTGGTATGGCGATTTTGAGAACGACAGCCGTCATATTGGCATTCTGTACGCGGGCGAGGAAGCGCTTTACGTGGCGATTAACATGCACGAGGAGGCGCTGGAGCTTGCTGTGCCGAAGGCTCCGTCAGGACAGCGATGGCAGATTATCGTGGATACCGGACAGGGAGAAGAGGCTTTTTCTGAGAATGGCCCCGTGCTTTCACGAAAGACGGGTAAGACCGTGGAGATCCCGCCGCGGACAATTCTGGTGATGGCAGGAAGGAACGCATGAAGCTGATTAATATATGGAGACATTTTTACACGATCACGGAGCATCGCCTCATGGTTGCGCGGCACTGCTTCCGCGTGGGGATGTACTGGCAGGGGCTGACACACGACCTGTCCAAGTATTCACCGTCTGAGTTCTGGCAGGGCTGCCGCTACTATCAGGGCTTTTGCAGCCCGAACAATGCGGAGCGCATGGATAAGGGATATTCCATCGCCTGGATGCATCACAAGGGCAGAAATAAACATCATTATGAATACTGGACGGACTACAATGTGAAGACGCATCGCATGGAAGGCGTGAAGATGCCGCTCAGGTATGTAAATGAGATGATCATGGACCGGATCGCAGCCTCAAAGGTGTATGAGGGCGCAAAGTATACACAGCATTCTCCCCTGGCATATTATGAAAAAGGGAAGGACAGCTACATGATTCATCCGGAAACGAGCGCTCTGCTCGAATATGTCCTGCGCATGCTGAACAAGTATGGCGAAGAGAGGACTTTCGCCTGGATGAAAAAAAATATGGTTGGGAAGAAACGCTATCCCAATATCAGGAAAAGAGGAGTGAAGAAATGAAATACATGCGTCAGATCGCGCGTATTGCGGGATTCGCCTTTGTCGGCGAGCTGCTCAATACGCTGATTCCGCTCCCGGTGCCGGCGAGCGTATATGGCATGCTGCTGCTTCTGTTCTGCCTGTGTACGGGCATTGTAAAGCTGGAGCAGATCGAGGAGACGGCGGATTTTCTGGTGGAGATCATGCCGCTGGTGTTTGTGATGCCGGGCGTCGCCGTGATAGAGTCCCTGGGGCTTCTGGCCGACTCGCTGGTGGGGATCATTGTGATCTCGATTCTGTCGACGCTGCTGGTCTACGCGGTGACCGGCCTGACAGCGCAGGCGCTGGTTCGCCTGCGGAGAAGAAGGGAGGAGGAGCAGCATGGATAGTTTACTGCAGGAATCCCTGTTCTTTGGCTTCTTCCTGACACTTGCCTGTTATTTTGCCTGCGTGGAGATCGCAAAGCGTTACAAAAGCCCGCTTCTGAATCCCCTGTTCTGGTCGATCGTGCTGACGATCGTAGTATTGAAGCTTCTGGGAATCAGTTACAGTACGTTTGAGTATGGGGCGAAATACCTTAATTATCTGCTGACGCCGATCACGGTCTGCCTGGCAGTGCCCCTGTACCGGCAGCTGCGGCACCTGCGGGATTACGCGGATGCGGTGATCATCAGCATTCTGTCAGGAACGCTGGCCTGCGCGGCGATGATCTTTCTGATGTCAAAGATGTTCGGCTTCGACAAGTCGATGTACGCATCCATGGCGGTGAAGTCGATCACGACCGCGATTGCGCTTGGGGTAAATGAGGAGCTGGGCGGTATTCAGGTCGTATCGATCATGGCGATCACGATCACCGGTACAATCGGCCCGATTTTCGCAACATCCGTCTATAAGCTGCTGCACATCAAAGAACCGATTGCACAGGGCCTGGCGCTCGGGACCGGTTCCCATGCGATCGGGACAAGCCGCGCGCTGGAGCTGGGCGAGATCCAGGGGGCAATGAGCAGCCTGGCGATTGTCGTAACCGGTGTGCTTACGGTGATCATTGCACCGATTCTGTACGGTATTTATTAGGAAAGGAGGGAGGCCGGTGACGATCCGTGAAAAAACAGAGGAGTGGGAGTGCCGTTTCTTAAGTCCCTATGCGGCGAGGAGTCGCGATTCACGGGGACGGGCATTGGACGAGCCTCCCTGTGAGATCCGGCCGGTCTATCAGCGCGACCGCGATCGTATCCTGCACTGCAAATCGTTTCGCAGACTGAAGCATAAGACGCAGGTGTTTCTTGCGCCAAAGGGCGATCATTACCGGACGCGCCTGACGCATACGCTGGAGGTCTCGCAGGTCGCGCGGACGATCGCGCGTGCACTCCGCCTGAATGAAGATCTGACCGAGGCGATTGCGCTTGGACATGATCTTGGGCATACGCCTTTCGGTCATGCGGGCGAGCGGGTGCTGAACCAGGTCTGCTCGGAGGGCTTCGCCCATTACATACAGAGCGTTCGGGTCGTGGAAAAGCTCGAAAAAGAGGGCCGCGGACTGAATCTTTCCTGGGAAGTCCGCGACGGGATCCGGCAGCACCAGATGGATGGCCATGCAGCCACGCTGGAGGGCCGGGTCGTGCGGCTTGCGGATAAGATCGCCTATATCCATCATGATGTAGATGACGCAATCCGTGGCGGTATCATCCGGGAGGAGGATATCCCGGAGATGTATCGTGTGACACTGGGACGGTCAGGCCGGGAACGCCTGAACACGATGGTCTGCGATATTATCACGACCAGTCTCGATCAGCCGGATATCCGGATGTCGGACGAGGTGGACGCGGCGTTTCGCGGCATCCGGCGTTTTATGTTTGAGAATGTCTATACGAATCCGGTTGCGAAGGCGGAGGAAAAGAAGGCGGAGAACATTGTGAGTGAACTGTTCCATTACTATATGGAACGTCCGGAGCTGCTCTCCAACGAATATATCGAACGCATGTGGAAGGCAGGCGAGACGCAGGAGCGGAGCGTCTGCGACTATATCTCCGGGATGACCGACCAGTTTGCCATCGACAAATTCCGGGAGTTTTTCGTGCCGGAGGCATGGAGATACTGACGAAAAGGCAGGTGCTGTATGGGTTTTTATTCGCAGGAGCTTGTGGAGGAGATCCGCTCGCGCAGCGATATTGTGGACGTGATCTCCGGCTACATCAAATTACAGCGCAAGGGCAGCAGCTATACCTGTGTCTGCCCCTTTCATAATGACCATAATCCGTCCATGAATGTGAACCGGCCGCGGCAGATGTACTATTGCTTCAGCTGCGGCGCCGGCGGCGATGTGTTCAAATTTGTCATGGACTATGAGAATCTGTCCTTCCCGGAGGCGGTGAAGGTGCTGGCGGACCGCGCCGGGATTGCACTGCCCGAGCGGGAGGAGACGCGTGAGGACCGCGAGGAGAGAGATCTGAAGAGCCGGATCCTTGAGGTCAATAAGCTGGCAGCGCAGTTTTACTACTATATGCTGCGTCAGCCGGAAGGCCGGCAGGCGCACGACTATCTGACCGGACGGGGGCTCTCAAAGGAGACGATCCGCAGCTTCGGGCTTGGCTGTTCCGGCAAGAGAGGAAACGAGCTCTATCAATATCTGAAAAGCAGGGGATATTCCGATTCGCTGCTGAAGGAGTCCGGACTCATGAATGCGGACGAGAAGCGCGGCATGTATGATCGTTTCTGGAACCGCGTCATGTTCCCGATCATGGACACACGCAGCCGGGTGATCGGCTTCGGCGGCCGCGTCATGGGAGACGCGAAGCCGAAATATCTGAATTCGCCGGAGACGAAGGCCTTCGACAAGAGCCGCAATCTGTACGGCCTGCATCTGGCACGCGCAAGCCGCAAGCCGAATATGATTCTCTGCGAGGGCTATATGGATGTGATCGCCCTGCACCAGGCCGGTTTCAACCAGGCAGTGGCCTCGCTCGGAACCGCTTTTACGCAGCAGCAGTCGGTGATTTTGAAGCGTTATACGAATGAGGTGCTGCTGACTTATGACAGCGATGACGCCGGTGTGCGCGCGGCGGCGCGCGCGATCCCGATCCTGAAAGAGGCAGGACTGCGGGCAAGGGTTATCAATATGGAGCCCTATAAGGATCCGGACGAATTCATCCGGGCGCTCGGCGCGGAGGAGTTCCAGAAACGGATTGACAGCGCCGAGAGCAGTTTCTTCTTTGAACTGCGCATTCTGGAACGAAATTATGATCTGATGGATCCGGAGAGTAAGACGGCATTTTTCCGGGAGGTGTCCACGAAGCTTCTGGAGTTTGAGGCGGGCATTGAACGGGATAATTATATAGAAGCCACGGCGGCGAGATACCATCTGAGCGCGGAGCAGCTCAGGAAGCTTGTAAGCCGGACCGGCGAGCGCCTGGGCGGGATGCCGCGTCTGGCTGCGCCGAAGCCGCCGCCCGGCAGGAAGAAACCGGACGATACGGAGCTTACGGCGCAGAGGATGCTGCTCACGTGGATGAGTGCGGACGAAAAGCATTATCGTTGTATTTCGCGTTACGTAGAACCGGAGGATTTCACAGATCCGCTGTGCCGGAAGGCGGCGGAGCTTTTGAAGGAGCAGGCGCAGGAGGGGACATTACGACCGGCCTCGCTGTTCCAGTATTTTACAGAGGAGGAGGATCAGAAAAATCTGTCCGCCGCGCTCGGGGCGCAGTTGCCGACCCCGGACGGCCGGGCGGAGGAGGAAAAAGCGTTGCAGGAGACTATCCTGAGAGTAAAGCAGCAGAGTATTGCCTGGCAGACGGAAAATATGAAGCCGGGGGACATGGATGCCCTTATGAAAATCGTCCGGAAACGCCGGGATATCGAGAAACTGCATATTTCTCTGGATTAAGGAGAAAATAGGAACAATTATGGAAGGAAGAACCAGTATGGACGAAAATGTAGCAAAATTTAACGAAAAGCTGAAGGAATTACTGGAGCTCGCAAAGAAGAAAAAAAATGCGCTGGAATATCAGGAAGTCAGTGATTTCTTCAGCGATATGGAGCTTGGCCCGGAAAAGCTGGAGAAGGTGCTGGAATTTCTCGAGCAGAACAACGTGGACGTACTCCGGATCACGGACGATGACGATGATGCGCTTATCATGACCGACGAGGAAGAGGTGGACATGGAGCAGATCGACCTCATGGTTCCGGACGGCGTGAGCATCGAGGATCCGGTGCGCATGTATCTGAAGGAGATCGGCAAGGTGCCGCTTCTGACCGCGGAGGAGGAGATCGAGCTCGCAAAGCGGATGGAGGCCGGCGACGAGGAAGCGAAGAAACGTCTGGCTGAGGCGAATCTGCGCCTCGTGGTCAGCATTGCGAAGCGCTATGTCGGACGCGGAATGCTCTTCCTCGATCTGATTCAGGAAGGAAATCTGGGTCTTATCAAGGCGGTGGAGAAGTTTGACTACCGCAAAGGCTATAAGTTCAGTACCTACGCGACCTGGTGGATTCGTCAGGCAATCACGCGTGCGATCGCGGATCAGGCGAGGACGATCCGTATTCCGGTGCATATGGTTGAGACGATCAACAAGCTGATCCGCGTGTCGCGTCAGCTTCTGCAGGAGTTGGGGCGTGAGCCAACGCCGGAGGAAATTGCGGCGGAGATGAACATGCCGGTGGAACGCGTGCGCGAGATTCTGAAGATTTCCCAGGAGCCTGTCTCACTCGAGACGCCGATCGGCGAGGAGGAGGACAGCCACTTAGGCGACTTTATCCAGGATGACAATGTCCCGGTGCCCGCGGACGCTGCGGCCTTCACGCTTTTGAAGGAGCAGCTCGTGGAGGTGCTCGGCACGCTGACGGAGCGTGAGCAGAAGGTGCTGCGGCTGCGCTTCGGACTGGATGATGGGCGTGCCCGCACGCTTGAGGAAGTCGGCAAGGAGTTTAATGTGACGCGTGAGCGCATCCGCCAGATCGAGGCGAAGGCGCTCCGGAAACTGCGTCACCCGAGCCGCAGCCGGAAGCTGAAGGATTTCCTGGAGTGATCGGCATCTGTTGCGCCGGGCTCCGGGTACATAGAAGGGACAGGTTTTGAAGATCAGGCTTTCAGACAGAATGGAGCGGCTGGCCGGGTATGTGACCGAAGGAAATCGTCTGGTTGACATCGGTACGGATCACGCCTATCTGCCGATTGCGCTCGTGCAGGCGGGACGGATTCCGGCGGCGATCGCCGCGGATGTGAACGAGGGACCGCTTCTGCGGGCGGATGAGCATATCCGGGCGGCGGGGCTTGACGGGCAGATTGTGTCGCGGCTTTCCGACGGATTTGCGCGTATCCGGCCGGGCGAGGCGGATACGGCTGTGATCGCCGGGATGGGCGGACAGCTGGTGAGACGGATTCTGGAGGGCGGTGCGCATTGCCTGGCATCCGTCTCAGAGCTGGTGCTACAGCCGCAGTCGGAGATCTGTCTGGTGCGCGGCTGGCTGGAGGAGCACGGATTTTATATTACGGATGAAGATATTGTGCTCGAGGATGGGAAATATTATCCGATGTTCCGCGCAGTACATGGCAGTCCGGAGACGGCGGCGAAGCAGGCGGAGCTGTATTTTGGCAGAGCTTCGCTCCAGAGATCGCCGCGTGTATTCCTTGGATTTCTGGACAGGGAATCAAAGAAGAATCAGAAAATCAGGAAAGGCTTAAGTGCGGCAGAGCGCGGGCAGGCGGCAAGACTTCGGGAACTGGAGGAAGTGGAAATGTGGATTGGACAGGCGCGCGCGGCGGCAGAACGGAGTATGATATGAAGTGTAGTGAGATTTGTTTGCTCCTGGAGCGCGAGTACGGAACAGAATATGCCTGTGACTGGGATAATGTCGGGCTGCTGGCCGGGCGGCGCGACAAGGAGGTAAAGCGCATCCTGCTGGCGCTGGACGCGAACGATGAGACGGTGGCGCGCGCAGCGGACGGCGGATATGACATGCTGATCACGCATCATCCGATGATTTTTACACCGATTAAGAGCGTGACGGACGCGGATATGAACGGCAGGCGGCTGCTGAAGCTGATCCGGCAGGATATTTCTTATTATGCGATGCATACCAACTACGATACGCGTGGCATGGCGGATCTTGCGGCGAAGATGCTGGGGCTGACCGAGTGCGCGGTGCTGGAGGAGGTAAAAGACGGCGAGGGCATCGGGCGCGTCGGGCGACTGCCGGGGAGGATGACGCTGCGGGAGTGCGGAGCGTATGTGAAGAAGACATTCGGTATTCCGAGCGTGCGCCTTTACGGCGATCCGGATCGTGAGCTCTCCTTTGCCGCGGTCTGCCCGGGTTCAGGAAAGAGCACGATGAAGGAAGTCCTGAAATTTCACTGTGACGTCTACATTACCGGGGATATCGATCATCATACCGGCCTGGACGCGGTGGATCAGGGACTGTGTATTGTCGACGCAGGGCATTACGGCATCGAGCATATTTTCATGGAGGATGTCAAAGCGTATCTTGAAAAAGTACTGACGGGCGTGCATATGGACTGTGTGCCGGTCAGACATCCCTTTGAGGTCGTGTGACAGAAAGGAGACAGTATCTGTGCAGATAACGGTAGAAGGAAAGACAATAGAAGTACCGGAGGGCATGAGCTATCTGGAGCTTTCCAGGCAGTATCAGAAGAATTACAGTAACGATATTGTACTGGTTCTGGAAAATGGCAGCAAGATGCGCGAGCTGTTCCGCTCTGTGAAGGAAGGGGCACGGATTGAATTCCTGACGACAGCCAGCGCGGACGGCTTCAAGACCTACCGGCGCAGCGCGACACTGTTGCTCTTAAAGGCGGTCTATGATGTGGCGGGGCAGGAGGCAGTGAACGGCATCCGGGTCTGTTTCTCCCTTGGCGACGGCTATTACTGTACGAGCAGGAATCACCCGGTAGACGAGGACTTCCTGCGTGCAGTGCAGACGCGGATGGAGGAGTTGGTGGCGCAGCGGCTTCCGTTTGTGAAGAAGAGCATTTCCGTCGAGGAGGCGATCGAGCATTTTACACGGCACGGGATGCTGGATAAGGCGCGGCTGTTCCGCTTCCGCAGGAGTTCGACCGTAAATGTGTACCTGTTGGACGGATTTGAGGACTATTATTATGGATATATGCTGCCCGATACGGGGTATCTGAAATACTTCCGGCTGATGGCCTGGGACGAGGGCTTTGTGCTCGACTTCCCGCCGAAGAAGACGCCGGATACCTTCGGCGAATTCCGCCCGCAGCGGAAGCTGTTCCAGGTGTTGAAGCGCTCGAATGCGTGGGGTGAGCTCCTTGAGGCGCCGACCGTCGGTGCGCTGAACGCGCAGATCGCGGACGGAAATATGACCGACATCA
This sequence comes from Lachnospiraceae bacterium Zagget2, assembly GCA_001941045.1. Lineage (GTDB taxonomy): Bacteria > Bacillota > Clostridia > Lachnospirales > Lachnospiraceae > Hominiventricola. The sequence goes on from MSHD01000023.1 coordinate 9,814, forward strand.
TTCTGGCGCAGGAGGCGCTGATGGAGAAGGAGATCGGAAATATTGCGGAGCAGATCGCGGGACGGCATGACCGCAAGCTGATCATGATCGCGGGTCCCTCCTCCTCGGGCAAGACGAGTTTTTCCCACCGGCTGTCTGTGCAGCTGCTTGCGCACGGCCTGAAGCCGCATCCGATCGCGGTGGACAATTATTTTGTGGAGCGGGACGATACGCCGAAGGACGAGAACGGACAGTTCAATTTCGAGTGTCTCGGGGCAATGGATATCGCGCTGTTCAACGAGCAGATGAGCGCCCTCCTGCGCGGCGAGGAAGTCTCGATGCCGACCTTCAATTTCGTGACCGGAAAGAAGGAGTACAAGGGAAATCTCCTGCGGCTGCACGACGACGAGGTGCTCGTGATCGAGGGTATTCACTGTCTGAATGACAGACTTTCCTGGTCGCTCCCGAAGGAGAACAAATTTAAGATTTATGTGAGCGCGCTGACGCAGCTCAATGTCGATGAGCACAACCGGATCGCGACGACGGACGGGCGCATGGTGCGCCGGATGGTGAGGGACGCGCGTACGCGCGGCACCTCCGCAAAGAAGACGATCTCGATGTGGCCGTCGGTGCGCCGCGGCGAGGACGAAAATATTTTCCCGTATCAGGAGGAGGCCGACGTGATCTTCAACTCGGCGCTGATCTATGAGCTGGCCGTGCTCAAGCAGTACGCGGAGCCGCTGCTCTTCGGTATCCAGCCGGGAGAACCGGAGTACACGGAGGCGAAACGCCTGCTGAAATTCCTGAATTATTTTCAGGGAGTCGACAGCAACCTGGTGCCGAACAATTCCATTCTGCGGGAATTCATAGGAGGAAGTGTATTCAACGTATGATAGAAAACATAAAGGCATTTATCAAAAGAAGAAAGCTGATTCCGGTCGCCATCTGGTTCGTCGTCTACATGGCGCTGTTTGTGTTCCTGGAGCTGCGGCCGCACAAGAAGGTACATCTCGTGCACAGCAAACTGGACGATAAAATCCCACATGTGCCGCAGTTTATCTACCCCTATCTGAGCTGGTTCCCCTACATTATCGTGTGCGTGTTCCTGGCTCTGAAGAATCTCTCGGACGAGGACTACAAAAAGGCGCTGACAGTGCTCTCGACGGGTATGAATCTGTTCATTCTGATCGCTTATATCTGGCCGACCGGGTTGGATTTCCGCGACAGCATTACCTACAATTCTGAGAAACTGAGCGGACGGCTGATGAAATTCGTACAGACCGTGGATACGCCGCAGAGCGTCTTCCCGAGCATGCATGCCTATGCGACGATGGTCTTTCAGGGAACGCTGGAGATGCAGGCGGGGCAGCTGCCGCGTGCCGTCATCCTGTTCGGACGCGTGCTTTCTGTGTCGATCATCGCCTCGACGGTGTTCACAAAGCAGCACTCGATCCTGGACGTGATCGCGTCAGTCGCGCTGTACGGCACCTTGGAGACGGCCTGGCGTTTTTCGCAGAAGAAGGAGAAATAGACTTATGATGAAACGACTCTATTCCTGGAATGTCAACGGGCTGCGCGCCTGCATGAACAAGGGCTTTATGGATTTCCTTGACAGGGAGCAGCCGGATGTGCTGTGCCTGCAGGAGACGAAGATGCAGCCGGAGCAGGCAGATTTCAGCTTTCCCGACTATGAGCTGTACTGGAACAGCGCAGTAAAGAAGGGCTATTCCGGCACGGCGGTGCTGACGAAGGAGAAGCCGCTCACCGTATCCTATGATCTCGGCATGGAGGGAAAGCATGACGATGAGGGACGCGCGATCACGCTGGAATATGAGGATTATTATCTCGTCTGTGTCTATGTGCCGAACGCGCAGGACGGCCTGCGCCGGATCGCCTACCGGATGGAGTGGGAGGACGATTTTCGCGCGTATCTTGGAACGCTGAAGGAGAAAAAGCCGGTCATCGTGACCGGAGATTTCAATGTGGCGAAGGAGGAGATTGACCTCAAAAACCCGAAGACAAACCGCGGCAATGCGGGCTTTTCCGACGAGGAGCGCGGCAAGATGCGCGAGCTTCTCGCATCCGGTTTTGTTGATTCTTTCCGTTACCTTTACCCCGATAAGGCGGAGGCCTACAGCTGGTGGTCGTACCGGGCGAGAGCCCGCGAGCGGAACGCGGGATGGCGCATCGACTATTTTCTCGTCTCAGAGGGCTTTGAAGCGCACATTGAGGACAGCCGCATCCTGGCGGAGCAGCTGGGGAGCGATCACTGTCCGGTGGAACTGATCCTGAGATAAACAGGCATGGACAAACAGGCTTTTTTCGGTTAAAATGGACGGTGCAGCAAGTAGGACAGGCAATCGCGGTCCGCGTAAGCGGAGTGAGGAAAGTCCGGGCTTCACAGGGCAGGATGCCGGATAACGTCCGGTGGAGGTGACTCCAAGGCCAGTGCAACAGAGATATACCGCCGGCCTCACGGCCGGTAAGGGTGGAAAGGCAGTGTAAGAGACTACCGCCCGCCTGGTAACAGGCGGGGCACATGTAAACCCCATCCGAAGCAAGACCAAGCAGAAGCATATGGCGGCCCGTCAGCTTCAGGTAGGTCGCTTGAGCGCGCCGGCGACGGCGCGCCTGGATAGATGATTGTCCACGACAGAACCCGGCTTATCGTCCTGCTTGCTGTTTTCAAAGAAAGGAATTTTGCCATGAGTAATAAAAAGAAAGTTGTCGTCGCCCTCGGGCATAAAGCGCTTGGCACCACGCTGCCGGAGCAGAAGATCGCTACAAAGACCGCCGCGAAAGCGATTGCGGATCTGGTCGAGGCGGGCTGTCAGGTCGTCATTTCCCACAGCAATGCACCGCAGGTGGGCATGATCCATACCGCTATGAATGAGTTCGGAAAGCAGCATCCGGACTATACCTTTGCCCCGATGTCGGTCTGCTCGGCCATGAGCCAGGGTTACATTGGCTATGACCTGCAGAACGCGATCCGCGAGGAGCTTCTGAACCGCGGGATCGGCCGTCCGGTCTCCACGATTCTGACGCAGGTCGTCGTGAATCCCTATGACGATTCTTTCTATAAGCCGGTCAAGGTTGTGGGCCGTGTCATGACCCGCGAGGAGGCGGATGCCGAGGAGGAGAAGGGAAACTATGTGACGAAGGTGGACGGCGGTTACCGCAGAATTGTCTCTGCGCCGAAGCCGGAGGATATCGTCGAGATCGAGTCGATCCGCGTTCTCTCAGACGCGGGCCATGTCGTCATCGCCTGCGGAGGCGGCGGGATTCCGGTGCTCCGGCAGTCCCATCACCTGAAGGGTGCCAGCGCTGTCATCGAAAAGGATCTTGCGAGCGCGAAGCTCGCGGAGCTTCTGGACGCCGACATGCTGATGATCCTGACGAGTGAGAAGAAGCTGTATCTGAATTATGGAAAAGAGAACGCGGAGCCGCTTGACGAGATCAGCGTGGAAAAGGCGCGCGCCTACATTGCGGAGGGACAGTTCGACGAGACGAGCGTGCTGCCGAAGGTCGTGGCTGCGGTTTCTTTCGTCTCTCTTAAGCCGGGCCGCGTGACGGTCATCGCTGATCTTGATGACGCGAAGGAAGCGCTGGAAGAACGGACGGGAACCATTATTCGATCGTGATACTGAAGTCAGGGGAGGCAGCGGCTATGAAAGAGATTTCCGCACTGTTTACGGAGTTGGATTACAGACTGATCAGAGGGGCGCTGGAGGGTGAGGCCGGCGCACTTGTCTATGATACGCGAAAAGTCACGAAGAATTGTCTGTTTGTCTGTATCAAAGGCCTGGTTTATGACAGCCATGAACACATAACGGAGATTGCGGACGCGGGCGCGCGCTATATTGTGGTGGAACGTCCGGTGGAAGCGCCGGATGGCGTGACGCTCATCGAAGTGAAGGATACGCGCTATGCTCTGGCGATCCTGTCGGCGGCCTGGTTTGACTGGCCGGCGCGCCGGATGAAGGTGATCGGCGTCACCGGTACGAAAGGGAAGACGACGACGACCTTTATGATAAAAGGAATTCTGGAGCATGCGGGCTACCGGGTAGGTCTCATCGGCACGATCGAGGCGATCATCGGTGATGAGCATATCCCGGCGGACAACACGACGCCGGAGTCTTACCTGATTCAGGAATATTTCGCGCGCATGGTCGATGCCGGCTGTGAGATCTGCGTGATGGAGGTATCCTCGCAGGGGCTGATGATGCACCGGACGGCGGGGATTCCGTTTGAGATCGGGATCTTTACAAACCTCGTGCCGGATCACATCGGACCGAATGAGCACGCGAGTTTTGAAGAATACGCGGCCTGCAAGGGCCTGCTGTTCCGGCAGTGCCGGCATGGCATTGCCAATATTGACGATGAGAATTTTGACCTGGTGCTGAACGGCCATACCTGTGATCTGGAGACGATCGGTTTCTCGGAGCAGGCGGATTACCGGGCCTCGGATATGGAGCTGCTGGGCGGCGAGGGCTACCTGGGCGTGAAATATCATATTTCCGGGAAGCTCGACATGGACGTGGAGATCGATGTGCCGGGTCGTTTCAGCGTCTATAATTCCCTGGTTTCGATTGCAGTGTGCGAACATTTCCGGGTATCCCAAAGCGATCTTAAGGAGGCGCTGCGCGTCGTGAAGACAAAGGGGCGCATCGAGATGATTCCGATGCCCGGCGACTTTACCCTGATGATTGACTACGCGCACAACGCGATGGCCCTTGAGAGCCTTCTGAATACGCTGCGGGAATATCATCCGAAGCGGCTGGTCTCGGTGTTCGGCTGCGGCGGGAATCGTTCGAAGCTGCGCCGTTATGAGATGGGCGAAGTGTCGGGGCGCCTGGCTGATCTGACGATCATCACATCGGACAATCCGCGGTATGAGGAGCCGCAGGCCATCATTGACGATATCAAGATCGGCATGGCGAAGACAGATGGGGAGTTTGTGGAGATCTGCGACCGCAAGGAAGCGATCCGCTATGCCATCGGGAATGCCAGGAAGGGCGACGTGATTGTGCTGGCAGGAAAAGGACACGAGGATTATCAGGAGATTAAGGGAGTAAAATACCCGATGGATGAGCGCGTGCTGATCCAGGAGGTTTTGCAGGAACTGGCGGAGAAATAGATGGAATATGTCGATGTCATTGTAGACATTTCGCATGAGAAGCTGGATCATAAGTTTCAGTACCGCGTGCCGGAGACACTCAGAGGAAAGATCCGCATCGGTATGCAGGTGAGATTTCCCTTTGGCAGGGGGAATCGTCCGACGAAAGGCTATGTGACCGGTTTCACGGACGAACCGGACTATCCGCCGGAGAAGATCAAGGAGCTCACCGGGATTGTCGAAGGATCCGTATGCGCAGAATCGCAGCTGATCGGACTGGCAGCCTGGATGCGCGAGCAGTATGGCTCGACGATGAATCAGGCTTTGAAGACGGTGCTTCCGGTGAAGCAGGAGGTCGCGCGGCAGCGCGACGTTACGCTGCGGCTTGCCGTTCCGCGTGCGCAGGCGGCGACATTCCTCGAGGAGGAACTGCACAAAAACCACCACGCCAGGGCGAGGCTCCTGGCGGCGCTTCTCGATGCGGACGGCGCGATCTCCAGGAGGGAAGCGGCAGAGCGCTGCCGTGTCACTGCCCCGGTGGTCCGTGGACTCGAGCGGGACGGAATCCTGTACAGTGAGACAGAGACAAAATACAGAAATCCTTTTGAAGGACATTTTCAGGAGACGGCAGAGAGGCCGGAACTGACCGCGCAGCAGCGCGCGGCAGTCGACGGGATCTGGACGGACTACGAGCGGGGAGAGTATCGGACGTATCTGCTGCAGGGAGTCACCGGCAGCGGGAAGACCGAGGTCTATATGGAGCTCATCGGGCGTGTGATCCGCCGGGGAAGACAGGCGATTGTACTGATTCCGGAGATTGCGCTGACCTATCAGACGGTGCGCCGCTTTTATGAGCGTTTTGGCGACCGGGTGTCGGTGCTGCACTCACGTCTTTCCGATGGCGAGCGTTATGACCAGTTTGTGCGGGCGAAGGAAGGCCTGCTTGACGTGATGATCGGGCCGCGCTCCGCATTGTTTACCCCTTTTCCCGACCTGGGAATCATCATCATCGATGAGGAACATGAGGGAGCCTACAAGAGCGAGACGGTACCGCGTTATGATGCGCGGGAGGCAGCGATCTATCGTGCTTCTTCCTGCGGAGCATCGGTGGTGCTCGGCAGCGCGACGCCATCGCTTGAATCGAGCTACCGCGCGCGGGAGGGGATTTATGGCTGGTACCGGCTGGACAGCCGGATCGGAGCAGCTGTGCTGCCTGCGGTCCACATTGTCGATCTGAGAAAAGAACTGAAGGAGGGCAACCGCAGCATTTTCAGCAGGCGGCTTACAGATGCCCTCGGTGAACGCCTCCGCCGGGGAGAGCAGACGATGCTCTTTCTGAACCGCAGAGGCTTTTCGGGCTTTGTATCCTGCCGTTCCTGCGGCGAGGCGCTGCGCTGCCCGCATTGCGATGTATCGCTGTCGCTTCACATAGACGGCTATCTCAAATGTCATTATTGCGGCTATGAGATGCGCATGCCGAAGACGTGTCCGTCCTGCGGATCGCCCTATATTTCGGGTTTCCGCGCCGGAACGCAGCAGATCGAGCGGGAGGTGAAACGCCTGTTTCCTTCGGCGCGCGTGCTGCGTATGGATTATGACACGACGCGCTCAAAAGAGAGCTATGAGAAGATTCTCTCAGCCTTCGGCCGCGGCGAGGCCGATGTACTCGTCGGGACGCAGATGATTGTGAAGGGACATGATTTTCCGAATGTGACGCTGGTCGGCGTCGTGGCGGCGGATATTTCCCTGCATGCACCGGATTATCGCGCGGCGGAGCGGACCTTTGCGCTGCTGACACAGGCGGTCGGACGTGCCGGGCGGGCCGAAAAACCGGGGGAAGCGCTGATCCAGACCTATCGCCCGGAGCATTACAGTATTCGTGCCGCAGCGAAGCAGGATTACGACGCCTTTTATGTGCAGGAGCTCTCCTATCGCCGTCTGATGGGCTATCCGCCGATACAGGAAATGCTGGGGATTTATCTCTCCTCCACAGAGCAGGAATTCTTAAAACAGAGCTCGGAGAAGCTGGGGACGTATATCCGCGCGCTGGATGCATCACTGCAGGTGATTGGTCCGGCCATCGCGACGCTTGCGAAGAAGAACGATATCTACCGTATGGTGATTTATATAAAACATGAGAGAAAAGAGAGGCTGCTGGAGGTCAAACGACAGCTGGAAAGCAGGATAGAGAAAGAAGCGTTTGCAGACAGGGTGCGTGTGCAGTTTGATTACAACCCGCAGCAGTCGTATTAGGGGCAGGAGGAAGAAATGGCGACAAGAAATATCAGATATGACGGCGATCCGATCTTAAGAAAGATCAGCAAGGCGGTCCCGGCGGTGACGCCCCGGATCCGGGTGCTGATTGAGGATATGCTGGAGACGATGTACGGAGCGAACGGTGTGGGGCTTGCCGCGCCGCAGGTCGGAATTTTAAAGCGGATTGTTGTGATCGATGTCGGGGAAGGGCCGATCGTCATGATCAATCCGAAGATTACGCGGACAGAAGGAGAACAGACCGGGGATGAAGGGTGTTTAAGCCTTCCCGGGAAGGCCGGCACTGTGACACGCCCGAATGAGGTGACGGTGCAGTTTATGGGCGAGGACGGCGAGTACTACGAGCTTGAAGGAACGGAACTTCTGGCGCGCGCGATCTGTCATGAGTGCGATCATCTGGACGGTAAGATCTACAAGGACTTTGTGGAGGGAGAGCTCCGCGACGTCACTGCCGAAGATGAGGAAGAAGAAGAGGAGGAGCAGGCTTAGCATGCGGGTTATCTTTATGGGAACGCCGGACTTCGCAGTCGGTACGCTGGAAGCGCTGGCAGAATCAGAGCATGAGCTTGTGCTCGTGGTGAGTCAGCCGGATCGGCCGAAGGGGCGTGGACACAGTCTGCAGCCGACGCCGGTGAAAGCGGCGGCGGAGCGCCTTGGCATCCCGGTCATTCAGCCGCTGAAAATACGCGAGGCGGTGGGGACGCTTAAGCAGACGGAAGCCGACGTGATCGTGGTAGCTGCCTTCGGCCAGATTATTCCGAAGGAAATTCTGGGGATGAAGAAATATGGCTGTATCAACGTGCACGCTTCGCTGCTGCCGAAATACCGCGGAGCCGCGCCGATCCAGTGGGCCGTGATCGACGGAGAGAAGGAATCCGGCGTCACGATTATGCAGATGGACGAGGGTCTTGATACCGGGGATATGCTTGCGAAGGTTGTCGTGCCCCTGGATGAGGACGAGACGGGCGGAAGCCTTTTTGACAAGCTGAGCGCAGCCGGGGCAAAGCTCTGTGCCGGGACGCTGGATCAGCTTGCGCGGGGGGAGATCGTGCCGGAGAAACAGGGGGAATCCCCCACCGCCTATGCGTCAATGCTGAAAAAGAGCATGGGAAATATCGACTGGACGAAGGATGCCGTGAGCATCGAACGGCTCGTGCGGGGCCTGAATCCATGGCCGAGCGCCTATACGCGGCTCTTCGGGAAGACGTTGAAGATATGGAAATGCCATGTGCTGCCCGAAGGTGCGCCGAAGGGCGCCTGCGGCGAGGTCATGGAGGTGAGGAAAGACATGATTCTGGTGCAGACAGGAGAAGGGATTCTTTCGATCACCGAGCTGCAGCTTGAGGGCAGAGCCAGGATGGAGGCTTCCTCTTTCCTGCGCGGATGCAAGATCGTGCCGGGGGTGATACTCCCGGCGGAAAAGGAGGCCTGACATGCTGTTTTATGATCCCACGTATATCCTGGTACTGATCGGAGCGATTCTGTCCATGTGTGCGTCCGCCAGGGTGAATTCCACCTACCGGAGATATTCGCAGGTGCGCAGCCACTCCGGACTTACGGGGGCAGAGGCCGCGCAGCGCATCCTGCGGGGAGCAGGTATCTATGATGTGCAGATAGAGTATATTCATGGAAATCTGACAGATCATTACGACCCGCGGGAGAAGGTGCTGCGCCTGTCCGACGGCGTCTACGGGTCGACTTCCGTAGCGGCGATCGGCATTGCCGCGCATGAGTGCGGCCATGCGATTCAGGACGATCGTTCTTATGTGCCTCTGCGGATTCGCAATACCTTTGTACCGGTTGCAAATTTCGGAACAAAAGCGGCGCTTCCGATTATTCTGGTCGGAATTATATTTGGAAGTTCTTACCTGCTGATTGAGATTGGCCTGCTCTGCTTTTTCTTTGGAGTGGTCTTTCAGCTCATCACGCTGCCGGTGGAGTTCAACGCCTCGAAGCGCGCGGTGCGAATCCTCGGTGAAACAGGCATTCTCTCGGAAGAGGAACTGACCGGTACGAAAAAGGTGCTGTCTGCGGCGGCGATGACCTACGTGGCGGCAGCCGCGGCGTCGATTCTGTCGATGTTCCGCCTGCTGATTCTCTTCGGCGGCGGCAGAAAGCGCAGGTGAGGAGCAGGACGTGGCGGAACAGGAAAATGTAAGACTGCTCGCGCTCGAGTATCTGCTCGAGGTGACGGAGCGGGGCGCGATGGCTCATACGGCCCTGCGCGGGATGCTGGAGCGTTATCAGTATCTGGAAAAACGGCAGCGCGCCTTTCTCACAAGGCTCTGCGAGGGGACACTTGAGCGTCTCATCGAACTTGACTGGATCATCGATCAGGTCGCGAAAGTACCGGTGAAAAAGCAGAAGCCGGTGATCCGCGGGATTCTGCGGCTGTCGGTCTACCAGCTGAAATACATGGATCAGGTGCCGGACGCAGCGGTCTGTTCCGAGGCAGTCCGGCTTGCCCGGATAAAGGGATTTTCCGGGCTCACGGGTTTTGTCAACGGTGTCCTGCGTGGCATCGCGCGCCGGAGGCCGGAAGCGATGCCGGATGACCTTTCGGGTCGCTACTCTACGCCGCAGTGGATTGTGGAGCAGTGGACGCAGGAATACGGAGCGGAGCGGGCACTTCGGATGCTGGAAGATCAATACCGTAAGAAACCGACGACGATTCGCGTCAATCTATCAAAAATCACCAGGGAAAAGCTTAAAAGACGCCTGGAAGAGGATGGCGTGACGGTGTGCGAGGTCGAGGGCATGGCTCCGGCGCTTGCGATCTCGGGTTATGATTATCTGCGCGCCCTGCCGTCTTTTCGTGAGGGACTGTTCCAGGTGCAGGATGTCAGCTCGATGCAGGCGGCGCTTCTGGCCGCGCCGCATCCCGGAGATTACTGTATTGACCTGTGCGCTGCGCCGGGAGGAAAGAGCCTGCATCTTGCGGAGCTGCTCGGCGGCACCGGCATGGTGGAGGCGCGTGATCTGACAGAGGAAAAGGTGGAGCTGATACGGGAGAATATCCGGCGTGTACAGCCCGGAAATATACATACCGTGTGCCGGGATGCCACCCTGCCGGATGAAGCATCCTTCGGGAAAGCGGATATCGTGCTGGCCGATCTGCCCTGTTCCGGACTCGGGGTCCTGAATAAAAAACATGATTTAAAGTACCGGATGTCGCCTGCGCAGCAGCAGGATCTGGTACAGCTGCAAAGGAAGATTCTGGACGCTTCCTGGCAGTACGTAAAGCCGGGCGGGACACTGCTCTACAGCACCTGCACCGTACATTATGATGAGAATGAGGGCAATGTGGAATGGATTCTCGAACATTACCCTTTCGTTCTGGAAGAGCAGAAGAAGACATTGCCGGGGATTGATCCCTGGGATGGATTTTTCATCGCAAAGTTGAAGAGGAAGACCTGATGACGGACATCAAATCTCTTACGCTTGCCGAATTGCAGGCACAGATGGAGAAAATCGGAGAGAAAAAGTTCCGCGCGAGTCAGATCTACAGCTGGCTCCATGAGAAGCTGGCGGGCAGTTTTGACGAGATGAGCAATCTGCCGAAGAGCCTGCGGGAGCGGCTGCGTGCGGAGTACGAACTGACCAGTCTGGAGCTTCTGGAAGTGCAGACTTCGAAGCTGGATGGGACCGCCAAGTTTCTGTTTCGTCTTTTCGACGGAAATGTGATCGAGAGCGTGCTGATGCGCTATCGCTATGGAAATTCTGTCTGCGTCTCTTCTCAGGCCGGCTGTCGGATGGGCTGCCGCTTCTGTGCTTCGACGTTGAACGGCCTTGCACGGAACCTGCGTCCTTCCGAGATTCTCGACCAGGTCTATCAGATTCAGAAATGGTCGAAAGAGCGCGTTCACAGCGTTGTCGTCATGGGCAGCGGGGAGCCGCTTGACAATTACGAAGCTCTGCTGCGCTTTATTGAAATTCTGACTGCAGAGGGCGGGCTGCATATCAGTCAGCGAAATGTGACGGTGTCGACCTGCGGCATCGTGCCGATGATGCGCCGGCTGGCGGATGAGGAGCTCCAGATTACCCTGGCGCTGTCCCTTCATGCCCCGTCGCAGGAGAAGCGCCTCCAGCTGATGCCGATAGCAAAGCGCTATGCGCTTCCTGAGGTGCTGGACGCCTGCCGCTATTATTTTGAAAAAACGGGGAGGCGCGTTACCTTTGAATACAGCCTGGCCAGCGGCATGAACGATGCGCCGGAGGATGCCCGGGCGCTCGCGTCGCTGCTGGACGGTATGAATTGTCATATCAATCTGATTCCGGTCAACCCGGTCGCGGAACGCGGACTTTTCGGACCGGAACGCGGAAAAGTCCTGAATTTCAAAGAAATTCTTGAAAAATCGGGGAAACATGTTACTATAAGAAGAGAAATGGGTCGGGATATCGATGGCGCGTGCGGCCAGCTTAGAAGGCGATATCTTGAGAAATGAGGTGAAGAAAAGCGTGCATACATCAGTTGCAGTGACAGACGTGGGAAGGACGAGAAAGATCAACCAGGATTTTGTGTACGCCTCGGATGCCCCGGTGGGGAACCTTCCGAATCTCTATATCGTGGCGGACGGCATGGGCGGCCATCGGGCGGGGGAGATTGCTTCTTCTCTGGCGGTGGAGAGCGTCATTGAGGCGGCCAATAAGAGCATGGAGACCCGCCCGGCGCTGATTCTTCAGAAGGCAGTGCGCTATGCAAATCATCGAATCTATGAGAAAGCCTGTGAGTGTGAGGATTATGAGGGCATGGGTACGACGCTCGTAATGCTGACGGTCAGGGGAGAGGAGGCAGTCGCGGCGAATGTCGGAGACAGCCGCATTTACGAAATCGCAGGAGGCAGCATCCGCCAGATATCGGAGGATCATTCTTACGTGGCGGAACTCGTGCGAAAGGGAGAACTCAGCCCCGAGCGGGCAAGGAAGCATCCCGACAAAAATATTATCACAAAGGCGCTTGGAATACAGGGAGACATTCAGCCGGATCTGTATTTCCTTGAAGTGGCGCATGGAAATAAATATCTGCTCTGTTCCGATGGCCTGAGCAATATGGTGGAGGATACGGAACTCTGCCGGATCATCAGCCAGGAGCGGCCGTTGTCCGAGATCGGCAGCGAGCTGATTCTGCAGGCGAACCAGAACGGTGGTCTGGATAATATTGCGGTAGTGCTGACAGAAGCAGAATAGCAGTGAGGTAGAATTATGATCAAAATCGGAACGATAGTGGGTGATCGCTACGAGATCCTGGAAAAGATTGGCGTCGGCGGCATGGCGGAGGTCTATAAAGGCAAGGACCATAAGCTCGACCGCTACATCGCAGTCAAGATCCTGAAGGAGGAATTCCGCGGAAATGACGCTTTCATCAGAAAGTTCAAAGAGGAAGCGCAGTCCGCGGCACGCCTTGCGCATCCGAATATCGTGAATGTCTATGACGTCGGCGATGAAAACGGGATTTATTACATTGTCATGGAGCTGGTCGAGGGCATCACGCTCAAAAATTATATTGAGCGGAAAGGCAGTCTTACGATCAAGGAGGCCACGAGCATTGCAATTCAGGTGTCCGCAGGCCTTGAGGTAGCGCACAACAATCAGATCGTGCACCGTGATATCAAGCCGCAGAACATTATCATTTCCCGGGAAGGCAAGGTGAAGGTGACGGACTTTGGCATTGCCAAGGCGACGACTTCCCAGACGACGACCTCGAATGCGATGGGTTCTGTCCATTACTCCTCTCCGGAGCAGGCCAGAGGCGGCTACGTGGACCATAGAAGCGATATTTACTCTCTGGGCATCGTGCTCTATGAGATGGTGACCGGCCGCGTACCCTTTGACGGGGATTCGGCGGTGACGATCGCGGTCAAGCACCTGCAGGAGGAGATGGTCCCGCCGGAGACCTATTGTAAGAATCTTCCCTACAGTCTCTCCCAGATTATCAAAAAGGCGACAGAGAAGAGTCCGGATCGCAGATATCAGGATATCGGAGATCTGATCGCGGACCTGAAACAGTCTCTGATGGATCCGGAAGGGGATTTCGTGAAGATCATTGACCCGGACAATCAGGCAAGAACGGTGATTGTGACGAAGGATACGACGTCCCAGGTGAAAGAGGTCAGAAGAGCGCGTCATCAGGAGATAGAGGAGGAAGAGGAAGAGGATGATGACGAGGATGACGATGACGAAGAGGATGATGATGACGAGAGCCTGAGTCCTGCCGTGGAAAAAGCCATGACAGCGGCCGGCATTGTGCTCGCTGTCATCATTGTGATTATTGTCTTTCTGCTGGTGTCGAGGCTCTTTGGGCTTGGCTCAGGCAGCAGTTCCGACACGGAAGACACGCAGACGGAGGAGAGCGTTACGGACGATGACAGCAGCTCATCGGCGAATACGGTAGAGATGCCGAGTCTCCTTGGCATGACCATGACGGAGGCGAAGATCGAGCTGGAGGAGCTGGGCTTAAGCATCACGCTGAAGGGCAGCGAACCTTCTTCGGAGTATGCCTCCGGTCAGATCATCGAGCAGAGTGTGGAGGAGGGCAGCCGTGTGGAAGTCGGAAGCTCTGTGGAGGTAACGACTTCAAGTGGTGAGGACACTCAGGCGACAGGCTCTGATACGGAAGAGGAGGAGACGACGGTGACGGTGCCGAGCGTGCTGGAAAAGGACGAGGCGACTGCGCGCAGCGCGCTGACCGCAGCGGGGCTGACGGTTGGCACGGTGTCGGAGAGCAGCAGTGATACCGTGGAGGAAGGTCTGGTGATCAGCCAGAGCGTGACGGCGAATTCTACCGTGGAAAAAGGAACCTCTGTCGATCTGGTCATCAGCAGCGGTCCGCAGACGGTGACGGTGACGGACGTGATCGGGCATGAGCAGACAAGGGCGACTTCAGAGCTGGAAGCCGACGGTTTCAAGGTATCGGTGGCAGAGGCCTATTCGGATGATATCCGCAGCGGCCTGGTGATCAGCACCGATCCGGACCGGGGCACGAGTGTGTCTCCCGGGAGCACGGTCACGATTACGGTCAGCCTGGGAAAACAGACAGTCACGATTCCGTCTGTCGTGGTCAATATGACTTATGACGCGGCGGTGACGGCGCTTCGGAGTGCGGGATTCACAGGAACGGTCACACAGGCCACCGAGTACAGCAATTCTGTAGGAGCGGGCTATGTGACGCGTTTCAGCCCCAGCAGCACGGTGGATTATGACGGGGATGTGACGATTTATGTCAGCCTGGGGCCGTCGTCCTGATGGAAGGCAGGATCATCAAGGGGATCGCGGGCTTCTACTATGTCTACGTGGAGGACCGCGGCGTATATGAGTGTAAGGCGAAGGGGATCTTCCGCAACCGGGGCCTGAAGCCGCTGGTCGGAGATCTGGTGGAAATACAGGCGCTTGATGAGACAGAGCGCAGTGGAAATATTGAGGAGATTCTGCCGCGGAGCAGCGAACTCATCCGGCCTGTGGTTGCCAATCTCACGCAGGCGCTGATCGTCTTTGCCCTGTCGCGGCCGAAGCCGAACCTGGGCCTGCTGGACCGCTTTCTGGTCATGATGCGGCAGAAAGGGCTGCCCTCGATTATCTGCTTCAATAAGCTGGATGAGGCGGAGCCGGAACAGGAGGACGAGCTGAGGGCGATTTACGCACACAGTGACTGTTTGCTTACGTTTGTCAGTGCGAAGACCGGTCAGGGAGCTGAGGAGCTGAAGGCTTTGCTCCTGAATCAGACGACTGCGCTGGCGGGGCCGTCCGGCGTGGGGAAATCAACGCTGACCAATCTCCTGATCCCGGACGCCGGGAGTGAGACCGGACAGATCAGCAGAAAGCTTGAACGCGGAAAACATACAACAAGGCACAGCGAGCTGTTCTGGATTCAGAAGGACAGCTATCTCTTCGATACGCCGGGTTTCAGTTCCCTTGATCTGATGGAGACGAAGAAGGAAGAGCTGCGCTTTGATTTCCCGGAGTTTTTCCCTTATGAAAATCAGTGCCGTTACCCCGGCTGTGCGCATGTGCATGAGCCCGGCTGTGCAGTAAAAGCGGCTGTGGAGACGGGAAGCATTCACAGAAGAAGATATGACAGCTATCTTGATTTCTATGAGGAGCTGTGTGAGAGAGAGAAGAGGAGGTATCGCTGAACCATGAAAAAATATTTGTCACCTTCGATTTTATCGGCGGATTTTGCGCATCTGGGCGATGATATCCGGCGCGCGCAGGAGGCGGGAACACAGTATCTGCACTACGATGTGATGGATGGACTGTTTGTCCCGAGTATTTCCTTTGGTATGCCGGTGCTGGAATCCGTTCGGAAGATTACGGATCTTGTGCTGGACGTACATCTGATGATCGTGGATCCTGACCGCTATATTGACGAATTTGTGCGCTGCGGCGCGGATATCATCACGGTACATTATGAAGCCTGCAAGGATATAAAGAAGACGCTGCGCACGATCCGGTCGAAGGGCGTGAAGGCAGGCGTGACGATCAAGCCGAAGACGCCGAACAGCGTTCTTGCGGATCTGCTTGATGAGGCGGATATGATTCTGCTCATGTCGGTGGAGCCGGGCTTTGGCGGGCAGTCCTATATCCCGGAGTCTATGCAGAAGATCCGCGAGCTTCGCGCGATGCTTGACGCACGTGGACTTGACACCGATATCGAGGTGGACGGCGGCATCAAGAAAGAGAATCTTCCAATGGTGCTCGATGCAGGAGCGAATGTGATCGTGGCCGGTTCCGCTATTTTCAAGGGCGATATCGGGCAGAATGTGCGCGATTTCCTGGAGATCATGAAGTGATGAAAACTTTGATTATCAGCGGGGGCAGGATTGATACTGATTTTGCTCTCTGTGTTCTTAAGCAGCCCTTTGACCACATCATCTGTGCGGATAAAGGGCTTGCCTTTTGTTATGAGCAGGGAATCCGGCCGACGAGGATTGTAGGAGATTTTGACAGCCTGAAGCCGGGCATTCTGGAAAAGTACCGGAACACGGACATTGAAGTCCGTGAATTCAATCCGGTAAAGGACGCTACGGATACGCAGATCGCAGTAGAGCTGGCGCTGGAGCTTGGCAGTACGGATATCACGCTTCTGGGAGCAACCGGAACACGGCTCGACCATGTGCTCGGAAATATTCATACCCTGTATCTTTCCTTTGAAAAAGAAGTTCCCTGCCGGATTCTCGATGCGTACAACCGCATCCGGCTGATCAGCGGCAGTGTCACGCTGAAGTCGGAAGAGCAGTACGGAGAATTCTTTTCTCTGATCCCGTTTACGGAACAGGTGAGCGGCGTGACGCTGCGGGGGGTGAAATATCCGCTCAGCGATTATGATTTTACCGTCCGCGGAAGTGCGTCCAGGGGCGTCTCGAATGAGATCAAAGAAAATGAGGCGCGGATCACGATTGGAGAAGGCATTATGATTCTGATAGAATCGAAGGAGTGATGGCATGCGAATTCTTCTGGCAGAGGATGAGCGGGATCTGAACCGCATCATCAGCAAAAAACTGACTTCAGACGGCTACAGTGTGGATAGCTGTTACGACGGAAAAGAGGCGATGGACATGCTCGCCTGTGCGGATTATGACGCCGCAATTCTGGACATCATGATGCCGGGTGCGGACGGTTTCGCTGTACTCGCTTCTCTTCGGAACGCCGGAAGAACGACGCCGGTGCTCTTCCTGACGGCGCGCGATTCGATCTCGGACCGCGTGAAGGGGCTGGACAGCGGAGCGAACGATTAACTCGTGAAGCCTTTCTCCTTTGAGGAACTGAGCGCACGCATCCGGGCGATGATCCGCACGAATCACGGCACGGCGAAGAGCGAGCTCGCAGTCGGCGATCTTGTTATGGACTGCGCGACAAAGCGGGTCACGCGCGGCGGACGCGAGATCACCCTCTCTGCCCGGGAATACGCACTGCTCGAATACCTGATGCACAATGTGGGCATTACGCTTTCGCGGGAACAGATTGAAGACCACATCTGGAACTATGATTATGAAGGCGGCACGAATGTCGTGGATGTATATATCAGCTATCTCCGCCGCAAGATCGACAGCGGACAGAAAAAGAAGCTGATTCACACGGTGCGCGGCAGGGGTTATGTCATACGGGAGGACGCGTAAGCCTTGAAAAGATTATCCATCCGCGCGAAGATCACGCTCTGGTTTTCGGCTGTACTGATCGTGGTTGTCGCGCTCACCTATTTTGTGATTCTGTCAGCCAGCCGGCAGATCATTCAGAAGACTATCCGTGACGAACTGATACAGACTGTGGAGAACAATGTGGACGAGGTCGAGTACTACGCCTCGATCGACGATCTCTACGCGGACAATGACGTGGATTACTATGCGCATTTCGATGGCGGTTACATCGAGATCGACGACGATTTCCTCGATGCGGTCAATGAGATCTACACTTCTCTTTGCCGGACGGACGGCACGCTGGTCTACGGGGAAAACCCGATTGCCAGAGAGAGCGCTGCGGTCGCCTTCGTGGATTCGGAGGTGCAGCGTGTGACGGTAGACGGGACGCTCTACTATATCTTTGATCGCAGGCTGGAGACAGAGGGACTTGAAGATCTGTGGCTGCGCGGTATCGTCTCTGAGACGCAGGGGGAGGTCGAGCTGTCTGCGATTTCCCGCACCTCCCTCATTCTGCTGCCGAGCCTTGTCGTGCTGGCCATCATCGGCGGCTTCCTGATTGCAGGGCGGACACTGCGCCCGATCCGTCAGATTGCAGACACGGCGGCGCAGATCCGCGAAGGAAATGATCTGGGAAAGCGGATTGAGCTGAGCGAAGGACAGGACGAGTTGCATCAGCTCGCCGGACAGTTCAATGAAATGTTTACCCGTCTGGATGAATCCTTCCAGACGCAGCAGCGCTTTGTCTCCGACGCTTCGCATGAGCTGCGGACGCCGGCCGCTGTGATCAGTGCGCAGTGCGAGCTCTCCCTGGAAGCGCCCCAGAGTCAGGAAGAATATGAGGAGGCGCTACGGGTTATTCAGCGGCAGAGCCGCAAGATGAATCGTCTGATCGGAAGCCTCCTGGATTTTACCAGACTGGAGCTGCAGCCGGAGCGCTACGCGAAGGAAGAGCTGGATCTGTCCGGGCTGACGGAAAGCGTCTGCGAGGATCTGGCACTGCTGCGGGAGAAGAACATCGAGCTGCGCTGCGAGGCGGAGCCGGATATCCGTTTCACCGGGAATCGCGAGCTGTTGACGCGTCTTCTGACAAATCTCATCGGCAATGCCTACCGCTATGGAAATACAGACGGCCATACATGGGTTACTCTGTGTTCTGATGAAAATGCGATTGTGCTGAGGGTGCAGGATGACGGCATTGGAATCGACAAGGAAAGCCTGCCGCATCTTTTTGAACGCTTTTATCAGGCTGACGCCTCGCGCAGCGGCGAGGGGAACGGACTCGGGCTTGCGATGGTGAAGGAGATCGCCGGGTTTCACGGCGGTGAGATCAGCGTGGAGAGTGAAGCAGGGCTTGGGAGCACCTTTACAATTATTTTTAAAAAAGTTCAGTCTCTAATGTTCTTCTAATTTTTCTGTTTTATACTGTGCTTACAGAAAACAAAAGGAGGACAATACAATGACAAATACAATCATTCAGAAATTCTTTGGAACCAGGAAAAAAACAGTCATGTCGATTGCGGGTATCGCGTCTGCAGTTGCACTCTTAGGAGCGGGGACGGCCTACGCAGCGTCAGGAGCGAGGACAGCCGCCGCGCGGGAATCGGCCATCGGGGAAGAAGCAGCACAGAATTATGCTTTTGCTGACGCGGGCGTTGATCCGGCTTCCGCACTGTATGTCAGGGCCGAATTCGACCACGAGGACGGACAGTTCATCTATGAGGTAGATTTCACGGCGGGCGATACGGAATATGAGTACTGGATTCTCGCGTCTGACGGCACCGTGATCAAGAAGTCAGCGGAGATCATTGCCCTGGCCAGCACGGCGGCGGAAGTTTCGGAGATCACGCTGGAGGAGGCAAAAGAAATCGCTCTGACGGACGCGGGGCTTGTCGCATCCGAGGTCACCTTTACCAAGGCGGATCTTGATCACGACGATGGACAGTCGGTTTATGATATCGAATTCTACGCGGAAAATGTGGAATATGAGTATGAGATCAAGGTGAGCGGCGGGGCGATCTACAGCAAGTCCAAAGAGACGCATACAGTAGAGGTCGCGGCGGAAGAGCCGGCTGCTGCGGCAAAAACGGAAACTGTCGTGGTGGAGACAGTTGAAACGACTCCGGTGGTGGAGAACGGAACCGCAGACACGGGTTCCTCCGCGCAGACGACTTCGGGCGACAGCTCTGCATCGACAGCGAGCAGCCGGATCGATCTGGAAACTGCCAAAAATAAGGCGCTTTCCGACGCGGGAGTTTCCGCTTCCGACGTGACCTTTACAAAGGCGCACGAGGATATGGACGACGGCGTTGCCGTATATGACATTGAGTTCTTCAGCTCGACTACTGAGTATGAGTATGAGATCCGCGTTTCGGACGGTGCGATCGTGGATAAGAGTGTCGAAGCTCTGGAGACCGCGCCCAGCGCATCCTCGGGCTCAGGTTCGTCCGGAAGTACGGACAACAGCTCTTACATCAGCGTGGACGAGGCAAAGTCCATCGCCCTGAACCGGGCAGGACTCTCGGCCTCCGACGTGGTCTTTGAGAAGGCGAAGCTGGAGAAGGACGACGGCATCATGGAATACGAGATCGAGTTCTATCAGGGGAATATGGAATATGAGTGCACGATCAATGCCGTCACCGGCGCCATCATTGAGTACGATGCGGAGTGGGACGACTGATAAGCAGATAAAAAGAACCCCCGGGGCATCCCCCGGGGGTCTGATTCTTATGAGGGAAGATTAAAGTCCCATCTGCTTTGCAACTTCCGCCGCGAAGTCCTCGTTCTTCTTCTCGAGACCCTCGCCAGTCTCGAAGCGGACGAAGCCTTTGATCGCGATATTCGCGCTGTTTGCCTTCGCAACCTGCGCCACGTAGGCGGATACGAGCTGCTTGCCGTCCTCGGCCTTCACATAGACCTGGTCGAGCAGGCAGATCTCTTTGAGCTGCTTGTTCAGACGGCCCATCACTGCGCCATTGATTACCTTCTCCGGCTTGCCGGCCATCTTCGGGTCATTCTCGATCTGCGCCTTGATGATCTCAAGCTCATGTGCCTTATAGGTCTCATCAACCTCGCTGTTGTTCGTGTAGATCGGCTTTAAGGCCGCGACCTGCATCGCAAGGTTTTTCGCCATCTCACGGATCTCATCGTTGATCACGTCGGTCTCGACGTCCACGAGTACGCCGATCTTGCCGCCCATGTGGATATAGGAAGCGATGAATCCGTTCTGCTCCTCCATCTGCTGGAAGCGGCGGATCTTCATATTCTCACCAATCACGGCGATCTGTGCTGCCAGCGCTTCACCGACCGTCTTGCCCGGCTCAGCTGTCCACTCCTCTGTGAGGAAGGGCTCGACGTCCGCTGCCTTTGTCGTAAGAGCCTGCGCCGCAACCTGCGCCACATAGCCCTGGAACTTCTCGTTCTTCGCCACGAAGTCGGTCTCCGCGTTTACCTCTACGGCAACAGCCTTCTTTGCATCCTCGCTGAGCGCGGTGGCAACAATGCCTTCTGCCGCGATGCGGCTTGCCTTCTTCTGCGCAGTGGCGAGTCCCTTCTCACGCAGAAAATCGACGGCCTCTTCCATATTTCCCTCGGTAGCGGTCAGGGCCTTCTTGCAGTCCATCATGCCCGCACCGGTCATCTCTCTTAATTCTTTTACCATTGCAGCTGTAATAGCCATATTCTGAACCCTCCTTAAAGCTTATTCCTGCTCTTCGTATGCGGCGTCCTCTTCGTACTCCGCCTCTTCGGCATACTCCTCGGCCTCGCCCTGTCTCGCTTCCACAACGGCGTCCGCCATCTTGGAGACGATCAGCTTGACCGCACGGATCGCATCGTCATTACCCGGGATCACATAGTCCAGCTCCTCCGGATCACAGTTGGTATCGCAGATGCCGATCAGCGGGATGCCAAGAGAATGGGCTTCCTGTACGCAGATGTGCTCCTTCTTCGGATCGACCACGAAGATCGCGTCCGGAAGACGCTTCATATCGCGGATGCCGTTCAGGTTCTTCTGCAGCTTCTCAAGCTCTTTCCTGAGGGCGATGACTTCCTTCTTCGGCAGCACGTCGAAGGTGCCGTCCTGCTCCATCGCCTCGATCTGCTTCATACGCACGATACGGCTCTGGATCGTCTTGAAATTGGTAAGCATGCCGCCCAGCCATCTCTCGTTCACATAGTACATGCCACAGCGCTCGGCTTCCGCCTGAATCGCATCCTGTGCCTGCTTCTTCGTGCCGACAAAGAGAATCGTGCCGCCCTGTGCGGTGATATCCGCGACAGCTCTGTAAGCCTCGTCAACCTTTACGACGGACTTCTGCAGGTCGATGATGTAGATGCTGTTACGCTCTGTGTAGATGTACTCCGCCATCTTGGGGTTCCATCTGCGGGTCTGATGTCCGAAGTGGACGCCGGCTTCTAACAGCTGTTTCATGGAAATTACGCTCATTTTTTCTTCCTCCATTTTGGTTTTTCTTCCGCGGAGCCATCGCTTCCGGGAGAATCCTTATATGGACACCACTCCCGAAATAGCCTCGCGTGATTTTTCGCGCAACTCAAGGCCGCCCGACTACCGGACAGCCTTGAATACTATAGCATAAGCAGCTTTGTGCGTCAAGGATTTTCTTGTGGGGCGATTTCCTCTGGGACGATTTCCTCCGTCTCGATGAGAAAGCGCACGCTGCCGGTCTGGCCATCGGTGATGCCGCCGAAATTCTGATAAGCATCGTCGGCAATTTTGAGGGCGCGCAGTTTGATGATAAGCGCGGTGAGATCGTCCCCGAAAAGTTCGGTAATCTTCCGGATACCCTCCTCGTCGAATTCCCTCACACCATCGCGGAGTTCTTCCACGCCGTCGGTCAGTTCGCCGACGCCGTTGTTTAATTCCTCCACGGCGTCCAGAAGTTCCTGCAGGCCGTCGTTCAGCTCGTATCTGGCGTTTGCCAGTTCGGCGGAGCCTGCGCTCAGTTCCTTTGTTCC
Organism: Lachnospiraceae bacterium Zagget2; assembly: GCA_001941045.1. Classification (GTDB taxonomy): domain Bacteria; phylum Bacillota; class Clostridia; order Lachnospirales; family Lachnospiraceae; genus Hominiventricola. Next base: position 32,290 of record MSHD01000023.1, read on the forward strand.
CTGATAGATCTGATAAGCGGCGTCGGTGTAGCTTTTCACGCCGTCGGAGAGCAGCTGGCTACCTGCGGCGAGCTGGCTCACGCTCTCCTGCAGGGCGTCAAGCTGTGACTGGAATGCGGCGAGCTGCCCGTAGAGCGCGAGCTGCTCCGCAGTCAGTTCTCCTGCGGAGGCATCGGCCCCGCTTCCGGGCAGTTCGACTGCGCCGAGCGCGGCGTCGAGCCCGGCAAGCCCGTCCGCCAGCGCCTGCATGGATTCCTGCAGCTCCTCGTTCGAGAGCGTCAGCTGGTAGAGCGAATAATTCACCGTATCCAGTCCCGCGTCCACAGCCCACACGCCGTCCGTATACTCTTTTACACCATCCCGCAGCTCTGTCACGCCGTCCAGAAGTTCGCCTGTGCCGTCGCAGAGCTCGCTGGTACCGTCATAGAGTTCTTCCGTCCCATCCACCAGATCGGAGGACGCGTCGCCCAGTTCCTTCATATCGGCGATCATATCGTCCAGCTCATCAAGATCGGATTCCTCTATTTCCGAAAATAATCCCGGCGTGAGGATGGTCGCCGTGAAATCCAGCTCAAAGTCCGTCACCTCGGCGCAGAATTCCACATATTCCGGGATTTCCAGGTCCTCGGTAAGCTCGTAGTCTGTGAGCTCGAGGTATTCGGCAAGCCCCGGCAGCGCAAAGCCAAGGGCGATCTCCTGGGAACCCAGAGAGACGAGGCTTCCGTTGGTGATTTCCATGTTGGAGAAAATATCAGAAGACAGGTACAGCAGCGTGACCGCCGTGAAGGGTACCTTTGTACTCACAGTCTCGCCATTTACTTCGACTTCCTCCGCTGTCTGATTTTCATAATCAAAGCGGATGCGCAGCCGTCCGCTTCTGCCTGCAAGATCCCCGGCCTCGATTTCCTGATCATCCAGATAGTAACTGATCAGTACATTGACGGGAAGTTCTTTTTCGGGAGTTCCCTTGTAGGAAATATCCGCGCCCTGATTTTTCCAGATGAGTGAGTCGTCAGCGTCCTGTGTGAACGCCTCGTCGCCCTCGGTGTTTTTGATATCGCTTAAGGTCGAAAAGTCGGAGATCGGTGAGCGGCCTTCCGGGTCGGGATTCCTGAGTTCCGTCTCTACGGTGATTTCCGTCGGTGTGCCGTCGGCCTGTGCCTTCACGTAGACGGTCTCCGCCTTGTCGACGGTGAGGGAGGAGCTGTAGGGGACGGTTGTATCTTCCAGTTCATCGGTCTGTTGCACAGTGGTTTCTGCTGTTTCCGGAGAGACTGTACTTGTTGATGTTTCTTTGCACCCGGTGAGACAGAATAAGGTCAGGATGAAAAGCAGACTTTTTTTCATAACATACGGGTTCCTTTCATTCCACATTTTTCAGCGCCTCGTCCATCGGAATCCTCCGTATCTTCCGCAATTCCAGCAGCGCAACGAGCGCGTAGGCGGCTATCCCCAGCGCAAACATCTGTACATAGATCCGCGGATCCATATAGAAGGGAATCCAGCCGGAGATGCTGGTCAGCATGACCGCGCGGAAAAGCCAGTACATGATCCACGTCTCCAGCGGCAGCGTCGCGAGCAGACAGAGAACTACGACGAGCGTGGTCGAGAGAATGTACAGCCGTCCGATCTCGCCGGGCGTGTAGCCCAGGATCTTTGTCATCGAGATCGACTGGGCGTTTTTCTCAATGATTGTCTTCGACAGCAGGTAGATCAGCACGAGAAACATGACGACGGAGAAGGCGTCCACCATGTACATCATCGTTCCCATCGAAATGTTGAGCTGCCGCGAAATCTTTGTCAGCGCATCCAGGTCAATGACCGAGGACAGATACTGTTCATCGAGATCGGTGATTTCTGTGTCGGAGAAATAGCCGGAAAAATAATCGTTCCCCAGATCAAAGTACGCGTTCAGGTAATCCTGCTCCATAAAGAGGGCGAGCGCGCCCTCGTAAGGATAGACGCCGCTCACGGTGAATTCATAGAGCTCATCTTCATATTCTTCCTTCAGGGTGATGGTGTCGCCGGGCTGCGTGCCGAATTTCTCCGCGTAGGCCTGGGAAATATAGATCTGCTCCTCGCTGAAGTCCGCGTCGATATAGCGGCTGTCCGCGGCGACCCCGTAGAGAAGGATCTCCTCGCTCTTATATTCGTCTTCCAGTGTCACAAGGGAGTATGCCGTGAATGCCTCCGCATCCTCATTTTCCGTCTGCGCGTCCAGCGAGAAGAGCAGCATGGACAGCAGGCTTTCGAGCTTCCGCTCCTCGTTCATGGCGCTTAGGGGAATCTGCAGAATGTACTGGTAATTGCAGAGCAGATTGTCCGTGAGCGTCTCCTGGTAGTGATTCAGGACGGAGGGGAAGATCAGGCCGAACATCAGAAGCAGATTCGCGAAGAGCACGCCGACGAAGAGAATCGCGTAGCTGCCCGCGTTCTGGAAGATGATGCGCAGCCGGAAGCGTGTGAAGAAGGGGATACGGCCGTGCAGCGGCAGCGCGCGGGAGCGGCCCTTTCGGCTCAAATCCCTTCTCAGAAATTTAAGCGGCGAAAGGCCCAAAGCGCGGCGCAGGAGCACGAAATTGATGAGCAGCATCAGGACGCCGGGGGCGAGCGTGGTCAGAAGGAAGGCCTCGGCGTTCCAGCGCGTCTCGTAGGTCGGCAGACTGTAGCTTCCATAATACATGCCTGCGCAGAGATCTTTGAAAATCGTGTAGCCGAGCAGGTTGCCGACGAGCATGCCGGCGAGCGTCACGAGCATGGGCATCGTCATATAGTGCCGGATGAGTTCGCCGCGCGTGTAGCCGGAGGCGCGTAAGACCCCGATGACATTCGCCTCCTTTGCGATCGTGGCGCCGGTCGTGATGGCAAAGACGAAGGCCATGATCGCCATGACCATGTAGAGCAGTGCGGTCATCATCGCCTTGTCGCTGCTGAAATCGTCGCCGGTGAACATGATCGCCTGGTTGAGGTAGCGCGGGACGAAGGCTTCGAGCGTCACCTCGCTGAGCATGACTTTCATGAGTTCCTCCGAGATTTCCTGCTCGGCGTCCTCATCCGCCGGAGCGATATCCGCGTCATATTTCCAGGAATAACTCCATGTGAGCTCCGCGTTGCGAAACGTGGAAAAGCCCTCCGCGGACATGACGGCCACGCCGAACTGCAGAGCGTCGAACATGGAGTCCCCGTTGTCCTCGAAAAGGCAGCTGTAGTCGGGGAGCGCGACGAGGCCGGAGATGGTGAAGCTGCGGGATTCGCTCTGCAGTGTATCGCCGACAGAGAGAGCATGATTGTCCGCATACATGCGGTCGATCGCAATCTCATCCGCCGTCTCCGGCAGCCGCCCTTCCATGAGACAGACGCGATTGACCTCGCTGCGATCCTGGAAGATACGCAGTCTGCTGCCATTTGTCAGATTTTCCGTCGCGTAGAAATTATCATAGAGCGTGACGCCGAAGTCCTCGATGGAGCTTTGCTGCGCGCGGTTCATCTTTTCGCTGAGGCGAAAATTGCCATCCTCGATATTATATTTTTCAAAGCTCTCCTCATAGGCGGCGAGAATGCTGCCGTCCGCCACGAGGAAGCCGGACACGAAGCCGATTGAGCCGGTGAGCAGAAGAAAGATCACGAGATATTTCCCGAGCTCGCTGCGCAGCTCCCGCGGAAGACGCCGGTATAAGGGATTCTTCTTTTTTACCATTCCAGCTCCTCCGCGGGAACGCGCCGCTCATTAAGCCGGTTATCCCTTATCTGTCCGTCGCGCAGGCGCACGACCCGGTCGGCCATGCGCTGAATCGCGTCGTTGTGCGTGACCATGAGCACGGTGCTGCCGTAGCGGCGGCTCACGGTCTCGATGAGCTTCAGGATTTCCCGCGAGGTCTGGTAGTCGAGCGCGCCGGTCGGCTCGTCGCAGAGCAGGATGTCGGGCTTCTTCACGACCGCGCGGCCGATCGCCGTGCGCTGCTGCTGCCCGCCGGAGAGCTGACCGGGTATTTTCTTCTGATGTTCATAAAGCCCCAGTGTGTGGAGGAGTTCGTCCACATCGAGCGGATCCTCACCCAGATACGCGCCGACCTCGATATTCTCCTGCACGGTCAGGTTCGGGATCAGATTGTACATCTGAAAGACATAGCCGAGATGCCGCCTGCGATAGTCGGTCAGTCGCCGTTCCTTCATGCCGGACATGTGTTCCCCGGCGATCGCGATCTCGCCCGAATCCGCCGCGTCAATGCCGCCGATGATATTGAGCAGCGTCGATTTTCCCGAGCCGGGAGGACCGAGCAGCACGCAGAATTCGCCCTTTTCGACCGCGAGGCTGACGCCCTTCAGCACCTCGGTTCGGTTCTCGCCGGAGCCAAAGGATTTTCGGATTTCCTGTATTTCCAGAAACATAACTGCGGAAACTCCTTTTTTAACGATGGTTAAATGTTAGCACTGGCTAACTTGGAACGCAAGCTTTCAGTTGAAAAGAATTATCAAATAGGAATGCTTAAGAATTCTTAAAGTCTTCCGTCAGGCCTTTTCTTTTCCTGCTGTAAAGTGCTACACTGTCGGTAACGCAAAGTTTTGAGGGGGCACAAAAACATGCCGGAAAAACAGAAAATACTGGTGGTGGACGACGAGCCGGAGATCCGCGAGGTGCTGCGCGTGATGCTGTCCGGGGAGGGCTATGAGGTCACGGAGGCCTGTGACGCGCACGAAGCGCTTGCGCGGGCTCCGGAGGCGGACCTGGTGATTCTGGATATCCTGATGCCCGGAGAGTCGGGGATCTGGGCCTGCGAGAAGATACGGGAGCAGACAAATGTGCCGATTCTCTTCCTGACAGCCAAGTCCGGGGAGCACGACAAGGTGCAGGGATTCGGCGCGGGCGGCGACGATTATCTGGTGAAGCCTTTTTCTTATACGGAGCTGCTGACAAGGGTCGGCGCGCTGCTGCGCCGTTACCAGGTCTATAAGGGGCAGCAGGAGAAGCCGGAAAAGCTTGCATTCTATCGCGATATCACAGTGGATCGTGGGCGCCAGAGCGTTTTTGCAGGCGAAGTGCGGATCGCCCTGACCGAGATGGAGTATCAGATTCTGCTGCTGCTCATCTCCAGCCCGGGGAAAGTTTTCTCCGTGCGGGAAATCTATGAGGCCGTGTGGAAGGAGACCTTCTACGCGAGCTCCGGCAATACGGTCATGGTTCACATCCGGAATATTCGACGGAAACTGGGAAAAGAGAGAGAGAGTTACATACAGAATGTCTGGGGAAGGGGATACTGTGTCGTCTGAGAAGAAATGGGGAAACCGGCTCACGCTGGAGCTGATTGTGATGAGCGCTGCTGCGCTGCTTGTGGCACTTTTTGCAGCCTGGCTGGTTGAAAACCTGGCTTATGATATTGTCGCAGACCGGCGCTACTCGGAGGAATCCATCGGCCTGGCCATGGATGAGACGCTGGAGAGCCTGAATGATTTTATTGAGACGAATCAGGTGGGCGAGGATAATATAGAGCTGCTGGTAGGCTGGGTGCAGCGGCAGAAAGACATCTATGTGATGTTTTACCGCGATGTGGACGCGCTTATCGGGCCTTATCTGACGATCAACGAGGGCGAGGACGAGCCTCCGGAAATGCTGGAACTGAACCGCGTCACCTACTATGATCTGGAGCTCTGCGATGGAACGCCGATCAAGGCGGAGCTGGAATACTATATCACGATGCAGGATATGAACTGGCTGAACGTCCTGAAATACGTGGTGGGAGGGATTGTATTCATCCTTCTTCTTTTCCTGATGGTGCACCGGAAGATTCGCTATATCAACTGTCTGGAACGGGAGCTGTCAGTTTTGAGCGCCGGGAACTTAAGCTACCCGGTCACAATCCGTGGCAGAGATGAGCTGACCGATCTCGCGAAGGGCATTGAGACACTGAAAAATGGGATCCTGGAGGAGCAGCAGAAGAAGGCCGAGGCTGAGAAGGCAAATATGGAGCTGGTGACCGCGATGTCGCATGACCTGCGTACGCCGCTCACTTCCCTGATCGGATATCTGGAGATCTTAAGCCGCGGGCGCTGTGAGGATGAGGAGCAGCGACAGTCTTATCTGGAGCGCTGCGGGGAGAAAGCCTTCCAGATGAAGCGCGTGTCCGACCGGCTTTTTGAATATTTTCTTGTGTATGGCCAGGAGGAGAAGAGTCTGGTGCTGATCCGCATGAGCTGTGCGGATCTGGTGAATGAACTTTGTTGCCGGCAGCTCCTGGACTGGAAGGAGCAGGGCGGGCAGATCGACTGTGAGACAGGCGAGCTCTCCGGCGCGGTGATGGTGGACGGCGAATATATGCAGCGTGTGATCGATAATCTGCTCCGGAACCTGCAGAAATATGCGGACAGGGCTTATCCACTTGCAATTCGTATCCGGGAAGAAGAGGGCCGGCTGAAGATTCAGGTCACGAATCGTGTGCACGAACAGGAAAACCGCAGAGAGAGCACGCAGATCGGCCTCAAAACCTGCCGGAAGATTATCGAGAAGCATGGAGGCAGCTTCAGCTGGCGGCGCGAGGACGACTGTTTCGTGGGAGAGATATGCCTGCCGCTGGTGGAGTAGAATCTAATCTATGGTTGCTTTTTTTGTGGAAACATGCAAAAATAGAAGCTGTGTGAGGAGAAAGAAATGGCGAAGCAAAAAGAGGTCAAGACCAACGCAATGCGGATTCTGGAATCGATGAAGATCCCATTTCAGTATCATACATATGAGTGCGGGGAGTTCGTGGACGGGATCAAGGTCGCGGACCAGCTGGGACTTCCCCATGAGAAGGTTTTTAAGACGCTGGTGACGGTTGGAAACAGTAAGAATTACTTTGTGTTCGTGATTCCGATTGAGGAGGAACTGGACCTGAAAAAGGCGGCGCGCGCCGTGGGTGAGAAGAGCGTGGAGATGCTCCATGTGAAGGATATCAACCGGGTCACGGGCTATGTCCGCGGCGGCTGTACGGCGGTCGGTATGAAGAAGCAGTATGTCACGCGCATTGACTGTTCGGCGCAGGGGCGGACAGAGATCTATGTCAGCGGTGGACGAATCGGCTCGCAGATTGAGCTCTCGCCCGCGGATCTTTGCCGCGCGGCGGGCGCGGAGTTTGCGGAGCTGACGAAGCAGAGAGTATGAGGAGGAATGGCATGGAAAACCCACTGGTGAGCATCATCGTACCAGTTTACAATACGCAGAAATATCTGGCGCGCTGCCTTGACAGCCTGCTGGCGCAGGATTATGAGAATCTGGAGCTCATTCTGATTGATGATGGAAGCACGGACGGTTCGGAGACCCTGCTGGATGAGTATCAGGAGAAAGATGCGAGAGTCCGCGTGATTCACCAGGAGAACGCGGGCGTTTCTTTAAGCAGGAACCGGGCGATCGAGGCTGCGCGCGGGGAGTATATCCGTTTTGTGGACAGCGACGACTGGCTTCCGGAAAACGCGACCAGTCTGCTGGTCAGTGCGGCAGAGGAGGCGGGCTGCGACATGGTGATTGCGGATTTCTACCGTGTGTCGGGTACGCGCATGTCGCAGAAGGGCGACATCGATGAGGATCAGGTGATGGACCGCGTCGAGTTTGCCTCGCACATGATCGAGAATCCGGCGGATTTTTATTATGGTGTGCTGTGGAATAAAATGTTCCGCCGCTCCATCATCATGGAGCATGGGATCCGGATGGACGCGGAGCTGAGCTGGTGCGAGGACTTTCTCTTTAATCTGGAGTATATTCGCTATGCGGAGACCTTCCGCGCGATTCAGGAGCCGGTTTACTATTATCTGAAGCGAAAAAACAGCCTGGTCTCGCAGAGTATGAGCATTGCCACCACGATCCGGACGAAAATTATTACTTTTGAGTATTACAATGATTTTTACAAGGATGTTTATGGCGACGACTATGAGGACGTGCAGGGTAAGGTGCGCTATTACCTGCTCAGCGCGGCGAAGGACGGCGTCGTCACGCCGCTTCCTTCGACCAGAAAGAAGAACGGTTCGGACTTAAGTCCGCAGACAGAACAGGAGCTGCAGAGCAAGGTGGGCTTCTGGCCGGATCTTTATTATGGACGCAGACTGCTGAAGGAACTTCTCCGGGCTGACGAGATGTTGAAACCGCTGACATTTGACGATGTCACGCTGCTCTGGTTGTTCCGGGATATCCGGCAGTTTGGACGGCAGAAGGAGATCGCCGTGATCACCGGACAGACGTCGCAGAGAACGACGCGGACCTTAAGCCGTCTGAAGCGCGGCGAGTATATCGCGACGCGCACGGACAAGGAGGGAATGCTGATCGTCGCTGTTCTGGGAAAGGGACGGGAGTGTCTTGAGAGAATCGAGGCGATTCTCCTGCAGTTTGGCAGTGTCTGCATGGATGGCCTGAGTGCGGAGGAACGTACGTGCCTCTCCGAGGTGGAAGTAAGAGTGCGCCGCAATATCCGCGGGCAGGTGAAGAAGGAGCACATTACAGGAGGAGAAAGCCATGGATGACAATGAGCTGGAGAAGCAGTTAAAGAAGCTGCGCAGGGATCTGAAGGTGAACAGAATCATCAGCATCGTATCCGTGCTGCTGACGGTCTGTCTGCTGGGAGCGCTGGTCTGGGCGGCCGGGACGCTGGAGCCGGTGGTGGAGCAGGTTTCGCAGCTGGACATTGATACGGTGAACAACACGCTCACGGAGGCGGAGAGTGTGCTGACGGAGATTTCCGCCTCAGACATCGACTGGGAGCAGCTCTCCGGGACCATTGCCGGTCTGGATGTCGACACGCTGAACGAGACGATGCGGGCGCTGGACATGGAGCAGCTCACGGAGGCGATCGAGAACCTGAATGAGGCGAGCGAGGCGATCCAGGAGCTCGCGGATTCCCTGAACAGTTCCCTGTTCGGAATATTTCGATAATTATTTTTTAAGATAACAGACGGAGGAAGAAAAGATGAGTGCAGAAATGAAACCGGTCAAAGAGGGTAAGGTGCGCGAGATCTACGACTGCGGCGACAGCCTGGTCATGGTCGCGACGGACCGCATCAGTTGTTTTGATGTGATTCTGAAAAATGATGTGCGGAAAAAGGGCACCGTGCTGACGCAGATGTCGCGCTTCTGGTTTGACATGACGCGCGATATTCTCCCGAATCACATGATTTCGGTGGACGGAAAGGATATGCCGGAATTTTTCCGGCAACCGCAGTTTGACGGCAACAGCATGCTCTGCCGGAAGCTTCAGATGCTTCCGATCGAGTGTATCGTCCGCGGCTACATCACGGGCAGCGGCTGGGCGAGCTATCAGAAGGACGGCATGGTCTGCGGTATCGCGCTGCCGGAGGGATTAAAGGAGTCCGATAAGCTGCCGGAGCCGATCTACACGCCATCCACGAAGGCAGAGATCGGCGACCACGACGAAAATATTTCCTATGAACAGAGTATCGCGCATCTCGAGAAATATTTCCCCAGAAAGGGAGAGGAGTATGCGGCGAAGCTGCGCGACTACACGATTGCCCTCTACAGGAAATGCGCGGACTACGCGCTTGGCCGCGGCATCATCATCGCGGACACGAAGTTCGAGTTCGGCCTCGACGAGCAGGGCAATATCGTGCTCGGTGACGAGATGCTGACGCCGGACGGCTCCCGCTTCTGGCCCGCGGAGGGCTACGAGCCGGGACATGGCCAGCCCTCCTTTGACAAGCAGTTCGCCCGCGACTGGCTGAAGGCGAATCCGGGGAACGACTGGACGCTGCCGGAGGAGATCGTGGAGAAGACGATCGGAAAGTATCTGCAGGCCTATGAGCTGCTGACCGGAGAGCAGCTGTAAAGGATTAAAATAAGATGTTGACAAATACCCTTCGGGGGTATATGATGGCACTGTCATGATATACCCCTGAAGGGTATTCTTGCGTGGAGGATTGCAATGGAAGAGATGAATAAAGAGGAGCAGGCCTGCTGCTGCGGGACGACGGAGAAGAAAAAGGAACGTTCCGAGAAGGAGTACCGCGACCTGATGAACCGCCTGAAGCGCATTGAGGGCCAGGTGCGCGGAATACAGGGTATGCTGGAGAACGACGCGTACTGCGCGGACATTCTCGTGCAGGTGGCGGCGGTAAACGCCGCGCTCAACAGTTTCAATAAGGTATTGTTGGCGAATCATGTCAGGACCTGCGTGGCGGACAATATCCGCGCGGGCAATGATGAAGTTATCGATGAACTGGTAACACTATTACAGAAGCTGATGCGATAGGAGGAATGTTACGATGGAGCAATACAATGTGACCGGCATGAGCTGCGCGGCCTGCAGCGCGCGGGTCGAGAAGGCCGTGAACGCGGTGCCGGGCGTTACCTCGTGTTCGGTGAGCCTTCTGACAAATTCCATGGGAGTGGAAGGCACTGCTGCGCCGGAGGCGATCATCGCGGCGGTCGTGGACGCGGGCTACGGGGCGTCCCTGAAGGGAGCGAAGAAGGCGGGCGGCGCGCCGGATTATGACGATATGCTGAAGGATACGGAGACGCCGAAGATGAAGCGCAGACTGATCGCTTCGCTCTGCCTGCTGATTCCGCTGATGTACGTGTCGATGGGACACATGATGTGGGGCTGGCCGCTGCCTGCGTTTTTCGATGGAAATCACATCGCGATGGGTCTCGTGGAGCTGCTGCTCACAACGGCGATCATGGTCATCAATCAGAAGTTCTTTATCAGCGGCTTCAAGGGGCTGATTCACCGTGCCCCCAATATGGATACGCTCGTCGCGCTCGGCTCGACTGCTTCCTATGTATACAGCGTCTATGCACTCTTCGCGATGACGGACGCGCAGGTGAAGGGCGACATGGCAGCGGTTATGAGCTATATGCATGAGTTTTATTTTGAGTCGGCGGCGATGATCCTGACGCTGATCACGGTCGGCAAGATGCTGGAGTCGATGTCGAAGGGCAGGACGACGGACGCGCTCAAAAGTCTGATGAAGCTGGCGCCGAAGACTGCCGTCCTGAAGCGTGGGGAGAGCGAGATCGAGGTGCCGATCGAGCAGGTGCATATCGGCGACCACTTCGTAGTGCGTCCCGGCGAGAATATCCCGGTCGACGGCGTCGTGAAGGAGGGAACGAGTGCGGTCAACGAGTCCGCGCTGACCGGCGAGAGCATCCCGGTCGACAAGGAGCCGGGCGATACAGTCTCGGCGGCGACGCTGAATCAGTCGGGCTATCTCGTCTGCGAGGCGACGCGGGTGGGAGAAGATACGACTCTATCGCAGATTATCCAGATGGTGAGCGACGCGGCAGCGACCAAGGCTCCGATCGCGAAGGTTGCGGATCGGGTGTCCGGCGTCTTCGTGCCCTCGGTTATCACGATTGCACTCGTCACGGCGGCGGTCTGGCTGTTCGCCGGACAGACGGTCGGCTACGCGCTGGCGCGCGGTATCTCGGTGCTTGTCATCAGCTGCCCCTGTGCGCTCGGTCTGGCGACGCCGGTCGCGATCATGGTCGGAAACGGTATGGGAGCAAAGCACGGTACGATGTTCAAGACCGCCGTTTCCCTCGAGGAGACCGGAAAGGTACAGATTGTCGCGCTCGACAAGACCGGTACGATCACGAGTGGCGAGCCGCGCGTGACGGATATCTGCCCGGTGGAGGGCTGCAGCGAGGAGGAATTGCTCGGGAAGGCCTGTGCCCTGGAGCGGAAGAGCGAGCATCCACTGGCGCGCGCGGTTCTTACACTGGCGAAGGAGCGGAATATGCCCCAGCAGGAAGTCGACGATTTTCAGGCTGTCGCGGGCAACGGGCTTACGGGGACGCTGGAAGGCAGAGCGCTCTCCGGCGGAAACCGGAAATTTATCTCCGGAAAAACGCAGATTTCTGAACAGGTCGCTGCGAAGGCCGCCGAGCTGGCCGAAGAGGGAAAGACACCGCTCTTCTTCAGCGAGGATGGGCGCCTGCTCGGCATTATCGCGGTCGCGGACGTGATCCGCGAGGACAGCCCGCGCGCTGTGAAGGAATTGCAGAACATGGGCATCCATGTCGTCATGCTGACCGGCGACAATGAGCGCACCGCGCGGGCGATCGGTGCGCAGGCAGGCGTCGACGAGGTCGTTGCCGGCGTGCTGCCGGACGGCAAGGAGGCTGTGATCAGCGCCCTGAAGAAGAAGGGCCGGGTCGCGATGGTCGGCGACGGCATCAACGACGCGCCGGCGCTCACGAGCGCGGACATCGGCATCGCGATCGGCGCGGGCACGGACATCGCGATCGACGCGGCGGACGTGGTGCTGATGAAGAGCCGGCTTTCCGATGTTCCGGCGGCGATCCGCCTGAGCCGCGCGACACTGCGGAACATTCATGAAAATCTGTTCTGGGCTTTCTTCTACAATGTGATCGGCATTCCGCTCGCTGCGGGCGTCTGGATTCCGATCTTCGGCTGGACCCTGAACCCGATGTTCGGCGCGGCTGCGATGAGTCTCTCGAGCTTCTGCGTCGTGAGCAACGCGCTGCGTCTGAATCTGTTCCGCATGGACGACGCGGGGCGGGATAAAAAGAGGAAGGACGCGCTCGGGAGCGAGCCGCTCCTTCCGGAGGTGAAAGGAGGTGAGGAGAAGATGACGATGAAGATTGAAGGAATGATGTGCGCACACTGCGAGGCGAGAGTGAAGAAGACGCTCGAGGCCTTCGCGGAGGTGGAGTCCGCCGAGGTGAGCCACGAGAAGGGCACCGCGGTGCTCACACTCTGCGGCACGCCGGATCAGGCCGCATTGAAGAAGGCGGTCGAGGACGATGGCTACAAAGTGCTGGAGATTGCCTGAAGCGAGATTACGTACAGGAAGCGCCGCCCGGCAGGGGCGGCGTTATTTTTGGCATTTTGTCTATTGCATTCTACTGCATGATAGTATATACTTGATATCAACATCTGGCATTTTTGGGAGAAAAGAAGCACTAGATATAGTGGAGGGCAGGAGATATGATGTATGTGATCAAGAAGGACGGCACGCGCGAGGCCTTCAACGTGCAGAAGGTCGTCAATGCGGTCAACAAGTCCGCGGCGCGCATCCTGTACAAGTTTACGGATGAGGAGATCGACTTCATCCGCAGCTTTGCCTACGAGCACGCGGAGGCGCTGGGCAAGGAGAATATCGACGTGCAGGAGATGCACAATATCGCCGAGGGCGCGCTCGACCAGGTGAACCCGGCGGTGGCGAAGAGCTACCGGGATTACCGGAATTATAAGAAGGACTTCGTGCACATGATGGACGACGTCTACACGAAGAGCCAGTCGATCCGCTATATCGGCGACAAGAGCAACGCGAATACGGACAGCGCGCTCGTGGCGACGAAGCGCAGCCTTATTTTCAATGAGCTGAACAAGGAGCTCTACCGCAAGTTCTTCATGAACCGTAACGAGCTGCAGGCCTGCCGCGACGGCTACATCTATATCCATGACCAGTCGGCGCGCCTCGACACGATGAACTGCTGCCTCTTCGACGTGGCGAACGTACTGAAGGGCGGTTTTGAGATGGGCAATGTCTGGTACAATGAGCCGAAGACGCTTGACACGGCCTTCGACGTGATGGGCGACATCATCCTGAGCACGGCTTCCCAGCAGTACGGGGGCTTCACGGTGCCGGAGGTGGACAAGATCCTCGCCCCCTATGCCGAGAAGAGTTATGAGAAGTTCAAGAAGGAATTCCTGTCCTATGCCGACCCGTCCTGGGAAGGCGCGGAGGCGAAGGCGGAGGACTACGCGCTGAAACGCGTCCACCGCGATTTCGAGCAGGGCTGGCAGGGTATCGAGTACAAACTCAATACGGTTGGTTCCTCACGCGGCGATTATCCCTTCGTCACGATGTCGATGGGCCTCGGTCAGGGCAGATTTGAGAAGATGTGCAATATCGTCATGCTCCAGGTACACCAGGAGGGGCAGGGGAAAAAGGGTGCGAAGAAGCCCGTTCTGTTTCCGAAGATCGTCTTCCTGTATGACGAGGCGATTCATGGGAAGGGCGGCGTCTGTGAGGATGTCTTTGAAGCCGGCGTCGAGTGTTCCTGCAAGACGATGTATCCGGACTGGCTCTCGATGAGCGGCGAGGGCTATATTTCCAGCATGTACCAGAAGTACGGCAAGGTCATCAGCCCGATGGGCTGCCGCGCTTTCTTAAGTCCCTGGTACGAGCGCGGCGGTATGGAACCGGCCGATGAGGACGATGTGCCGGTTTTCGTGGGACGCTTCAATATCGGCGCGGTGAGCCTGCACCTGCCGATGATCCTGGCGCAGTCCCGCTCGGAGAACCGTGATTTCTACGAGGTGCTCGACTATTACCTCGAGATGATCCGGAACCTGCACATCCGCACCCGCGATTACCTCGGCGAGATGCGCGCCTCGACGAACCCGCTCGCCTACTGCGAGGGCGGCTTCTACGGCGGCCATCTCGACCCGCACGACAAGATCAAGCCGCTTCTCGCGCCGATGACCGCGTCCTTCGGCATCACGGCGCTCAACGAGCTGCAGGAGCTCTACAATGGCAAGTCGATCCGCGAGGACGGGCAGTTCGCGCTGGACGTCATGAAATATATCAATGGGAAGATCGCGCAGTACAAGAAGGAGGACGGCATCCTCTACGCGATCTACGGCACCCCGGCGGAGAGTCTCTGCGGCCTGCAGATCGAGCAGTTCCGCAAGAAATACGGCATTGTGGAGAATGTTTCCGACCGTCCCTACGTGAGCAACAGTTTCCACTGCCATGTGACCGAGGATATGACGCCGATCGAGAAGCAGGACAGCGAGGGACGTTTCTGGGAGCTCTGCAACGGCGGCAAGATCCAGTATGTGCGTTACCCGGTCGGCTATAATAAAGAGGCGGTGCGCACGCTCGTGCGCCGCGCGATGAAGAAGGGCTTCTACGAGGGTGTGAACCTCTCGCTCGCCTACTGCGACGACTGCGGACATCAGGAGCTCGAGATGGACGTCTGTCCGAAGTGCGGCAGCCGCAATCTGACGAAGATCGACCGCATGAACGGTTACCTTTCCTATTCCCGCGTGAAGGGTGACACCCGCCTGAACGCGGCGAAGATGGCGGAGATCGCGGAAAGAAAATCTATGTAAGTAAAAAATATGACAGCGGACGGCCTGTTTTGCGGAAGGTTCGTCCGCTGTCTCTGTTTTCTTGTGAAAGTATACAAAAACGATGTAAATCCATGTTAAGCTTTTGCATAAATATTGTGAAAAACTCCAAAATTGAAAAAGAAAAATTGCAATTTTCCCACAAGATTGTATAATAGACTTATATGAGTGAAAGAGAGGTCCATTCTTATGAAGCAAAACAGTATGTTGGCAATGATTCTGGCCGGCGGGCGTGGTTCCCGTCTCCATGATCTTACCAATAAGGTCGCAAAACCAGCGGTCGGCTACGGTGGAAAGTACCGGATTATCGATTTTCCCTTAAGCAACTGCGCGAACAGCGGCATTGATGTGGTCGGCATTCTGACCCAGTATGAATCTGTCCTGCTGAACAGCTATGTGTCCGGAGGCAGCAAGTGGGGACTTGACTCCCGCGACAGCGGTGTCTTCGTCCTTCCGCCGCGTGAGAAGGCGGACTCGGAGCTGGACGTCTACCGGGGGACGGCGGACGCGATCTCGCAGAATATCGACTTTGTGGACAGCTACGACCCGGAGTACATACTGATCCTTTCCGGCGATCACATCTACAAGATGAATTATTCCAAGATGCTGAACGCCCATAAGGAAAATAACGCGGACGCGACGATCGCGGTGCTCGAGGTTCCGATGAAGGAGGCCAGCCGTTTCGGCATCATGAATACGGATCCGGAGACCGGACGTATTGTGGAGTTTGAGGAGAAGCCGGCACAGCCGAAGAGCAATCTCGCCTCCATGGGTATCTATATCTTTACCTGGAAGCTCCTGAGAAAGATGCTCCTGGCTGATATGAAGAATGAGAATTCCAGCCACGATTTCGGCAAGGATGTTATCCCTGCCATGCTGAATGACGGAAAGAGACTGTTTGCCTATAAGTTTAAGGGCTACTGGAAGGATGTCGGAACGATCGATTCGCTCTGGGAGGCGAATATGGATCTTCTGGACAAGAAGAATGGTCTGGAGCTTGACGACCGTACCTGGACGATATACACGGAGGATGCCCCGGCGACGCCGCAGTACGTATCTTCGACAGGCAGCGTGAAGCGGGCCTATGTCACGCAGGGCTGTGTGATTGAGGGCGACGTGCGTAATTCCGTGTTGTTTACCGGCGCGGAGGTGAAGGCCGGTGCGAAGGTTGTCGACAGCGTTCTGATGTCAGGCGTCGTCGTGGAAGAGGGCGCGGTTGTACAGCGTGCGCTCGTTGCAGACGGCGTGAAGATCGGCGCGCAGGCTGTCGTGGGAGACCCGGACAGCGAGCACATCGAACTTATAGCGAAAAATGTAAAGGGGTAGAGAATTATGGTGAGAGCATTAGGAATTATCAGTTTTTCGGAGAGCAATGTCTGGGTAGAAGGAATGGAGTCTTTCCGCTCGATCGCCGCCTTCCCCTTCCTCGGCAGATACCGTGTGGTCGATTTCCCGATCTCCAATATGTCCAACAGCGGGATTGACCGGATCCAGGTCTATATCCGCAGAAAGCCGCAGTCTCTGGTGCAGCATCTCGGCACCGGCAGACATTATAATATCAACTCCAAGAGCGGATATCTGCGCATGATGTTTGCTTCCTCCACGGAGGAGAATGACTACTACAACACCGATATCAGAACTTACATGGAGTTCATCGATCATATCAAGAATACGTCGAACACCCATGTAGTGATTGCGCCGGGCTACATGATCTATCAGCAGGACTATGCGGCGATGCTGAACGCGCACATCGAGTCCGGAGCGGACATCAGTGTGCTCTACCACGCGGTCGACAATGCGAAGGATGCCTATCAGAACTGCTACTGTGTGAATCTGAACCGCCAGAAAGGCGTGAAATCCTTCGAGCTGAACAGCGGCACGGCAAAGAACCGGAATATTTTCATGGACACCTATGTCATGTCGAAAGCCATGTTCCTCGACCTGCTGGACGAGGCGCAGAAGCTGTCCTCCATGTACACGCTGCGGATGATTATCAATGCGAAGTGCGACGAACTCGACATCCGCGGAGTAGCTCACAAGGGCTTCTTTGCACCGATTACGGATTTCAAGAGCTATTATGACGCGAATCTGTCGGTGAACCGGGAGAAGATTGCGGAGACTCTGTTCAAGCAGAGCTGGCCGATTTACACCAGGACGAACGATTCCTGCCCGGCGCAGTACTTCGAGTCAGCCGAGGTGAAGGGTTCCTTCATCGCCAACGGCAGCGTCGTCGAGGGTACGGTCATCGATTCCGTTGTCGGCCGTGACTGCAAGATCAAGCCGGGCGCAGTGGTCCGCAACGCGGTGCTGCTGGACAATGTTACGATCGGCGAGGGCGTCCACATCGAGGGCCAGGTCGTGGACAAGAACGCGCAGGTCATCCACATGAAGGAGATCATCGCGGATCCGGAGCATCCGGGCTATATTAAGAGAAATGATGTAGTATAATCACGATGGAAAAGAGAATCCCTCCCGGTCATTCATATATGATGGGAGGGATTTTTTTCATTGATACTTTTCCATATCTTGTGTTATACTGTGAAAATGTGATACAAGATAGAAGGAAACAGGTGAAAGAAATATGGCAAAGACGAAAAGCTATGACGCGGACAGTATCGCCGTTCTGGAGGGACTGGAGGCGGTGCGCAAGCGCCCGGGCATGTATATCGGGAGCGTCTCGACGAAGGGGTTGAACCATCTGATCTATGAGATTGTGGATAACTCCGTCGACGAGCATCTGGCGGGTTACTGTGATCACATCGAGGTCACGCTTGAGGCGGATGGCTCCTGTACAGTAACGGACAATGGGCGCGGAATCCCGGTAGGCATGCATGCGAAGGGCATGTCAGCGGAGCGTCTCGTGTTCACGACGCTGCACGCGGGCGGAAAGTTTGACGACTCCGTCTACAAGACGAGCGGCGGTCTGCACGGCGTGGGCTCCTCGGTTGTCAACGCGTTGTCTGCCTGGCTGGACGTCGAGGTCTCGCGGGAAGGCTATATTCACCACGACCGTTACGAGAAGGGCATCCCGGTGCTGGAGCTGAAAGACGGCCTTCTGCCGACGATCGGACGCACGAAGGAGACCGGGACAAAGATTCGTTTTCTGCCAGACGGCGAGATCTTTGAGAAGACCCGCTTCAAGGCCGAGGAGGTCAAGAGCCGGATGCACGAGACCGCCTATCTGAATCCGGAGCTTACAATCATTTTCGAAGACCGGCGCGGCGCGGAGGTGGAGCACATCGAGTTCCACGAGCCGGAGGGCCTCAAGGGCTACGTGAAGGACCTCAACAGCAAGCAGGAACCTCTGCATGACGTCGTTTACTTCAAGGGCGAGAGCGAGGGCATCACGGTCGAGGGCGCCTTTCAGTATATCAATGAATTCCACGAGAATGTACTCGGTTTCTGCAATAATATTTTCAACGCGGAGGGCGGCACGCATATCACCGGCTTCAAGACGGTGTTCACGACGGTGATCAATTCCTACGCGCGCGAGCTTGGCATCCTGAAGGAAAAGGACGTGAATTTTACAGGTGCGGATGTGCGCAATGGCATGACCGCGGTGATCTCGATCAAGCATCCCGCGCCGCGCTTCGAGGGGCAGACGAAGACGAAGCTTGACAACCAGGATGCCTCAAAGGCGACCGCGAAGGTGACCGGCGAGGAGATCCAGCGCTATTTTGACCGCAATCTCGAGACTTTGAAGACCGTGATCAGTTGTGCGGAGAAGGCGGCGAAGATACGCAAGACCGAGGAGCGTGCGAAGACCAATCTCCTCACCAAACAGAAATTCTCCTTTGATTCCAACGGGAAGCTCGCGAACTGTGAGAGTCGTGACGCCTCGAAATGCGAGATATTCATCGTCGAGGGAGACTCCGCCGGGGGCTCGGCGAAGACAGCCCGGAACCGCGCCTACCAGGCGATTCTGCCGATTCGCGGCAAGATCCTGAATGTCGAGAAGGCCAGCATCGACAAGGTTCTCGCCAACGTGGAGATCAAGACGATGATCTATGCCTTCGGCTGTGGCTTTTCAGAGGGTTACGGAAATGACTTTGACATCACGAAGCTGCGTTATGACAAGATTATCATCATGGCCGATGCCGATGTGGACGGTGCGCATATCAGCACGCTTTTGCTGACCCTGTTCTATCGCTTTATGCCGGAACTGATCTACGAGGGGCATGTCTACATCGCGATGCCGCCGCTCTACAAGGCGATGCCGGCGCGCGGCAAGGAGGAATATCTCTATGACGACAAGGCGCTTGAGCGCTATCGGAAGAAGCACACCGGCCCCTTCACGCTGCAGCGCTATAAGGGTCTCGGCGAGATGGATGCGACGCAGCTTTGGGAGACGACGATGGATCCGGCGAGCCGGAGACTGAAGCTCGTTGAGATCGAGGACGCGCGTCTGGCCTCCTCCGTGACGGAGATGCTCATGGGCGGCGAGGTGCCGCCGCGCAGAAAATTTATCTATGAGAACGCCGTAGAGGCGGAGCTCGACGTGTAGGAGGCCTGTCATGAGTGAAGAAATGATTATCAAAACAGAATATTCTGATATTATGCAGAAGTCCTACATCGACTACGCGATGAGCGTTATCGTGGCGCGCGCGCTGCCGGATGTGCGCGACGGTTTAAAGCCGGTGCAGCGCCGGACGCTCTACGACATGCACGAGCTCGGCATCCGCAGCGACCGCCCCTACCGCAAGTGCGCGCGTATCGTCGGCGACACGATGGGTAAATATCACCCGCACGGCGACAGCTCGATCTACGATGCGCTCGTCGTGATGAGCCAGGACTTCAAAAAGGGCCTGCCGCTCGTAGACGGCCATGGCAACTTCGGCTCGATCGAGGGTGACGGCGCGGCCGCGATGCGTTACACCGAGGCGCGCTTACAGAAGGTTTCCGAGGAGGCGCTGCTCGCCGACCTCGATAAGGATATCGTGGACTTCATGCCGAATTTCGACGAGACGGAGCGGGAACCTCAGGTCTTGCCGGCGCGCATCCCGAACCTCCTGATCAACGGCGCGGAGGGCATCGCGGTCGGTATGTCCACGAGCATCCCGCCGCACAATTTGGGAGAGACGATCGACGCGATGAAGGCCTATATGAAAAATCCGCAGATGACGACGGAGGAGCTGCTCGCGATCATGCCGGGACCGGATTTCCCGACTGGCGGCATTGTGGTTAACAAAGACGAATTGACAGAAATTTACAAAACAGGCGTTGGCAAGATCAAGATCCGCGGGCGCGTGGAGGTCGAGAAGCTCAAAGGCGGGCGGCAGCAGCTGGTCATCACCGAGATTCCCTACACGATGATCGGTGCAAATATTGGAAAGTTTCTGAATGATATCGGCACGCTCGTCGAGACAAAGAAGACGACGGATATCATTGATATCACAAACCAGTCCTCGAAGGAAGGCATTCGCATTGTGCTGGAGCTCAAGAAAGGCGCGGACACGGAGCAGCTCACGAACCTGCTCTACAAAAAGACCCGTCTCGAAGATACCTTCGGCGTGAATATGCTCGCGGTCGCGGACGGAAGGCCGGAGACGCTGAGTCTGAAGCAGGTCTTCGAGCATGTCGTCGATTTTCAGTTTGAGCTCAACACAAGGAAATATCAGACGCTGCTGAACAAGGAGCTCGACAAGAAAGAGATCCAGGAGGGCCTCATCAAGGCCTGCGACGTGATTGACCTGATCATCGAGGTGCTGCGCGGCAGCCGAGACCTCAAGATGGCGAAGGCCTGCCTGATGAACGGCGTCACGGAGGGTATCCGTTTTAAGTCCGCGGCTTCGAAGAAGCAGGCCGCGCAGCTGAATTTCACGGAACGGCAGGCGACGGCGATCCTTGAGATGCGGCTCTATCGCCTGATTGGCCTCGAGATCGAGGCGCTGATGAAGGAGCACGACGCGACGATGAAGAACATCGCTCGCTACTCCGATATTTTAAATAATTACGACGAGATGGCGAAGGTCATCACCGGCGATCTGGACCGCTATAAGAAGGCCTACGCCGTTCCGCGCAGGACATCGATTGAGAACGCGGCGGAGGCCGTTTACGAGGAAAAGAAGATCGAGGAGGCGCCGGTCGTCTTTCTGATGGATCGCTTCGGCTACTGCCGCACGATGGACGAGACGGTCTATGAGAGCAACAGGGAAGCTGCCGATGCGGAGAGCCGCTATGTCTTCACCTGCCTGAATACGGGGCGCGTCAGCGTCTTCACGGAGACAGGAAAGATGTATACGGCGAAAGTACTTGATCTGCCTTTTGGGAAATTCCGCGACAAGGCGGTGCCGATCGACAATTTCAGCAATTACGACAGCGCGCAGGAGCGAATCGTCTATGTCTGTGCGATGGAGGAATTGCTGAAGGGAAGTCTGCTTTTCGTCACAAAGGATGGCATGTGCAAGACGGTCAGCGGCTATGAGTACGATGTGCGCACGCGCACGAGCATGGCGACGAAGCTGAACGAGGGTGACGAAGTGATTTACATGAGCCTGATCACGGAGAAGATGCAGCTTGTCCTGCGCTCTGCGGACGGCTATTTTCTTCGTTTCCCGGTGACGGACATCCCCGAGAAGAAGAAGGCGGCGATCGGCGTGCGCGCGATGAAACTTACCGCGAAGGACCACATCGAGGAGGTTTACCCCTTCCATCCGGGGACGGAGCAGACGATTACCTACAGGGAGAAAGAGATTCCCTTAAGCCGTGTGAAGGCCGGAGGGCGTGACCAGAAAGGGACGAAGCTCCGGGTATAAAAAACAAGGACCTGCCGTTTTTCGGCGGGTCTTTCTTATTTAAAAATTTTTAAGAAGATTTTATCTGCGTGTTGTAGTAAAATGAATATAGTCAACGTTTTAATAAATGTAAATATATTTACGGAGGATAAACATGTTCCTATTTCTCGCGCTCCTGGACAGCCCCGATGAGCAGGAAAAATTTGCGGAGATTTACAATCAGTACCGCCATTTCATGTGGTATGTCGCGAACCAGCGGCTGAAGGACGAACACCTGGCGGAGGACGCGGTGCAGGAGGCCTTTCTCGCGCTGACGCGTCATCTTGACAAGGTGGAGGACGTGCACAGTACAAGAACACGCAATTTTCTCGCCACAATTGTCCGCAGTAAAGCAACGGATATCCTGCGCAAAAGCCGGCCTGAGGAGGAACTGCCGGAGAAGGAGGAGCGCAGCGGCTGGGAAAGCGACGCGCTGGAGCAGTATCTGAAAAAGGAGCAGTACAATGCGCTGGTCGCCTGCGTGCTGGAACTCGATGACAGCTATCGGGTCGTCTTCGAGTACAAGTATCTGTATCGCATGACGGATAAGGAGATCGGGGACATTCTCGGTATCTCGGCGAAAAATGTGAATGTGCGCTGCTTCCGCGCGAGGAGAAAGCTTCAGGAAATGCTGCGAAAGGAGGCGGGGCGTTATGAAAAGGCATAATGCGCTCACGGACGGGGAACAACTCCTCGCACGCGTCCTGGAGGAGTGTCTGGAGGAAGATTTAAGCTTCGTGCCGCCGGAGCGCGAGATTGCGAGAAAGCACCGTTTTTCGCAGGCGTTTGAGGATGTCATGTCAGAACTCTTCGAGGAAGAGGAGGAAGAGGATGAGGCCGAGGAGGAGATCCGGAGGCATTTCCGTCCCCGCTTCGCGGAACTGGCGGCGGTCATTCTGGTGTTTTTTATCTGCGGCGCAGTGGCGATGTCGCTGTCGGACAGCTTTTTTTCAGCCTCGACCTCGTCTGACACGGCTGCGGCGGAGACGACGGAGGCGGCAGAGGAAGAGACAACCGCGGAAACCTGGGATATGGAAGAGCCCACGGAAGAGACAGCCGGGACCGACGCCGGTGAGGAAAATGGTGAGGCAGTCGCTGAGTCTGCAGAAGCGGCGGGCAGTATGGCGGAGTACGGCGGAGAGCTGATCGATGAGGCGGCGGAGCAGGAGCTTGCATCCTCACTGGACGGCCTGACGCTCGAACTGGCTTATCCGGGCGCGGAGGGCGGCAACACGACCGTTGGCTATTCGCTCGAAAACTCCGGGGAGGAGGCGGTCAGTTATAGTAGCCTCTTCGATCTGGAGGTGTATCTGGACGGCCTCTGGTATACGGTTCCCTATGCCGGAGAGGAGACGAGGGACTGGGTCTCAATGGGGAGTGGCATGGTGCTGGACGGCGCGCTGGATTTGAGCGCCTGGGCGCTTGACGGCGAGGAGCATCTGTACCGGCTGGTGCTGCAGCTTGCGGATGGGCGGATCGGCGCGGAGTTTACCTTTGAGGAGGCAGTTTTGGAGTAAGAATCGCGGGGCACAAGGGATCCCGAAAATGGGAGGAGAGCGTATGAAGAAGAGAGTTCTGGCAATTATGATGACGGCACTGGTGGCTCTGGGAATGGTCGGTTGCGGCAGCTCGTCGGACAGCAGCGCTGCGACGGATACGGCGGCCTCGTATTACCGGACGGAGGCGGCGACCACCGAGGAGGCTGTGGAATATGAGGTGGCCGAGGATATCGTGGAAGAGAACGGTGCAGGCGTCAGCTCTGGCAGCGGCATCGAGTCCGTGACCGATACGTCTCGCAAGCTGATCAAGACGGTGAACTTAAGCCTGCAGACGACGGAGTTTGACTCCGTGCTGGAGAACATTTCCGCGCGGACGACGGAGCTTGGCGGCTATATCGAGAGCTCGTCGGTCAGCGGCAACAGTTATTATTATGAGAGTACGCGCTATGCGTACTACACGATCCGCATTCCGTCGGATCGGCTCGACGAGTTTGTCGACGTGGTCGGGGATCTGGGAAATGTGACCTACAAGAGCGAGTCCGTTGAGGATGTGACGCTCGAGTACACGGACGTCGAGAGCCGCAAGACTGCGCTCGAGACGGAACAGGAGCGACTGCTGGAGCTTCTCGAGGAGGCGGAGAATATGGAGGATCTGCTCGCGATCGAGAGCAAGCTCTCCGAGGTTCGCTATGAACTCGAAAGCTATGGGAGCCAGCTGCGCGTGCTGGACAACCAGGTGGACTACAGCACCGTCTATGTGGATGTGGACGAGGTGGAGCGCATCACCGAGACGACCGAAAAGGGTTTCTTTGGACAAATCGCGGATCGCTTTAACGACAGCCTCTACCGCGTTGGAAAAGGTCTTCGGAACTTCGTGATCGTCTTCATCGGCTCGCTGCCGGTGCTCGCCGTGTGGGCGGTGGTGATCGCGGTGATCGTGCTGATCCTGCGAAAAGTTTTCTCTCGGCGAAATGAACGCAGTGACAAAAAGAAGATAAAGAAGAAACGCTGGGGAAGAAAGAAGGAAGAGACGGAAGGTGGCAATGGTGAAGAAGGAAAAGAGTCCTTTGACGACTCTGTGCTACATTGAACAGGATGGAAAGTACCTGATGCTCCACCGTATCAAGAAGGAGCATGATATTAATGAAGGGAAATGGATCGGCGTCGGCGGGCATTTCGAGGATGGAGAGAGTCCGGAAGAATGTCTGCTGCGCGAGGTGCGGGAGGAGACAGGCCTTACGCTTGTCTCCTGGCGCTTCCGCGGCATCGTGACCTTCCGCGCGGACGACGCCCCCATGGAATACATGTGCCTCTATACCGCGGACAGCTATGTGGGAGAGCTGGATATGGATTGCGAGGAGGGCGTGCTGCGCTGGGTGCCGAAGGAAGAGGTGACGAATCTTCCGCTGTGGGAAGGGGACCGCGTATTCCTGGAGCTGCTGGCGAAAGAGGCGCCATTTTTCTCACTGAAACTGAGTTATGTGCGGGACAGGCTCGTGGAATGCGTGCTGGACGGGCGGAAAAAGCTTTGATTTTTCAGAAAACTATGCTATACTGAACAGCGGTTCAAACAGGAACATTCTGAAGGTATGGAAATGGGGAAGAATCATGAAATATGACGTAATTATCATAGGCGCCGGCCCTGCCGGCATTTTCACCGCCCTCGAGCTGGTGCGCAGCGGAGCGAAGAAAAAGATCCTGATGGTTGAGAAGGGAAAGCCGGTCGATAAGCGGCACTGCCCGAAGTCGGAGACCGGAAAGTGCATGAACTGCAAGCCCAACTGCATGATCACGACGGGTTTTTCCGGCGCGGGTGCCTTCTCTGATGGAAAACTGAGTCTTTCCTGCGAAGTGGGCGGCGATCTGCCGACGCTGATCGGCGAAGAATTCGCGCAGGAACTGATTAATTATACAGATAAGATTTATCTGGAATTCGGCGCGGACGAGCATGTCGAGGGCGTCTATGAGGGCGAGGAGATCAAGGAGATCCGCAAGAGAGCGATCCGTGCGGGGCTGCAGCTTGTGAACTGCCCGATTCGCCATCTTGGCACGGAGAAGGCGCAGCAGCTCTACCTTAATATCCAGAATTACCTGCTGGAGCAGGGGGTGGAGATTCTGTTCGACACGGAATGCGAGAATATTATTCTGGAAGATGAGGTCTGCAAGGGCGTGCGGATCGTGACGAAGGCAGGGGAGCAGGAGATTTTCGGCGACGAAATCGTCATCGGCACCGGGCGGCGCGGCGCGGACTGGCTTGAGAAGGTCTGTGCGGAGAACGGCATCGCACACAGGCCGGGCACGGTGGATATCGGCGTGCGCGTGGAGTGCCGCAACGAAGTCATGGAGATGATCAACAAGGTGCTCTATGAGGGCAAGCTGATCGGCTATCCGAAGCCCTGGAAGAACAAGGTGCGCACCTTCTGCCAGAATCCGGGTGGCTTTGTCTCCCAGGAAAATTATGACAACAACCTGGCGGTCGTTAACGGCCACAGTTATAAAGATCTGAAGAGTGAAAATACGAACCTGTCCATTCTGGTCAGCCACAACTTTACAGAGCCTTTCAATCAGCCGATCGCCTACGCGCAGAAAGTCGGCGAGTTGACCAACATGCTCGGCGCCGGCCATATTCTGGTGCAGCGTTACGGGGATATCCTGGACGGCAAGCGCACCTGGCCGAAGGAGCTCCAGCGCTCCAATGTGAAGCCGACGCTGAAGGATGCGGTGGCCGGGGATATCACGGCGGCCATGCCTTACCGCGCGATGACGAACATCATCGAGTTTATCCGTATGCTGGACGAGGTGGTGCCGGGCTTCGCGAGCGCGGAGACACTGCTGTACAGCCCGGAACTGAAATTCTATTCTAATAAAGTAAAGATGGACGCGGACCTCAACACGAACATCAAAGGCCTGCACTGTCTGGGCGACTCCTCTGGCTGGACCAGAGGCCTTATGATGGCTTCAGCCATGGGCGTGCTGATGGGGCGCAGGCTTTTGTAACAGTAGTTGACTTTTGCGCGTTAAAGTCTTATAATCTTGACAACTCGGAAGAGTAAAATATATTTAAGAAAGACGGAGGAAAAGAATTATGAAAAAGATGTTGGCAATTCTTCTCTGTGCGACGATGGCTTTCAGCCTGGCCGCATGCGGAAGCAGCAGTTCTTCCACGACGTCAGAGTCGACGGAGGAAGCTGCTGAGGAGGAGACCGAAGAGGCAGAAGCTGAGGAGACCGAGGAAGCTGCGACTGAGACGTCTGAGACTTACACGGTTGGTATCTGCCAGCTCGTGCAGCACGATGCGCTGGATGCGGCGACGCAGGGCTTCAAGGATGCGCTGACCGAGGCCTTCGGCGATGCAGTGACCTTTGATGAGCAGAACGCACAGGGCGATTCCAATACCTGCTCGACGATCATCAACAGCTTTGTATCTGCTGATGTTGACCTGATCCTTGCAAACGCGACGGCGGCTCTGCAGGCTGCGCAGGCCGGCACGGATACGATCCCGGTTCTCGGCACATCCATCACGGACTATGCGACCGCGCTGGAGATTGATGATTTTGACGGTACGGTAGGCGGAAACATTTCCGGTACGTCCGATCTGGCCCCGCTTGCGGAGCAGGCGGCGATGCTGGCTGAGCTCTTCCCGGATGCAGAGACCGTAGGTCTTCTGTACTGCAGCGCGGAGGCGAACTCCCAGTATTAGGTGGACAATGTACAGGCAGAGCTCGAGTCACTCGGCTACACCTGCACACAGTACAGCTTCTCCGATTCCAACGATATCGCGGCGGTGGCGCAGAGTGCGGCTGATGCGAGCGATGTGATCTATGTCCCGACGGACAACACGGCGGCTGCCAATACCGAGATCATCGACAATATCTGCCGTCCGGCCGGCGTTCCGGTTATCGCGGGCGAAGAGGGTATCTGCGAGGGCTGCGGCGTGGCGACGCTTTCTATCAGCTACTATGATATCGGCTACATCAGTGGTGAGATGGCGGCACAGATTCTGACCGGCGAGGCAGATATCTCCACGATGCCGATCGAGTACGCGCCGAATGTCACGAAGGAGTATAATGCAGAAATCTGCGAGGATCTGGGCATCACCGTTCCGGACGATTATGTTGCGATTGCGACGGAAGAGTAATCCGGGCTATTAAAATTTAAAAGAAAAACATAGGACCAAAGGCGGCAGCGAGAAGGGATATTCCTCTCTCGCTGCTCGCGTTCAAAGACTTTGCAAGGATAAACAGGGGAAGGTAGGAATATGAATATTGCAAGCTTGATAAACGCTCTGCCGGGCGCGGCGGCGCAGGGACTGATTTGGGGGATCATGGCCATCGGCGTCTACATCACCTTCCGTGTCCTGGATATCGCGGATCTGACCGTGGACGGATCGCTCTGCACGGGCGGCGCTGTCTGTATTATGATGATGCAGGCGGGCTATAATGTCTGGATTGCGCTGTTATGCGCGACACTTGTCGGCATGCTGACCGGTATGGCGACGGGGTTGTTTCACACCTTTATGGGAATTCCGGCGATTCTGTCCGGTATTCTGACCCAGCTCGGGTTATACTCTATCAATCTGAAAATTATGGGAAAGTCCAACCAGGCGATCAATGTGGACAAGTATGATCTGCTGGTCTCGCTTCGCTATGTCAAGGGCGTGGCTTTCTATAAAAATACAATTCTGATCGTGGCGGTGATCATTGCGATCGTGATTGCGATCTTATACTGGTTCTTCGGAACGGAGCTTGGATGTTCGCTGCGCGCAACCGGCTGCAATGGCAATATGGCGCGTGCGCAGGGCATCAATACAAATTTCAACCGCGTGCTCGGCCTGATGATTTCGAATGGTCTTGTAGCCCTTTCGGGTGCACTGCTCGGACAGTATCAGGGCTTTGCCGATATCAATATGGGACGCGGCGCGATCGTGATCGGCCTGGCGGCCGTAATCATCGGAGAAGCGATATTCGGAAAGATTTTCCGCAACTTCGCGCTGACGCTGCTGGCGGTGGCCTTCGGTTCGATCATCTACTATCTGGTGCTGCAGGTCGTGATCTGGCTTGGCATCGACACCGACCTTCTGAAGCTTCTGTCGGCGCTCGTCGTGGCAGTGTTCCTGGCGATCCCGTACTGGCAGGGAAAATATTTTTCAAAACCGGTTAAGAAGGGAGGAAACCGCTGATGCTGGAGCTAAAAAATATTTCTAAGACCTTTAATCCGGGGACCGTCAATGAAAAGCTGGCTCTGAATGATGTGAGCCTGACGATCGGGGATGGCGAATTTGTGACCGTGATCGGCGGAAACGGCGCGGGCAAGTCCACGATGCTGAACGCGATCGCGGGTGTGTGGCCGGTCGACGAGGGACAGATCCTGATCGACGGACAGGATGTGACGAAGCTGCCGGAATACAAGCGGGCATCCTACCTGGGACGCGTGTTTCAGGATCCGATGACCGGTACGGCTGCGGCGATGAATATCGAAGAAAATCTGGCGCTGGCGCTGCGGCGCGGGCAGAAGCGCACGCTGCGAAAAGGGATCAAGGCGAGTGAGCGCGAGGTCTATCGCGAGCTGCTCGCGGGACTCGGACTCGGACTCGAGGATCGGATGACCTCAAAAGTCGGACTGCTCTCCGGCGGACAGAGGCAGGCTCTGACGCTTCTGATGGCGACGCTGCGCAAGCCAAAGCTTTTGCTGCTCGATGAACATACAGCGGCGCTCGATCCGAAGACGGCGGCGAAGGTGCTTGAGACGACGGAGACGATCGTGAGCCGCGACCATCTGACGACGCTGATGATCACGCACAATATGCGCGACGCGATTGCCCATGGAAATCGCCTGATCATGATGATGGAGGGGGAGATTATCCTCGACATCCGCGGCGAGGAAAAGAAGGGCCTGAGTGTCACGGATCTGCTGAGTCGCTTCGAACAGGTCAGCGGAAAAGAATTCGCAAATGACAAGGCGATTCTGGGTTAAAAGTTTTAAATCAAAATAGACAAGCAATCTTGATTGTGGTAGAATATTTCCGTATGATAAGATTTGTTTGATTCAAACAAGGAGGAACAAGAAAATGGCCAGAAAAATGAAAACCATGGATGGAAACCATGCAGCCGCGCACGTATCTTATGCGTATTCGGATGTAGCGGCTATCTATCCGATCACCCCGTCATCCGTGATGGCGGAGGCTGCTGACGAGTGGGCGACGCAGGGGCGGAAGAACATCTTCGGTCAGACGGTGCAGATCACCGAGATGCAGTCCGAGGCAGGCGCAGCGGGCGCTGTGCACGGCTCTCTTGCGGCGGGCGCTCTGACGACGACCTTCACTGCTTCCCAGGGTCTGCTGCTGATGATTCCGAACCTGTACAAGGTAGCAGGTGAGGGCCTTCCGGGTGTCTTCAACGTATCCGCCCGTGCGCTTGCGAGCCATGCGCTTTCGATCTTCGGAGATCACTCTGATGTCTACGCATGTCGCCAGACCGGTGCTGCGATGCTCTGCGAGTCCAGCGTGCAGGAGGTTATGGACCTGACGCCGGTTGCGCATTGCTCCGCGATCAAGGGCAAGATTCCGTTCATCAACTTCTTTGATGGATTCCGTACCTCCCACGAGATCCAGAAGATTGAGACCTGGGACTATGAGGATCTGAAGGATATGGTGGACATGGATGCCATCGACGCGTTCCGCAAAAATGCCCTGAATCCGAATCATCCCTGCCAGAGAGGTTCCGCGCAGAACCCGGATATCTTCTTCCAGGCACGTGAGGCCTGCAACCCCTACTACGATGCGATGCCCGCGATCGTGCAGGAGTACATGGACAAGGTCAATGCGAAGATTGGTACCGACTATAAGCTCTTCAACTATTACGGAGCTCCGGACGCGGAGAAGATCATCATCGCGATGGGTTCCGTCTGTGACACGATCGAGGAGACGATCGACTATCTGATGGCGTCCGGCGAGAAGGTCGGTGTTGTGAAGGCACGTCTTTACAGACCGTTCTGCCCGAAGGCGCTCGTGGACGCGATCCCGGAGACGGTAAAGCAGATCAGCGTTCTCGACAGGACGAAGGAGCCGGGCTCCCTTGGCGAGCCGCTGTATCTCGATGTTGTGGCTGCCCTCAAGGGAACGAAGTTCAATGATACCCCGATCTATACCGGACGTTATGGCCTTGGATCCAAGGATACGACCCCGGCGCAGATCGTGGCTGTTTACCAGAATACCGAGAAGAAGAGATTCACGATCGGTATCGTGGATGACGTGACGAATCTTTCGCTTGAGACCGGCGCTCCGCTGGTGACGACGCCGGAGGGCACGACGAACTGCAAGTTCTGGGGCCTTGGCGCGGACGGCACGGTTGGTGCGAACAAGAACTCCATCAAGATCATCGGCGACAATACCGATATGTACGCGCAGGCGTATTTTGACTATGACTCCAAGAAGTCCGGCGGTGTGACGATGTCTCATCTGCGCTTCGGCAAGAAGCCGATCAAGTCCACCTACCTGATCCACAAGGCAGATTTCGTGGCCTGCCACAATCCGTCCTATGTGCGCAAGTACAACATGGTGCAGGAGCTGGTCGACGGCGGTACCTTCCTTCTGAACTGCCCGTGGGATATGGAAGGCCTTGAGACGCACCTTCCGGGACAGGTAAAAGCGTTTATTGCAAATCATAATATCAAGTTCTACACGATCGACGGTGTGAAGATCGGTATTGAGACCGGCATGGGACCGACCAGGATCAACACGATCCTTCAGTCTGCATTCTTCAAGCTGACCGGCATCATCCCGGAGGATCAGGCGATCGATCTGATGAAGGCTGCTGCGAAGGCTACATACGGCCGTAAGGGCGATGACGTCGTGCAGAAGAACTGGGCCGCGATCGACGCCGGCGTACAGCAGGTTGTCGAGGTGCAGGTACCGGAGAGCTGGAAGAGTGCGGCTGACGAGGGACTGAATGTTACGGTTGCCACCGAGGGCAGACAGGATGTCGTCGACTTCGTCAACACGATCCAGGCGAAGGTCAACGCGCAGGAGGGCAATACTCTTCCGGTGTCCGCGTTCAAGGACTATGTAGACGGCACGACCCCGTCCGGAGCTTCCGCTTATGAGAAGCGCGGTATCGCGGTCAATGTTCCGGTGTGGAATCCGGACAACTGCATCCAGTGTAACCAGTGCTCCTTCGTCTGCCCGCACGCGGTGATCCGTCCGGTGGCGATGACCGAGGCAGAGGCTGCCGCGGCTCCGGAAGGCATGAAGATGCTTTCGATGACCGGTATGCCGGACAAGAAGTTCGCGATCGTGATGTCCTCTCTGGACTGCACGGGCTGCGGTTCCTGTGCGAATGTATGCCCGGGCAAGAAGGGTGCGAAGGCTCTCACAATGGAAGGACTCGAGGCGAATCTCGACCTGCAGAAGGGCTTCGACTATGCGGTGAAGCTGCCTGAGAAGGCGGATGTCATCGAGAAATTCAAAGAGACGACGGTCAAGGGCTCCCAGTTCAAGACCCCGCTGCTCGAATTCTCGGGCGCCTGCGCGGGCTGTGGCGAGACTCCTTACGCGAAGCTGATCACTCAGCTCTTCGGCGATCATATGTACATTGCGAACGCGACCGGCTGCTCCTCGATCTGGGGCAACTCTTCGCCGTCCACACCTTACACTGTAAACCAGGCGGGCAAGGGACCGGCGTGGTCCAACTCCCTGTTTGAGGATGCGGCTGAGTTCGGTTATGGTATGCTGCTCGCGCAGAATGCGATCCGCGACGGCCTGAAGACGAAGGTTCAGGCGGCGATCGACTGCGACTGCTGCGGCGCGGATGTGAAGGCTGCCGCTCAGGAGTGGCTCGACACCTTCAGCATCGGCGTGACGAACGGCGCTGCTACGGACAAGCTCATCGCGGCATGCGAGGCCTGCGGCTGTGATGAGTGCCAGGAGATCCTGAAGAATAAGGACTTCCTTGCGAAGAAATCGCAGTGGATCTTCGGCGGCGACGGCTGGGGCTACGATATTGGCTTCGGCGGTGTGGACCACGTGATCGCTTCCGGCAAGGACATCAACGTGATGGTCTTCGATACCGAGGTATATTCCAATACGGGAGGACAGTCCTCCAAGGCTACCCCGACCGGCGCGATCGCACAGTTCGCTGCGGGCGGTAAGGAGACCAAGAAGAAGGATCTTGCTTCCATCGCGATGAGCTATGGCTACGTATATGTCGCTCAGATTTCCATGGGCGCGAATTACAACCAGTGCGTGAAGGCGATTGCGGAGGCCGAGGCCTATCCGGGACCGTCGCTCATCATTGCTTACGCTCCGTGCATCAACCACGGCATCAAGAAGGGCATGAGCAAGGCGCAGACCGAGGAGAAGCTGGCGGTCGAGGCAGGCTACTGGCACTGCTTCCGCTACAATCCGGCGCTCGCGGCCGAGGGCAAGGACGCGTTCACCCTGGATTCCAAGGAACCGACTGGAGATTATCAGGAGTTCCTGGACGGCGAGGTCCGCTACAACGCTCTGAAGCGTGCAAATCCGGAGCGTGCGGCGAAGCTCTTTGCGAAGAACGAGAGCGAGGCGAAGGCGCGCTACGCATACCTGAACAAGCTGAAGACGCTCTACGGCGCGGACAAGGCGGAGTAATTCAGGTTATAATCAATACAAAGGAAGGAGTCGGCGGCTTTTCGCCGGCTCCTTTTTAAAACAGGAGGTACACACGACATGAAACAGCCGACACTGGTCATTATGGCCGCCGGTATGGGCAGCCGCTACGGCGGTCTCAAGCAGATCGATCCGGTCGACCCGCAGGGACATATCATCATGGATTTTTCGATCTATGACGCTGTGCAGGCAGGTTTTGGAAAGGTCGTTTTTATTATTAAAAAGGAGAATGAGGCGGATTTCCGCATGAGCATCGGAGACCGCATGGCGCGGCAGATTCCGGTCGAATATGTCTTCCAGGATCTTCACAATCTGCCGGAGGGCTATGCAGTGCCGGAGGGGCGCGTAAAGCCCTGGGGCACCGGGCATGCGGTGCTCTCGTGCATCGACGTGGTAGACGGTCCTTTCGCGGTCATCAACGCGGACGATTACTACGGACAGGAGGCCTTTCATCTTATTCATGATTTTCTTGTGAGTCATGAGGACGGGGAGAAATATCAGTACGCGATGGTCGGCTACCTCCTGAAGAATACACTGACGGAGCACGGACACGTGGCGCGCGGCGTCTGTGAGACCAGCGAGGCAGGAAAGCTTCTTGCGATCACGGAGCGGACACATATCGAGAAGCGTCCGGAGGGACCTGCCTATACCGAGGATGAGGGGATAAGCTGGCAGGCTCTGTCGGAGGAAGCGCCGGTTTCGATGAATCTGTGGGGTTTTACACCGAGTATCCTGCAGGAGCTGAAGAAACGCTTCCCGGCTTTCCTTGATAAAGGGCTTAAGGAGAATCCGTTGAAATGTGAATATTTCCTGCCTTTTGTTGTGGATGAGCTGATTCGTGAGGGCAGGGCGGAAGTATCGGTTCTTCAGTCCCGCGACCGCTGGCATGGGGTTACCTATAAAGAGGATAAGCCGGTTGTCGTGGCTGCGTTGCAGGCGCTGAAGGATGCGGGCAAATATCCGCAGAACCTCTGGAACGAAGTATAGTGAGGTATATCTATGCTGCTGAGTATTATCATTCCCGTCTATAATGTCGAAGCATATCTTGACAGATGTGTACAATCAGTGATAGCCGTTTTGCCCGATTATACGGACTACGAAGTGCTGCTGATCGACGATGGTTCTACAGATTCTTCCGGGGAACTGTGCGATGCGCTCAGCAGACAGTATCCCAGTGTTGTGACGGTGCATAAGGCGAATGGAGGGTTATCCGATGCCCGAAACACCGGACTTGGGATAGCAAAGGGCGAGTATGTCGGCTTTCTCGACAGTGATGATTTCTGGCTTGGGGATCTCACAGGAGCCTTCCTTTCCTGTCTGCGGTTATATCCGGACGTTGATATTTTTCATTTTGGGTATCAGGAGATCTGGGCAGATAAGAGTGAAAAGGTCAGCGCATCCCGCGCAGAAGACCTGGAGAAGTTTGACAGGATTTCTGCATTTCAGGATTATATCTGCGGCGAGCATAAGATCACAAGAATGGCATGGGACAAGATCTATAAGCGAAGTCTCTTTGAGGGAGTCGAATATCCGCGTGGTTATCTGGCGGAGGATTATGGCTGTACGTATCGTCTGCTGATGAAGGCGGAGGTCATCGTCCGGGATCCCGCACCATACTATGGTTATTTCCAGAGAGGTGACAGCATTATGAGGACGAAGTCTGCAAAGCTGATCATGGACGAATACCAGTTAGGGTGTCTTTCTTTTCGGGAGTGTTATGATTTCCCCGCGTACAGGAATCTCAGGACGGAAATCGTGTCAGATCTGGTCTATCTGACCATGAAAACGTATGTCCGGCTGCAGCCCTTCCGCGAACAGCCGGAAGCTGCGGCTGTAAGGAAAGCAGCCACCCATACATGCAGAAAACACCTGCTTTCGCACACTTTTTTCCGGACAAAGGTTCTGCAGGTTCTGTTTCTCTTTGCAAGGCCGCTCTATATATGGATTATCACCGGAAAGGGCGGGACGTGGGGCGGGCAGAAAGCTTCTTGACACCGGAATGCTGAAAGCTTATCATAAAAAGCATGAATTTTTTAAAGGCAAGTTATAGAAAATTAAAAGAATACATCATAACCGCTCCTCCTGCTCTGAAAGCGTCGATCGCCTATATGGCGGTTAATTTCATGCAAAAGGGAGTCTCTTTTCTGACCTCGCCGATCTTTACGAGAGTTCTGTCGACCGCTGACTATGGAAAGGTTTCTGTATATACATCCTGGGTTGAAATCCTTGGAATATTCGCCATGTTCAACGTTTATGACAGTGTCTACAACAATGGCTACCTGGAGTATCAGGATGACCGGGAGAATCTGACCTTTTCAATGTTGCGATTCTCCAACCTTATGACCTGCCTGACCTTTCTGGTCGTGTGGTTTGTCAATCGTTATGTTTTCCGCTTTTTACAGATATCGGATGCCCTGATTCTTTTTATGTTCTTCTGTTTCCTGTTTGAGCCTGCATTTGAGTTCTGGAAGACGCAGCAGAGGTTTCAGTACCATTATAAAGCGGCCTGTATCTATGCCATCCTCGTGATGATCGGTTCGCCGGTGTTTGCGCTGAGCGGGATTTTCCTGTTTCCGGACAGCAAGGTGGAGGCGCGGATTATCGGTGCACAGCTTGTCACCATTGTGATTGAAATCTGCTGCTACGCCCTGGAATGGTTCCGGAGCAATAAGAAGGTTAATTTTCAGTACTGGAAATATACCTTTACTTTCAATCTGCCGCTGTTTCCTTATATGATTTCAACCTTTATTCTGAACTGCAGCGATCGGATTATGATTTCCTACATGGTAAGCGATTCGGCTGCAGGCGTATACAGCATTGCGTATACGGCGGCGGCGATTGTGGGAATCGTCTGGAACTCCATTATCTCGGCTATGACGCCGCTCATCTACCAGCGCTGCCACGAAGACCGCATGGACACGCTTTCGGATATCCTGATGCCGTTGCAGACTTTTTTCGGAATTATATGCGTCACGGTCATGGCACTGGCACCGGAGGTAATCCGGTTCCTGGCACCATCGAGCTATGGGGAGGGTGTGTATGCGGTTCCGGCGATTATCGCAGGTACCTTTTTCAATACCGGCTATACGATTTTCTCCGCACCCATCATAGCCAGAAAAAAACAGAAGTATGTCACATATATGGGCATAGGTACATCTGTTTTGAATATTGTGCTCAATTTCCTGCTCATTCCGCGTTTTGGTTATCTGGCCGCCGGATATACAACTCTGGTAAGTTATTTTGTTCAGTATATCGGGACCTATATGATCCTGCCGAATATCCTGGGAGAGAGAATATACCGGAAGGATCGTATCACCCTGAATTCCGCGCTGGTCGTCATCTCTGCGGTTGTTTTCCCGCTGATTTACCGCTGGATATGGATTCGCTATCTGCTGCTTGTGGTGCTCTTCTATATGATCTGGAAGAACAGAAATGTACTGCTGCGGCTGCGTTACCGCGATTTTTCCTGATGCTTGACACTGGAATCGGAAAAGCGTATCATAATGGAAATGAGTCCCGTAAACGGGTATCCATATACGAGCGAAAGGAAGTAAAAAGAGATGGAAAAGAAGAACATTGACTGGGGTAATCTCAGCTTTGCCTATGTGCAGACGGACAAGCGTTATGTATCCTGGTACAGGAACGGTGCATGGGACGAGGGCGCGCTTATTGACGACCCGAA
Source organism: Lachnospiraceae bacterium Zagget2 (assembly GCA_001941045.1). Taxonomy (GTDB): domain Bacteria; phylum Bacillota; class Clostridia; order Lachnospirales; family Lachnospiraceae; genus Hominiventricola. The sequence continues at coordinate 68,961 of MSHD01000023.1, forward strand.
CATCACGATGAGCGAGTGTGCCTGCGTGCTGCAGTATGCGCAGACCGTGTTTGAGGGAATCAAGGCTTACACGACCGAAGACGGCAGGATCGTGACCTTCCGCCCGGATCTCAATGCAAAGCGCATGGCTGACTCTGCGCGGAGACTGGAGATGCCGGTCTTCCCGGAGGATCGCTTCGTGGAGGCCGTTGTGGAGACAGTAAAGGCGAATGCGGCTTATGTACCGCCTTACGGCAGCGGTGCGACATTGTACATCCGCCCGTTTATGTTCGGTTATGATTCCATCATTGGCGTGAAGCCGGCGAACGAGTATCAGTTCCGTATTTTCACGACGCCGGTAGGCCCCTACTTCAAGGGCGGCGCAAAGCCGATCACAATCCGTGTGTCCGACGTCGACCGCGCGGCGCCGCACGGAACCGGCGATATCAAGGCAGGTCTGAACTATGCGATGAGCCTTCACAATATCGTGGATGCCCATAACAAAGGCTTTGATGAGAATATGTACCTCGACCCGGGCACAAGAACCTATGTTGAGGAGACCGGCGGAGCAAACTTCCTGTTTGTGACGAAGGATCATAAAGTGGTGACGCCGCAGTCCAACAGCATCCTTCCGAGCGTGACCCGTCGTTCGCTGATGGTCGTGGCGGAGAAATATCTGGGCCTTAAGGTCGAGCAGCGTCCGGTACGGCTTGATGAGCTGCAGGACTTCGAGGAGTGCGGCCTGTGCGGCACCGCGGCGGTTATCTCCCCGGTCGGAAAGATTGTCGATCATGATAAGGAGATCTGCCTGCCGAGCGGTATGGAAGAGATGGGACCGATCACGAAGAAGCTTTACGATACGCTGACAGGCATCCAGATGGGACGCATCGAGGCGCCCGAGGGCTGGATCAAAGAGATTATGTGATTTCGTTTGGAAGAGACAGGCGGGATATCCCGCCTGTTTTTTTGAGGAGGGGAACAGCATGAAGACAGGGCTGGTGCTGGAGGGCGGCGCGATGCGTGGCATCTACACGGCTGGCGTGCTGGATGCATTTCTGGAGCAGGGAATCCGCACAGATGGCGTCATCGGAGTGTCGGCGGGAGCGTTGCACGGCTGCTCCTACGTTTCCGGGCAGCATGGCAGGAGCATCCGATACTATATGAAATATATGCGCGACCCGCGCTTCATGAGCTTTCGTTCTCTTCTGAAGACCGGAAATCTGGTGGAGACTGAATTCTGCTATCATGAGATACCGGAGAAACTGGATGTTTTTGACTGGGAGGCCTTTCTTGCTTCCCCGAGCGCTTTCTACGTGACCTGCAGCAATGTGGAGACCGGAGAGGCGGAATATTTTCTCCTGGATCATCAGGAGGATGCGATCGACTATATGCGTGCTTCCGCCTCGATGCCACTGGTTTCTCAGATCGTTGAGGTGGGAGGTTATAAGCTGCTCGATGGGGGCGTGTCGGACAGTGTTCCGGTTATCGCTTTCCGGAACATGGGCTATGAGCGCTGCGTTGTTATCCTGACCAGACCGGCGGGTTATCGCAAGAATCCCTCCGGCGCGGGCCCAGGGCGTATACTGTATCGTCAGTATCCGGCCTTTGTGCGGGCGCTGGAGCAACGTTATCTGCATTATAATGCGGCACTGGACGAGATCGGGCGCCTTGAGGCAGCGGGGGAGATCTTTGTACTGCGACCGAGCAGAGATCCGGGGATTGGACGGATGGAGCGCAGACCGGACAAGGTGCGGGACGTCTATCAGCTCGGTTACGGGGATGCGATTGAGAAAGCAGAGCAGATCAGAACATTTCTCGGAATTTCATGATATTTTCATGATATTTTCACAACCCTCGTTTAAAATGACTTTATAAAACAAGTGTAAAAAACTAATTATACTAATTATGAATGATAGAGAGGTGTTCCTGATGAGAGAAAGGTTTTATCGCTTTATGCAGGGAAGGTACGGGGCGAATGGTGCAGATGAGCTCTATCGCTTCCAGCTGATCGCGGCGGTGGTTCTTCTTGTTGTCAATCTGTTTGTTAAGAATAATCTCCTGGCGATTTTGGAGTATGCCCTTTTAATCTGGGCCTTGTTCCGGCTTTTTTCAAGAAATTACCAGGCGCGTTATCGCGAAAATCAGAAGTTCCTGGATATGACGTCAGGAATTCGTTATCGCTTTGACCAGAGCCGCAGGCTCCATGAGGAGCGCAAGTATCACCGCATCTACAAGTGTCCGAAATGCGGACAGAAGATTCGTATTCCGAAAGGAAAAGGCAGAATCATGGTGCGCTGTCCGAAATGCTATTGTGAGTTCCAGAGGAGGAGCTAGGCTATGTTTGGTTATGTCACGGTACATCAGTCGGAGCTGAGGGTCCGGGAGTATGAGACCTACCGTGCAAGTTACTGCGGGCTCTGCCGCAGTCTGAAAAAGAGACATGGCAGAATCGGCCAGATGACGCTGAGCTACGACATGACGTTCATCGCACTGTTGCTGACAGGGCTGTATGAGCCGCAGACACGGAATGGGAGCGGGCGCTGTCTGGCGCACCCGTTATACCTTCACCATTATCGGGAAAATCCTTATTTCGACTATGCGGCGGATATGAACATCATGTTCACCTGGTATAAATGCCTGGATGACTGGCATGATGAGCGGAAAGTGAGCCGCTGGTTCTTTGCACAGGTGCTGCGGCCGAAGATGAAAAAGATCCGCAGATTATACCCTGAAAAGGCAGAGCGGGTACAGAAGGAACTGAGCGAACTGTCACGGCTGGAGCAGGAAGGGGTCTGCGATGTCGATCAAACCGCAGGACATTTTGGTGAGATTATGGCAGAACTGTTCGCATATCGGGAGGATGAGTGGACGCAGACGCTCCGGCGGATGGGTTTTTATTTTGGGAAATTTATTTATCTGATGGACGCCTATGAGGATATTGAGGACGATCTGAAACACGGGCGATACAATCCTCTGGCAGACTTGTACCGGAAGGATACCTTCGAGGAGGACGATCAGGAGATACTCAAGATGATGATGGCGGAGACTTCCCGGGCTTTTGAGCAGCTGCCGATCCTGGAGGATGTGGAAATTTTGCGAAATATTTTATACGCCGGCGTCTGGACGAAATACGGACAGATTCGCTGCAGCAGAAAGGAATCACAGAAAGAATCATGATGTCAGATCCATATAAGGTGCTGGGCCTGGAGCGCGGGGCGTCGGACGAGGAAGTAAAGAAGGCATATCGGACTTTAAGCCGGAAATATCATCCGGATGCGAATATCAACAATCCGAACAAGGCGCAGGCAGAGGAAAAATTCAAGGAAGTGCAGGCTGCCTACGACCAGATCATGAAGGAGAAAGAACAGGGATACAGCGGCTACGGGAGCACGAACAGCTATGGCGGTTATGGAGATTTCGGCGGTCGCGGCTCCTATGGGGGCTATGGCGGCTATGGACAGAGCCAGAGCAGCCGTGCCGGGCAGGGCGGCGCTGATGACGGATATCTGAACGCTGCGGCGAACTATATCCGTGGCGGACGCTACAATGAAGCGCTGAATGTGCTGGCGGGAATGAAGAATCGGAATGCGCAGTGGTATTATCTTAGCGCGGTTGCGAACAATCGCCTGGGCAACAATGTAGTGGCGCTGGAGCACGCAAGGAAGGCTGTCGAGTTGGAGCCGAACCGTATGGAATACCAGAGCCTGTTGCAGCAGCTTCAGGGCGGCGGCAGCTGGTATGATGAGATGAGCAGACCCTACGGCGGTATGACATTCATGGGCAACGACATCTGCTGCAGGCTCTGTATCGCGGAAATGATCTGCAATCTGTGCTGCATGGGAGGCCGGGGCGGCATGATCTGCTGTTAAAACATGCTTGCCTAAACAAATATTTTATGGCATGATAGAGAGCACAGGAAAATTTTTAACGAGAGAATGAGGGAGAAAAGATGCCAATCAGAATTCAGAATGATCTGCCTGCCAAAGAGATACTTGAAAAAGAGAATATCTTTGTCATGGACGACACGCGCGCGCTGAGTCAGAGAGTCCGGCCGCTGAAGGTCGGAATTCTGAACCTGATGCCGCTGAAGGAGGAGACGGAGCTCCAGCTGCTCAGGAGCTTTTCCAATACGCCGCTGCAGGTGGATATCACTTTTATCACGGTTTCCAATCACCGGTCAAAACATACAGAAATGAGTCATCTGAATAAGTTCTATCAGACCTTTGAGGAGGTGCGCAAGAAGCGCTTTGACGGGCTGATTATTACCGGTGCGCCGGTGGAGCAGATGGAGTTTGAAGAGGTTGATTACTGGACGGAGCTGCGCGAGATTTTCGCCTGGTGCGAGTCCCATGTGACGTCCACGCTCTATATCTGCTGGGGTGCACAGGCGGCACTCTATTATTATTACGGGCTTGAAAAGGTGCTTCTGCCGCAGAAGCTGTTCGGACTCTACTGGCATAAGGTGATGAACCGGAAAGAGCCGCTTGTGCGCGGCTTTGATGACTACTTCCTTGCACCGCATTCCCGGCATACGACGGTTTCGCGGGATGCAATCGCTGCGACGCCGGAGCTGAAGATCATGGCGGAGTCGGAGGAGGCGGGGGTCTTTCTCTGCATGGCGGAGGAAGGCAGAAAGATCTTTGTGATGGGGCATCCGGAGTATGATCGCGTGACGCTGGCAAAGGAATATCAGCGCGACAAGGGCAAGGGGCTCGATATTCAGCTGCCACGGAACTATTTCCCGGATGACGACGACAGGAACCGCCCGAACCTGCAGTGGAGGGCGCACGCGAACGCACTTTATACGAACTGGCTTAATTACTACGTCTATCAGATCACACCTTATGTCTGGGAGGACGATAAGGAATAGAGGGAGGGAAGTACGATGGAGGAACAGCGCAGCGATTACGGCTTCTGCCCGAAATGCGGAGCCCTGATGCAGAATGGAAAGTGTCCGAGCTGTGGATACGAAAAGAAAATAAACTGGGAAGATTCGTCCGGTATGGACTGGAACGAAACGGAAAGCGGCAGGAAGGGCATGTCCACCAGCGCGAAGATTGTACTGGCAGTCTGCGCGATCCTTCTGATTCTTCTGATCGTTTTTATTGTAATCGGAGCCGTTTTCGCTTACCGCTCAGTTTCGGGCAGCAGCAACGGGACGGAGGATCTGACGGAAGGATTCTTTGATTTCTATGGCGGCGACAGCGACGACGACTATTTCTATGACTATGATTATGATTACGACTATGAGGAGTATGTGCCGAGCGCGGATGACGACTATTATGAGGAGTTCGTGAATTCCACGGTGCAGGGGCTGAGTTATACGGTGGAATGGCACTATGAGTCGGTCTATCTGGATGATACGGCTTCGGAGGGCTATTTTTACGCGGAGTATCCGACGCTGGTGGGAGACGACGAGGAACTGCTCGGGAAGATCAGCGATGAGATCCGTGACTATGCTTTCTTTTATGAGGATTACTATACGGATGATGACGCCAGCGTGTATGTCACGGCCTACGTGACCTATATGGATGAGGAGCTGCTGAGCGTTCTTTTCAACTACGAGATCTACGGGTCGAGTTCATCGTTATACTGGCTTTCTGCGGCGAACTATGATATGAGTACAGGCGAGATGATTCCCTACAGTGAGATTCTGGAGGAGGATGAGGAGACCCTGGCGCAGCGTTTCCGCTCGCAGAGCGAGACTCAGAACGGTTCGATCAGCGATCTCGACGCGATGTCGGACGAGGAGCTGCTCGCCTGTCTGACCGATGACACGACGCGCGTGCTCTTCTACACGCCGGTGGGTGTCGAGCTTGGCTTCAACTATGATACCGGCTGGGTTACGGTGACGCTGAAGGACAAGACCTTATAGGAGGCAATTCTTATGGTGGAGCGTGCGGATCTTTTTCATCTGCCGTTTTATAAAAAGGAAGCCTTCACCGGTTCTGATCGTGGCCTGCGCTTCTGGATCGGCAAAGTGGAGGGAAATGAGGAGACGATCCTGCGTGCCATCGTCTGGCCGGAGCCCTTCGCGCTGAAGCATACGCCGGATGAACAGAAGGTCAGGAAGGATTTTGCCTTCTCGGAGGAAGGCCTGGATAGCGCATACGCGTGGATTATGAACGAGGGCAGGAGCGCCCTTACGTTATAGAACAGGAAGGAGCGGCGGCCATGAAATGGAATAAATACACGCTGACCACGACAGTGGAGGCGGAAGACCTGGTGAGCAGTATGATGATGGAGGCCGGGATCGAGGGGATCGAGATCGAGGACCGCGTGCCGCTGTCTGAGAGCGAGAAGGCGCAGATGTTCGTGGATATTCTGCCGGATGCCGGGGAAGACGACGGGACGGCGCGGATCAGCTTTTATCTGGAGCCGGAGCAGGACAATGCGGCGATTCTCTCCGCGGTGATGGCCGGGCTCGATGAGCTGCGCGGCTGGGGCGTCGATGTGGGAAGCGCCTCGATCGAGGCATCCCAGACGGAAGACAAGGACTGGGTCAATAACTGGAAGGAATATTTTCACCAGTTTTATGTGGACGACATTCTGATCAAGCCCTCGTGGGAGACGCTGAAGCCGGAGGACCAGGGAAAGCTGCTGATTGAGATCGATCCGGGGACCGCTTTCGGAACGGGATTGCATGAGACGACGCAGCTCTGTATCCGTCAGATTCGCAAGTATCTGACGCCGGGCGCGGAGTTCCTGGATGTGGGAACCGGCAGCGGCATTCTGTCAATTGCGGCGCTGAAACTCGGAGCGGGACATGCCTTTCTGACGGATCTGGATCCCTGCGCGCTCAGTGCGGTGAAGGAAAATATGGAAGCCAACGGGATTCCGGAGACGGACTATGAGATGCTGCTCGGGAATCTTATTGATGACAGCGCCGTGCAGGATGCGGCCGGCTATGAGAAGTATGACATTGTGGCGGCGAATATCCTTGCGGAGGTTCTGCTTTCGCTGACGCCGGTTGTCGTGCGTCAGATGAAGCCGGGGGCGGTCTATATCACCTCCGGTATCCTCGCTGAGAAGGAGGAACTGGTCGCGCAGGCGGTTCGTGACGCGGGCCTTGCTGTGCTGGAAGTGACCAGGCAGGGCGAGTGGGTGTCCGTGACGGCGCGGAAGGAATAGCATGTACCATTTTTTTGTGGAGCCAGCTCAGGTGCACGAGGATTATGTGGAGATCCTGGGCGGCGACGTGAATCATATGAAAAATGTCCTCCGCATGAAGGCGGGGGAAGAGATATCTGTAAACGACGGATCCGGACGGGAATACCGCTGTCGGGTGGAGTCGTATACAAAGGCAGCGGCGCGGGCGGCGATCATAGAGCGTCTGGCGTCGAATGCGGAGCTGGCGTCGAATGTGGTGCTTTACCAGTGCCTGCCGAAGGGCGACAAGATGGAGCTCATTATTCAGAAGGCGGTGGAGCTGGGGGTCACGGCGATCGTGCCGGTATCTTCCGCGCGCTGCGTCGTGAAGCTTGACGAGGCGAAAGCCCGGAAGAAGCAGGAACGCTGGCAGGAGATTGCCAGAAGCGCGGCGAAGCAGTCGGGCCGTTCGCGGATTCCCCGGGTGAAGGCGGTGCAGAGCCTTCCTGAGGCGCTGGAAAGCGCGGCGGAGCTCGATGTACGGCTGATTCCCTATGAGAAGGAGACATCGTCGATGGAGCGCACGCGCGGGATACTGTCTGATATTCAAAGAGGGCAGTCCGTTGGCGTTTTTATTGGCCCGGAGGGAGGCTTTGCGAGTGAAGAGGTCCAGGCTGCAGTGGAGACGGGCGTCTGTCCGATCACGCTCGGCAGGCGGATTCTGCGCACGGAGACGGCAGCGATCAGCATTCTGTCAGTTCTGATGTTTCAGCTGGAGGTATAAAAGAAAATGATGCAGGCATATCTGGACAATTCCGCGACGACGCGCTGTTCCAGGCGCGTGGCCGAGACTGTTCAAAAAGTCATGCTGGAGGATTACGGAAATCCTTCCGCGCTCCATCTAAGAGGCGTGGAGGCGGAGCGCTATGCGCGCGAGGCGAAGCAGTTCTTCGCGGAAAATCTGAAGGTGGATGAAAAAGAGATCTATTTTACGTCCGGCGGGACAGAGTCAAACAATCTGGCGATCATCGGGACGGCGCAGGCGAACCGCCGCGCCGGAAATCATCTGATCACCACGGCGGTGGAACATCCGTCTGTCGCGAACACGATGAAGTATCTGGAGAAGGAAGGCTTCCGCGTCACGTATCTGCCGGTGGACGGGGACGGCATTGTCTCCCTCGACGCGCTGAGAGAAGCCCTGGATGATGAGACAATTCTTGTTTCGGTCATGTACGTAAATAATGAGGTCGGGGCGGTGCAGCCGGTCGATGAGATCGCGAAGATCCTGAAGGAGCGCGCGAAGAAGCCGCTGTTTCATGTGGACGCGATCCAGGCCTATGGGAAATATCGCATTTATCCGAAGAAAGAAGGGATTGACCTTCTCTCAGTCAGCGGTCACAAGCTGCACGGGCCGAAAGGCGTCGGTCTGCTCTATGTGGACAGCCGGGTGAAGATTCACTCGATCCTCTACGGCGGAGGCCAGCAGAAGGGGCTGCGCTCCGGCACGGAGAATGTGCCGGGGATTGCCGGTATGGCGGAGGCTGCCCGCGAGTGCTATGAGAATCTGGATGAGAAGATTGAACGTCTGTACGCGCTGAAAGCGCGCTTTGTGGAAGGAATTCGTGCGATCGACGGCGCCTCCGTCAACGGGCGGACAGGCCGCGACAGTGCGCCGCAGATCGTGAGCGTCAGCTTTCAGGGAGTGCGCAGCGAGGTGATGCTGCATGCGCTCGAGGAGCGCGGCGTCTATGCCTCCGCGGGTTCCGCCTGCTCGTCGCACAAGCAGGCCGTCAGCCCGACGCTCGGCGCCATGGGCCTTGACAAAGAACTTGCGGGCAGCACGCTGCGCTTCAGCTTCTGCTTTGACACGACGCAGGAAGAGATTGACTATTGCATTGAAACGCTCGCGGAGCTGATGGGACAGCTGCGGCGCTATGTGCGCAGATAGGGGAGGAAACGTGTGATGTATCAGGCATTTCTGATAAAATACGGAGAGATCGGGCTCAAGGGAAAGAATCGTCATGTGTTTGAGGACGCACTTGTGAGCCGCATTCGTACGGCTCTGAAAAGAGCGGAGGGCAGTTTTCAGGTCACGAAGGAACAGGGACGCATCTATGTGGAGGCTGTGAGTGACTTTGATTTTGACGAGGCGGTCGGCGCGCTTAAAAAGGTGTTTGGCATCGTGGCGATCTGCCCGGTGGTGATCGTGCCGAATCAGGGCGTAGAACCGCTCTGCGAGGATGCGCTCGCCTATATGAGAGAGCTTTACGGAAATAAGAGCATGAGCTTTAAGGTACATACGCGCCGGGCGAACAAAGGTTTTCCGATGGAGTCGATGGAGTTGAGTGCAGAGCTCGGCGGCAGAATCCTTGAAGCGTTTCCGGCGATGCGGGTAGACATCCATCACCCGGAGGTCGTACTGCATATTGAGATTCGCGGAAAGATTTATCTATACTCGGAGATTATTCCGGGGCCAGG
>MSHD01000023.1:78618-175587 GCA_001941045.1 Lachnospiraceae bacterium Zagget2
GGGGCAGATCCGGCTGCACGTCATCAATTTTACGGAAATTCAGATGTACATCTATGATCAGTGCCCGCACGACGAACTGACGATTATCATGCGTCGCTATATGATGCGGATCGCGGAGCGGCTGGCGCTCGAGTCAGGCTGTCTCGGCCTCATCACCGGCGAGAGTATCGGCCAGGTCGCAAGCCAGACGATGCAGAGCCTGCAGTGTACGAACGATGTCTGCACGCTGCCGGTGTACCGCCCGCTGATTGCCTTTGACAAGGAGGACATCGTACAGGTCGCGAAGAAGCTCGACACCTACGAGATCTCCATCCTTCCCTATGAGGACTGCTGCACGACCTTCGTCGCGAAGCATCCGGTGACAAAGCCGCGGGTGGATGTCATCCGCCGCTCGGAGAAAAAGCTTTCGGAAAAGATCGATGAGATGGTGGAACGGGCGCTGGCTGAGGATGAAGTGATCACAGTCTGGTAAGTAAAAAAGGCTGTCATGCCGGAGCATGGCAGCCGATATTGCGATACGGACAATCCGTCAGGCCATTCAGTCTACAATGTATGGCGCGAGTACGGCGAGAATCTCATCGGCATTGTTCTCTGAATGGATGTTCAGCTCGATCGGCTTTGACAGATCCAGACTGAAGATGCCCATGATGGACTTCGCGTCGATGACATAGCGCCCGGATACCAGATCGAAGTCATTGTCAAACTTTGTAATCTCGTTTACGAACGCTTTTACTTTATCAATCGAATTTAAAGGAATATGTACCGTTTTCATTGCATGTCCTCCTTCGGGTGGTTGTAATTTTCTGACCGGCAGGCCGCAGACTGTCTGTCCCTTTAATAATATCCACTTGCCGCCGGAAAGTCAATGAAAATGTGTGCAACGCGGGAACGAAAACCGGAGGGAGTATGAAAACAGCCGCATTTCACAACCTGGGCTGCAAGGTAAATGCCTATGAGATGGAGGCCATGCAGGAGCTGCTGACAGCGCATGGCTATGAGATTGTGCCTTTTGAGGAGCGGGCGGATGTCTATATTGTCAACACCTGCAGTGTGACGAATATCGCGGATAAGAAATCACGGCAGATGCTGCACCGCGCGAAGCGGCGCAATCCGCAGGCCGTTGTCGTGGCGGCAGGCTGTTATGTACAGTCTGCGGGCGAAAAGCTTCTCGAAGACGCGGCGGTTGATATCCTGATCAGCAACAATGAGAAGGGAAGACTGCCGGAGATCCTGAAAGCATGGGAGGAGGAGCACACTGCAGGTTCTGTCCGCGACTTAAGCCGCGAGCACAGCTACGAAGAGCTCTCCATCAGCAGAACGGGAGAGCACACGAGAGCCTTTGTGAAAATACAGGACGGCTGCGACCAGTTCTGCAGCTACTGTATCATTCCCTACACGCGGGGGCGCGTGCGCAGCCGCCGCCTGTCGGATATTCTGGCGGAGGCGCGCTGTCTGGCGGAAGGAGGCTGCCAGGAGCTCGTACTGACTGGCATTCACCTCGACTCCTATGGCATTGATCTGAATGGCGAAAACCTGCTGACAGTGATTGAGGCTCTGCATGAAATCGACGGCATCTGCCGTATTCGTCTCGGCTCACTGGAGCCGCGCATCATGACAGAGGATTTTGTCCGTGCGCTTGCCGGGCAGGAGAAGCTCTGTCCGCACTTTCACCTGTCGCTGCAGAGCGGCTGCGACGCGACGCTGCGCCGCATGAACCGCAAGTACGACACCGCGCAGTTCCGGCAGTGCTGTGAACGTCTGCGCTGCCATTTTCATGAACCGGCTCTGACGAGCGATGTGATCGTCGGCTTTCCCGGTGAAACGGAGGAAGAATTTGCCGAAACGCTTGCCTTCCTGAAGGAAATTCGTTTCTACGAGACCCATGTCTTTCCCTATTCGCGTCGCAAAGGGACGCGTGCTGACCGCATGCCCGATCAGATTCCCGCGTCCGTGAAGGCGCAGCGCAGCGACATCCTCCTGGCCCTCTCAGAAGAGAACAGCCGGGCCTACCGCGAGCGCCTGATCGGAACCGAGGTCGAAGTGCTGCTCGAGGAGGCCTGCACGATTAACAGCGAGCCATACCTCGTCGGTTACACTCGCGAGTATGTGAAAGTCGCTGTTCCTGCCGCGCAGGCCGGCATGAATCAGATCCTTGGTGTTCAGGCCGATACGCTGGCAGGAGAAATCTTGCTTGGCATGCCGGAGCCCCGAAACCTGTCGGAAAAAAGTCGTTGAATTTGAGGGCGGATTATAGTAAACTGATAAAAGACTACAGTTGAGGGCGTGTAACGATGAAAAAACTGGAGAACACACAGTATTTTAAAATTCAATCCGACCAGGAGATTAAGGTCGGCGATGTCCTGCAGCTGGTTTATCAGGCCATGACCGAGAAAGGCTATGATCCGGTGAATCAGATCGTGGGCTATATCATGTCCGGCGACCCGACATATATCACCAGTCACAAGGGTGCCAGGAGCCTGATCATGAAGGTGGAGCGGGATGAGCTTGTCGAGGAGCTGCTCCGGGTGTATATGGAACAGACAATGAAAGCTCCAGATAAGACATGAGAATCATGGGTCTGGATTACGGCTCCAAAACCGTGGGAGTCGCTCTGAGTGATACGCTTCTTCTGACCGCCCAGCCGATCGAGACGATCGAGCGGCCGAAGGAGAACAAGCTTCGCAGAACGCTGGCGCGGATTGAGTCGTTGTGCGGGGAATACCAGGTGGAGACGATCGTGGTGGGCTTCCCCAAGAATATGAATAATACCATAGGAGACAGAGCTGAGAAATCGCAGGACTTTGCAGAAATGCTAAGAAAGCGGACAGGTCTGCCTGTTGTCATGTGGGATGAGCGCCTTTCGACCGTCGCGGCGGAGCGTTCGCTCATGGAGAGCGGTGTGCGTCGGGAGCATAGAAAAGCCTATGTTGATCAGATTGCGGCTGTGCTGATCCTGCAGACTTACCTTGATGCGAACAGGGGAAAAGAATGGAAAAACTGACATTTCTGGGAAAAGATGGGGATGCGATGGAGCTCTATGTTTTGGAGCAGACCCGTATCGCCGGTGTAAACTATCTGCTTGCGGCGGACGCTGAGGAGGAGGACGGGGAGTGCCTGATTCTGAAGGATATCGCGCTTGAGCAGGATCTCGAAAGTATCTACGAGATCGTGGAGGACGAAAGAGAATTGAACGGCGTGCTGGCCGTTTTTGAGCAGCTTCTGGACGATGTGGAGATTCAGAAGTAGGGAAAAAAGAAAACAGGAGGTTATTGTTTGAAAAATCTGAATAATTCAAAACTGCGCATGATTCCGCTTGGCGGACTTGAGCAGATTGGAATGAATATGACTGCCTTCGAATTTGAAGACAGTATTGTTGTTGTGGACTGCGGTCTGGCATTTCCGGAAGACGACATGCTGGGCATTGATCTGGTAATACCGGATGTCAGTTACCTGAAACAGAATATAGACAAGGTGAAGGGCTTTGTTATCACGCACGGACATGAGGATCATATTGGGGCTCTGCCCTATATTTTAAAGGAGATTAACGCTCCGGTTTACGCGACGCGGCTGACGATCGCGCTGATCGAGGGAAAGCTTGAGGAGCACGGAATGCTGGGCACGACGAGACGAAAGGTCGTACAGCACGGCCAGTCCATCAACCTGGGCAAATTTCGTGTAGAATTCATCAAGACAAATCACAGCATCGCGGATGCGTCCGCTCTCGCAATCTACTCCCCGGCGGGCATTGTCGTGCATACAGGAGATTTCAAGGTCGATTACACGCCGGTGTACGGCGACAGCATCGATCTGCAGCGCTTTGCGGAGATCGGAAAGAAAGGCGTGCTTGCGCTGCTCTGTGACAGCACGAACGCGGAGCGTCCGGGTATTACGATGTCGGAGAAGACGGTGGGGCATACGATGGACTCGCTCTTCGCGGAGCACTGTAATTCCCGGATCATTGTAGCGACCTTCGCCTCGAACGTAGACCGCGTACAGCAGATTGTCAATTCCGCCTGCAAGTACAACAAAAAAGTAGTGATTGAGGGCCGCAGTATGGTGAATGTCATCTCGACTGCCACCGAACTTGGTTATATTCATATGCCGGAGAATACCCTGATCGACATTGAACGGCTGAATGACTATCCGCCGGAGTCGACGGTGCTGATCACGACTGGCAGCCAGGGGGAATCCATGGCGGCGCTGTCACGTATGGCACAGAATATTCACCGGAAGGTGCATATCATGCCGGGCGATACGGTGATCTTCAGCTCCAATCCGATCCCGGGCAATGAGAAGGCGGTATCGAAAGTGATCAACGAGCTCTCCGCGAAGGGGGCGAATGTCATTTTCCAGGACGTGCATGTATCCGGCCACGCCTGCCAGGAGGAGATCAAGCTGATTTATTCACTCGTGCATCCGAAGTATGCGATTCCGGTGCATGGGGAATACCGCCATCTGAAGGCACAGGCGGCGATTGCCGCGCAGCTTGGTATTCCGAAGGAGAATATTTTTGTGCTGCAGTCCGGCGATGTGGTTGAGATGGACGCGGAGTCGGCAAAGGTGGTAGATAAGGTTCACACAGGAGCTGTTTTTGTAGATGGCCTCGGTGTGGGGGACGTCGGGACGATTGTGCTGCATGATCGCCAGCACCTGGCTGAAGACGGGATCATTATTATTGTATTGGCGCTTGACCGGGCGGGAAATACGCTTTTGTCCGGACCGGACATTGTCTCCCGTGGTTTTGTTTATGTGCGGGAATCGGAGGATCTGATGGAGCATGCACGCGCCGTCGTCTACGAGGCGGTGGAGCGCTGCCTGGATCGCCATATAACGGACTGGGGCAAGATGAAGAATGTTATGAAGGACGCGTTGGGTGATTATATCAGAAAGACGACCAAGAGAAACCCGATGATCCTTCCGATCATCATGGAAGTATAAGGACGATAAGATGTCAAAGCAAAAGAAAAAATCATCAGGCACGGCGCTCACAGTTTCTCTGTTTCTGTTTCGCACGGCGCTCCTGCTTTTTATCATAGCTGCCATCATTCGGATTGGGGAAAGCGCCTACAGCATTACCTACCGTGTGGTGTCGGATGCTGCGATAGCGGAGGAGCCCGGACGTGATATCAGCGTGACGATCAACAGCAGCATGACGGACAGGGATATTGCGGAGATACTGGAGAAAAAGGGCCTGATCGAAAGTTCCTCCGTCTTCCGTATCCAGCTGAAGCTGTTTCAGTACGACGGGGAACTGCAGCCGGGAAGCTATATTCTGAATACCTCGATGACACCGAGCGAGATGATGGCCGAGATGGCAGGTGAGGAGGAGAGCGAGGACACGGATGATGAGTAAGAGTCCGGAGCTCCTGCTGCCCGCCGGCAGCCTGGAGGTGCTGAAGACCGCGGTCGTCTTCGGCGCGGACGCTGTCTACATTGGCGGTGAAGCCTATGGGCTGCGCGCGAAGGCAAAAAATTTCACCGTGGACGAGATGGCGGAAGGCATCTGCTTTGCACATGAGCATGGTGTAAAAGTCTATGTAACAGCCAATGTTCTGGCGCATGATGAGGACATTCGCGGAGCACAGCAGTATTTTGAAGAGCTGAAAGAGATCTGTCCGGACGCGCTGATCATCTCGGATCCGGGGATGTTCCTGACCGCGCGTGAGCGCTGCCCGGAGATTCCGGTCCACATTTCCACGCAGGCGAATAATCTGAACTATAAGACCTTTCGCTTCTGGCATGAGCTGGGGGCATCCAGAGTAGTGACCGGACGCGAGCTTTCCCTTGCGGAAATCCGGGAAATTCGCGGACAGATTCCGGACGATCTTGAGATCGAGACTTTTGTGCACGGTGCGATGTGTGTTTCCTACTCAGGCCGGTGCATCTTAAGTAATTATCTGGCGGGACGCGACGCAAACCGCGGAAACTGCGCACACCCCTGCCGCTGGAATTACGCGGTGATGGAGGAGACCCGGCCGGGCGAGTATATGCCGCTCTACGAAAATGAACGCGGCACCTTTCTGTTCAGCTCGAAGGATCTGTGCATGGTGGAGCATCTGCCGGATCTCATCGCGGCGGGTGTGGACAGCCTGAAGGTGGAGGGCCGGATGAAGTCGGCGCTCTATGTGGCGTCGGTCGGACGCGCCTATCGGAAAGCACTTGATAATCTGAAGGAAGACCCGGAGCTTTATCAGAAAAACCTGCCCTGGTACCGCAGGGAGATCGGAAGCTGCACGCACCGGGAGTTTACGACCGGCTTTTTCTATGGGAAGACAGATCGGAACGCACAGGACTACGAGAGCAGCGCTTATCATAAAGAGTACAGTTATCTTGGTCTGGTGGGCGAGACGGAGGCGGACGGCTGCTTTCGCCTCGAACAGAGGAATAAGTTCACAGTCGGCGAGAAGATCGAGGTCATGAAGCCGGACGGGAGAAACGTGGAGGCAAAGGTTCTGTGCATTCGGGATGAGAATGGGGCGGAGATGGAGAGCGCGCCGCACGCGAAGCAGAAACTGCTTGTGAGGCTCGACATGGTTCCGGAACCATTCGATATTCTGCGCAGGCAGGAAGAGCAAGACAGAAGGCCAGAAGGGGGCCCAGTCCGCATAGATGTCGCCCGGGACTTTTAAAGTAAAATATCTGACAATTGCAGAAACCATAAAATTTATCGGATTTTTGTCCTTTAAATTTTATGGTTTTTCTTGTTATTAGTTCCGAAATTGAATAAAGAAAGGGGAGATATTTAAAAGATGAAAGCAAAATAATCAGAAAACAATAATTCGTAAATAATATAATCAGAATATCAGATAATTATGAAAGATTATGGGATTTACAAATTGCAAAAATAGAGGTAAAATAGGGAAGATCATTTTGAAAAGCCAGTACAGCGCCCGGAAGGGTGCAGTACCAGACAAGGAAAGGTGCAGCTTATGAACGAAGAGATGAAAAAGGAATGTCCGAACGAGGGACTCTACGACCCGAGTTTCGAGCATGACAACTGCGGCATCGGCGCGGTCGTGAATATTAAGGGTGTGAAAACGCACAAGACAGTGGACGATGCGCTGAAGATTGTCGAAAACCTGGAGCACCGCGCCGGCAAGGACGCGGAGGGCAAGACCGGCGACGGCGTCGGCATGCTCGTGCAGATTTCCCATCGCTTTTTCTCGAAGGAGTGCAAAAAGCTCGGGATCGAGCTCGGCGGCGAGCG
Organism: Lachnospiraceae bacterium Zagget2; assembly: GCA_001941045.1. Lineage (GTDB taxonomy): Bacteria > Bacillota > Clostridia > Lachnospirales > Lachnospiraceae > Hominiventricola. The sequence continues at coordinate 85,826 of MSHD01000023.1, forward strand.
CGAGTACGGCATTGGCATGTTCTTCCTGCCGCAGGACGAGCTCAAGTGCAACCAGGCGAAGAAAATGTTTGAGATCATCGTCGAGAAGGAGGGCATGCGCTTCCTTGGCTGGCGGCAGGTGAACACGAATCCGAAGGTGCTCGGCAGCAAGGAACTGGAGAAGATGCCCTGCATCATGCAGGCTTTCATCGAGAAGCCCGAGGATGTGGAGTGCGGACTTCCCTTTGACCGGAAGCTCTATATCGCACGTCGCGTGTTTGAGCAGTCGAACGATGACACTTATGTTGTATCCTGCTCGAGCAGGACGGTGATTTATAAGGGAATGTTCCTGGTGGGACAGCTGCGTTCCTTCTTCCTGGATTTGCAGGATCCGGATTATGAGTGCGCGATTGCAGTGATTCACTCCCGCTTCTCCACGAACACCCTGCCGAGCTGGGAGCGGGCGCATCCGTACCGTTTCCTGGTTCATAACGGAGAGATCAACACAATCAAGGGTAATGCGGACAAGATGCTGGCCCGCGAGGAGACGGTGGAGTCTCCGTATCTGGCAGGCGAATTCCATAAAATTCTGCCGGTGATCAGCGCCTCCGGTTCCGACTCCGCCATGTTCGACAACACGCTGGAATTTCTCGTGATGAGTGGCATGGATCTCGCGCTTGCGGTTATGATTCTGATTCCGGAGCCCTGGGCGAACAACCGCACGATGTCTCAGAAGAAGCGTGATTTCTACCAGTACTATGCGACGATGATGGAGCCATGGGACGGCCCGGCATCGATCGTCTTCACCGACGGCGACGTGATGGGCGCGGTGCTCGACCGCAACGGCCTGCGTCCGTCGAGGTACTATGTGACAACGGACGATCAGCTGATCCTCTCCTCGGAGGTCGGCGTGCTCGACATTGATCCCTCGCACATCGTCATGAAGGAGCGCCTGCATCCGGGCAAGATGCTGCTTGTGGACACGAAGCAGGGACGCATCATCGACGATGACGAGCTGAAGGAAGGCTATGCGAATCGTCAGCCTTACGGCGAGTGGCTTGACCACAGTCTGGTGACGCTCTCGGAGCTGAAGATTCCGAACCAGCGCATCGAGGAGCACACTCCGGAAGAGCGTATGCGCCTGCAGAAGGCCTTCGGCTACAGCTATGAGGATATCCGGAATTCGATCCTCAGCATGGCAGCGAACGGCAGCGAGGCCACGGCGGCCATGGGTATCGATGTGCCGCTGGCGGCGCTTTCCGATCATCATCAGCCGCTGTTTAATTACTTTAAGCAGCTCTTCGCGCAGGTCACCAATCCACCGATCGACGCAATCCGTGAGAAGATTGTGACCGCGACCAGCGTGTACCTTGGCAAAGACGGCAACCTGCTCGAGGAGATGCCGGAGAACTGCTGTGTGCTGAAGATCAACAATCCGATTCTGACGAATACGGATCTTCTGAAGATTAAGACAATGAAGAAGCACGGTTTCAAGGTCGAGGTGCTTCCGATTACATATTATAAAAATACGAGCCTGGAGCGCGCGATCGACCGGCTGTTCGTGGAGGCGGACCGTGCCTACCGCGACGGCGTCAATATTCTGATACTGTCCGATCGCGGTGTGGATGAGAATCACGTGGCGATCCCCTCGCTGCTGGCGGTCTCGGCGCTGCAGCAGCATCTGGTGCGGACGAAGAAGCGCACCAGCGTCTCCCTCGTACTGGAGTCCGGCGAGCCCAGAGAGGTGCATCACTTTGCGACGCTGCTCGGCTACGGCGCCTGCGCGGTGAACCCTTACCTTGCGCACGAAAGTATCCATGAGCTGATCGATAAGGGTCTGCTGAATAAGGATTACTACGCGGCGGTGGACGATTACAACCAGGCGGTTTTGAGCGGCATCGTGAAGATCGCGTCGAAGATGGGTATTTCCACGATCCAGTCCTACCTCGGCTCGAAGATTTTCGAGGCAATCGGCATCAATAAAGAGGTTGTCGACAAATATTTCACGAATACGGTCAGCCGCATCGGCGGCATCGGTCTCGCTGAGATCGGCGAGCAGGTGGAGGCGCTGCATTCCTCGGCATTTGATCCGCTTGGACTCGAGACCACCCCGGCGCTCGACAGCCTGGGACTGCACAAGTCGAGAAGCTCGGGTGAGGATCACCTCTACAACCCGCGGACGATTCATCTGCTGCAGCAGTCCACGCGGGAGGGCAATTATGAGCTCTTCAAGCAGTACACCGATCTGGTGGACGGCGAGGGAAACCGCGGCCAGCTCCGGAAGCTGCTCGATTTCAAATATCCGAAGAAGGGCGTGCCGATCGAGCAGGTCGAGAGCGTGGATTCGATTGTTACTCGCTTCAAGACCGGCGCGATGTCCTACGGCTCAATCTCGCAGGAGGCGCATGAGTGTCTGGCCATCGCGATGAACCAGCTGCACGGTAAGTCGAATACCGGCGAGGGCGGCGAGAGCATCGAGCGCCTGAGCATCGGGCCGGACGGCCTGAACAAGTGCTCTGCGATCAAGCAGGTGGCGAGCGGCCGTTTCGGCGTGACGAGCCGTTATCTCGTGAGCGCGCAGGAGATTCAGATCAAGATGGGGCAGGGCGCGAAGCCCGGCGAGGGCGGCCATCTGCCGGGAGACAAGGTCTATCCGTGGATCGCGAAGACGAGACTCTCGACCCCCGGCGTGAGCCTGATCTCCCCGCCGCCGCATCATGATATTTACTCAATTGAGGATCTGGCGCAGCTGATCTACGATCTGAAGAATGCGAATCCGAAGGCGCGGATTTCCGTGAAGCTCGTCTCCGAGGCGGGCGTCGGCACGGTCGCGGCGGGCGTTGCGAAGGCCGGTGCGCAGGTTATCCTGATCTCCGGCTACGATGGCGGAACGGGCGCGGCTCCGGCCAGCTCGATTCATAACGCGGGCCTGCCCTGGGAGCTGGGTCTTACCGAGACGCATCAGACTCTTCTGAGGAATGGCCTGAGAAATAAGGTCCGCATCGAGACTGACGGTAAGCTGATGAGCGGGCGTGACGTGGCGATCGCGGCGATGCTCGGCGCGGAGGAATTCGGCTTCGCAACGGCTCCGCTCGTGACGATGGGCTGCGTGATGATGCGTGTCTGCAACCTGGATACCTGTCCGGTCGGTGTGGCGACTCAGAATCCGGAGCTTCGGAAGCGTTTCCGCGGCAAGCCGGAATATGTCGTGAACTTTATGCGTTTTATCGCGCAGGAGCTCAGAGAGTATATGGCGAAGCTCGGCGTGCGTACGATCGACGAGCTCGTCGGACGCTCGGATATGCTCTGCGTGAAGGATGGCAGAACCGGCCGCGCGGCGACGATCGACCTGTCCCGTATCCTTGACAATCCTTATGCGGGCAAGGGGCAGAAGGTGATCTTCGATCCGAAGCAGGTCTACAATTTTGAACTGGAGAAGACACTCGACGCGACCGTGCTCTCGAAGGAATTTGGTCCTGCTCTCGAGAAGGGACAGAAGCGCAGCATCGAGCTTGACGTCGGAAATACGAACCGCGCCTTCGGCACGATGTTCGGTTCCGAGATCACCTCGCGTTATCCGGAGGGGCTTCCGGAGGACACCTTCACGGTCAAGTGCAACGGCGCGGGCGGCCAGAGCTTTGGCGCCTTCATCCCCAGCGGCCTGACGCTGGAGCTGGAGGGCGATTCGAACGATTACTTTGGAAAGGGCCTCTCAGGCGGTAAGCTGATCGTCTATCCGCCGAAGGGGATTACCTTCAAGCAGGATGAAAATATTATCATCGGCAATGTGGCATTTTATGGAGCTACCAGCGGCAAGGCCTACATCTGCGGTGTGGCCGGTGAACGCTTCTGCGTGCGGAATTCCGGCGTGCGCGCCGTTGTGGAGGGCACCGGCGATCACGGCTGTGAATACATGACCGGCGGCTGTGCGGTCATCCTCGGCAAGGTCGGCAAGAACTTTGCGGCCGGCATGAGCGGCGGCGTCGCCTATGTGCTCGATGAGGACCGCGACCTCTACACCAAGGTCAACAAGTCCATGGTGACGCTGGAGGAGGTCTCCAATAAATACGACGTGCAGGAGCTCAAGGACATGATCAAGGAGCATGTGGCCTACACGAACTCACAGAAGGGAAAGCTGATCCTCGACCATTTTGAACAGTATCTGCCAAAATTCAAGAAGATCATCCCGAACGACTACAAGCGGATGCTCAGCCTGATCGTCCAGATGGAGGAGAAGGGCATGAATACGGAACAGGCACAGATCGAGGCGTTCTACGCGGTCAAGAGAGGACAGGAGGTACGGTAATCATGGGAAAACCAACAGGCTTTTTGGATTATGAGCGCAAGGACGCGCGGGCGGAGGAGCCGCTCGAGAGAATCAAACATTTCAATGAGTTTCACGTACCGCTCACGCACGCGGAGCAGGAGAAGCAGGGCGCCCGGTGTATGTCCTGTGGCGTCCCCTTCTGCCAGGCCGGTATGATGCTCTCCGGCATGATGAGCGGCTGTCCGCTGCAGAATATGGTGCCGGAGTGGAACGATCTGCTTTATATGGGAAACTGGGAGGAGGCTTATTATCGCCTGATCAAGACCAGCAATTTCCCGGAATTCACAGGGCGCGTATGTCCGGCGCTCTGCGAGGCGGCCTGCACCTGCAATCTGAACGGCGACCCGGTCGGGACGAAGGGCAATGAGCTGGCGATCATTGAAAATGCGTATAAAAAGGGCTATGCCCACGCGCGGCCGCCGAAGGTGCGCACAGGCAAGAAGGTAGCGGTCGTGGGTTCCGGTCCCTCCGGCCTCGCGGCGGCGGATCAGCTCAACCGGCGCGGACACAGCGTGACGGTCTTCGAGCGCGACGATCGCGTGGGCGGGCTTCTGATGTACGGCATTCCGAATATGAAGCTCGAGAAGCACATCATCGACCGCAAGATTAAGATCATGGAAGAGGAAGGCGTTGTTTTCCGCACGAGCTGCAATGTGGGCGTCGATATCAAGGCGGAGCAGCTCCTGAAGGAATATGACCGCGTTATCCTCTGCGGCGGCGCAAAGAATCCGCGCGATATCAAGGCGCCGGGCCGCGATGCGAAGGGTATTTACTTTGCGGTAGACTTCCTGCGGACGACGACGAAGAGCCTGCTCGACTCGAACTTCGAGGACAAGAAATATATTCCGGCGAAGGACAAGAACGTGCTTGTCATCGGCGGCGGCGACACCGGAAACGACTGTGTGGGAACATCCATCCGTCTCGGCTGCAAGTCCGTGACGCAGCTTGAGATGATGCCGAAGCTCCCGGACGAGCGCGCGGCGAACAATCCCTGGCCGGTCTGGCCGCGGGTCTGCAAGACCGACTACGGCCAGCAGGAGGCGATCGCGAAGTTCGGCCATGATCCCCGCATCTATCAGACCACGGTGCAGGAGTTTATCAAGGATAAGGCCGGAAATGTGAAGCAGGCGAAGATCGTACGGCTTGAGAGCAAAAAGGATGAGAAGAGCGGCCGCATGATGATGGTTCCCGTCGAGGGCAGTGAGTTCGTGATCGATGTGGAGCTGGTACTGATCGCGGCGGGCTTCCTCGGCAGCGAGGAGTATGTGACGAAGGGCTTTGGCGTGGACGTCGACGGTCGCACGAATATCGCGACCGCACCCGGTAAACATGCGACGAGCGTGCCGAATGTTTTCACCGCAGGCGACATGCATATCGGGCAGTCGCTGGTCGTGCGGGCGATCCGCGAGGGACGCGACGTCGCACGGGAAGTGGACGAGTCGCTGATGGGCTATACAAATCTGTAATAAAAAAAGAAAGGCGGCAGGGAGCAGAACCCTGCCGCTTTAATTGTAAATACGGGCTTTACCAATCAGGGGAATTAGTGCTATACTATAAGTTATGTTACGAGAGAAAAAGAGCGGGGAGACAGCTGTCAGGCTGCGGGTGCAGCACAGCTTTGAACCGGTCTATGATGAGCATTCCGAGATCCTGATTCTCGGGAGTTTCCCGTCGGTGAAGTCGAGGGAAGTGCAGTTTTACTATGGGCATCCTCAGAATCGTTTCTGGAAACTGATCGCGGCGCTGACAGAAGAGGAGACGCCGCAGACGACAGAGGAGAAGAAAGCGTTGCTTTACCGGCATCACATTGCACTGTGGGACGTGGTGCAGAGCTGCGAGATTGTCGGTTCGAGCGACAGCAGTATCCGCGATGTGACGCCGACGGATCTGAACCGTATCCTGCGCACGAGCCCCATAAGAAAAATCTTTGCAAATGGGGACAAGGCCTTTCAGCTTTATCGGAAGTACTGTCAGGAGACGACCGGAAGGACGATCGAGCGTCTGCCCTCCACAAGTCCGGCTAATGCAGCTTTTTCGCTGGAAAGACTGATACAGTTGTGGCGGGAGCGCCTGTTTGTGGAGGAAGAAGATTGAAAGTAATATTTGTCTGTTTTTTGGCCGGAATGGAAGCGGGGATCGGGACAGGTCTTGCGGGGCTGTCCGCGGCGACGGTAATCTCGCCGATGCTGGTCACCTTTCTTGGGTTTAACTCCTACGAGGCGATCACGATTGCTCTGGCCTCCGATGTGCTTGCGTCCGCGGCCTCGGCCTATACATACTGGAAAAATAAAAATCTGGACATACGTGGCAGTCTGCCGCTGCTTGCTTCTGTGCTTGTTTTTACGATGATCGGGAGTTATGTGGCCTCGCTGGTTCTGCAGACGACAGTGGGAAATTTTTCGGTCATTATGACCTTTTTTCTTGGCCTGCGGTTTCTGATTCTCCCGGTGATGACCACAAAGGATGTGCTGGCAGCGAAGGATAATCGGACAAGGTTTATAGAGTCGCTGATCGGCGGAGCGATTATCGGTTCAATCTGCGGCTTTGTGGGGGCGGGAGGCGGCATGATGATGCTGCTTGTGCTGACGACGATCCTGAATTATGAGCTGAAGACAGCGGTCGGGACGAGCGTCTTTGTCATGTCCTTCACTGCGTTTACCGGCGCCGCGTCCCATGTCGTGATCGGAGGTATGCCGGATACCATTGCGCTGATTGCATGTATTCTGTTTACCCTGCTGGGGGCGCAGGGCGCGGCGAAATTCGCGAACGGGGCGGAGCCGAAGGCGCTGAATCAGATCACGGGCGTTGTGCTGACAGTTCTGGGTGCGGTGATGATTATGGTACACTTCTTCTGACACAATTTATGAAGGGAGCATAATACAATGGATTACAATGAAGTACTGAAGGAAGCGCGGGGCTGCATGGGCAGCTGGTGCAAGGCATGTCCGGTCTGTAATGGCGCGGCCTGCAAAAACCAGATACCGGGACCGGGCGCAAAGGGTGTGGGCGACACTGCAATGCGCAATTACCAGAAGTGGCAGGAGATCCGGGTAAATATGGATACACTCCACGAGAACCGTCCGGTAGATACGTCGATCGAACTCTTCGGCAGGAGTTTCCGCTATCCGATCTTTGCCGGCCCGGTTGGCGCGGTGAATCTGCATTATGGGGAGAAGTATGACGATCTGGCCCACAACAATATCCTTGTGGAAGCCTGCGCGAAGGCGGGGATCGCGGCTTTCACCGGCGACGGCACGAACGCGAAGGTCATGGAGGCGGCGACGGAGGCGATCCGCGCGGCGGGTGGCCTTGGGATTCCGACAGTCAAGCCCTGGAATCTTGACACGATCCGCAAGAAGATGGAGCTTGTGAAGCGTTCGGGATGTTTTGCGGTAGCGATGGATGTGGATGCGGCAGGGCTTCCCTTTCTCAAAAATATGACACCGCCGGCAGGCAGCAAGACAGTGGAAGAGCTCCGCGAGATTGCGCAGATGGCGGGAGTGCCCTTTATTGTGAAGGGTGTGATGACGCGTCGTGCAGCGCTGAAGGCAAAGGACGCCGGGGCGGCGGCAATTATTGTCTCCAACCACGGAGGTCGTGTGCTCGATCAGTGTCCGGCAACTGCGGAAGTACTCGAAGAGATCGTCGCAGCAGTCGGCGGTCGCGGTATGAAGATTCTCGTGGACGGCGGTATTCGCAGCGGTGTGGACGTATTCAAAGCGATCGCGATGGGCGCGGACGGCGTGCTGATTGCGCGGCCTTTCGTGACAGCGGTCTACGGCGGCGCGGCGGAGGGTGTTCAGTGCTACGTTGACAAGATTGGCGCGGAGCTCGCCGATACGATGGCGATGTGTGGGGCCTTTACGCTGGAAGATATTTCCCGGGATATGATCTGGAGAGCGGAATAGGCAGAAAAAAGGAGAGGGGAAGCACTTTAGACGGTGCCTCCCCTCTTTTTTAATGATGGAACAGGCGGATGCCGGTGAAGGCCATCGCGATACCATATTTGTCGCAGCACTCGATGACGAGATCGTCGCGGACGCTGCCGCCCGGCTGGGCGATGTACTTCACGCCGCTCTTGTACGCGCGCTCGATGTTGTCTGCGAAGGGGAAGAAAGCGTCGGAGCCGAGCGTCACGTCGGTCAGATGATCAAGCCACGCGCGCTTCGCCTCACGCGTGAAGACCTCCGGTTTCGTGCGGAAAATCTTTTCCCAGGCGCCGTCCGCGAGCACGTCCATGTACTCCTCGCCGATGTAGACGTCAATCGCGTTGTCGCGCTCCGCGCGGGAGAGCGTGTCCACAAAAGGAAGCTCCAGCACCTGCGGGGACTGGCGCAGAAACCAGTTGTCCGCCTTACTTCCGGCGAGGCGCGTGCAGTGGACGCGGGACTGCTGCCCGGCGCCGATGCCGATCGCCTGTCCGCCTTTGACGAAGCAGACGGAGTTGGACTGTGTGTATTTGAGCGTGATGAGTGAGACCTTCAGGTCGATCAGCGCCTCCGCAGGGATGTTCCTGTTTTTCGTGACGACGTTTGCGAGAAGGTCGCCGTTCACGTCGAGTTCATTTCTGCCCTGCTCGAAGGTGACGCCGAAGACCTGCTTCTGCTCGATCGGAGCCGGCACATAGTCCGGATCGATCTCAATCACATTGTAATTTCCCTTTTTCTTCTGCTTTAAAATTTCGAATGCTTCCTCCGTATAGCCCGGAGCAATGACGCCGTCGGAGACTTCTCTTTTGATCAGGCGCGCGGTGTCCGCGTCGCAGACATCGGAGAGCGAGATGAAATCGCCGAAGGAGGACATGCGATCCGCGCCCCTGGCTCTGGCGTAGGCACAGGCGAGCGGCGAGAGCTCCCCTAAGTCGTCCACCCAGTAGATCTTTGCGAGGGTGTCCGTGAGCGGCAGGCCGACCGCCGCGCCTGCGGGGGAGACATGTTTGAAGGAGGTGGCAGCCGGGAGACCGGTCGCCTTTTTCAGCTCGCTGACGAGCTGCCAGCCGTTCAGCGCATCGAGAAAATTGATGTAGCCGGGCCTGCCGGAAAGCACTTTAACCGGGAGCTCGCTTCCGTCTGCCATGAAGATGCGGGAAGGCTTCTGGTTCGGGTTGCAGCCGTACTTTAATTGCAGTTCATTCATTCTGAAAATCCTCCTTTAGCTGTTTTTATTTACTATGCGGGTTTCGCATGTTCCGTCCGCAATGCAGATGCTGCGGACGAAGAGAGAAACCTTGTTGTCCTCGTTCAGACTGTTCCAGAGCAGTCCGGTGAATGCATCAATATCATCCGGGATGGCGACGGGCTTTGGTTCGCCCGCGAAGCTCGGCAGCGGACTGCCGTCGTGCTGATAGGTGTGCAGGAAATGTCCTTCGCCCGCTTTCGGATTTTCATAGCTGAAGGTAAAACGCTGGCAGGAGTCCGGGTCGCCGTCATTACTTTTCAGAATTGACATGGCATAATGGAACGTGCTGTCTTTAACCTTAAGGATACCGGAGATTCGAGGCGTGTAGTTCGGCGCGTCCGGTTCAAAGCAGCGGGAGCGAAGGGACTGTTCAAAGCTGAGTCCTTTTTTCAGCCCGTCATAGATTGTGTCGGTCTGATCGCCGTTCGTGACGATGGTCTGATCGCCGAGCACGCGCACCGGCGCGTAGATAATGAGGCTCGGGTCCTCCATCTTCGACGGGTCGAAGGCCTGGGTGCGAATGCCCTCGCCGTCCTCCACGAAGACGCGATTGCGGCTGTTCGTGCTGCGCCCCATGATGAAGTAGGCGGCGACGGCGCGCGTCCCGTCAGGCGTGCGGCCAATGACGATGCCGCGCCCGGGATAGGCGTTGGAGCGCAGTTCCTGTTCCAGAGATAATTGTTTCATGTGGTCCTCCTTCTGACTGAAAATGCATGCAAAAACCGCCTGAACACATGGCTGTCTCACATGTGCCCAGGCGGTCGGCTTCTCTTTCGCATCGCCGCGTTCCCCGCAGGTGCTCCTGCGCGGGCTCCTCACCCGTTTCCGCCAGTCGCGCGGCTCTTTCGCAACTATCTTACAGGATGCGAATAAATTTTGCAAGAAAAATTTACAACTCTTTCAGGTCAATCCGGAAGCTCTCGTCGCCCTGACCGTCGACCGTATAGTAGGCGGCCTGTTCGGCAGTGTTGATGTAAACTTTCAGTTCCTGGGCGTCGAGTCCCTGCGCTTTCACGGCTTTCTTCACCGCATCTCTGACGCCGGAGACATCTACGCTCAGATCGCCCATCTCCACGCAGATCGTCGACTTTGCTTTTCTCGCAGTTTTTTTCTCTTTCTTCATTGTTTTATCGGTAGTTTTTGTTGCCTGTTTAGTCATGATTGATTTTTTCCTCCTCAAAATAGGCATGGTGTATTGCCAACCGCTTTATTGTAGTGGGAAATGGCCGTTTTGTCAAATCGCGGTCATTGCGGGACATTTTCAGTCGGTTTTGCACTGTTCATTTTGGGAAGTCTGTGGTAGGATAAAAATGATTTAAGTTCTGGTGCAGGAGGACAGGCGATGGACGGAACAAAAGACAAAGGACTTCTGGTGGTCAGCTTTGGCACGAGCGTCAATGAGACCAGGGAAAAGAATATCGACGCGATTGAGCGGCAGCTTGCGTTGGATTTTCCGGATCGCAGGCTGTATCGGGCGTGGACGAGCGGCATGATTATCCGAAAACTGAAAAAAAGGGACGGCATGCAGATTGACACCGTGCAGGAGGCCATGGAACGGATGCTGGCGGATGGAATCACGGAACTGCTTGTACAGCCGACGCATGTGATCAACGGCATTGAGAATGACGGCATGACGGCGGAAATTATGTCCTATGCAGATCGTTTTGCGCATATTTATATGGGGGCCCCGCTGTTGACCAGCGAGGAGGATTCCCGCGCAGTCGTCAGCGCTCTGATGGAGGAGTGCGGGCCGCTTGCGGCGGATGAGGCTCTGGTGTTTATGGGACATGGGACGCTGCACTATGTCAATCCTGTCTATGCGGCGCTGGATTACAGGTTCAAGGATATGGGTTATCCAAATGTCTTTGTCGGAACGGTCGAGGCTTATCCTTCCTTCGAGTCGCTGGTAAAGCTTGTGAAAGCCTATGGAGCAAAAAGGGTAATTCTGGCACCCTTTATGGTCGTGGCAGGGGATCATGCGGTGAACGATATGTCGGGACCGGAGGATTCCTGGCGGGAGCGTTTTCGCGCAGAGGGTTTTGAGGTAGAATGTGTGCTGAAGGGCATGGGAGAATATGAGGGCATCCGGAGGCTCTATGTGGAGCATGCGAGGTCAGCACTGCAGGCGCAGGAGTAAGGACGAGCAGGTGCAGGCTGAGAACCGTGATCTTGCCGGAATGGAAAATGCCGCGTGACCTGTATGGACAGTCAGCGGCATTTTCTGTGTAACTTCTCTTTATAAGGGAGTCTTTACGTCGTTTCCCGGTGTTGCATTCGCAGGCAGTCATATCGCCTGCGGCCAGATGCCTCGAAGACGCTATCTTCGCGCGGGCATCGCCACGTGAAGGATTCTCTGGAAAGCCTCCAGAAATACATAGATGATTACTATATTCACGAAAAAGTTTACCGTGCACTTGATAAGCCGGCTCGTCAGCAGAACGCTCAGCGGCGTTCCGTACATGAGGTAGAGCCAGGCCGAGGTCAGCGTGACGCTGATGAGAAACTCGACGAAAGCACAGGCCGCGGAGCGTACCTTTGAAATCCTGGAGCGGTAGAGCACCAGTCCGCAGAGTGCGCCGACGAGCGCATAGCTGAGGGAAAAGCCCGGGAAATAGGCGAATCCGCGGATGAAGCAGTTCAGTACATCGCCGAGAAAGCCGACCGTAAAGCCCATGACCGGTCCGCCGATCATGCCGGCGGCGATAAAGGCCAGGAAGCCGATGCGAATCTCGATAATCTCTGAGATTGGAATGTTGAACAGGGACAGCACCACATAAAGGGCGATGAGAAAGCCGCAGATACACAGATTCTGGACTTTGCACAGGTTTTGTACCTGGCTCTTAAAATTCAGAGCTTCTTTGGAAATCTGCATAAAAAATACACCTCCACGATGAAATGCAGGGTACAGGGAATGCTGCTGTGCAGGGGATTCCTCCGCAATGATAAGGGACCTGTCATAAATAATACTGGCACCACATCTGAGATGTACTCATATGTAGCAACGGGCGCGAATCAAACACCGCAAGCCTTTCGGCTTTTCGTTCCGCGGCAACTCCCCATCCACGGATACTTAACGCGTAAGATTCTACTTCGCTATTATTTACTTGCCAAAATCATAGCACAGCCTTGTGAATAATGCAACAGGTTTGTAGAAGTTTTCACAAATAAATTTGCAAATATTGCATATAAAGCTATTTTTTGTTATACTGAACCCATATTTTTTGTGTTTTTTGAGAAAAAGGAGTTTTCGATACGATGAAGATACTGGTATGCAACGCGGGGAGCACGTCCCTGAAATTCAAGCTTTTCAATATGCCGGGCGATCAGGTGCTCGCGGAGGGAAGAGTGGAGCGCGTCGGGAGTACGGACAGCGCAATTTTCCATTTCCGCAAGCCGGACGGCTTTCGGATTGATCAGGAGAGGCTGTCGATTCCGACCTACACGGAAGGCATTCAGATGTTTCTTGACTGTCTGCTGGATCCGGAGCATGGGAGCCTGAAAGAGCTGAAGGAGCTTGAAAGGGTCGGCTTTAAGACGGTATTGTCGAAGAATTATTATGGTATTCACGAGCTGACGGAGGAAGTGCTGCGGGGGATGGAAGAATATCTTGTCGTCGCGCCTGCGCACAATATCCCCTATCTGGAAGCGATCCGGCAGTTTCAGAAGCTGACGCCGGACGCGATGCTGGTAGGCGCCTTTGAGACGGCTTTTCATCAGACGATTCCGCTGGAACGGAAAGTCTATGGTATTCCGTGGGAATGGCATGAGAAATACGGCATTGAGCGCATGGGTTATCACGGTGCGTCCCACAGTTATGTTTCGGAGACGCTGACGGAACTCTACGGCTCCACCGGGAAGACGATCTCCTGTCACCTGGGCGGGAGCGGCTCGCTCTGCGCGATCGACGAGGGCAGGAGCGTGGACACGAGCTTCGGTCTCTCCCTGCAGGCGGGACTGATTCAGTCGAGCCGCAGTGGCGATATGGATCCTTTCATCATTCCTTTTCTGCTGAAGGAGGGAATGGAGCTGGATGAAATTCTGGAGGGCCTGACAAAGTATGGCGGTCTGCTGGGCATTTCCGGCGTCAGCGGCGATCTGCGCGATGTCACTGCCGCGGCGGAGCAGGGAAATGAACGCGCCAGACTTGCGATCGACGTCTTCTGCAACGGCATCGTCCGCTATATCGGCGCTTACTATGCGGAGCTCGGTGGACTTGATCATCTGGTCTTTACCGGTGGGATCGGGGAGCATGGTACGAATGTCAGACAGATTGTCTGCGACCAGCTCCGCCACATGGGCGTTCTGCTCGATCCGGAAAAAAATGTTTCCTGTACGGAAAATACCGTGATCTCTACGGAGGATTCTCCGGTGAAGATCCATGTAATTCCTGCAAATGAGGAGCTGGGAGTGGCGCGGAAGACCTACGCGTACAGATAAGAGATTTCATCAGGAGGGCGGTGTATGGGAACGCTGACGGTGCAGTGCCGGGATTTGTGGAAGAGCTATGGCAGGACGCCTGCCCTGCGCGGTGTGAATCTCGATCTTGAGAGCGGGCGGATCATCGGTCTGCTGGGACCGAACGGTTCCGGAAAGACGACGCTGATCAAGATTCTGAACGGACTCTTAAAGCCGGAAGGCGGCGCACTGCGGATCGCCGGGCATGAACCAGGCGTCTATACGAAGTCTGTCGTCAGCTATCTTCCGGACAAGCCTTATTTTTCCGACTGGATGCGGGTGATGGATCTGATCGGATTGTTTCGCGACTTTTATGAGGATTTCGATGAAGAGCGCGCGGCAGGAATGTGCGCGGCGCTCGCCATTGATCCGCGGCTTCGGATGAAGTCGCTCTCAAAGGGAACGCAGGAGAAGGTTCAGCTGATCCTGGTCATGAGCCGCAGAGCGAAGCTTTATCTCCTTGACGAGCCGATCGCCGGCGTTGACCCGGCGGCACGGGATTTCATTCTGACAACGATTCTGAATAATTATAACCCGGAGGCGACGGTGTTGATCAGCACGCATCTGATTGCAGATGTGGAGAAGGTGCTGGATGAGGTGATTTTTCTTCAGAACGGGCAGATCCTTTGCCATGAGAGTGCAGAGGAACTGCGGCAGAAAGAAGGAAAATCTGTGGACGAAGTATTTCGGGAGCGATTCCGGATGAACCTGTACGAGGGTGGTGTGCGTTAGATGCTGGGAAAGTTGATCAAATATGACATGCGCTCGATCTCCAGGGCCTTTATTCCGCTTTGGATTCTTGCGCAGATCGTCTCGCTGCTGTTCGGGCTTTCGGCGAACGCAACTTTTTCTGATGATAATTCCATGCTTTACGGACTGTTCCTGAGTCTGGGCGGTGACGTTCTGACGACCGTGGTGAGCGTCCTCTTCTTCGGCATCCTCATTGCCCTTAGCGTCCTGACGCTGCTCTTTATCATTCAGCGCTTCTGGAAGGGGCTTCTGAAGGAGGAAGGGTATCTTGCCTTCACGCTGCCGGTCGAGACCTGGCAGCTCATCATGGGCAAGGCAGTTTCAGCGCTGCTGGTCAGCGTGGTCAGTGCGCTTGTGGCGCTGATCTCCTTTGTATTTCTGGTTCTCTGCATGAAGGAGCTGCACTGGCTTTTCTCCTGGGTCGGAGAGGCGTTTCGGAGCATGTTTCTCGAAAATCCAGTCTGGTGGTGTACAATGGCGGTACTCGCGATCCTTCTCTTTCTCTTTGCAACAGTGAGCAATATCTACCGCCTCTATGCGGCGATGGCGCTCGGGCAGCTTTTCGAGAATCATCGCGTGATCGGTGCCTTTGCCTCTTATCTGGGAATCAGTGTGGCACTCAGCGCGCTGACAGGGATACTGGGGGTGATCTTCACCCTGATTCTTGCTGTGTTTGATCTACAGTGGATAGAAGCGCTGCTGGAGCAGAGTGAGATCTTTGGTATTGTTGTGATGATTGCTCTCATCCTGTGGGCCGCTGTCGAGACCGCTGTCTACCATATTCTGACCGAATGGATTCTCTCGACAAAGTTAAATCTGGAATAAGCGGTCGAGGATGCGCTGTGCCGCTTCCTCCTTGCTCATGAGCGGAAGTTCCTCTGCGCCGTCCTTCGTGATCAGCGTGAGCACGTTTGTATCGGTGCCGAATCCCGCGCCGTCTGTCTTTAGATTATTCGCTGCAATCATGTCCACGTGTTTTTTTTCAAGTTTCACGCGGGAGTTCTCCAACATGTGTTCTGTCTCCATTGAGAAACCGCACAGGCGCTGTCCCTCACGGCGGTGTTCGCCGAGGTATTGTAGAATATCGGGGGTTCTCCTGAGAGGGATGCTCATGTCGCCTTCTTTTTTCTTGACTTTTTCCCTGCTGACTGTGGACGGTGTGTAGTCTGCGACTGCGGCAGCTTTGATGACGGCGTCCTGCTCAGGAAAACGGGCGCATACCTCGCGGAACATGTCCTCCGCTGAGACGATCGGGACGACATCCACAAAAGGCGGTGGTGTAAGTGTGGTCTGGCCGGTGACAAGCGTCACATCCGCGCCCCGCAGCATTGCAGCGCGTGCGATGGCATAGCCCATCTTTCCGCTGGAATGGTTCGTGATATAGCGCACCGGGTCGATTGCCTCCTGCGTAGGCCCGGCAGTGACGAGTATTTTTTTCCCGCTTAAATCCTTTTCACAGGCAAGTTCCCTGGTGATATAGGAAAGCAGCGTCTCCGGTTCCGGCATCTTTCCTGCGCCTGTATCGCCGCAGGCCAGATGACCGCTGGCCGGTTCGATGATCTGCCAGCCGTAGCGTTTCAACGCGGCAAGATTATCCTGTACGACCGGATTCTCGTACATGGCGGTGTTCATCGCCGGGGAGAGCAGCAGCGGACAGCGGCAGGCCAGCACCGTGGTCGAAAGCATGTCGTCCGCGATGCCGTGGGCGAGTTTGCCGATGATATTGGCGGTAGCCGGAGCTATGAGCACGAGATCCGCCCGTTTCGCGGCGGAGATATGCTCCACTTCAAAGGTGAAATTCCGGTCGAATGTGTCGGTCAGGCATTTATGGCCGGTCAGCGTTTCGAAGGTGACCGGCGTGATGAACTGCTGCGCGTTTCTGGTCATGATGACCTGTACGTCGCAGTGCAGCTTCTTCAGCGTGCTCGCAAGGGATGCGGTCTTATAGGCGGCGATGCTCCCGGTGACGCCGAGCAGCACGCATTTATTCTTCAACATGGGGAAAACCTCCTTCTCTTCCATCAGTGTGGCATAAAACGATGGAAAAGTAAAGGAAAACATGCTACACTGTCCATAATAAAATCTGACAGGAGAATACGCATATGATACTTGCAGTAGATATCGGAAATACAAATATTGTGGTGGGCTGCGTCCGGGGGGATGAGATCTGCTTTGTGGAGAGTCTCTCGACGGTCTCTACCAGAACGGAGCTGGAGTACGCGATCAGCTTTAAGAGCATTATGGAGCTGCATGACGTTTCGATTAGAGAACTGGACGGCGGTATTATCTCCTCGGTTGTGCCGCCGGTGACGAATATTGTCCGGCGCTCGATGGAAAAGATTCTGAACCGGGAAGTGATGGTCATCGGGCCGGGTGTGAAGACCGGGCTCAACATTCTGATGGACGATCCGCGGCAGGTCGGCAGCGACCGCATTGTGAATGCGGTTGCGGTGGTCAACGAGTATCCGGTGCCCGCGGCGATTATTGATATGGGGACGGCCACGACGATCTGTGTGGTTGATGCGAAGAAAAATTATATCGGCGGAGCGATCATTCCGGGCATGCGTATTTCCGCGGACACGCTGACGGCCCGCACCGCGCAGCTGCCGAAGATCAGCCTGGAGGCGCCGGCGCGGCTGATCGGGAAGAATACGGTCGACTGTATGAAGAGCGGCGTTTTTTATGGAAATGTGGCGCTGATTGATGGCATGCTCGACCGTATGGAGGAGGAGCTGGGAGAAAAGCTGACTGTCATCGCGACGGGCGGCCTCGCAAAGACGCTGATCCCCTATTGCAGACGTGAAATCATCCTTGACGACGCGTTGCTGCTCAAGGGCCTGAAGATTATTTATGAAAAGAATCAGAGCTGATCAGAGGATCCCGGTCGGAAGTGTGGGCAGGTGAATCAGTATCAGGTAGATGATCCGCCACATCCCGTTCAGGATTGCATTGTCCAGATATGACAGCGGGCGGCTTAAGGCTCCCGATACGAGCAGTACGATCAATATCAGGCTGCCGTACAGCTGATAACGCTGATAGAAGCGTCTGACGGCCGGGATCAGTTCCTCGAGTACATGGGAGCCATCGAGCGGCGGGAAGGGGATCAGGTTGAAGACGCCGAGACCGATGTTGATGATCGCGCTGTAGTAGACAAGCAGGATGATCGTATCCCACAGCGAGGAATCGGCGGGGGCGTAGAGCAGGGTGAGGCCATAGATCAGCAGGGAAAGGAAAGCCAGAATGAAATTTGTCACCGGTCCGGCGAGCGACACGAGGATGATGCCCTTTTTCTGGTCGCGGTAATAGCGCGGGTTGATCGGGACAGGCTTCGCCCAACCCATGTGAAAGATGAGCAGGCAGATCGTTCCCATGAGGTCAAAGTGTTTCAGAGGATTCAGGGAGAGACGCCCCGAAGCGCGCGGCGTCGGATCGCCGAGCTGGTCCGAGACCCAGCCGTGGGCGCATTCATGGAGGATGATGGCGATCATCGCGCCCGGAATCACATACAAAATGGACTGAAGTTGGGAAAGATAGTAGTTGAGCATGACGTCATATCTCCTTCTGAATGTTTGTTCGCTCTCCTATGCATTATAGCGTATAAACTTCAGAAAGAAAAGAGAGGTGTAATGGTGAAGAAAAAATATTGTCTGTGGCTCACGGCAGTTCTTTTATCGGTTCTGCTGGCAGGCTGCGGAGATCATGCGGCAGACGGGACAGAAACAGACGAGGCAGAGACAGACGAGGCAGAGACAGATCTGGCGACACCGATCCGTATCTGGGGCGTCGTGACGGATACTTACGACAGCGTGATTGTCGTTGACAACCAGTCAGATGTGTCCTCGACAGGGGAAATCGAGCTGACGATCGGCGAGGAGACTTATGTGCTGGACGCCTCCACAGGGTTGCCGGTATCGCTGGATGAGGTGGAGACCGGCAGTTTTGAGGCCTATCTGGGGCCGGAGATGACGATGTCTCTGCCGCCGCAGACGACACCTTATGTGGTGATTGTAAACATTCCCGAGGACAGCCGCACGCCGCAGTATGCGATAGCGGCAAAAGTCGAAGAGGTTGACGGTGGCTTAAGTCTGACCGCCACGGACGGGCGCATTTACAGGATTCCGGACGATGCGCGGATTACGCCTTATCTTACAAAGAATATCGTAACTCTGGAAGATATCGAGGTGGGAACGGCCTGTCTGATCTGGGCGGATGATGATGGCGAGGCGCAGACCGTGATGCTCTTTGCAGAGTGATGTGTGAACAATGGAAAGGGGATAAAGGGGAATTATGAACCAGGCACAGAAGGAAGCCTATTTTGCGCGCATAAAGCTGGCAGTCGCCGATACAACAGGGGAAAAAGAGCTGTCGATGCTGATCCGCGCACATCTGGAACATATTCCGTTTGAAAATCTGACGGTGTATGATTTCCACCAGGTGCCGGACCTTGCGGAGGAGGCGCTGTTTGACAAGATTATTGTGCAGAAAAGGGGCGGCTACTGTTTTGAGCTGAACAGCCTGTTTCTGGCGCTTTTGCGGAAACTTGGCTATGACGCCTGTCCGATCGCAGTACGTATTATCCGGAATCGTCCCGCCCTGCCGCCGGTTGCTCATATGGGAGTGATAGTACGGGAGGCGGGAAAGAAGTATTACTGCGATGTCGGTTACGGCGGGCCGGGACCGAAGGGGCTTGTGCACCTGCGGGAGGGAGTGCAGGAGATATACGGCGATACCTTTCGTGTGACGACGATGGACACAGACTATCGGATCGAGCGCCTGCATAAGGGAGAGTGGGAAGGAATCCTGCAGTTTGAGGATCATCTGTTCCGGGAGGTTGATTTTACGCCGCTGAATTTCACTGCCGCCACGAATCCGGAAGGCCTTTTCACCCGGAAAAGAGTTCTGTATATTTATACACCGGACGGCAGTAAGTCGTTGCTGGATATGGAATTCACCCGGAAGGAAAACGGAGAGTTCCGGAAGACCACCTGTCAGAATAAGGAACAGCTTGAAAGCTGTCTGCTGGAAGAGTTTGGAATTCCCATCACACTTCCGGCATTTCGCTGATATCGGAGTTTTTATAAATCAGGAAAACACCAGCTCCCGGAATACATCCCCGCGTTCTTCGAAATTCTTGAAAATGCCGTAGCTCGCCGCGGCGGGCGAGAGGACGCAGGCCTCCCCGGGGCGCGTCAGAGCCCGGGCCTGTGCGACAGCCTCCGTGAGCGTCTCTGCATAGAGCAGGCGCTCCTGACCGGGAAAGTCCGGATACTGCTCTCTGATCTCATCGAGGATACGCCTCCCGGTCGCATACATCAGGATGATATGCGGAACCGGATGGTTCGCGAGAAATTCGATCAGGTCATCATAGTCGATGCCGCGATCCATGCCGCCGATCAGAATGGTTCCGACGGAGGGAACACTTTTCAGTGCCTGGATTGCCGTATCGCCGATCGTAGAGATCGAGTCATCATAATAGCGGACGCCGTCGCGCTCGCCGATAAAGCGCAGGCGGTGCGGCAGCGGTTCATAGGACCGTAAAGAGCGGTCAAATTCCTCATTGCTCAAACCCATGACACAGCATATGGCATAAGCGAAAGCGACGTCCAGATGATTGTGGTGTCCGAGCATGTGGAAACCCTCAGTGGGAATCTGATAGCTTCTCCCCGCGAAGGAGATCTGCGTTCCATCGAGGCGCACAGCCGCATTGTCATCGTGATCAGAGACGCTGAAGATATCCGCCTGGCAAGTCCCATTCTCCGGCAGAACGTCGGCGCCGCAGAAGAGCAGGTCGCCCGCTTTCTGATGCAGATAAATCTGGTGTTTGGACGCAGCGTAACGCTCGAAACTGCCGTAGTGATCGAGATGTTCCTCGTGAATATTCAGCAGGATGGCGATGTGCGGTGAGACGTGAATATATTCGAGCTGGTGGCAGGAAAACTCGCAGACCGGTACCGTCTCAGGACCGATCTTTTCGAGGATATCGAAGGCGGGTATGCCGATATTGCCGGCGAGCACCACGTCGCGCCCGGCTTCCTGCAAAATGTGATAGAGCAGCGTTGTTGTCGTGCTCTTGCCTTTGGTACCGGTGACGCCGATCGTCCGCGCGCCGTATTCTTCGAGAAACAGTTCCATCTGAGAAGTCACGCGGCAGCGGTATGAGGATGGATCTTCCGGAAGGACAATGCCCGGGCTTTTGAAGACCAGGTCATAGTCGTCCAGTGTGTCCATATAGTGCGCTCCGGACAGAAACGGGATCTCTGCCTCCGGATCGGCGGCACGCTGGTCAGCAATCGCAAGGGCGCGGTATCCGCCGACCTCCAGAATTCTGCGCAGGGTAGAGCGCCCCTCGCGCCCGAAGCCAAGAATCAGCACTTTTTTTCCTTTAATCTGTTCTTTCAGTCGGCGCAGCATGGCAGTTCTCCTCCATAGCATTCATCGGTCAATATTTTCAGAAAAGCGGGCGGCAGCAGGTGCGTCGGATCATAACGGCGTTCGAAGGCATGGCGCTGTGGGAAGGAGGCGGCGTAGAGCGGCTGCTCCCGGTACCAGGCGAGCAGCCGGGGAAGACTCTCTCCTGAGACCTCCATCTGCTCGATTGTGAGACAGATGGCAGCGTTCACTTCATCGCGGCTGCCGACGCATTCAAAAGGCTTCTCGGCCGCCAGCCCGGTCAGCTTCCGGAAATCCTCCAGCATCGCAGGATCTTCCAGCATATCGGTCCCGAAAATTTCACAAAGGCGCGCATGGCTCAGGAAAGGAGAGAGGGTCAGGAAGACAAACAGACACTTCGGACAGTGGCCGCACCAGATGTCTTTCTTGCTTCCCACATTGCAGCTGCGGAAAATATTGTGGTAGGCGGTGAGTCCGGAGAAGTATTCTGCAATCTGAAATTCGGACAGCGGGCGCAGCATGCTGAAATAGTAGACGCCGCTGCCGATATGGCGCTCCTCGTATTCGTGAAAATCCCGTTCAAATTCAAAGCTTTTGGAATACTGGTGATTAACCTTGCTCCCGGCCACCGTGCTCTCATTCGCACTCGATTCATTTGACAGTGCGATATACTTCAGTCCGTGCAGATAAGCGACAATCAGCGAAGAGAAAGCGACCAGGGCAGAGAAGGGGGTATGTCCGTTCAGATAGCCCTCCCGGTTCAGCTCGAGCATACGTGCGTCAAGCGTGCGCCCGGCCGCAAGAGAGTCCGCGGATGCAATGCCGGCGGCTTTGACGGTGTTCAGGCTTGCGCCTCTTGGATTGATGATATAGGTCTTCAGCGGAAGCCCGGATTTTTTCAGCAGTTCGAGCGTACAGGCAGAGTCTTTGCCGCCGCCGACCGGGACTAGACAGCCGTTCCGTTTTTCCGGAGCCTGCATGGTTCCGGAAAAAGCCGGCCCATCCGAATCAATCTCCATAAAGGTGTCGGGATCGGCATCGATCCCGTTTGTATAAAAGAATTCGCCGAGTCCGAGGAAATAGAGCTTCTTCCACCAGCGAATCTGCGCTTCTGTAAGAGCGCCCGCGCGAACGATCACCTTTGGCGGGCATGCGATCTTCCAGTAGCTGACAAGCTCGACCATACCGAGAGAAAACAGCATGTTCCTGAGGGTTTCGTCATCTTCCGGATGTGCCGGGGCTCTGTCCGGTTTCGGAAAGGTCCAGGCAGGAGAGAAGGAGGCAAGTCCGGGGATGTCAAAGTGATAGGTTACCCGAAGGAATTCCGGCTCTTCTTCGCAGGAAAAGCTTTCGTAACAGAAGGAGGGGAAATCCCTCCGGCAGGCTTCGTAAGTTTTCATAAAATGGGGTCCCCTTTGCTTTTTATGAAATAAAAGAATGACGCTGCCATGTCTGCAGCGCCATCCGGTCTTTCGTGCTTAGTACAGCTTCTTTGCGTGAACCACGAAGCGCTTCGTCCCATTGCTGGTGCAGGTGGAGAGCGTGACCACAGAGTCTGATGTGCTGACGCTCACCCCGGTATCGTAGAGGGAGGACGCTGTGAGCTCATCGAGGAAGGCCTGGTAGACGTCATCCTGTGTGTAGCCGATCGTATAGGAGATATCCGTGGTCTCCGCCTCATGGCAGGAGAAGATCTGGTAACAGTGCGTGCCATCCTCAAGATCGATGTAGATGTATGGATGATTTTCGTAATAGCTCTGCTTTTTGTACTGTTTCAGCGTACCGAACATGGAGCCGTTCTTCATGTTGTGGCCGTAGATGATCGTGTGCAGGTCCGTAAAATCAGCGGAATTTGCCGTCTCAATGAAAATACATCCGGAAGAATTCTCATCGCCGCTGAAGGTGTGTGTCAGATACCAGGAATTGTCCGTGGTATGTACCACCGGGTAACTGATCTTCGTGTCCGGAATCTCGATCCAGCCGACGGCCTCGTTGTTGATCGCCTGAAGCGAGGCAAAATCGATGCGCTGCATGACAAATTCATCATCGTCCGTTTCGGAATCTGCATCCGCGCTGTCATCGCCGGTGTCATCTGCGTCCTCGGGACTCACCGCTTCGCTCAGCACGTATTGTTCGAGCTGATTGTATTCTTTTGAGCCGGAACCATACTCGCTGATAATCGAGATGAGCTTCCAGCCGCAGAAGATCACGAGGCAGACGCACAGTCCGAGTACCAGACCTTCTCCCAGCGCGAAAAGACGCCGCTTCTGACGCCGGTCAAGGGAAAAGGAAATTGATTTCCTGGATTTTCTTCCATTCTTTTTTTTGCTCATAATATCACCCAGCTCATTCTATCAGATTTCCCGGATAAATACCAGAGAAATCTTTCCTTTGGGTGGACAAATTGAAATGCTGGTTATAAAATGGTAGTTGAGTACGGGCAGGAGGAAACGCGATGATTCAGGAAATAGCACCTATGAAATATGATAATCACTATGAGGAGCAGAAGCCCTCGCCGGACGACTGGCTGCTGGTGTACCGCGGCGGCGAACTGCTGTGCAGCTGTGAGGGAGGAGAGCTCTCTTTCCCGAAGGTATCCGAGATCGGGCAGGAGGATGCGGATCTTACCTATCTCTTCAGCATCGACAGGGAGCGTTTCTTTCTCATGAGAGAGGAACTCCATGGAATGCCGCAGGGCTATGACTGGCAGAAGATCAGCCTCATGCGCGGTGTGCAGCCCCGCTACCGGGCATTCGCGGGAGAGACGGGGATGCAGCTTGCCGACTGGTATCGGAGCAATCGTTACTGCGGACGCTGCGGGAAAAGAATGGTGCCGGATCATAAGGAACGGATGATGCACTGCCCGGACTGTGGCTACATGGCTTATCCGAAGATCTGCCCGGGAGTGATCGTGGCGGTTACAGATGCGGACCGGATTCTGCTGACCAAATATGCGCCGGCTCCCGGACGGACCGCGAATTACGCGCTGGTGGCCGGTTTCACGGAGATCGGAGAGACGCTGGAGGAGACAGTACAGCGTGAAGTGATGGAAGAAGTCGGCCTGAAAGTAAAAAATATCCGCTATTATAAGAATCAGCCCTGGTCTTTCACATCTACGCTGCTCTGCGGATTCTTCTGCGAGGTGGACGGGGATGCGTCTGTGCGGCTCGATACGGAGGAGCTTTCGGTGGGCGAATGGTTCCGCCGCGATGAGATTCCGTTTGATGACGACGGCGTCAGCCTGACCCGCGAGATGATCGGTGTGTTTAAGGCGGGAGGACCGCTGTTTTCATGAGGCTGAACAGAAATAAAAACAGTGATTTTATAAAAATTCTCTCGAATACGGCATGGATGGTGTTTGACAAGGTATTTCTGCTGGCGCTGAACCTGGTCGTTTCCGTAAGAATCGCCAACTATTACAGTGCGCTGGGCTACGGTTCTTACCAGTACGCGGTCAGCGTTGTGGCTGTTTTCGAGATCATAACCACTTTTATCGATGGGCGCATTGTCAAAAAGAAATACATGGGCTTTGATCCGGATGTGGTTGTGGTGACGGCGACTGTGACCAGAATTTTACTGGCGGCGGTGTCGGTTCTGGCAGGAACCGTATTTATCTATGTCTATGGTGGAGATTTCCAGTTTTCCGTCATTTTCTTCCTGCTTCTCGTGAACATGGCGCTCGAAAATCTGAAATTCGGCATGGTGAACCGCTTTGAATACCTGCTGAAATCCCGGAAAGTTGTGGTGGCATCGGATCTGGCGGCCTTTGCCGCATCCGTCCTGCAGCTGCTGGCCGTGTATCTTCACTGGCCGCTTACCTCGCTGGCTCTGATCGCGCTCACCTCCACTGTTATCAGCACGGTCATTATAAGCTGTCAGTACAGCATCGAATTTGGCGGGAAGAGCCTGAAGCTCATGGACTGGGGACTTCACAGGAAAATGCTTGCAGAGAGCTTCCCGCTGGCGGTGGCATTTGCCTGCGGGACGATCTACAATCGCTGCGACAGCATCATGCTGGGAGCGATGATGACCTACGCGCAGGTGGGAATTTATTCGATTGCCGCCAGCCTGATCAACGTCGTACAGATCGCCATTTCCCCGATCCGGGAATCGGTATATCCGAAGCTTCTGAGCCTTTATGAGACGGACCATGAGGAGTATGCAAGGTGCTATGTGAGAATTTCCAGCGCCATGACCTGGCTCTATATTGCGGGTGTTGCCTTCTCATTTTTCATATTACCGTTTCTTTTCCGCTTCCTGAATGAGGAGTATGCGGAAGCCTTCCCGGTGTACCGGGTACTCGTGCTGGGGACATTTTTCATGTACAATGCGGCGCTGCGTTCCGGACATTTTGCGGTGATCGGAAAAGGAAAACTGCTGACATACTCGCAGATCGTCAGCGTCGTCTTCAATGTGGTGCTGAATGTGGTCGGAATTCGTCTGTGGGGGATGTACGGGGCGGCTGCGGCCACGGTGATCACGCAGGCCGTGTCCCTGTGGTTCTTCAATCTGTTCTTTGAGGAGGGGCGGGAGGTATTCCGCTGGCAGCTGAAAGCATTGAATCCGGCGCATATCATCGGATTCCTGAAAATGATCTGAAGAGGTACGAAAGAAAATGAAAATCGCTGTCGTGACCGTATATGACGGCCTGAACTACGGGTCTTATCTCCAGGCCTTCGCCATGCAGAGCTGTCTGGAAGCGCTGGGACATGAGGTTGTATTTGTGCAGCGTATGACAGAAGAAGAAAATCTGGCGCTTTTTACCACAAACCGGCCTCAGGAAGCTTGCGATCCGCTTCGCAGACTGTGGCGGTTCATACGGAAGAAAACCGTACTCCGGAAGCAGATTGAAAAGGAAAACCAGTATTACAGACAGCAATTCCCGCTTTACCGGAAGGCCTGGGAACGCTTTGCCCTGGTGAGCCCGGAACAATTGGACGGTGTGGACTGCATCGTATGCGGCAGCGATGAAATCTGGAATCCTGCCAATCCGAATATTGATGTGCCGTTTTATACTTGTGCGGATTTTGGGCATGATATTCCCAAAGTAGCGGTTTCGGTCAGCATCGGAAACGCGCAGACGACGGATTTTGCCGATTGTCCGGAGGCTGTGTCAGCGTTGAGAGAGTTTTCCGCGATTCTTGTAAGGGATCGGCGATCACAGGAGATAATCGGCGATCTGACAGGCTGCGCGGCGAAGATTACCTGTGACCCGACGCTTCTGGTGGATCGGGAATTATTCAGAAATGCAGCTGAGATTCCGGCGATCGAAGGAGCGTACATGCTGGTCTATACCTATGGGCTGACGGAGGAGGAGAGCCGGATTATCCGGCATTTTGCCAGGGAGCATCAATACCGGATTGTGTCCGCATGCATGGATATCCCTGTTGCCGATCAGGTGGTGAGCGCTTCTCCGCTTGCCTTTGCCGGACTTGTCTCCGGAGCGGCCTGCTGTGTGACAACGACTTTTCACGGGACGATATTTTCGCTGCTCTTTGCGAAGCGATTCTGCAGCATTGCCAGATATCCGAAAATAGAGGAGCTTTTGTCTGAAACAGATGCGCGGGAACATCTGTGGGACAGTATGCTTCCGGATGACTTTGAAAAGTGTATGGAACCGGAAGTGGACCGGGCAGCTCTTTCCGGACGCCTCCAGAAGATGCGGAAGGAATCGCTTGCGCAGATTGACCGGGCGCTGGCCTTATGCGAAAGGCATTCCGAAGGGGAGCGCCCTTGAAAAAAGGGGAAAATAAGAGGGGGAAATAATGAAGAATCTATTTGACAGTTTTCGTGAGAAGGTAAAGAAATATCCTGTTGTATGGTACGCCTGGTATCTTGCGACCGGGAGGACACCGGAGAAGCGGGAATATATTGTGGATGAAGAGCAGAAGGTCGCCTATCTTATGAATTCCAAGGCAGCCTGCTCCTCGATCAAGGTCAGCATGCTGCGCAAAAAAGATGTTGCGGACGATTATTCGATCCACTATTTTGATGATCACAGCCGGATGCGGGAGGATCTGTTTTCGGACGAGGACTGGTTCAAATTTACCTTTGTCCGGAATCCGTTTTCGAGGCTGGTCTCCTGCTATGAGAGCAAATATCATGCGGACAGGAAATTCCTCGGAAAGACAAAGGAAATTCTGGACTTTGATGAATATCTGGGCGGCTATATGAAAGAGGACAAAGGCTTTGCGCATTTTGTCGGGCAGGTCGTGAAAATTCCGGATCACTTTGCAGACCGGCATTTCCGCAGTCAGTACCGTCTGCTTGCGGGAAAGGCGAAAAAGCCCGCGTTTGATTTCATCGGGAAAATGGAACGGCTGGAGGAAGAGTACAGGCCGATCCAGGAGAAATATGGTTTCGATCCGATCAGAATATACAATCGCGTGGAGTACGGCGACTGGAGAGATTATTATACGGAAGACCTCGCCAGGAAGGTCTTCCGCAAATATAAAAAGATGTCGAATTCTTTGGCTATGAACAGGAATATCGTGATCTGCTCAGCCATTGTATGAGCAGCGTTACAGTTTCGTCATCAGTCCATTGAGTACCTGTTCGACGAGAAAAAGGCTGCCGCGGATACCCATCTGCGTTTTGGGGAGTACGTCGGTATATCCCATGCCGGGCTGGCTGATCTCAATTCCGCAGAAAGGGTGCTGCCGTGTTTTCAGGGCAGCGATGGTATTTCCATCCGCAAAGACGAGCTCCGCGCGGGTTTCCAGAATGTCTTTCTGCTCCGGCTGTCCGGCTTTATGTTCTTGCAGCAGCGTTTTCAGGCATTCCCTCAGCGCGGTCACATTTCCCTCGGTCACCTCAAGACAGTCGGGGATCATCCCCAGATATTCCATGAAAAAACGGCTCAGGGTAAAGACCTGCGAGAGACTGCCGGACACTGCGAACAGAGAGCCGTCCGGCAGTCCGCACATCTGATGGACACCGTCGATTTTTGACCAGGACAGGGCCCTGGCGCGCTCACTTTCCGTGATAAGAGGAGTGACGTCCGTCCTGAGGATCCGGCAGATTTCGGAAAAGATTTCCTCGGTCTGAGAGAAACCGGCGGGCGGCCCCGGGCAGATATAGTATGGCGTGCCACAGGCATCCTGTAAAAATGCTGCCGCGCGCGAGGCCATCTCCGGGAAGACGACCACATTGAGATCCGCAGCCGGCAGGCGGCGCAGTTCCTCCAGGGAATTCTGCGCGGCAGGGCAGCAGTTTACGGTGATCCCACACAGGGTGAAGAGCCGTTTCAATTCCGCAAGATCGCCCTCCCAGTAGCGCTGCCAGACAGAAAGACCGAGCAGATTGACGCTCTTCTGGCGGGAAGCCCTGTCAGGCCTTGCAGTCTGGTTCCACAGGCGGGATCCGACCTGCCGGAAGAGCTCCATAAGAGCCGTCTCGTAGCCCGTGCAGAAATCCGTGGAATAACCGGGAGATTCGAGCATGACGCAGAGACAGTCAGGCAGCGTTTCACGGACCAGCTCTTCCAGATTGTCACCGATCAGCGACGCGCCGGGAGAATTGACGATGGCGAGCAGTTCAAAATTCACATGTTCACGAAGGTAGCAAAGGCCGTCGCGCACTTTGTCAGCAGTTCCGTAGACATAATCATAGCCGTCCAGCCAGGTGCAGGGTACACGCGGCTGACGGAAAAACCAGTTGTTGAGAAAATTGTAGTCCACCGGCACCTTTTCGCCGCCATCGGAGGCAGGAAGGTACAGAGGAGGCCGCAGCGCGAGGAACTGGGAGGTCGTGCTGTGGTAAAATTTGCAGCCCATCGGGCCGTTCAGCAGTACGATGGCATTCTTGATCCCCTCCATCGCAAAAATCATACCGCTGAGGCCGTCAGGCGTAATACTTTTCGAACAAGGACCGGTCATTTGTCCATTCCCCCTTCCGTTTTGTCTGCATCAGTCTTCCCCAGCGCGCGATGGTCTCGATGCCGGAGTGAAATCCGACTACCGGGCTCATTGGCATGGAGTCAATAAGGCAGTCTTCTGCATCCGTCCTGGTCACGTAGTTGGAGAGTACGATATCCGGGTGCAGTTCTTTTATCAATGCCCGGCTCCGGCTCCAGTCGAAATTCTCATCAATGGGATATTTCTCCGGACGATCTGTGATCTTTACAGGCTGCCGGAGATAGTTCATGACACCGATGAAGACGAAGCGCAGGCCGACCGCGTCGGCGGCGTCGAGCAGCCAGTCCATATTGGTGTTGATTGTCGTCATGAAGACGCGTTTTCCCTGAAAAACAGGTTTCCAGCGCTCGATTTCCTCAAGGTAGAGTTCATGCTGTCCGGCGATCAGCTTTTCTGCCTCTTCTGTACAGTCGAAAATGCTTCCGAGTTTCCGGAGCCAGCGCGCGGTTGCCCCGAATCCGACCGGGAGCGCCTCATCCAAAAACGTGCAGCCGTAGGTTTCGCTCAGCCAGGATTTCAGCTCACGGCCCTCCGCGTTGTCATTTGCCAGAATATTCAGCGGCGCGGCCAGAAAATTCCGCATCTGCGCGCAGGTAGATTCTCCCAGGTAGCGGCAGCCTATGGAAATATCAATGGCATCCAGCCAGCTCTTTACAATGCGAAAGTCCACCTCCCGGTTGTTGGAAACGCCGGTCTCGCCGACCAGATTGACAAGACGCCCCTGAGGCCGGATGGACGGATCGATCAGCTTCTGGGCCAGTGTGTGCATGGCGAGGCGGATTCCCTCCATATAATCGCCGGCAATATCACCGTCCGCAGGGATTGTGATGACCGGCACTTCCGGTGTAGAGAGCGCTTCCAGGCTTCGGATATCGTCGCCTGTGATTCCGCTGACACAGGAACTGATGACGACGACGGCGCCGGGATGCCGGCTGATTGCCTTTGCGACAGCTTCACGCAGGCGTTCGATGCCGCCAAAGACCACATCGGACTGTTCCATTTCGGTGCATTCGAAATGGGGGCTGATGGCGGAAGGCATGAGAATGCCGCGGTTGAACAGATTTTTCCGACCAGGCGAGCTGATGTTCTGCCAGGTGTAGAATGCACAGGCCTTTGGCGAGTGAGCGATCACCAGCGCGTCTTTGAGATTTATGGCGGCAGTCGCCGCGCCATTGAAGGCGCAGCCGTAGAGAGGCGGCCGCTCCTGTCCGGTCGCCACAGGGGGCTCTTCTGATTCTGTTTCCGGATAAGCGGAATCCTCCGTCGGAGCAATAGGGCAGGAAGCGGCCGCGGAGCGCTGCAGAGTCGGTTCCTTCGCGTCGAATACCACGCGCTCCAGCTCCTCATCGCTTAAGGGACAGGCCTCGTAGAGCCTGAGTCCCTCGCCGATCTGCCGTGCCAGTTCATGGAACACGTTTTGTTCGGCCTCACAGTCCTCCATCTGCATCAGCGTGCGATTCTGCCGCTCGGCGTGCGCGAACGCGTCGCTGCGTGGAACCCGCGCGCAGATCGGAAGCCCGACGGCACGGGCAAAACGGCTGACGCGCTCTGTCTCGTCCGCTACTTTTCTCTCGTTAAAGATAATTCCGGCCACACGCCTCCAGGTATCGCCGTCATAATTGCGGATGCCGCGCAGAATATTGTTGGCCGCGTAAAGGGCCATGAATTCCCCGCTTGTCACGAGAAAAATGGCGTCGGCATATTCCCGGCGAACCGGAACCGCAAAGCCGCCGCAGACGACATCCCCCAGTACATCGTAGAGGACAATATCGTAGGCGTCTTTTGTGTGGTGCTGATTCAGAAATTCGAAAGCCGTGATGATCCCGCGTCCGGCGCAGCCGACGCCGGGCTTTGGTCCGCCTGCTTCAATGCAGCCGACGTCCATAAAACCAGTGCGCAGAATCTCTTCTGTCCGGGCTGTCTGTTTGTCCACGGTTTTCAGATAGTCGAGTACGGTCGGTATGACGGTCCCACCCATCAGAAGCCGCGTGGAATCATGCTTCGGGTCGCAGCCGATCTGCAGAACGCGCTTCCCTGAGAGGGCCAGTGCGGCGGACAGATTTGCGCTGACGGTAGATTTGCCGATGCCGCCTTTCCCGTAAACAGCCAGTTCTAATGGTTTTTTCATGTGCAGCTTACGCCTCCTGTTCTTTGATCTTCCGTGTCAGGAAGTTCTGTTGAATCGAAAAACCACCCGATTTTTTCTCTTTGGTCTGCATATTTCAGGTAGACGATATTGAATTCCCGGATGACGCGATCGTCCTGCAAGGTGAATTTTGCGAGCTCCGGATCGCTGTCAGCGAGGACATTGTAGACGAAGGAGACGCCGAAGCCCTCACGCACCAGGTCAAGAATCACCTTGAAGCTGGAGATGCAGATGCGGCGGTGGAAGCGGCTGAGCGACTCATTGTAGCCCATCAGCTCCTGCTCGAGGATTGCGCGTGTGCCGGAGCCGTCCTCCCGGTGGATGATCGTTTCGCCGAGCAGCTCGTCAATCGAGACTTCCCGTCCCGCGAAGGGGTGGTCGCGGCGGCAGATTCCGACGAAGGGTTCCCGCCGCAGCAGGATGCTGTCAAAGCGGTCCTTGTCAAAAAAAACCCTCGACCACCGCAAAATCCAGCCGGTTTTCTTCCAGTTCCCGGAGAAGACGCTCGGTGTTGTCGACCAGGAAGGTGAGGGAATGATTTTCCTCGCGCAGATATTCGTGAATATAATTTACAAGAAAATAGTCTCCGATCGTCTTTGTCGCGCCGACCCGCAGCTTCTTCTGCGGGTCTTTTTTCTTCAGCTGTTCGCGGAGAGCCTGCTCGTGGAGCCGTTCTGCGCGTGCATAGAGTTCGAGCGTCTCCGCGGCGGCAGTTTTCTCGAGCCGGCGGTTTGCGTAGTTGAACAGTTTGCAGCTGTATTCCTGTTCGAGATGGTGAATCTGCTGTGTGACGGCAGGCTGTGTGATGTGCAGGAGTTCCGCGGTCTGGCGGTAGCTTCCGCACTCACATAATACTAAAAAGGTTTCGATCCGGTAATCCAGCATGAGAAATCCTTTCATAAAATAATTTAATCGATACATAAGCATTGTTAAATTGATTTTATCATACAGGAAGTAGTATAATCAAGAAAAAAGAAAAGGAGCCAGCACTATGAATGTAGTAGTCATCGGCGGCGTTGCCGCCGGAACGAAGACCGCGGCGAAGCTGAAACGTCAGGATCGCGGCGCGAAGGTCACGGTTTTCACAAAGAGTCAGGACATCTCCTATGAGGGTTGTGGTCTGCCCTATTATGTGGGCGGCAGCATCGAGTCCCGGGAGGAACTGATCGTCAATACGCCGGAGAGCTTCAGCGGGCTGACGGGCGTGGAGGTCCGTACCGGTATGGAGGCTGTTTCCGTGGATACGGCCGGGAAGACGGTTGCTTTTGCGAATGGGGAGAGCGTATCTTATGACAAACTGGTCATCGCTACCGGCGCGGTGCCTTTCGTGCCGGATGTGGCGGGAAAAGAGCTGCCGGGTGTCTTCACGATGCGCTGTCCGGACGATGCGATCGGTCTTCGCGCGTATGCGGAGAAGAACAGCTGCAGGAGCGCCGTGGTCGTGGGAGGCGGCTTCATCGGTCTTGAGATTGCGGAGAATCTGATGGCGAAAGGCCTGAAGGTCACAGTCGTCGATATGGCCTCCCAGGTGATGCCGAATCTCTTCGACGCCGAAGTGGCGGCTTACATACGCCGGGAGCTGCAGAAGAAGGGGATGCGGATCATCACCGGCGCAGGTCTCGAGGAAGTGCTTGGCTCTGAGAAGGCGACCGGTGTGCGCACGAGCGTTGGCAGCTTCGAGGGAGAGATGGTTGTGCTGGCGATCGGTGTGCGTCCGTCGACAGGCTTCCTTGCGAATTCCGGGATCGAGATGAACAGGGGGACGATCGTCGTCGACAAGTACCAGAGGACGAACGCGGACGATGTCTACGCGGTCGGCGACTGCGCGCAGGTCTACAACCGTCTAACCGGAAAGCCGCAGTGGTCTGCGATGGGATCCACCGCGAATATCACCGGGCGGATGCTGGCGAAGAACCTCACAGGAGCGAACGCAGCTTACGGCGGATGTCTTGGTACCGGCGTTGTGCGGCTTGCGGACGATCTGAACGCCGGACGCACGGGACTTACCGAGGAGCAGGCTGTGGCAGCCGGTTATGACGCCGTCAGTGTCACCTGCGTCACCGACGACAAGGCGCACTATTATCCGGATGCATCGGTCTTTGTCACCAAGCTGATCGCGGACAGAGCGACGCATGCACTGCTGGGTATTCAGGTGCTTGGCTCCGGCGCGGTGGATAAGATGGTTGACATCGCGGTCACCGGGATTGCAGCGGGCATGAAGCTGGAGGATTTCGACACGCTTGACTATGCCTACGCGCCGCCATTCTCCACGGCGATTCATCCCTTTGTCCAGGCCTGCTATATTCTGGAAAATAAGATAAACGGAGAGTTCGAGACCTTCACCCCGGCGGAGTATGCAGCGGGTAAGGCGAAGGGCTACAAGGTGATCGACGTTCATCCTGCGCCGAAGGTACCGGGAGCTCCCTGGTATGATCTGACGAAGGTGAACGCTCCGCTTCCGGACGTGGCGCCGGACGAGAAGCTGCTGATTGTCTGTGCGAAGGGAAAGCGCAGCTATTTCATGCAGAATCGTCTGAAGGCTCTGGGTTATACGAACACGCGCGTGCTGGAAGGCGGTCTCTGGACCAGCAATGTGAAGGTGGAGTTCACCGGCACATTGCCGCCTGAGGAGATCAAGCGTGTGAAGGGGCTCGGTTGTCTGCAGGATAAGCGGTATCCGGATGTCTTCAATGTCCGCGTGATCACCCGCAATGGCAGGATCACCTCGGAAGAGCACCGTGTGATTGCGGAGGCTGCAGAGAAGTATGGTTCCGGAGCCGTGACGATGACGACCCGTCTGACGCTGGAAATTCAGGGCGTGAAGCATGAAAATATTCAGGCTGTGATCGACTTCCTCGGTGAGCATGGGCTCTCGACCGGAGGTACCGGTTCGCTGGTTCGCCCGGTGGTGTCCTGCAAGGGTACGACCTGTCAGTACGGCCTCATCGATACCTTCGGCCTGTCCGAGCGGCTGCATGAGAAATTCTATGTGGGCTATCACGGCGTGACGCTGCCGCACAAGTTCAAGATCGCGGTCGGCGGCTGCCCGAACAACTGTGTGAAGCCGAATCTGAACGATTTAGGCATTGTCGGACAGAGAGTGCCGGTTGTAGACTACAGCAAGTGCCATGGCTGCAAGAAGTGTAAGGTGGAATCTGCCTGCCCGATCAAGGTGGCGAAGGTTGTCGACGGAAAGATTAATATCGACCCGGCAGTCTGCAACAACTGCGGGCGCTGCAGGAACTCCTGCCCGTTTGGTGCGATTGAATATCAGGATGGCTATCGCATCTATATTGGCGGACGCTGGGGCAAGAAGGTCGCGCACGGCGAGTCGCTGCCGCGAATCTTCACCTCCGAGGAGGAAGTCATGGATGTCGTCGAGAAAGCGATCCTGCTCTTCCGCGACGAGGGAATTTCAGGTGAGCGTTTTGCCGATACTGTGACGAGGCTGGGCTTCGACTATGTCTGTGACAAGCTGCTCAGCGACAAGATCGACAAGGAAGCGGTCCTGAAGAAGAATGTCAAGGGCGGAGCGACCTGCTGATCTGCATATCAGGTATGAAAATACGGCGGCCCTGTGGTCGCCGTATTTCTGCATTTTATTTACAGTAACTCAAGAATCTGATCTTTGGGCCGTGCGCCGACAGCCTGATTGGTTACCTTGCCGTCTTTCATGACGATCAGTGTAGGAATGCTCACGACACGGAACTGCGCGGCCAGTTCCGGCTGCTCGTCCACATTGACTTTTCCTACTTTGATGTCGGAGCGCTCGGCAGCAATCTCATCGACAAGCGGACTGACCATGCGGCAGGGGCCGCACCAGCTCGCCCAGAAATCCAGAAGTACGGGTTTGTCGGAATTCAGAACTTCTTCCTGAAAGTTTTCTTTATCAATCGTGACAACACTCATATGCAGGTCCTCCTTTTTGTGATTTGATCATCAAAGATCAGCCTATGTCGTTCCATTTTTTCGCGGCGATTTCCCGTTCGCGGGAGATATCGGCCCATTTGGGGAGCGTTTCCAGCTTTGCCGCGAGATCTTTCATAACCTCCGGAATCTGAATGGACTGCGGGCACATCTTCGCGCATTTTCCGCAGGAAAGGCAGGCGGATGGCTGCTTGTCCTCCGGCAGCAGTTCGAGACGCATGGATGTGGTGAAGGTCGGGGCGATGC
The DNA here is from genome assembly GCA_001941045.1 of Lachnospiraceae bacterium Zagget2. Taxonomy (GTDB): domain Bacteria; phylum Bacillota; class Clostridia; order Lachnospirales; family Lachnospiraceae; genus Hominiventricola. The sequence goes on from MSHD01000023.1 coordinate 121,140, forward strand.
GGAGCTCATTATAGACGGCAATCAGAGTCGGAATGTCGAGCCCCTGCGGACATTCCTCCGTGCAGTAGCGGCAGGCCGTGCAGGGAACGGAGTCTTTCATCCCCTCGGCGATGTCTAAGAGCACCTCTTTTTCCTCCCCGGAGAGCGGCTCTGGGGACTCGAAGGTGGCGATATTTTCCTGCATTTGTGTCAGATTGGACATACCGCTTAAGATTACGGTTACGCCGGGGATATCCTGAAGGAAACGGAATCCCCAGCCCGGGACGCTCTCATCTGCCCGAAGTGCTTTCAGTCGTGCCTCCTCCTTTTCACCCAGGCTGCACAATTTTCCACCGTGGACCGGCTCCATGACCCAGATCGGAATGTTCCGCTCGTTCAGAAGCGCTACCTTTCCTTTGGCATCCTGCAGGGTCCAGTCGAGATAATTGAGCTGGATCTGGCAGAATTCCATGTCATCGCCGGCGATGTCGAGGAACTGTCGCAGTGCTTCCAGGCCGGCGTGGCTTGAAAAGCCCAGCTGGCGGATGCGCCCGAGTCTTTTCTGCTCCTTAAAATAATCCAGAATCTTCCATTTCGGATCAAGATAGGTAGCCATGGAAGACTCATTGACATTGTGCAGCAGATAGAAGTCAAAATAGTCTACCCCGCATTTCCGAAGTTGATTCTCAAATATGGGGGCAGGTTCGTAGCTGGCGCTGATCTGATGCCCCGGAAATTTGGACGCGAGATACCAGGAGTCCCGGTTGTAGGCCGAGAGCGCTTTCCCGAGAGCGATCTCTGACTGTCCGTTGTGGTAGGGATAGGCGGTATCAAAATAGTTGACGCCGTGTTCGATGGCGTAAGCGGTCATCTGAGCGAGCTGCGCCTCGTCGATCGTACCGTCTTCCTGCTGCGGCAGACGCATGGCGCCGAAGCCGAGCGCGGACAGCTTCATACCCTGAAATTCCCTGTAATACATCGTTCGCTTCCTCCGTTTCTTCTGAAAACTTATCTCTTTAAAGTATAGCCTGAGCGGTCAAAAAGATCAAGAGTGTGACAACTCCTACACATTCCGGGGCTATCATAATTCCTGAGGTGAGTGTGATGACAGATATACTGATTGTGGAGGATGACAGGGCGATCTCGCATCTGATCGCGGGGACGCTGAAGCGCGAGGGATTCCGCTGCGTCTGCGCGATGGACGGCGAGGAGGGACTCGCGCGTTTCGATGAGAAAGCCTTTGACCTGGTGCTGCTGCTTCTGACGGCGACGCTGTCCTTCGCGGAGTACTATACAGTGTCTTCCTCTTTTGAGAACGCGATGAGCCGGCAGACGGACGACGCTCTGCGGCAGCACCAGATCGTGAAATACGCGCTGCGCTCCAATCTCCTCACCATGCAGCGCAACAGCGCGCTGACGCAGGAGGCGGTGGAGGAGATGGCGGAGCAGACTGCGGAAAGCCTGTCGGTCACGCTGTCACTCACGGAGGCGGAGGAGAACGCGCAGACGGAGACTCTGGTCTACAGCATCTCGGAGACAGGCGTGTCTGCAGAAGAGGATGTCGGGGAAAACGGCGCGGAGAAAAGCCGGAAGATACTCACTGTCGTCAGCAGCTTTGCACAGGGAGAGCTCTCGCTCACGCTGCGAACGGAACAGGATATCTCGAATCTTTTTCAGGAGTCGGAGACGTTGCAGCAGAACTGTCAGCTGGTCTTTCTGGCAGTCGAGTGCATCGGGGCCGTGGCCGCTCTTTTGCTGACCTGGTACCTGACCAGGCCGGTGGGGCAGCTCGAGCGCGCGGCCAGCGCGTTTTCAGCAGGAGATTACGCGTCCCGGGCCACGGTCCGCTCAGGCGACGAGATCGGCGACCTGGCGCGTAGCTTCAATGAGATGGCCGACTCCATGGAAGACAAGATCCAGAAGCTCGAGCTCTCCGCGCGGCAGAAGGAGAGCTTTACCGCGAGCTTTGCCCATGAGCTGAAGACGCCGATGACGAGCATCATCGGCTACGCTGACACGCTGTATCAGAAGGAGCTGCCGCAGGAGCAGGTGCGGGAGGCGGCGGGCTATATTTTAAATGAGGGGCTGCGGCTGGAGGCGCTGTCCTTCAAGCTGATGGAGCTGTTCACGCTGGAGCGGCAGGATTATCTGCTGGAGGTCATGGAGGCGGGGACTGTGTTTCATGACGTGGAGCAGAGCTACGGGGAGGGCAGAGCGCGGGACGGCGTGGAGCTTTACTTCCTCTGTGAGCCGGGCTGTATCCGCATTGAATATGACCTCTTTAAGACTCTGTTGCTGAACCTGATCGACAATGCGCTGAAATCCGGCGGGAGCAGTGTGATGGTGCTGGGTCGCAGGAGCGGGAAGAATTATCTGATCCAGGTGACGGACGACGGGCGCGGGATTCCGGCTTCGGAGATCTCCCGCATTACAGAAGCCTTCTACATGGTGGACAATTCCGGCCATGCTGACGCTGGGTATCCTGGCGTTGGGCGTTCTTCTGCCGCGGGCGCTGATCGGAGTACTGCGCGCCTCGTACAGCTGCAGGATCGGCGCGGTCGCTGCAGCGGAGGTGGAAGTCTACAGCGAGGAGTATGAGACAAACCGGAGCACGCTTCTGAAGTCTATCCGTCAGCTGCAGGGCATCAACGAGGAATATGGGATTGCCTGGGAGTATGAGATGGAAACGGTATATGACGGCAATATCGCGATTTATGACAGCGCATCGGCGATCAATTCTTCAGATCCTGCAGATTATGACGCGGATGTGCAGATTCAGCCCGGTCTCTGGACCGACCGGCAGCGGGCACTTTATTCCGCCGGATATGGACAGCTGGGGAGTTTTCTCTATGCCTGGGACAGCGTCGTCGCCGTATCGCTGCTGGACGAGTCGGGCAGCAGCTGGTTGCTGCGGGACACGGACCCGAGTGCGGACATTCTGCTGGGCGGTCTTGAGGCCGGGGAGAATCAGGTGATTTTTGACCTGAGCACCGGCGTGCCGCTCTGCCTGACACTTTCACTCGATGAGGTGGAAATCGCGGACGCGGAGGAATTCTGCGGGAATATGCTTTCGGCTTACGGTCAGTTTGTCGGTGTCAGCTTTTCCGAGAGCATTGAACAGCGAGAGAATGTAGGAAAACAGTTACAGTATTACTATGTGCAGTCGGAGAGCACGGACGGCACGTTCCAGATAATGGGGGACGTGTACTTTGACCTGGACAGCGATACGCTGTGGCTCTGCCTGTTCCTTGAGGAGACGTAAAAGTCTGTGATGTCACAGATTTTACTTGTTGCACACAGCTTTTTGCCGCGATGTTTCCCGAATTGCCTGATGTTCGATAAAATTTATCTGGTTGTGACAGTTTTGACACAACTTGTCCAGAGACAGGAGGCAAAGACCTGCTATTCTGTAAGCAACAGTACAGAAAGCAGGTATTTTTATGGAGCAGGAGAGCAGAGCATATGAGAAAAAACGCAGGAAGATTCGTCAGATGAGGCAGCAGCGAAGGAGAACGAAAAGAAAGCTCATGCTGGCCATGTTTTCCTTTGCCGTTCTGGTATTTTTCCTGGCAGGGAAAATGTTGTATGGTATCGGACAGGCGTTTGCCACGGAAAGCGGTATACCAAAGCGGACGGACGACGTTGACGGTTTTCCCGCAGAGACCAGATCGAACGATGCGGGGGCACTGGTACTGGATGACGAACTGAGCGACGAGGAAAAAGAAAGCTATATTCAGGAGCATTCCTGGCTCTACACGGAGGATTTGCTGGAGCTTCTCGAAAAAAATGAGGAGACGCTGGATTACGTCTATTATTATCCGGAGTTATTTGGAGCGAAGCAGGAGATCGACCTTCGCGAGGAGGCGGAAGGCGAGACGCTTCCGCTGCTGTTGCAGTGGGACGCGCGCTGGGGCTATGCCTCCGGCGACGGCCTGATCGGCTACACCGGCTGCGCGCCGACCTGCCTCTCCATGGTGGCGCTCTATCTGACGGGTGAGGCCGACTATACGCCCTTTTACATTGCAGAATATGCGGAGAAAAACGGCTACTATATCTCCGGCAACGGTACGGACTGGTCGCTGATCAACAGCGGTTGTCTGGCCTTTGGAATACAGTCGGAGGAGCAGCCGCTCGACGAGGACAGCATGAAGGCAGCGCTGGACGCGGGCCACCCGCTCGTCTGCTCCATGCGGGCAGGCGATTTCACAGACCGGGGGCATTTCATCGTATTGACGGGATACACGGATGAGGGCTTCACCCTGAATGATCCGAACAGCGTGAAGAACAGCGGCCGCGTCTGGAGCTATGAGGAGCTGGCGTGGCAGATACGGAAGATCTGGAAGTTTTCGGCGGCCTGACAGTGAAGAGAGGGACCGCCTTAATTTACTTAAAAGTAATTTACTTGAAAGTTAATTAAGAACTTTCAGAAGATGTCAAATGTCTTGCAATTTCAGTGCGGGTTTATTAGAATAAACGAAAGAGAGGACGGATAGGAAGGAAGCTATGAGTAATATTTACAGCCTGCGTATTTATGATACAGAACTGATGCGGTTTTCCATGGGGAAAAAGGGTTTGGCGGGGCTTGTTGTCGACATTCTTTCGATTCATGAGGAATTTTCACACCTTATGCCTCTTGATATGGAATGCACAAATGAGGGCGTTATTAAATGGCTGGAAAGGCGGGTTATCCCGAAAAACCGTACCTTTGTCGATGAAATCCTGAAGACTTTGGGACTTTCCCATAACGATACGAAAGGCATTATCGATGTTTGTAAGGGTCTGTCTCTCAATGACAGTTACTGGATTGTGCCAGATGGCTTTGAGGGTACGTTCTCCCAGTATAATCTATATGAAAACCGCTTTTCTGAAATGCTGGCGTTGGTTGCATATACAGGTGCAGGGCAGAGCGGGCAGGCATTTACGACATCGCCGGAACTTACCACGAACGGTATGTTGCCGAAAGCATGGCGATTTTTAGAAGGCGATGGTATTTACCTTTACAAAGGCGGAACTTCAGGGGCTTCTAATACGGGTCGGGAACCTTACTGTGAATATTATGCGTCACAGGTGGCGGAAGCGATGAAACTCAATGCCGTACACTATGATATTGAAAACTGGAAAGGAATCACTGCTTCTAAATGCGCCTTGTTTACCAGTGTGGATGTGTCCTTTATTCCTGTTGGTCGGATTGTCCGTACAGGTGGTATACAGGCCTGCCTCGATTATTATGACAGGCTTGGCAGCGACTTTGCTGAGCAGATTCGCAGTATGCTTGTATTTGATGCTCTTATTTATAACGAGGATAGACACTTTGGCAATTTTGGCGTGCTGAGAGATAACCATACAGGCAGGATTATCGCCCCGGCCCCGATTTTTGATAATGGACTTTCCCTGTTCTGCTTTGCTGGCCGCGAGGATATTCCCAACCTTGCTGAGTATGCGAAAACCAGGACGACTCCTTACGGTGTAACTTATGAGGAGGTATGCATGGAAGTCATGGGTGCAAAACAAAAGGAACAGTTGCGCCGTGTATTGGATTTTCGCTTCAGGCGACATCCTTCTATCAATCTTCCGGAGGAGCATTTACAGGCGATTGAAAAAGTGATCAGAAGCCGTGTCCGTGAATTGTTGTCCATTCCCACGAATGAGGAGATGCTGCCGTGAGATACTATATCGCCGACCCGCATTTTTTCCATGAGGGCCTGAATACGAAGATGGATCGCCGGGGTTTCGCGGATGCGGAAGAGATGAATACTTACATGCTCCGAAAGTGGAATGAAAAGGTGAGTAAGAAAGACGAGGTGATTATCCTCGGCGATCTGTCATGGGGAAAGGCGGAGGAGACAAACGAACTCCTGGAAAAGATGCATGGGCGCCTTTTCCTGATACAGGGAAATCATGACCGTTTTCTGCGGAATAAAGCCTATAACGCAGAGCGCTTCGAATGGATTCTGCCTTATAAGGAGATGCACGACAATGGGCGGAAGGTGGTGCTCTGCCATTATCCGATTATGTGCTACAACGGGCAGTATCGTCTGACCAAAAAGGGAAATCCAAAAGTATATATGCTCTACGGGCATGTTCACGACACAATGGATCAGCGCCTGATCGAACAGTTTCAGGAGATCACGCGTTCCACGATCCATGAGGATCCGGACGGAGAGAAAAGACCGGTTCCGTCCAATATGATCAACTGCTTCTGCATGTATTCGGATTATACGCCGCTCACGCTGGACGAATGGATTGAGTGCGACCGCAGAAGGAGAGGCGCTGCTCCCTGAGTTAAGTGTTAATGAGGGATGAACTGGTGAGCGCCTTGATCTTTTCAAAGCTCTCGTCGCTGATGACGTGCTCCATGCGGCACGCATCTTTTTTTGCCACCTCCTCACTGACGCCGATGGACATCAGAAACTGTGAGATGGTCAGGTGACGCTCATAGATCTTCAGCGCGATCGACAGGCCGGAGCCGGTAAGAATCAGGTTCCCATGGTCGTCAAGTGCGACGAAGCCATTTTCGCGCAGGCGCTTCATCGCGACGCTGATGCTGGGCTTGCTGTAGCCGAAATAATTCGCAACGTCGATGGAACGTACATTTCCAAGCTTTCTGGATAAGACCAGGATCGCTTCCAGATAATCTTCCGGGGATTCCTGCATTTTCATGGTATTTAACCTCTATCTTATAATTTAGAAAAGTCGATTGTTTCGTGGTTTTTTTAGTATACTATACGCCCTGAAAAAATGCAAATGAACTTCAAGCGGCTTAATACAGGACATGTTTTAAGGGAAAGATAAAGAGAAAGGGGAAATAATGCTTGATTTTCCCTTAAAATTAGTTATAATTTAAGGGAAAATGGAGGGAAAAGATGAGAGAGTTCAATTATGAAAGTATTAAAGAGCGAAAGTGGGACTCAGAGATTCTGGGACTGATCGCAGCGATTTATAAAGAAGTCGGAAAGCAGGAATTATATCTGAAACAGCGTCCGGAAGAGCTGGAGAAACTGATCGAGATTGCGAAAATACAAAGCACGGAGGCATCGAATGCGATAGAAGGGATCGTCACAACAAGCACCAGAGTGAGGCAGCTTGTCGAAGAAAAAACCACGCCGAAAAACAGAGACGAGCAGGAGATAGCAGGTTATCGTGATGTGCTGAATCTGATCCATGAAAGTTTTGATGTGATACCAATTACGAGAAATTACATTTTGCAGATGCATAAAATCATGTACAGTCATATGAATAATCCTATGGCTGGAAAGACGAAAAATGTTCAGAACTATATCAGCGCCACCTGGCCGGATGGACATGTAGAAACTTTGTTCACGCCGATGGCACCCTATGAGACTCCGGAAGCGCTTGACAGGATTTGTGAGGAGTATAATCGGGTGATTGGGAACGCGGCGATAGAGCCGCTTCTTGTGATCCCTGTCTTTATTCATGATTTTCTGTGTATTCATCCGTTTAATGATGGAAATGGGAGAATGAGCCGGCTGCTGACAACCCTTCTGCTGTATCGAAACCAGTTTTATATAGGGAAATATATTTCCTTGGAAGCTAAAATTGCGAAGGATAAAGATTTATATTACGACGCTTTGCAGAGATCGCAGCATGGCTGGCATGAGGGACAGGAGGACGCAGAAGCTTTTATCAAGTATATTCTGGGTATTATATTATCTGCCTATCGGGATTTTGAAGACCGCTTTTCTCTTGTAGAGACAAAACTCCCTGCTATTGAAATGGTGCGAAGGGCGAGTACGTATAAGATCGGCAGATTCACAAAACAGGACATTCGGGAGCTCTGTCCCTCGCTTAGTGTCAGTTCGATTGAAGGTTCATTGCGCAAGCTGGTAGAATCCGGTGAACTGGCCCGTGAGGGGGTTGGAAAAGCGACTTTTTATTATCATTTGAAGTAAAATGCCCTTATTCTGAAATGATACCCTTAAAATAATGGCTGTTTTAAGGGAAAGAACAAAAAGAAAGGGAAAATCATGGACAGCGATCACATCACCACTCTGGCCTCGGAAGCGCTGCGGCTGTCACAGCTCGCGCTGCGGGAGCAGCTGCCGCACTTCGGCGCGGCGCTGGCTGTTCCGAAGAACTGCTGGACGGATGGCGCCTCTGGCACGGACGGCGTGGATTTCTGGTGGAACCCGGGGGAGGTCTGCCGTCTTTTTGCAGAGGATTCGCGGCGACTGATGCGCGTGCAGCTGCATCTCGTTCTGCACGGGCTCTATCTGCACGCGTTCCGGGAGCCTGTGGGCGAAAGGCGGCTCTGGGCGCTGGCCTGTGATATTGCGACGGAATACCGGATCGACCGTATGGCAGTGCCCGGCTTCACAAGACCCATTCCGGCGGCGCGGAGCCGCTGCTACCGGGAGCTTCGGGAGGCGCAGCTTCCCATCCGGGAGCAGGAGGTGGCCGGATGGCTGGCAGCACAGAAAGAAGAGCGTCTCCCGGAGTTGGAGCAGGCTTTTTGCCGGGATGATCACACACGCTGGGTGAGTCGGGAAGCGGACGATGAGGGGAATCCTGTGTACCGGGAGATCGGAGCGCCGGAGAATCTTCAGAGAAAGCTGACAGCAGTGCATCGCTGGCGGACGGTTTTTGAAAGTCTTCCGCAAAGTGAGCGGGAACATCGGCGGCAGGCAGGCGGAAGCGGCGGTGGACAAACGCAGGCGATCGTGCTCGAGGAACGGAAGAGTTATGATTACCGGCGTTTCCTGAAGCGTTTTGCACAGGATGGCGAGGAGCGGAGTCTTGATCTTGACAGCTTCGACTACATTCCCTATGATTACAGTCGGAGTATGTACGAAAGGCTGGTATTTCTCGAGCCGCTGGAGTATCGGGAAGTCCGCAGGCTGCGGGAATTCGTCATCGCGATCGACACCTCCGGCTCCTGCTCGGGCGGGATAGTCAGACGCTTCCTTGAGGAAACCTGGGAGATTCTGCGGGAGAAGGAAAACTTCTTTGAGGAGATGAACGTCCACATCATCCAGTGCGACTGCCTGGTACAGGATCATGCGCGGATCACCTCGGAAAAGGAGTGGCGGGATTATCTGCGGAATATTGAGGTCAAAGGGCACGGCGATACGGATTTTACGCCGGTCTTCCGGCTGGTGGACTCGCTCGTGGAGTCGGGAGAGCTGAAGGATCTGCGGGGACTTCTTTATTTTACAGACGGGGACGGTGTCTATCCATCGGAGGCGCCGGCCTATGAGACTGCATTTGTATTTTTGAATCAGAAACTGAAAAAAGGGAAAACGCCGGACTGGGCCTGTGATCTGTGTCTGGAGTGAGGTATTTTATGAACATACAGGAAGCGCGTGAGGAGATCATAAGGAGTGTGAAAGCCTACACGGCCAGGGACGAGGAGGGGAGTCTTCGCGTCCCGCCTGAGCGGCAGCGCCCGCTTCTCATCATGGGACCGCCGGGCATCGGCAAGACGGCGATCGCCTGGCAGGCAGCCAGGCTCTGCGGTGTAGGAATTGTATCCTACGCGATGACACACCACACCAGGCAGAGCGCGGTGGGGCTGCCGGAGCTTGTGAAACGGGAATTTGACGGAAAAGAGTACACGGCGACGGAGTATACGCTGAGTGAAATCATTGCTTCGCTCTATGCTTATATGAAAGAGACGGGCTACCGCGAGGGAATCCTCTTTCTGGATGAGATCAACTGCGTCTCGGAGACGTTGATTCCGACGGTGCTGCAGCTTCTGCAGTTCAAGACCTTTGGCACGCATCCGGTCCCGGAGGGCTGGGTCATCGTCGCGGCCGGCAATCCGCCGGAATTCAACCGCTCCGCGCGTGAGCTCGATATGGCGGCGCTTGACCGCGTGCGGACGCTGGAGGTGGAGGCGGATTTTGGCGTCTGGAAGGACTATGCGCTGCCCGGCGGCGTGCATCCGGCGATTCTCTCCTATCTGGAGATGAAGCCGGAGCAGTTCTACCGCGTGACGCTGACGCGGGAGAAATCAGAGTTCGTCACGGCCAGGGGCTGGGAGGACTTGTCGAGTGTATTGAAGGAATATGAGCGGCAGGGGCTTGCCGTCACGCATATATTTATGGAAGAGTTTCTGCGGAGCAGGGAGACGGCGGCGGATTTTGACGCCTACTACCGGCTGTACCTTCGTTGTCTGGGCACTTATCGGATCCCGGAGCTGCTGGACGGGCGGCTGACGCCGGAGGAGCTCTCTGTTCTGAAAGAAGAGCTGAAAAAGGCCGGGGCGGACGTACGCTGCATGTTTATTCAGCACCTGCTGGCGGCGGCCTCGCAGCGGCTGACAGTGTACGGAGAAAAGCAGCGAAGGCGGAAACGCCTGAAAGAAGTGTGGGAGCGCTGTGAATCCGGCAACCTGTCGCTGGAGGAATTCCTGCGGCAGCGCACTCATGAGCGGAAGGTCAGGAAAGAGTACGGGCTTCTGAAGGAGCAGGAGGAGCGCATCGAGCAGTGGGTCGATGGAAAGCTCAGTGAACTGTCGGAAAACACGGATGAAATCCTGTCAGGGGAAGAAGAGCCGGAACGGGAGCGCGGGGCTCTCTGCGGTTTCCTGAACCGGATGACAGACTTTGTGGCAGAGATGTTCGGTGAGGGAGAGGAGCTGGCCGACTGGCTGCTCGGTCTGCGGCGGCACGGCGATTTTGCGGGTCTTGGCTTCGACAGACCGGAATTTGCAGTACTGCAGGATATAAAAAGCATGGAGCTGAGGCTTAGAAAACAGATAGAAGAAGTGGAGGAGATTGTATGAAGCTGCTGATTGCGTCTGACATTCACGGTTCCGCATACTACTGCGGAAAATTGCTGGAGGCTTATGAGAGGGAGCAGGCAGATCGCCTGATCCTGCTCGGCGATATTCTCTATCACGGGCCGCGGAATGAACTGCCGGAGGGCTATGCACCGAAGGAGGTCATCGCGATGCTGAACCCGCTGAAGCGCGATATCCTCTGCGTGCGTGGCAACTGCGACGCCGAGGTCGACCAGATGGTGCTGGAATTTCCGATCCTGGCGGATTATGGATTTCTCTACGAGCGCGGGCGGATGATCTTCCTGACACACGGGCATGTGTTTCACGAGGGAAACCTCCCGATGCTGGGGAAGGGCGATATCCTGCTGCACGGTCACACGCATGTGCCGGTCTGCCGCGAGCATGAGGATTATGTCTATATGAATCCTGGCTCGGTGGCGATCCCGAAGGAAGGCAGCGAGCACAGCTACATGAGCTATGAGGACGGTGTATTTCTCTGGAAGAATCTGGAGGGAAAAATTTATAAAACATATAAATTAGACTGAATATATATGCAAAAGCGCTTGCATTTCGCAGAGTTTTCATTATAATAAGTGCAGCGGGTTTCGGAAAACACAGCCCGCAAAGATCAATTTACAGGAGGAGACATTATGAAGAAGAAAATCGTAAGTGCGGTTCTCTGCCTGAGCATGGCGGCGGCGCTTCTGGCCGGATGCGGAAGCAGCAGTTCGACGTCGGCTGACACGACAGAGGAGACGACGGAAGAGGAGACCGAAGAAGAGGTCGCCGAGGAAGAGACCGAGGCCGCGGAGGAGACCGAAGAAGCGGCGGAGGAGTCTGAGGAGGCAGCTGAGGTGACGACCGTTACAGAGGGCGTGCTGACGATGGGCACGAACGCGGCGTTCCCGCCCTATGAGTACTATGACGGGGATGTAGTCGTTGGCATCGATGCGGAGATCGCGGAAGCGCTGGCGGAAAAGCTTGGCCTTACGCTCGAGATCGTGGATATGGACTTCTCGTCCATCATTACTTCTGTGCAGTCCGGCAAGATCGATGTTGGCATCGCGGGCATGACCGTGACCGATGAGAGACTGGAGAACGTAAACTTTACCGATTCCTACGCGACCGGCGTGCAGGTGATCATTGTGCCGGAGGGTTCCGACATTACCTCTGTGGACGACCTGTCCAACGAGGATCTGCTGATCGGCGTACAGGAGGGCACGACCGGACATATCTACTGCTCCGATGATTACGGCGAGGACAGAGTGATCGCTTACACGAACGGAGCGACCGCAGTGCAGGCGCTTCTGCAGGGCAAGGTGGACTGCGTTGTTATTGACCAGCAGCCGGCGCTCGCTTACGTGGAGGCCAATGAGGGACTTGCAATCCTCGACACGGAGTACGTCATCGAGGAGTACGCGATCGCGGTTTCCAAGGATAATGAGGCGCTGCTCGACGCGCTGAACGCTGCTCTTGCGGAGCTCACGGCGGACGGCACGGTGCAGAGCATCCTCGACACCTATATCACGGCAGAGTAAGTGTAAACAGGGCATCAATGGGGGTGTTCAGCGGCTAAGAGACTGAACGCCCCCATTTTACGAAAGGGGGAGATGGCTTGGAAAAATTAATCAGCGGTCTGAAGCTGGGGCTTTACCAGACCTTCATACTGGACAATAACTATCAGTATTTTGTCCGCGGAATAGGGATCACGCTGCTCGTGACAGCCTGTGCGCTGGTTCTCGGTCTGGTGATCGGGGTTATGATCGCGATCGTCCGCTCGGCGCACGATCAGCAGCCGGCAAATAAGAGAGGACCGGTTCTGAAATTTCTGAACGGGGTCTGCAAGGTCTATCTGACGGTGATCCGCGGGACGCCGACGATGGTACAGCTCCTGATCATGTGGTTCGTTATCTGGGCGAGCGCCCGCGCGACGGACAGTAATATGATCCGCTGCGCGATTGTCACCTTCGGCATCAACTCCGGCGCGTACATTGCGGAGATCGTCCGCTCCGGCATCATGTCGATCGAGGCGGGACAGATGGAGGCGGGCCGTTCCCTCGGTATGAGCTATGCGGATACGATGCGTTTTATCATCATTCCGCAGGCCTTCAAGAATGTGCTTCCGGCGCTGGGCAATGAGCTGATCACGCTGCTCAAGGAGACTTCTATCGTGACGGTCATCGGCCTCAAGGACCTGACCAAGGGCGCGATGATCATCCAGTCGAAGACCTACCAGGCCTTCGTGCCGTTCTTTGCGATCGCGGCCATCTACCTTGTCATGGTGCTGTTCCTGACATGGCTGCTTGGAAAACTGGAAGGGAGGTTAAGACAGAGTGATATACGTTAAAGGTTTATCAAAATCATTCGGCGATCATCAGGTGATCAAGGAGATCAACACCCACATCGCCCCCGGAGAGAAGGTCGTCATCGTCGGACCGTCCGGCTCCGGCAAATCTACCTTCCTGCGCTGTCTGAACCTGCTGGAGCAGCCGACCGCGGGTTCGATCGTCTTCGACGGACAGGAGATTACCGACCCGAAGACGGATATCAATAAGGTGCGGCAGCACATGGGCATGGTGTTCCAGCACTTCAATCTGTTCGCGAACCTGACTGTGAAGGACAATATCACGCTTGCCCCGCAGCGCGCGAAGATTATGAACAAAGCCGAGGCGGAGCAGGAGGCGATGCGGCTTTTAAAGCTCGTGAATCTAGAGGACAAGGCGGACGCCTATCCGAACCAGCTCTCCGGCGGACAGAAGCAGCGGATCGCGATCGTGCGCTCCCTGGCGATGAAGCCCAAGGTCATGCTCTTTGACGAACCGACCTCCGCGCTCGACCCGGAGATGGTCGGCGAAGTACTGGAGCTCATGAAAAAGCTCGCGGACGAGGGCATGACGATGGTGGTCGTGACGCACGAGATGGGTTTTGCGCGGGAGGTGGCCACCCGCGTCATGTTCATCGACGAGGGCATTGTCATGGAGGAGAACGAGCCAGGGGAATTTTTTGGGAATCCGCAGAACGAGCGGCTGAAAAGTTTCCTCGCAAAGGTGTTGTAATTTTTGGAAAGCTGTGCTACAATGCTTTTGTTTGACATATAGGAGGTATGGAAATGCAGATTCTGAGATACGTTCTCATGGCAATATTTGTGCTGCTGTGCATCGTGGCGACTGTGCTGGTGCTCATGCAGGAGGGCAAGTCCGACGGCCTTGGCGCACTCGCGGGCGCGGCGGAGACCTACTGGGGAAAGAATAAAGCCCGTTCGATGGAGGGGGCGATCGCGAAGTGGACGAAGATCCTGCTGGTGCTCTTCTTTGTCCTGGCGATTATCCTGAATCTGAGCGTTTTCTAGCGGCGTGCGGGACGATCTGCCTGATAGATACCGACAGTCAGATCACAGATAGAGAAATGATTCGGGCACTCCTGTGCAAAAGCAGGGGTGCCTTTCTGGTACGGAGGGATTATGGGAAAAGACAGTGTAAAACTGATCGCAAATAATAAAAAGGCCTACCATGATTATTTTATTGAGGATACCTTTGAAGCGGGGATCTCGCTGCACGGCACGGAGGTGAAATCTCTTCGCATGGGAAAATGCAGTATCAAAGAGTCCTTTGTGAAAATTGAAAAGGGAGAAGTCTTCATCTATCACATGCATATCAGTCCCTATGAAAAGGGGAATATATTCAATCGTGACCCGCTGCGCGTACGTAAGCTGCTGCTGCACAGAGGAGAGATTAATAAACTGCTCGGAAAGACGACCGAGAAGGGATATACGATCGTGCCCTTACGCGTCTATTTCCGGGGAAATCTTGCAAAGGTAGAGATCGGGCTCGCCCGCGGCAAGAAGCTCTACGACAAGCGCGCGGATATCGCAAAGAAAGACCTGCGCCGCGAGACGGAGCGCGATTTCAAGATCAGACACCTTTAGTTAATCAGTTAATTTGCCGCCTCTTCTTCCGGCACGAGCTCGTCGTACTCCATGGAGTCCAGCATCTCGTCGAAGCCCTCGGAAGCGGCCTCATACTCCTCGTCGCTCTCGATGTTGCCGAGTACGGGTGCGCCGGACGGGCTTGTCTCATAGCGATAGAGGTAGACTTCGCCGTCCTGGTTTTCCCCGTTTTTGTCAAGCGGGAGCAGGGCGATATACTGCTGCTTTCCGACTTCATAAATGCCGACGATCGCGCATTCGACCTGTGAGTCGTCGTCCAGCGTCAGGGTCACAGTCAAGTCTTCGGCGCTGCAGGTAGAGCAGTCTCCGGTACATTTTGCTTCATCACATGTATTGGCCATCTGTAAAACCTCTCAATAAATTTTTTCTTTAACATAACAGAAGCGGGCGGGATTTGCAAGCCCCATCTGAATACGAAGGGAGAAATATCATGGAACTTACCTTTTCCAGACGCTCTGATATGCCGGAGGGCATTTTTTCAGTGCTGAATGCGAAGAAAAACGAGCTGATTGCGGAAGGACGGACAGTCTACAATTTTCCCGTGGGGACGCCGGATTTTGCGCCGCCCGCGCATATCATGGAGGCGATGGTGGAGGCCTGCCGCGACCCGGAGAATTATAAGTACGCGCTGGCGGATCGCCCGGAGCTTTTACAGGCGGTCAGCGATTTTTACCGAAGCCGTTTCGGCGTGGAACTTGCGACGGATCAGATTATGAGCATGTACGGCTCGCAGGAGGGGATGGCGCACATTGCGCTGGCGCTCTGTGACCCGGGCGATACGGTGCTGGTGCCGAACCCGGGTTATCCGGTCTTTGGCGCGGGTCCGGAGCTGATGGGCGCGAAGCTCGAGACCTATCCGCTCTATCGGGAAAACAATTTTCTGCCGGATTTCCGGGATATTCCGGAGGAGAGTGCGTGCAGGGCAAAATTTATGATCCTGTCCTATCCGGCGAATCCGGTCTGCTCTGTCGCAGATGATGATTTCTACCGAAGGGCGATCGCCTTCGCGAAAGAATATAATGTTATGCTGCTCCACGACAATGCTTACGCGGATATTGTGTTCGGCGGCAGGGAAGGAAAGTCTTTCCTGTCCTACGAAGGGGCGATGGACGTTGGCATCGAGTTTTACTCGCTGTCGAAATCCTATAACATGACGGGCATGCGGATCTCCTTTGCCCTGGGAAACCGGGAAATTATCGCGCGTTTCAAAAATGTCCGCTCTCAGATTGATTACGGCATTTTCCTGCCGATCCAGAAGGCGGCGATCGCCGCGCTTACCGGACCGCAGGACAGCGTAAAGGAGCAGTGCAGGGCCTATGAGGAGCGTTGCCGTGCGCTCTGTCGCGGCCTGACCGGCATCGGCTGGGATGTGCCGGACGGGCAGGGGACGATGTTTGTGTGGGCTCAGATTCCGAAAAATTTCAGCAGCAGCGAGAAATTTGTGCTCGAACTGATGGAGCGGACCGGCGTCATCGTCACGCCGGGCACGGCCTTCGGCAGTCTGGGAGAGGGTTATGTGCGCATGGCGCTTGTCTATCCGGTGGAGACGATCGGACAGGCAGTCCGCCTGATCGATGAGAGTGGTATCTTAAGATCATGAGTTTTGTGGATGTCTATACCGATTTTATTTTTACGGAGGACGAGCCGGAAAAAGCGGATATCATTTTTATTCCGGGCTCGGACGAGGGCGCGCTGGCGCAGCGCGGCGCCGCGCTCTGGAGGGATGGCTTTGCGCCGCTGCTCCTTCCTTCCGGAAAATACGGGAAGCTTGTCGGACATTTCACGGGAGAGCCGCGTTTCGCGACGGAATGCGCGTTCCTGTGCGATATTCTTGCGAAGGAAGGCGTACCGCCGGAGGCGATTCTGCGGGAAGAGGAATCCACCTACACCTATGAGAACGCGATGTTTTCCCGCCGCGTGACCGATGAGGCAGGTCTTGTGATCCGGACGGCGCTTCTCTGCTGCCAGGCCTATCATGCGCGCCGGGCGAGCCTCTACTATCAGGTCTGTTTTCCGGAAGCGCGCATTCTTGTCTGTCCTGTTGTGACAAAGGGCATCAGCCGGGAGAGCTGGTACAGGTCTGAGGCGTCCACAGAGCTTGTCCTGCGGGAAGTAGAGCACTGCGGCACGCAGTTTGGAAAAATTTTTCAGGATTATCGAAAGAAACAGTTGAAATTACCGGAAAATACAGTATAATAAAATTTAACGGTGAAAATTTATTTCACAAAGCGCAGTGTGTGCAGAAAAGGAGAAGCGTATGAAAATTGTAGTGTTGGACGGTTACACGGAAAATCCGGGCGATATCAGCTGGGCGCCCCTGGAAGCGCTGGGGGAACTGACGGTGTATGACAGGACTGCCTATGAGGAGTCCCCGCTGATCGCAGAGCGCATCGGTGATGCGGAGATTGTCGTTATGAACAAGACGCCGATCAGCAAAGAGACGATCGACAAGTGCCCGAATCTGAAAGCAATCGCAGTACTGGCTACCGGTTACAATGTAATCGATTATGAGTATGCGAAGAGTAAGAATATTCCGGTGATGAATGTACCGGTTTACGGGACGGACAATGTGAGCCAGTATGCGGTAGGTCTGCTTCTGGAAGTCTGCTCGCATTTCGGCCATCACAGCGATTCCGTACATGCCGGCGAGTGGGCGGCGAACCCGGACTGGTGTTACTGGCATTATCCGATGATCGAGGTCTCCGGAAAGACCGCAGGTATCATCGGCCTCGGCCGTATCGGCCAGAATACCGCGAAGATCCTGAACGCGATGAATATGAAGGTGCTTGCCTACGATTCCTTCCAGAGCGATGCAGGACGCGCAGTTGCCGAGTATGTGGAGCTGGATGAACTGCTGGCAAAGTGTGACTTCATTTTCCTGCACTGCCCGCTGTTCCCGTCGACGGAAGGCATTATCAATAAGGAGAACATCGCGAAGATGAAGGACGGCGTTGTGATCATCAACAACAGCCGCGGTCAGCTCGTTGTCGAGCAGGATCTCTATGAAGCGCTGGAGAGCGGAAAGGTCGCAGCGGCGGCACTGGACGTTGTCTCCACGGAGCCGATCAGGGAGGACAATGTTCTTCTGAAGGCGAAGAACTGCCTCATCACGCCGCACATCTCCTGGGCGACGAAGGAAGCCCGCGAGCGCATCATGAATACGACTGCGGAGAATATCAAGTCCGTGATCGACGGTGCGCCGGCCAATGTGGTGAATAAATAATCGATACAAAAATAAAAACGCCTCGCGAATGCAGGATTCGCGAGACGTTTTTTTTGTTACAGGAAAAGCTGGAAAAGGGCGATCATCATCGGCATGGTGATGATCGACAGAAGCGTCGTCATAACGTTGATTTTGCCTGCATAGAGAGAATCGTGTCCGTAGAGCTGGCTGATCTGCGTAACGCTGGTGGCGGTCGGTGCCGCGACCGCGAGATAAGTGATCAGAAGGAACGACTTCGCTCCTTCGCTCCCGGAAGCAAGGCCGCTGACTTTCAGAATGACGAGGGCGAGCAGCGGCAGAAAGATCAGCCGCAGAAAGGAGATAAAATAAATACGCGGCTTTGTAAAAATCTGTTTCAGATCGCTGTCTGCGATGAGCATGCCGATAACGAACATACTTAAGGGGCCGACGGTGGAGCCTATCGTATCTATGGTGGAGCCGAGCAGTTCCGGGAGAGGAAAGCTGCTGATAAACAGAAACAGGCCGACGAAGACGGATATCATATTGATGTTCAGGAGCAGATCTTTCAGGTGAAATTTCCTGGCTCCGCTCAGCAGCGTGCGGCCGTGCGACCAGATGAACACGGTCTGAACACACAGGTAGGAGCAGGCGTAGATGACCCACCCGGAACCGAGCATATAGCTTACGAGTGGGAGAATCAGATTTCCGCTGTTTGAGTAATAAATGGAAGCCAGCTCAACCGCGTCAAGATGAAAAACGCGGCGCAGGAGATGGCTTATGAGAAGCAGGAGAATCTGAAGGAGCGCGGAGGCAATCAGCGTCAGCTTCAGTCCCGCTACGGCATCCGGCGTGACATCCACCAGAAAGGCGCTGATCACAGAGCAGGGCATGACTGCGTAGAGCAGAATCTTTGAGATGACCTGGCTGTCCTCGCTCTTCAGAATATTCAGTTTTACAAGAATATACCCCACAAAAATCATGAGAAACAGTTTTATGATCTGCTGCGAGAGCAAAATACTTATCTGCATGAGAATTCCCTCTTTTCTTAAGTGCTTCAAAACGGTTCCATTTTAGGTATCATTCGGGAATCTGTCAAGTATTGGAAAGAAATGTGCGAATTTCTGTTTACAAGCCCGGGAGAAATCTTATATAATAAAAATAACTTTTTTCAAAGGAGAAGGAAAAGCGATGAAAGTAGTGATAGCGATTGACTCCCTGAAGGGAAGCTTAAGTTCCATGGAAGCGGGACGCGCGATTGAGAGAGGAGTGAGAAAGGCGCTTCCGCAGGCAGAGGTCCTCGTAAAGCCGGTGGCTGACGGCGGAGAAGGCACGACGGAAGCCTTCGTAGAGGGAATGGGCGGAGAGCCGGTACAGACGAAGGTACATGGACCGCTCGAGACGCCGGTGACGGCGGAATACGGACTGCTCCGCGAGTCCGGCACCGCGATCATGGAGATGGCGGCGGCTGCCGGTATTATCCTGATCGGCAAGGACAAGCGCCCGCTTGACGCGACGACCTATGGCGTTGGCGAGATGATCCGGGACGCGATTGGCCGCGGCTGCCGGGACTTTATTGTCGGCATTGGCGGCAGCGCCACGAACGATGGCGGTATCGGTATGCTTGCGGCGCTGGGATATGAGTTCCTCGATGAGAAGGGAGAGCCTGCAGGAATCAGCGCTTCCGCGCTTGGTAAGGTTGCCTCTATCCGTATGGACAAGGTGATTCCGGAGCTGAAGGACTGTCATTTCCGTGTGGCCTGTGATGTGAACAATCCGCTCTGCGGAGAGACCGGAGCTACTTATATTTTCGGGCCTCAGAAGGGTGTCACAGAGGATATCAAGGAGCAGCTGGATCAGGATATGGCGTCCTTTGCAAAGGTCGCAGTGGCGGCGACAGGCAGAGACTGCACACTCACGGCGGGAGCCGGAGCTGCGGGCGGCCTTGGCTACGCATTCCTGACCTTCCTGAACACGGACCTGCAGCCCGGCATTGAGCTTGTGATGAGTGCGGTGGAGATGGATCGTGCGCTTGAGGGTGCGGATCTGGTCTTTACCGGCGAGGGTCGTCTCGACCAGCAGACCGCGATGGGAAAGGTTCCGGTCGGTATTGCAAAGATGGCGAAAAAGCATGGCGCAAAGGTAGTGGCACTGGCCGGCTCGATTGCTCCCGGAGCGGAGGCCTGCAATGAAAACGGGATCGACGCATTCTTCCCGATCCTGCGGGGCGTGTGCACGCTTGATGAAGCGATGTATCCCGGGACAGCCGCGCAGAATATGGAGAATACGGCGGAGCAGGTCGCCCGTCTTGCGGCGGCGCTTTCCTGAGGCCGCGGCAATTCTGCAGCAATGACTTGAAAATTTCAGGATTTATGTTAGTATAAATTCGTGTGCATAAGTGATTGCAGTGGTATAGAGCAGTTAAGAACATTTCAGAAAAGGAGAAAACCATGCAGACTTTAGAACTGAAAAAGATTGCAAACGAAGTCCGCAAAGGGATTGTGACCAGCGTGCACAGCGCGAAGGCAGGACATCCCGGCGGCTCTTTGTCTGCGGCGGACATTTTCACGTATCTCTATTTTGAAGAGATGAACATTGATCCGAAGAATCCGAAGGACCCGGACCGGGATCGTTTTGTACTGTCTAAGGGCCACACCGCGCCGGGCTATTACAGCGCGATGGCACAGAGGGGCTATTTCCCGGTGGAAGAGCTTCTGACGCTTCGTCATGTGGGCAGCCGCCTGCAGGGACATCCATGTATGCAGGATCTTCCGGGCATTGACATGTCGTCCGGTTCCCTCGGACAGGGCATTTCCGCAGCAGTCGGTATGGCAATCGCAGGCAAGCTGGATGGAAAGTCCTATCGTGTCTATACCTTGCTTGGAGACGGCGAGATTCAGGAGGGACAGGTCTGGGAGGCGGCTATGCTGGCCGCGCACCGGAAACTGGACAATCTTGTGGTGATCGTGGACAATAACGGCCTGCAGATCGACGGAAAGATCGAGGATGTCAACTCCCCGTATCCGATTGACAAAAAGTTCGAAGCGTTCAACTTCCATGTAATTAATGTGGCAGATGGCAACGATATGGATCAGCTCAGAGCCGCATTCGAGGAAGCAAAGACTGTGAAAGGACAGCCGACGGCGATCATCGCGAAGACCGTCAAAGGCAAGGGCGTTTCCTTTATGGAAAATCAGGCATCCTGGCACGGCACGGCGCCGAACGACGAGCAGTACGCAGTGGCGATGGCAGATTTGGAGAAAGTGGGTGAAGCGTTATGTCAGAAGTAAAGAAGATCGCGACGAGAGAGAGTTACGGAAAAGCTCTGGTAGAACTGGGCGAACAGAATCCGGATATTATCGTGCTGGACGCGGATCTTGCGGGCGCGACGAAGACCGGCGTTTTCAAGAAAGCCTTCCCGGACCGTCATATCGACTGCGGTATTGCGGAGGGAAATATGATGAGTGTTGCGGCGGGCCTGTCCACTGCGGGCAAGATTCCCTTTGCATCCACTTTCGCGATGTTTGCGGCCGGCAGAGCTTTTGAGCAGGTGCGCAATTCCATCGGCTATCCACATATGAATGTAAAGATCGGTGCGACCCATGCGGGTATTTCCGTCGGCGAGGACGGCGCGACGCATCAGTGCAATGAGGACGTTGCTCTGATGCGTACGATCCCGGGTATGACGATTATCGTTCCCTCTGATGACGTGGAGGCGAGAGCTGCGGTGAAGGCGGCTGCGGAGTATGTGGGACCGGTCTATATGAGATTTGGACGTCTCGCGGTTCCGGTTATCAATGACAATGCGGATTATAAGTTCGAGATCGGCAAGGGTATCACGCTGCGCGAGGGCACGGATGTGACGATCATCGCTACAGGTCTGGAAGTCTGCGAGAGCCTGGAGGCAGCGAAACTCCTTGAGGCGGATGGCATTTCCGCTGAGGTGATCAATATCCATACGATCAAGCCGCTGGATGTGGAACTGGTCGTCGCGTCCGCGAAGAAGACCGGCAAGGTTGTGACGGTGGAAGAGCACTCGATCATCGGCGGCCTTGGCGGCGCGGTGGCGGAAGCCCTCTCGGAGAATGCACCGACGAAGATGCTGCGCATCGGCGTCGAGGATCGTTTCGGCGAGTCGGGGCCTGCGAAAGTACTGCTTGAGAAGTTCGGGCTGGATGGAAAGGGTATTTACGGAAAGATCAAAGCCTGGCTGTGATGCATGACGGATAATCAAAAGGAGTATGGGCTGCCATACTCCTTTTTACTACACAGAATTATGATGCTGACTGCGGATCATCCCGGATAATGCAGGCGTTCATCGCTGATATCGTAGAGCACCTCGTCCAGATATCTCCGGGCGAGCCATTTTGCCATCGGAAGGTTCATGTCCAGATAGTTCCCGCAGTCCTGCGGGGCGGCTCCGGGGACATCCCCCTCAAAATCGCGGATAAACTCATACATCTCGATCAGCAGGTTCACAATGTCGGCTGAATCAAAGTCACCTGTCAACAGCAGATAGAATCCGGTCCGGCAGCCCATGGGCCCGAAATAGACGGTCTTGTCTGCGTAGAGCGGGTGATTGCGCAGGAAGGTCGCACCGAGATGCTCGATGGTGTGGACTTCCGCCGTATTCATGACCGGCTCGTCGTTCGGGCTGGTCATACGCAGATCGAAAGTGGTGACAACTGTGCCTCCGACCGGGTCTTTTCTCGATACATAGACGCCGGGAATCAGGCGGATGTGGTCGACAGTAAAACTCGTGATTTTTTTCATAACAGTTCAGCCTCCTTTCCCCCACTATAGCAAAGTCATTCGGTGAAAGCAAGAAATAAAATCCGGCACTGGATTTTTCCGTGCAGATAGAGTATGATAGTCCCATATGAACAGACTGCGGCGAAAGCGCCCCGCAGCCGGAAGGAGATGAGGCGGCTTTATGAATACAGGTTCCTGTCTGATCAATCTAAAGGGCAAATTGAATATCCTGACGGATTCCGAGAGAAAAGTGGCGGAGTATATTCTGGAGCACTATATGGACGTCCTGAATGATACCGTGACCGAGCTGGCAAAGAAGGCGGATGTCAGCGACGCGACGGTGGTCCGCTTCTGCAGGAGCGTTGGGTATAAAGGATATCAGGATCTGAAGATCAATCTGGCGCAGGATGCGATTGCTCCCTATAAACATCTGAATACTTCACTGGAAAAGGATGATACCCCGGAGCGGATTTCAGAAAAAGTGATCCGCTCGGAGATCGATACGCTCGAGGAGACGCTGCACATTCTGGACTGGCAGGAGATGGAGCATGTAGCCACGGCGATATATGAGGCAAAGCGCGTTGTGTTTTTTGGCATGGGAGGGAGCGCCCTGGTCGCGGCGGATGCCATGCACAAATTTCTGAAGATCGGGATCTGCTGCATGATTCAGATGGACACGGATGTGCAGAGCATGCAGTCTTCCGTGTTGAAAAAAGGAGACGTTGCGTTCGGCATTTCTCATTCCGGCTACAACCGGCATGTCATCGAGTGCCTGCAGAATGCGAAAGAAGGCGGCGCGACGGTGATCGGACTGACGACGCTGGGGGATTCCCCGATGCAGAAGGTCTGCGATCATCTGCTGGCGACCTCCTCCGGGAGAGAGACGATTTTCAAATCCGAGTCTGTGGCGGCGCGCATCGCGCAGCTGTCGGTGATCGATTCTCTTGTGGCGATTCTGTCCTGTAAGAATTACGATGAGGCGAACGATGCGATTCAGAAGACGCGCAGAGCTACTTCAGGAGGAAAATACTGAAAAGAAGAAATAATTTTTCAGACTCAAATTGGGAATTGGCAACTTGCACAATTTTTGAAAATGAATTTGTAATAAATTTACAAAAATACAATTTATAGTTGAAATTTTATTTCACAGGGAGTATAATTCAGGTATCAAAAAAAGGAAAGGAAATTTGACTATGAACATGAGAGCAGTGGTTCTGGAAGGACCGAACAAGTTTCATGCAGTTTCCGACTATCCAAAGCCGGAGATCACTGACGGTGAGATGCTTCTGAAGATGGAGCGCGCCGCGATCTGTGGGACAGACATTCGTATTCTCGAGGGAAAGAAGACGAAGGATGTCCGCTATCCGTCCGTTATCGGCCATGAGATGTGTGGTACGATCGTGGAGATCGCAGACGGAGTAGAAGGATTCGCGATTGGAGACAAGGTCGCGATCGCGAACGTGATTCCCTGCGGCTGCTGTCCGATGTGCCGGATGGGCCGTGAGAATGTCTGCATGAACCGTCAGGCGATCGGTTATGAGTTTGATGGCGGTTTCGCTGAGTATGTACGTATTCCGCAGGTTGCGATCCGCAGCGGCAACGTCGTGAAGCTTCCGGAGCATGTGACCTTCGCAGAGGGCGCTGTGATCGAGCCCCTGTCCTGCTGCCTGCGCGGCCAGCGCAATGCGGGCGTAAAGTTCAATGACAACGTTCTGATCGTTGGCGCAGGCCCGATCGGTCTGATGCACGTAATGCTTGCAAAGGCGGCCGGCGCGCGCAGAGTCATCGTCAGCGAGCTGAACGAATATCGCAGAGGCAAGGCTCTGGAGTGCGGTGCTGATATCGTGGTTGACTCCACGAAGGAAGATCTGGAGCAGATTGTGATGAGAGAGACGAAGGGTATCGGCATGGATGTTATCATCATGGCGATCGGCGTGCCGTCTCTGGTGACCCCGACGATCAAGCTTGCCCGCAAGGGTGGCGCGGTCAGCCTCTTTGCAGGATTCACGAAGGGCGTGATGGCTGACCTGGATCCGAACATCATCCACTACAACGAACTGATCGTGACCGGTTCCAGCGCTTACAAGCGTCAGGATTATCTGGATGCATCGGAGATGGTGATTAACGGATATCTCGATCTGAAGCCGATCATCACTCATACATATAAGATCGAAGATTTCCAGGCGGCTTATGAGATGAACAAGAGCGGCGCCGGCCTGAAGATCGAGATCGAGCCCTGATAAGGGGAACGCACTGGTTCACAGGAGTCGATAAGGACTCTTAATAAAATAAATAAAAGAGGAGAGAAAGAAAATGGCATTATTAGGCAAAGAAGTGAGAATGAGCAGACTGGTAAACCCGAAGAGCAACAAGATGATGGCGATCACGGTTGACCATGCGATTTCCAGAGGAATCGCTCCGATGACCGGTATCCAGGATGTGCAGACCGCTATCGACAAGATCGTCGCCGGCAGACCGGACGCTATGACGATGACCGGCCCGATCGCGGAGCGTTGCCTCGCAAAGCATGCTGGCAAGGTTTCCCTGCTCTGCAAGATTTCCAGCTACTCTCCGGTGTCTCCGACTTCTGACATCGTATTCGGCAGCGTGGATTCTGCGATTGCTCTTGGCGCGGACGCCGTATCCATGGGCGCGATGACCCTGGGCGATTTCCAGAATGAGCAGTTCGAGGCGATCGGCAAGGTTGCTCTGGAGTGCCGCCTGAAAGGAATGCCGCTGATCGGACATGTGTATCCGAAGGGAGAGAGCGTACCGGCTGATAAGAGAACCGCATGGGAGAACATCGCATACTGCGTGAGAAGCGCCTGCGAGCTCGGCATGGATATCGTGAAGACGACCTACACCGGCGATCCGGAGTCCATGGCGAAAGCGATCTCCTGCGTACCGTCCAGCTTCCGTGTTGTGATTCAGGGCGGCGATGCCTGCAAGACGCTTGACGATTATCTGAACATGACCTACGAAGCAATGCAGTGCGGCGTCGGCGGCGTCACGATGGGCCGTTTTGTCTGGGATTACAAGGATGTGACGGCGCTTGTGATTGCGCTTCGCTACATCATCCATGAGGGCTATACGCCGAAGCAGGCGAAAGAGCTTCTGGCACAGCTTGAGAACGACAAGAATTACGATCAGTTCTGATTTGTAAACAGCATATAAGGAGTTACAGATTGGAAGGAAAATATCTGCTGGGGGTCGATGTAGGGACCTCCAGCATCAAGACAGCGATCATCGATGAGAACGGAAAGGTACTGGGTATTACGGCGGGAACATACCGCCTGATCCAGGAGAATCCGGGATGGCAGCAGATTGACACGGATGATCTGTGGAGAGCCTACCTCGAGTGCATCGGCAAGCTGAAGCTCGAGCTGAAGCTGGATCTTGGACGGATTGCGGGGATCGGTATCTCCTGCCTGTGCCCCGGGCTCGCGGCTTTTGCAAAGGACGGAAGCGTGCTGGTAGATCCGATCATTTATTCGGATCAGAGGAGCGTGGCGGAAGCCGAGGAGATCAAGGCAGCGGTCGGAGAAGAGCGGCTGTTCGAGATCACGGCGAACAATGTGATGGCGGGAGCCATGTCCGGTACTTCCATGCTGTGGGTGAAGAAGCACCTGCCGGAAGTCTATGAAAAGGTGTACTGCTTTGGGCATGTAAATACGCTGATGGCGGTGCGCATGACCGGCAATTTCGCGATTGACTATTCCAATGCTTCTTACACCAGCCTGTTTGAGACGAGAGGTGGTTACCGTTGGTCCGATGAGCTGTGTGAGAAAATCGGGATCGAGAAGGATAAGCTGCCGCCACTGCTTCACTCGCACGATGTTGTCGGAGAGCTGAACGCGGAGGATCTGATCGGCGTCGGGATACCGAAAGGAATTCCGGTCGTGATCGGTGGAGGCGACACGGCCTGCGCGTCCCTGGCTACCGGCGTGATTCGTTCGGGAGATGTCTGTGAGTCGGTGGGCACGACGAATGTGCTGACCGTCTGCGTGACGGAGCCGAAGTTTGACCGAGGCTTTATCAATCGGTGTCATGTGGTGGACGACGCCTGGATCTATCAGGGTGCGCTGTCACACACGGGTGCGTCGCTGCGCTGGCTGCGCGACGAGTTCTGCCAGGATCTGAAGATGGCGTCGGAGGCGCTTCATGAGAACACTTACGACATGATGACGGGTATGGCGGACAGGCATTCGATTCCCGGAGCGGGCGGCATCGTATTTTTGCCCTATATGCTGGGAGAGAGAAGCCCGATCTGGGATTCCTACGCCAGAGGCGTTTTTTTCGGAGTATCGCTGGACAGCCACAGAGAGGATTTCATCCGGGCAGTCCTGGAGGGCGCAGCTTACGGGCTGAAGCAGCTCTGCGAACTCGCGGAGAATGTGACGGGGAACCCGATCAAAGAATTCCGCGCGATCGGCGGAGGCGCAAAGAGCGCAGTCTGGTCACAGATCAAGGCGGATGTCACCGGAAAGAATATCATTGTCCTGGACGTGAACGACATGGCGCCTGTAGGGGCGGCTCTGCTGGCGGGAGTAGCGGTTGGATGTTTCCGGGACGTGTATGAGGCTTCGGACAGCATTGAAAAGAGCGTTTACCGCAGGTTCGACAGCCGTCGTGATGATGACGAGATTTATGCGAAACGGTTCCGCACCTACAAGGAACTTTATCCACGGCTGAAAGAGCTTTACCGTTCGAACAGTTAAAAAAATAAAAAAGGAAGCAGATCTATCATGAATAAAGAGACGATCACAAAAACCCTGACAGACTTATTTTCACTGGAGGACAAGGTCATCCTGATGACCGGCGCCGCAGGCGCGATCGGAAGTGAGATCGCGAAGTGCTATGCGAATCTTGGCGCAAAGGTTGTCATTGCTGATTTCAATGAAGAAGCGATGGCAGAGGTCAAGCAGGAGATCGACGCCGCAGGCGGCGAGAGTACCTGTATGAAGCTTTGCCTGCCGGATGAGGATTCCATCGAGGAGGTCGTGAACGGGACGATCGAGAAATATGGTCGTATTGACGTGCTGGCGAATATCGCAGGAATCAACAAGCGTACGCTGATGACAAACGGCGCGGAGGAGACCTTCGACCGGATCATCGGTGTGAACCTGAAAGGCTCATACCTCATTTCGATCAGCGTTGCGAAGAAGATGATTGCGCTGAACGAGACGCTCCCGGAGGAGCAGAAAGTTCACCTGTCCATCATCAACGTGGCGTCCTACAACTCTGTCATGATGCTCGGCGGAAACTCTGTATACGGCATGAGCAAGAGCGGCGTCGCGGCCATGACGAGGAGTCAGGCGATTGAGTGGGCGAAGTATGGGTTCCGCTCCAACGCACTGACGCCGGGCCATATCAGCACGAAGCTGACGACCCAGCTCTGGGACGATCCGTATTACAGCAAATACATGCTCGACCGCATTGCCATGGCGCGGCCCGGCTATCCGGAAGATATGCTCGGCATGAGCGTGCTTCTGGCTTCGGACGCTTCGGCTTACATGTCGGGACAGCTCTGTATTGTTGACGGCGGCTGCCTTGCCGGCGGTCAGCCCTGGGAAATCTGATTTTCCACTATCAGGATTCCTTCGCCTCCCCTTTACGGAGAGCGCGTTGAGAAAAAATAAAATATCTATGGAGGATGAAAAAACATGAAGAAGAAACTTGTTGCACTTGCCCTGGTTGCGGCCATGGCGATCTCCACGGTAGCCTGCGGAAGCAGCTCCAGTTCCAGTTCCAGCTCAGATACCACGACGGAAGAGTCCACGGACGACGCGGAAGAGAGCACGACGACCTCGAGCGCGGATGCGATCAAGCTGAACCTGTCGGTTCCGGATTCTGCTTCCTCTTCGATCTGCGTTGCGGCGGAAGAGTTTGCGGCACAGCTGAATGAGAAGTCCGAGGGACGCCTTGAAGTGACGGTTTATCCGGATGCTTCCCTGTACGGCGGCGACGCGACTGCGGCTATTACGACCATGCAGAGCGGCGGACTTGATATGCTTTGCCTGGCGACGAGCTGGTAGGCTTCCTTTGATGATTCTTTCAACATGATCAATGTTCCGTATCTGTTTGAGAGCGTTGACGAGGAGCAGGCTTACATCAACGACGAGTCCTCTCAGGCGATGTGGGATGCCGTTGAGGGCATGGGCGTGAAGTTCCTTGCGGCCTGGACCCGTTCCTTCCGTATGACCACGAACAACCTTCGCCCGATCACGATGCCGGAGGATTTCGAGGGCATGGTGCTTCGTACCCCGAGCAACCAGATCTATGAGGTGTTCTTCGGCGAGGGCTGCGGCGCGAACGTTACCCCGATGAGCTTCTCTGAGGTTTACACCGCTCTGCAGACCGGCACGATCGACGGCCAGGAGAACCCGGCGGACGTTCCGTACTCCAGCTCCTTCTATGAGGTACAGACCTACATTTCTGCGACGAACCACATCGGTGAAGCATGGGTTGTCGGCATGAACCCGGATAAGTTCGATTCTCTGGATGAGGATCTTCAGGAGCTGATCGTTGAGACCGCTCAGGAGATGCAGCAGTGGAAGAAGGACTATGATGAGGAGACCGACCAGGCGGATATCGACTACATGGTCGAGCAGGGCATGGAGTACAACGAGCTGACCGAGGAAGGCTTCGCGGCGTTCAAGGCAGTGTCTGAGTCCCTGTACGATGAGTTCAAGGCGATCGTGAACAACGATGATCTCTGGGATGCGACCATCGCCTTCACGGAGAGCTATACCGAGTAAAATTCATGGGAAACAGTCCTTTCAGGACAATTGAATGCGTAAAGAGGAGCGGCGGGTAACTGAAGCCGCTCCTTTTCTACTCAGACTTGGGAAAGGCAGGTAAATGTATTGGAAAGGAAACGCAAAGAAACACCCTTTAATAAACCTTTCGATGTTGTCGAAAAGATAGAGCTTGCATTCGGAGGACTGGCTCTGGCGATCCTGTTTGTCATCGTTCTGATGCAGATTGTCTGCAGACTTCTGAATATTCAGCTCACCTGGTCGGAAGAGGCCACGCGCTTCTTCTTCCTCTGGATGATGTGGATCTCTGTGGGAACCGGATTCAACCACTGTGAATCCTCCCGCGTGACGGTGTTTGTGAATATGATGCCGAAGATCGTGCAGAAGATCTGCCACGCACTGTATTATATCGCGAGCGGAGCCCTGTTCCTCATCATGGTTGTTGTTGGCTGGCAGAACGCGATGCAGCAGCTGTCCATGGGTGAGATGGGAAGCGCGTTCCGCGTGCCGATGTGGCTCGTGGGTATCGCCGTTCCGATCGGCGCAGCGATCGGTATTCTCGGCCTTGTCAATACAGGGCTGACGGAGTCCTGGCGTCTGACGACGACGGCGGAGCAGCTGGAAGCGGATGCGCTGGTCGAGAAGGCAAAGGCAGAATTCGCGGAAGAGAGTACGCAGAAGGAAGGGGGCGATGAACAGTGAGTGTGAGTATCTTTATCCTGTTATGTTTTGCGGTGCTGATGGTGCTCGGCATTCCGGTGGCGGTATCCCTTGGGGGAGCCAGTATTCTGGGAATCCTGTTCTATAATACGTCCTCGGTCGCGGCCGCGGTCAAGCTGATGTACTCCTCGATGAACAGTTTTACGATGGTTGCCGTACCGCTGTTCTTCCTGGCCGGCGTCCTGATGGAGAAGGGCGGCGTCGCGCAGCAGATCTTTGATTTCTGTCAGGATCTTGTAGGATGGATTCACGGCGGTCTTGGTCATGTGAACATTCTGACCAGTATCCTTTTCGCCGGTATGAGCGGTTCTTCCGTGGCGGATGTCGGTTCGATCGGAGCGCTCTGCGCGAATGCCATGATCCGTTATGGCTATCCGGGTCCTTATTCCTGGGCAACGACGCTGACGAGCTCCATGCTGGCGACAGTCATTCCGCCCTCGATTCTGATGGTGGTCGCGGCTTCCGTAGGCCAGGTTTCCATGGGCCAGGCGCTGTTCGCGGGTATTATTCCGGGCGTGATCCTCGGCCTTATCATGATGATCTACAACTATTTCTACTGCAAGAGACACGGCATCGGACACCGCGTGTCGTTTAACTTAAGAAGACTGGCGAAGAGCTTCATCCGTGCGCTTCCGGCGCTGATGGTGGTTGTTATCCTGCTGGGCGGCATGTACAGTGGATTCTTCACCGCGACGGAGGCGGCTGCGATCTGTGTGGCCTACGTGCTGATCATCTCGAAGTTCGTGTACAAGAAGCTGCATATGTCTGATCTTCCGGACGTCTTCATGTCGGTCGCGAAGAACACCGGTACTGTGCTCTTCGTTGCGATCACGGCGAAGCCGGCCGGCACGATCTTCACGCTGGACGGATTCCCGACGATGGTGGCGAACGCGATTACCAGCGTTTCTACCAACCCGACGATCGTCATGCTGCTGATCTTCTTCCTGCTGATCATCATCGGCATGGTCATGGACGCGACGGCTGCGATCTACATCTTCCTGCCGATCCTGCTGCCGACTGCCACATCCGTGGGAATCTCCCCGCTGTTCTTCGTGGTGTTCATGGTCATCGCGCTTGGTTTCGGACTGATCACACCGCCTGTCGGCGTCTGCCTGTACGCTGCGGTCAATGTGTCAGGTCTGCCTATGGAGAAGCTGTCAAAGGCTCTGGTTCCCTGGCTGATCCTGATGATCGCGGGATTGATTCTCTTTATCCTGTTCCCGCAGATTATCACAGTGCCGATTGCATGGCTGTTTGGTTAATATCAGCTACATAAAATAAAATGGATAGGGAGGGGCTCCGGTGCATGTCAGCGCGCCGGAGTTTCTCTTTTTCGTCCAATGGCAAAGTTGATTGACAAAGCCGGACAAGAAAGTTATGATAGTAACGGACTTAAGACCGGGAGGAAGACAAGATATGTTTGAAGGAAAGAAAGTTTTGTTCAGCGGGATGCAGGCGACCGGAAATCTGACGCTGGGGAATTATCTGGGGGCGCTGCGCAACTGGGTGAATCTTTGTGATGAATATGAATGCTTTTACAGTGTGGTTGATCTTCATTCGATCACGATCCGCCAGGATCCGGCGACGCTTCGGAAGCGCGCGCGCAGCCTGCTGATGATTTATATTGCGGCGGGGATCGACCCGGAGAAGAACTGCCTGTATTATCAGTCGCATGTGTCCGGCCACGCGGAGCTGGCCTGGATTCTGAACTGCTTTACCTATATGGGCGAGTTGAACCGGATGACGCAGTTCAAGGATAAGTCCGCGAAACATGCGGACAATATCAACGCAGGTCTTTTCACCTATCCGGTACTGATGGCAGCGGATATTCTGCTCTATCAGGCGGACGTTGTGCCGGTCGGTATTGACCAGAGGCAGCATCTGGAGATCACACGTGACATCGCCCAGCGTTTCAACGCGATCTACGGCGATGTGTTCACGGTGCCGGAGGGTTATTACGGGAAGGTCGGCGCGAAGATCATGAGTCTGCAGGATCCGTCGAAGAAGATGTCCAAATCCGACGAGAATCCGAACGGCTCGATCTATCTGATGGACGATCCGGACACGATCATGCGCAAGTGCAAGCGTGCGGTGACAGATTCCGAGGCACAGATCCTTTACCGGGATGAGCAGCCGGGTATTAAGAATCTGATCGACATTTACAGTGCCTGTACGTCGAAGACGCCTGATGAAGTGGTGAAGGAATTTGACGGAAAAGGCTACGGTGAATTCAAGATGGCTGTGGGCGAGGCGGTGGTCAGCGTGCTGAAGCCGCTGCAGCAGCGTTATGCGGAGCTGGAGAAAGATAAAGGGTATATTGACGGAATTATCAAGGCGAATGCTGAGAAGGCATCTTATGTATCGTCGAAGACGCTACGGAAGGTGCAGCGCAAGGTAGGCTTTCCGGATCGGGTGCGCTGAAGGCGGGCGGTCAGCCGGCGTCCGGGTGCCGTTCACGAAGGGAGAAGACGCAGCCGCAGTAATCCTGCCGGTAGAGTCCGTACTCCCTGGACAGTTCGATGGAGCGCTTGTAGCCGTCCCGCTTCTTGAAATCATTCGGGAGCCAGCGAAGGCTGTATTCCGTGGCCAGTGACTCGCCGATTTCATTGAGTTTATCCGCGTTTTTCAGCGGACTGATGGACAGGGTTGTGGCGAAGTAGTCGCAGCCCCTTTCCTTTGCCATTTTTACGGCTTCGGTGAGACGCAGACGGTAGCAGCGGAAGCAGCGCTCGCCGCCCTCCGGCAGGGACTCCAGCCCCTTCGCGCAGGCGTAGAAATCCTCCGGGCGGTAATCGCCTTCCAGGAATTCAACCGGGTGCCGTGTCGGAAGCTCCCGGATCAGCCGCTGCTGTTCCTGTACCCGGCAGCGGTATTCACTCTCCGGGTAGATGTTCGGGTTGTAATAGAGCAGCGTGATCCGGAAATATTCTGTCAGGTATTCCAGTACATAGCTGCTGCAGGGCGCGCAGCAGCTGTGCAACAGGAGCGTCGGGACAGTTCCTGCCTTTTGAATGTGGTCGATTTCCTTATCCAGTTCTTTCTGATAGTTTCGCCGGTTCATATTCAGATCCTCATTTCGCTGGTTTTCCTGCTCGAACGCAAAGGAGCACGGCCACACGCAGGCACAGGACCGCTGGCTTTCGCGGATGACACTGTGTTATAACAATAGTGGATTTCAGCCTGCAGTCAAAGGCGCGCTTCAAGTACATTTGTCCTCCATATCATAGTATATAAGTCTGGGAAAGTAAACAAAAATGCGACCATCCGAAAGAATCAATATCCTTTTCGATTTTCATAGATCCTGACTTTTGCAGGATAATAGAGCGAAAAAAGTCCTCAACCTCAGCATTTATGCTGGATTGAGGGCTTGTCATTTTGTCATATTTTCATGGAGAAATTTCTACTTTTTGGTTCCTGCTAAAACTTTTTGATTTCTTTGAGGGCTCTGATTCTTTTCTGCTGTGTCCATCTTTTCGACAGCCAGAAGCACGGCGTCGGCGATGCGTGTGTAGCCGGTACAGCGACAGATATTTCCTTCCATCTCCTTGCGAATCTGCGCGCGCGTGGGATGCGGATAGCGGTTCAGAAGAGCGACCGCGCTCATCAGCATGCCGGGCGTACAGTATCCGCACTGAATGGCTCCCGCTTCGATGAAGGCTTCCTGAAGCGGATGGAGTCGGCCGTCCTGCGCCAGCCCTTCCACGGTCAGCACCTCTCTGCCGTTCAGCTCAGCCGCGAGCACGAGGCAGGAGTTCATCGGCTCGCCGTCGACGAGCACGGTGAATGCTCCGCACTCGCCCTCGTTGCAGCCCTCCTTGACACCGTTCAGGAACAGGTCCTCGCGGAGAAAGCGCAGCAGTGTCTTATTTGCAGGTACCGTTTTGTTATATAATTCTCCATTTACCGTGACATTGATCTCTACATACTGCATGATACATCCTCCATTTTCGGGCGGGGCTTCAGTCCGTCGAGCCCCGGATACTGACGCATGGGAATCGCTTCGGCTTTCAGCGCGACCGGTTTCAGAGCACGCTGCACCGCTTCGTGCAGTACGATGATCGTGATGTCGTGGAGCAGTCTTGTCCGGAACTCTGCGCTGGAGCGCCAGCTGGAACGCGGCTTTCCCTCTCTTTCCACCGTCTCCGCCGCCTGGACAATGATCTCATCGGAGACGGGCTGCCCGAGCAGAACCTGCTCCGCGGAGTAGCTGCGCATCGGAGTCGGACCTGAGGTGGTGAGCGCGATACGTACAGACGTAAAGTGCTGATCCTCGATCTCCACGTAGGCGCTGACGCCCATCAGGGCGAGATCCATCGCGTTTCTGCGCATATATTTGTAGTAGGCGCTTCCGGCATTGTCCGGCGGAAGCGGGACGTGCAGCCGCGTAAGCAGCTCGTCGGGCTGAATGTCAAACTTCTTGAAGCCTGTATAGAATTTGTCGAGCGGAATCTCTCGTTCACCGTCTGGCCCGGCTACGGTCACGACCGCGTCGTGCACGAGAAGGGGACCGATCGAATCAGCGGAGGGAGCGCCGTTCATGATATTGCCGCCGAGCGTCGCCCGATGACGGATCTGCACGGAGCCGACTTGGGAGCAACCCTGGAACATCGCATAGTAGCGGCTGCGGATCTCATCCCACACCTCGATTTCCCGGTGGGTTGTGAGCGCGCCCAGGTCGAGACCGCTCTCCGAAAAGCGCTGTCCCTGCAGCTCTTTTAAGCGCTTGATGTCCAGAACGCGGGCGGATTTATCCTTTCCGCCGTGCATGTTGACAAACACATCGGTGCCGCCTGCCACGGGC
Organism: Lachnospiraceae bacterium Zagget2; assembly: GCA_001941045.1. Classification (GTDB taxonomy): domain Bacteria; phylum Bacillota; class Clostridia; order Lachnospirales; family Lachnospiraceae; genus Hominiventricola. The sequence continues at coordinate 156,018 of MSHD01000023.1, forward strand.
TTCGCGCCGTCAGCTTTAAGCGCGCAGGCTTCTACGAAATCTTCGGGCATATACAGGTCAAATTTTGGAAGCATCAGTCGTTGACCTCCTTTCGGAACAGGATGTGTTCTGGCTTGATCGGCAGGGAGTCAAAATCCGTATTGCACGCATGGCACACCGCGTTTGCAATCGCGGCGGCGGTCGGTACAAGGCCGGGCTCGCCGATGCCCTTGACGCCGTAAGGCCCTTCCGGATGTCCGTTTTCGACAAGCGTAATCTTCGTCTCTACGTCAGAATCCATGAAAGTCGGCACTTTATAGTCGACCATATTGCCGTTGCGCAGATTCCCGTCCTCATAGATCATTTCCTCCATGAGCGCGTGCCCAATGCCCATGACGATGGCTCCTTCGATCTGCTGCAGGCAGCCGGTGGGGTTGATCGCCTTTCCGATGTCGTGCGCGGCGCCCATTTTGGTCACTTTGACGAGGCCTGTGATGGGGTTTACCTTCACGACAGCGGCCTGCGCGCCGATCATCCACATGACGGTCGGCCGGGAGGACTGTCGTCCGTCTACGGGCGGCGGATCGAAGATATCCGATGTGCCGTAGCGCCCGATCGCAATGACCGGAAGCTGTTCGTGCATGATACCCGATTTCCCGACATCGTGGATATGGATGCGTTGCTCTGCATCGGAAATTCTCTGAATATAACCCTCATCGGTATAAGTGACATCATTCTCGTCGCAGCTCCATTTGATCGAGGCGAGCTTACAAAGCTGCTTTTTGATATCTTCACATGCCTCCAGAACCGCGTTTCCGGAATGGAATGTGGAGCGGGAGGAGGTCGTCGTCTTGTCATAGGGAGTGACCGTCGTGTCAACCGGCGCCACGCTGATCCGGTCGAGATCCATGTGCATGGATTCCGCCGCAAACTGGGGAAGCGTGGTTGTGACGCCCTGCCCCATCTCGCGGCTCGCAGACCAGATAAAGAGCGAACCGTTTTCGTTCATCTTTACGACGCACGAAGTCGTTGACGGCGTTCCGGTCAGCTTGTTGAAACAGGCGATTCCCTTTCCGCAGAGATTTCCCTCCTCATCAACCCAGCGATCCGGAAGCTTGTCCCAGCCGATATTCTCTGCAGCTGCGCGCAGACACTCGTCAACCGCGCAGGTCATGATGAGATCGCCGGAGACGCCATAGTCGCCGTCATGCAGACAGTTCTGAAGCCGCAGCTTCAACGGCTCCATGTGGAGCTTGCGCGCCACGATATCCATCTGATGTTCGTGCAGCGTGGCGGCTTCTGTCACACCGAAGCCACGGTAAGCGGTGCCGAGTGTCCGGTTTGTCATGCAGACATAGGTGTCAATCTTGACGTTCGGGACCTTGTAGGGACCGACAGCGGCGAAGCCAGCGTTGTAGTCGACGCGGGGGTTTGTGGTCACGTAAGCGCCGGCGTCCCAGTATCCGGTCACCAGTTGCGCGGTGAGCGTGCCGTCCTTTTTGACACCGGTCTTAATATAATACTGGACTGTGGAGCGGCAGACGGTGGCTTCAAACTCTTCATGGCGGTCGTAGGTCAGTTTGACGGGACGTCCGCCTGCTTTCAGGGAGAGTGCGACAGCGATCGGCTCACATTTGGCCTCGTACTTTCCGCCGAAACCGCCGCCGATGTCCGTCATGATAAGCCGCACTTTTTCCGTCGGCACGCCGAAAATCTTCGCGATCAGGCCACGAATGCTGAAAGGAGACTGGTTCGGAGTCCAGACATCAATTTCTTTCGTATAAGGGTTTGCCTGCGCTGTTGCGGTATGAGTCTCTATGAGCGTATGCTGAAGCTGACCGCAGAGGAATTTGGACTCGACGATCAGGTCCGCCTCCGCGAAACCTTTTTCCACATCCCCCTTGTTCAGATGGAAGGAGTCGCCGATATTGGTTCCCTGCTCCGGAAAACAGGCGCTGCTGCACTCGTAACGGCTCCAGTCCTCGTGAATGAGGGTCTCGTTTTTGATGGAATCTTCGATGGAATTGACAACAGGAAGCAGTTCATACTCAACTTCGACCAGACTGGCAGCCTCGCGCGCGGCTTCCTCCGTCTCCGCAGCGACTGCTGCGACAGTCTCGCCCTGATAACGCACTTTGTCGAGCGCAATGATCGGCTGGTCGGCGATAAACTGTCCATAGGGCTCCGGATAATCCTTTCCGGTAATGACGACCCGGACTCCGGGCACAGCGCGCGCTTTCTCTGTGTTGACAGACAGAATCCTCGCGTGAGGATGGGGACTGCGGGTGCAGGCTCCGTAGAGCTGCCCGGGAAAGTTGACGTCTGCCCCGTACTGCGCGGTTCCCGTTGCTTTTGCAATCGCGTCCTTGCGGATCTGTGAATGCCCGACGACAGTCTCGACCCCGTCGGTGTCCTTGCGCTTCACAACGAGCCTGTCCCACTCGTGGCCCTCCCGCTGATATTTCTCGCAGGGAGTCAAAACGTGCTGTGCCATACTGCTCCTCCTTCATGTTTACTCGTTCATTTGTTCTGACAGATATGTTTTCAGTTCATTGCCGAAGTTTTTGATATGCAGATACATATAGGCGCCTGCCGATCGTTCATCATGATTCTGCAGATAATGGAACAGATTCCAGTGCTGCCTGGCCAGATCCGACAGAGAAGCCTTGGTAGACATGAGGGAGATTTGCGTCCATTCTACGGTCTGCAGGGTCTCCCACATGCGTTTTAAAGCGGGACTTTGGGCGGCGTCTACGACCATCGTATGGAAATCAATGTCCATCTCGAGAAATGCCGTATTGTCCTCGGCCTGGTCCATTTTGTGCAGAAGATTTTCGATATTCGCAAGCTGCTCATCCGTGACGTTTTTTGCCGCCAGCCTTGATGCGTATTCTTCTATAAATGCGCGGGTGTTGTAAATATCCTCGACGTCATCAGGCCCGATACTGCGGATGAAAGTGCCAGAATAGGGTCTTTCCTCCAGAATTCCCATAGCGGTGAGCTCCAGAAATGCTTCCCGTACCGGAGCCTGAGAGACTTCGAGTTCTTTGGCCAGCTTTGTTTCTACGATACGTTCTCCGCCGCGATAAGTGCCGTTCGCGATCTGTTGTATGATATAGTTGCGGATTTTTTTGCGTAAAGTCTTTTTCTCAAGTTTAAAGTCGTTTGCTTTTGTCATGTTGGTTCTCCTCCAGTGATACCCGGGGGAGGGCGGTGAACGCCTCCGCTGTTCCAAATAATCGATTATCGAAACATTGTGGGTATATTGTATAATGCTTACAAAAGTTTGTCAATAGAAAGAATAATTTTAATGAAATTTTTATTCTGCGCAGGCTGAAATCCTCTGCTTGCGCTCTGCCAGATAGGCCTCAAAGCGCTCCTGCGTCAGGTTGACGATGAGCTCCTGCGGGAAGTCCAGCTCATCCATGAGAGTCAGGATTGGCTTCACGTTTCCGATCATTGTATGGAAATGTGCGTCGCTGGAAACGCAGACGCGCTGCCCGTGCCGTCTGCAGCAGAGAATGTACTCTTTTAGAGACGGAAGACTGCCGGGGCGGTGCGCGGTCGTGGAATTGTTGTTGAATTCCAGCAGCTTTCCACATTTTCCGGCCTCCTCTACAATCGCCTCAAAATCGCAGGGAACGCTGGGATCGTCAGGGTGACCGAGCATATCAATATAAGGGTTCTGCAGCATGGCCAGATACGTGGCTGTGTTGGCGTCCCGATCCGCGCGCTCCGGAAACATATGCGTGTGGATACTGGCGATTGCAAATTCACAGAACTTCAGATAGTGCTCCGGAATGTCGAGATGATTCTGGTGATCCAGAACGTTGGCCTCGATTCCACGGTAAACGCGGATTCCATCGATTTCATCGGGCAGCATTCGCTGGCTGTGGGGGATATACTCGGGGGCGCCGCCCTCTATGGCGGGGCCGTGTTCCGTCAGGCAAAGCCCTTTCATGCCGCGGGCTTTGGCCGCCAGGCAGTTCTCGGTCAGCGTCGACCAGGCATGTCCGGAAATGACGGTATGCGTGTGTGTGTCCACTTCGGGCGTCAATTCGCACAATGACATAAAGAAAACCTCCTTTTCTTGTTTAGACAAATTTTATAAATGAGTGAAAAATATGGCTTGACAATTTGACTATATCGACCTATAATTCAAATTATAGATAATCGATTATTTACTGGAGCCGAAAAATCATTGCCATCGTTTCCTTATTATAACATTCTATTTTGCGAAAATCAACGCAGGGGATGCGCACCTCTGAAAAATGCTGATTATAAAGGGAAAAAGGACAATGGCGGTAAAACAAAAAAGTAGAAAAGGAGAGTATTTCTATGAGCGACACTTCCAAAGTTCTGGCCACAAAGTTCACCGATGATCGTTTTCCGATCGAGTGGAAGAACGAAGAAGAAAAGGGCCTGATGTGGTTTTATGACGATCTGCATTGCCCGAATCCCATCTCCCCGCTGTATTTTGACGTCGGCGGCTGGTGGGACTGCGAAGGCCGTTGGGGGACGGACTGCGCTTACATGTATCAGCGTTTCGGCGCTCCGATCGGAAAAGCCTGGCTGGCGAAGAACATCGGCGGGTATGTCTATTCGGCTGTCGTGCCGCCGGATATGGACGCGGATAAGGTAGGGCCGATGTTCGATTATTATACGAAGGTCATGCCAATCTATGCAGAGACCTTTATGGATCGCTGGGAAAAGGAATATGTTCCGAGACTGCTGCAGATGCATAAGGCGATACTCGATTATGACTACGAGCATAAGTCTCTGCCGGAGATCATGATACAGCTGGAGGACATCCTCGACATGAAGTCGGAGGCCTTCCGTATTCACTGGATCATCAATCTTGCGCAGTTCCAGTCTTCCACAAACTTTACCAATGTCTATGAGAAGACCATGGGTAAGGTTGATTCGGTGGAGATTGGTAAGATCACAGTGTCCCCGAAGGATCGCAACTGGGATTCCCTGAAGGCGCTCTGGGAGATGAAGGAATATGTCTGCACGGTACCGGCTCTGAAGGCGCTGTTCAGTGAGAACGACGCTGCCACGATCATGGCGAAGGCTGCCGATACGGAGGGCGGCGCGAAGCTGCTCGAGATGGTGGACGCCTACCGTGAAGAGTACGGCTTCAAGGCGATGTATACGCATGAATTTATCTACAAGACCTGGTACGAGGATCCGACGCCGGTCTACGAGGCGGTTCGCGGTTATGTGGCGAATGACTATGACTTCAATGCGGAGTACAAGGCCTGTATGGATTCGCAGCAGGAGGCCATCAACGGGCTGTATGCGAAAGTCACTGATCCGGCCCAGAAAGAAGAGTTAAAGGCGGCGCTCGAGCAGTGCCTGCGCATGACGCCGCTGACGCCGGATCATCATTTCTACATAGACCAGGGCATTTACTCCCATATGAGAGTTGCGTTCATCGAGATCGGCAAGGTAATGGTGCGCGAGGGCCTGATCGACGATCCGGAGGATATCTTCATGCTGAAATATGATGAGATCCGCTGCACCTGTACTTCCAACTATCCGGTGAAGGAGCTTGTGAAGACGCGCCGCGCCGAGATGGAAGCGGCGAAGAAGCGGGCGCCGCAGGAGTGGTACGGCACCGCGACCGAGTGGCAGGTCTATAATGAGCCGTACAAGTCGCTGTGGGGCTATCCGCATAAGTTTGAGGCGGAGATGCAGGAGATGAAGGAAAAGGCCGAGATCAGCAAGACCGTGCTGAAAGGCATTCCGGGCTGCCCGGGCGAGTATGAGGGCATCGCGCATCTGGTCTCTGATCCTTCCGAGCTCGATGACGTCAAGGCGGGCGAGATACTGGTCTGCAAGATGACGAATCCTGCGTGGGTTGTAGCTTTCTCGAAGGTGGGAGCGCTGGTCACCGATACGGGCGGAGCGCTGTCCCATCCGGCGGTTGTCGCACGAGAGTTTAATGTACCCTGCGTCGTCGGAACGCGCCGCGCGACCCAGCTGGTGAAGACCGGCGATAAGATCCGCGTTGACGGCTCCAAAGGCGTTGTTGAGATTATCAGCTGAAAATCCTGTTTTCCGGGGCGGTAATATCCGCCCCGGAAATGAAACCGTCCCTTCTGTGGCGGGTGGCTGAGAAAATGTGCGAAAGGAAATTTTGATTATGAATCAGTATCTTGCATGGTTTAACGAAATCCCGGAGGAAGATCTGGGAGACAGCGCAGGCGGAAAAGGAGCGAGTCTCTGCCGCATGGCAAGAGCAGAGCTGCCTGTTCCGGAAGGATTTATCGTCCGTTCCGAAACCTTCAATAAATTCATGGAGGTGAACGGTCTCTGGGATTATGTGCTGGAAAAGATCGGGAGCATTGATTTTGACAGCCATGCCTCTCTGGTGAACACGGCTGCCGAGATCCGACAGCATCTCATCGATATGCCGTTCCACTTTGATATGGCGGAGGAGATCATCAAATTTTATACCTCCCTGGGAAATGGTCACGTGCCGGTTGCCGTCCGTTCCAGCGGAACAGCGGAGGATCTGGAGGACGCGAGCTTTGCGGGACAGCAGGAGACCTTCCTGTTTGTCATCGGGAATGACGATGTTCTGAAGTATATAAAGGAGTGCTGGGCTTCGCTCTATAACGATCAGGCGATCTTCTACCGCAGGGAAAAAGGCTTTGATGAACGCAGCATTTCTATCGCAGTCGTCGTACAGACTATGGTCAGTGCACAGAAAGCAGGCGTGATGTTTACGTCGAATCCGATCACCAACGATCACGATACCGTGATGATTGAGGCGACCTGGGGACTTGGCGAGGCGCTGGTGTCCGGCATTGTCACTCCGGATAATCTCTGGATTAACAAGAAAACCGGAGAAGTGACGACAGAATACATATCAGAAAAAGAGACCATGGTAGTCCGCCTCAATGAGCGGGGCGGAACGAAGGAAGTGCCTGTGCCGGATGAACTCAAAGAAGCGCCTGTACTCACGGAGGACGAGCGGCGTCAGCTGGTAGAACTGGCAAAAAAGATTGAAGCTTTCTATGGCAAACCGGAAGACATCGAGTGGGCGATCGTGGACGGAAAGGTATACCTGCTTCAGTCCCGGCCAATCACAACGATGAAATAGAGAAAAGGAGTGAACGCATTATGAAAACATTTACCGAACAGATCAGCAGCAATAAAGCTGTCATCCGTTTTGATGTGGTGGGCGGGCCGGAGCGCACACAGATTGCGGAAGACATGTCGTTCCTGAACTATCGTCTGGGCGCGGTGGAGGTCTCGCATGAGGTCACGAAGGGACAGCCGGATATTATCTGGTATTACGATGATGCGGTCAAATCAATTCGCTATGAAAACGAGCAGCTGATCCTCACCAGCTTCTGGGAGGAGGGAGAGCTGAACAAGATCATGGTCACCATGCTCGCCAATGAGATGGATAAGTGCGGTCTGCACCCGTTCCATTCCTCGAGCGTGATTTACAAAGGACACGGCATCCTGCTCGTGGGCGGGGAAAACAATCACGGGAAATCCATGACACAGCTGGAGGGCTGCCGCCGCGGGGCTCAGATCTTCTCCACGGAGACGACCGTCATGGATCATGAGAGCGGGATTGCCCTGTATGGCTCGAAGAACGTTTATGTCCGCAAGAGAGCGAAGGGAACGGAGCGCTCCGACCTGGCCGATCAGGACGAGGGCGTAAAGATGTTCTTCGGCGACGAGCCGGAGATGCCGATGTGTTATGAGCCAAGCAATATGGGTCTTGCGATTATGCCGTGCATCGACGGCTGGTTCAAGACTGACGTCAAGCCGATGAACCAGTTTGAGGCCTCCTATCAGAGCTATCACTCCATGATGAATTTCTACGGGCTGAATCAGTTGATCTGCGGCGTGCACGGTCTGGTCATGCCGATCGTTGACACGGATGAGCGTCGTCAGTCGCGGGGTGCTTTCTGCGCGAAGTATGCGGCGGGCCGTCCCTATTTTATGATCAGGGCAAAGAGTCCGCAGCTTGTCTTTGACGAGATCGACAAACTGATGGAAGAACTGAAACTGAACTGATTAGAAATAGGAAAGGACGACATATTATGCAGCAGATTACATCAAATGTTTATACTGAAACCGAAATCCGTGGCTGCGATCCGAGTATCATCCTGACAAGCGAGGGGGCTGTTTTCATTGACACTGCCCAGTGGATCACAAATCTCGAGCAGATGATTGCGTTTGCGCAGGAGAAAGCCGGTTCGATCCGGTATCTGATCAATACGGAGTCTCATATCGATCATATTTTCGGAAACCACTGGCTGAAAAAGGCAGGAGCGACGATCATCGGACAGGAGAAGATTCTTGACAGCTTTTTCACGATTCCGCCTGCTTTTAACATGACGGTGCACGATTACAACGTGGACATTATCAAAAGACAGGATCCGACGGCGCTCGACCGTATGCCCTCGAAGGAGGAATATATCATTGCGAAGCCGGATATTACCTTCAACGATCGGCTGACGCTGAAGCTCGGGGATCACACGTTTGAGTGCTATCATACGCCTGGTCATTCTCCGGAGCAGACCAGCATCTATGTGCCCAAGGAGCGCTGTGTGTTTGTCGGCGACAACATTTTCAATGACTGCCAGATCTGGCTGCACAGTGTGGACTTTGACGATCTGTTCGACAGTCTGAACTGGCTGCAGGGGCTGGATGTGGACTATATCATTCCCGGTCACGGTCCGGTGAAGGGCAAAGAGTCCATCGTCGAGAACAAGCAGTTCCTTTATGACTGGATCGCTGCGGTCTCGGACGGCATCAACAAGGGCTGGGATGTTGAGGAGTGTGTTGCGCGGATCAATTTTGCAGATCGCTGCCCGGTGGATATTGGCCAGCCGGAGTGCATGGACTATATCCAGACGAACAATGTCCGCAAGACTTACGCTTACCTGATGTCTGACAAGTGCGCAAGGAGGAAATAAACATGAAATTAGCATCTGTAGAGAAAATTGCCGTGATCGGAACCGGCAATATCGGCGCCAGCCTGGCGGCGCTGTTCACCGGCAACGCTTATAAGACCTGCATGCTGGCCATCAACGATCAGGAAGCGGCGGGCGGTCTTGCGAAGTACCGTGGAAATTTCGATAATCTGGTCGAGAACGGCCTGGTTACCGAAAAGCAGAAAGACGCCTGCGAGAAGCTGCTGACGATCACGCAGTCCTACGAGGACATTGTGGACGCGGATTACGTCTATGAGTGCGCTTTTGAAAATAAGGAAGTAAAATATTCGATCTATGCGCAGCTGGACAAATACTGCACGAAGGTGAAGGGCATCTCCTCCACATCCTCCGCGATGGACACCGACCTTCTGAGTGAAGGTTTCACGAAGCTGCGCGATAAATTTGCAGTTGCGCATCCGTATTATCCGCCGCATCTGATTCCCTGTGTGGAGGTAGTCAGAGGAAGTCAGACCTCGGATGAAGCGTTGAAATTCATCTGCGATGTGCTGGAATCCTGCGGCCGCGCGCCAGTTGTCGTCAACCGCAGTGTTCCGGGCTTTATTGTGAATCGCCTGCAGCACGCATTGTTCCGCGAGGCTGCGTACATGGTGGAACAGGATATCGCGACGCCGCAGGACATTGACCGGGCGCTGCAGACCAGCATTATGCCCAGATACAATGCGGTGGGACTTTTCGAGCATTTTGATTTCGCGGGTCTTGACATGATTAAGAGCATTGAAGAAACCTTGTATCCGGATCTCTGTAATACGACAGAGCCGCACCGGCTGATTCTCGACCACATTGAAAAAGGAGAGCTTGGAGCAAAGACGGGACAGGGAGTTCTGGATTGGAGCAATGTGGATCAGGACGCTTACCGCGCGCGGACATCGGAACCCTATTACAGATTTTTTAACTGGAGTCTTCCTGAAGAGTAGACCGCAGACAGAGATTTCATAGAAAAAAATAAGAAAAAGGAGAGAGTAAAATGAGCGATGTGATCAGAAAACAGTACTGTGTTAATGGAGAGTGGAAGGATTCTAAAACAGATAAATGGATGGAGGTCACCAACTCCTCGACCGGTGAAGTGATGGCGGAAGTTCCCTGCTGTACGGTCGATGAGGTGGATGAGGCGATCGCGTCTGCAGCTGAGGCTTTTAAATCCTGGTCTCTGATGTCTCTGTCCAAGAGGACGCAGCTGCTGTTCAAGTGGCGCAACATTCTGGTGGAGCATGAGGAGGAGCTGGCGGTTCTGTGTGCGACGGAGCTTGGCAAAACGCTGAATGAGGCGAGAGGTGATGTCGCGAAGGCGATCGAGCCGACGGAGCTGGCCTGCGCGGCTCCGTATATCACACAGGGAAGGGCTTCCCTGCAGGTGACGACGGGTTTTGACACGGCGACATACCGCATGCCGCTCGGCGTCGTGGCGGGCATCGTACCCTTCAATTTCCCGGCGATGATTCCCTGGGGCTGGATGGTTCCGCTGGCGATTGTTACCGGTAACACGGTTGTTCTGAAAGCAGCGTCGAAGACCCCACTGACGTCGATGCGTATTATGGAGCTTTTCTACAAGGAGGGTGGTTTCCCGAAGGGTGTTGTCAACCTGGTGACCTGCTCGCGTAAAGAGTCTGAAATTTTCCTGACGGATCCGCGGATCAAGGCGGTCACCTTTGTCGGGACGACCGCAGTCGGCAAGCACATTTACTCGGAAGCAGCCGCGCACGGCAAACGCGTGCAGGCGCAGTGCGAGGCAAAGAATCACGCGCTTGTTCTTGAAGACTGTGATCTGGAGAGCACCGTGAACGCGATCATCAATTCTACTTATGGCTGCGCGGGTATGCGCTGCATGGCGCTCCCGGTTGTCGTCGTACAGGAGAGCATCGCAGATAAGTTTGTTGCGCTTCTGAAGGAGAAGGCAATGGCTATGAAGGTTGGCTGCGCCTACGACGAGGAGACAAAGCTCGGGCCGGTTGTTGATGCGAAGCATAAACAGTCCATTTGCGACTGGATTCAGAAGGGAATCGATGAGGGGGCGGAACTCGTGCTCGATGGCCGCGATATCGTCGTTCCGGGATTTGAAAACGGCTTCTTCGTGGGACCGACGATCCTCGATCATGTTACGCCGGAGATGACGGTCGGCAACCGCGAGATTTTCGGACCGGTCACGCTTGTGAAGAGAGTGAAGAACTTCGAGGAAGGCCTTGCGGTCATGAACGCGAATCCTTTCGCGAACGGTTCCGTCATCTTCACGCAGAGCGGCTACTATGCGCGGCAGTTTGAGCTTCTGACGGATGGCGGCATGGTTGGCGTCAACGTTGGCATTCCGGTTCCGACGGCTTACTTCCCGTTCTCCGGAAATAAGGACTCCTTCTTTGGCGACCAGCACGTGCTCGGCATCGACGGCGTCCGCTTCTACACGAGGGCGAAGACAGTCACCAAGCACTGGTATGATGAGCACTCGGCGAAGAGAGCGATGGATACCTGGGAAGGAACCGTGGAAAGAATCTGATATTGCAACAGTCCAGAACAGCATCGAAATGGAAAAACAGACTGTGCAGGTTTACCTGCTAAAGGCTGTTTTCCATTTCGGGATGGGCGGGACGCCCATCAGCCTCAGACATATGACGCGTAAGCGGCATATAGCCTTCGAAGAAGGCGGTCTGTGGCCTGCTGTTCTGAATAGCGAACTACTAGTCGGCAGATTTACAGACAAATGGAGGGAAGATTATGGCCGAGAATAAATTTTTACGCTGGATGACTGCGAATACACAGTCGGTTTACTGGAATGACAGCGCTGTGATTCCGGAGCTTGACGAGGCGATCTCGAATGGTGCGAGAGGCGTGACGACCAACCCGTTTCTGGTGAATGCGACGCTGCAGAGTCAGCCGGATTTCTGGGCGCAGAACGCGCCGAAGGTCGATCCGGAGCTGAAGGGCGACGCGAAGGTAGAGGCAGAGATCGAAGGAGTCACGAAATATATAGCAAAGAAGCTTGCGCCGTTCCGGGAGGAAGGATTTGGAAAGGGCTATTGCTGCGCGTAGACCAGTCCACTTCATCCGGGAGAAGCGGAGTACATGATTGAGCAGGGAAAGCGTTTTGCTTTCTGGGGTTCGAATGTGGTGATCAAGATTCCTGCAACCAAAGCCGGACTGAAAGCCTATGAGGAGTTGGCAGCGTTGGGTTACAATGTAGCCGCGACGGTGAGCTTTACAGTGCCGCAGGTGCTGGCCTTTGGTGCAGCCTTCCAGCGAGGCGCGGAGCGTGCAAAAGCGGCAGGTATTCAGCCGGGACTGGGCATCGCAGTTCTGATGGTGGGAAGAACAGATGATTACCTGCGCGACGTGATGCGTGACACTCAGGCAGGCTGCTCGGAGGAGGATATCATCTGTGCAGGTACTGCCTGCATCAAGCGCGCGTATGGCATTTTCCAGGAGAAAAATTATGACTGTGTGCTGATGCCGGCGGGCTGCCGCGGTGCCTATCACATCGCGGATCTGGCGGGCGCGAAGATGATCATGTCCATTGCACCGAAGATCGCGAAGCTTCTTCTGGATGTGGATGATTTTACGGAGAAGATTGACAAGCCGGTGGATCCGGCGGTAATCTCCAGACTGCAGACCATGCCGGAATTTGTGAAGGCATACGAGCCGAATGGACTGAGTGAAGACGAGTTCATCGGCTATGGCGCGACCAACCGCACGCTGACGCAGTTCTGCGAGTCCGGCTGGAATCCGCTTCTGAAATTGTAATCTACCAATTACTGCTACTTTTATGTCACGTAGGAAGCCCCTGTGGATGTAAATCCCGGGGGCTTCCTGCGCGCACCTGATATGCGACTTAAAAGCGATTGGACTATTCGTCCAATGAAATTTCTATCTATGTGCTGCATGAATGGGAAACAATCTACTTTTTTTTAATTGACTATGAGAATGGCTGCGACGGTCTTGCAATTTTGATGCTGAATGGTAAAATAAAAATATTGAATAATCGGAACTGAAAGAAAAGGAGGAGCAGTATGGAAACCATTACCTGTCTGAAGACAAGGAGAAGCATTCGTAAATATAAGGAAGAGAAGGTCCCGCGCAGCCTTGTGGAGGAGATCGTCGAGATCGCGCGCTACGCGCCGACCTGGAAGAACAGCCAGACGCCGGGATATGTTGTTGTGGACAGCCCGGAGCTGAAGGAGGAGATCGCGGAGCACGGCGTGATGGGGCATGCGAATAACGCAAGGATGATCCGCACGGCTCCGGCGCTCATTATCCTGACCTATGAAACGGGTATCTGCGGTTATAATGCGGACGGCTCTTTCTCTACATCGAGAGGAGCGGCCTGGGAGTCCTTTGATGCGGGCATTGCCTGCCAGACCTTCTGCCTGACAGCCTGGGAGAAGGGGCTTGGCACCTGTATTATGGGGATTTTTGAAGAAGCAGAGGTGGCGAAAATTGTGGAGCTTCCGGAAGGCAGGCGCATCGCGGCGCTGATTGCGCTCGGTTATCCGGATGAAGAGCCGAAGGTTCGCCCGCGCAAGGATGTGGGAGATCTGCTGAGCTTTCGCTGAGAGGATTTGAGTATGGAAAATCAGAGACTGAGTTGTGTCCGGGCTTTTCTTGAGAAACGCGGCTGGAAATATCAGTACACGGAGGAGGACGGTTGCGGGAGTCTTGATTTCGACTACCGGGGTGTGCCTTACCACGTCTGGGAGTATGAGGAAGAAGGCGTGCGGGGCGTGGAGACGAACCTGCGGCACGGAGGCCGCCAGGAGGAGATCGGCGGCGACTACGAGGCAGAGATTCTGGAAATCATGAAGGACTGGCACTAGATAACAGAAAAATCCCGGAATTTCATGTTTGCAGAATTCCGGGATTTTATAGCGGAGACGATGGGATTCGAACCCATGAGCCCCGAAGGACTACCTGATTTCGAGTCAGGCCCGTTATGACCACTTCGATACGTCTCCTCATAATTCCGTCGGCGCCTTAAATACCGCCGACTGCTGTATTCTATCACAGATTCTGAAAGAATGCAATCATGAAAAAACAGTTTTCGTTCTGTTGGAATTTTTCTGTCGGATTGACAGATAAATTGTGGCGTGTTATTCTTTTAACAGTGACGAAAACTGACCTTCATGGTAAGTGTTTTCCTCTGTACCTGTGGAAGAGAGAGAAAGGCTTACAGAGTCGCATAGAAAAGAAAAGGAGAAGGATGTCATATGAGCAGTAAGACATTTCACGGCGGCGTACACCCTGTCGAGGGAAAAGAGTACGCGCGGGACGTCGCTTTTCGCCCATTGCTGCCGAAGGGGGATATGGTATTCCACCTGAATCAGCACATCGGAAAGCCGGCGAAGCCGGTCGCCGCGAAGGGCGACCCGGTACTGGCAGGGCAGGTGATTGCCGAGGCGGACGGTTTCGTCTCCGCGAACATCGTGAGCTCGTGCTCCGGGACGGTCAAGGCGATTGAGAATCGAAGAAACGTACTCGGTACTTCTGATTTGTCGATCGTGATCGAGAATGACGGCGCGTATACGCTCGCGGAAGGCGTCGGTGTGGAGACTGATTACACGACGCTTGGCAATCAGGAGATTCTCGACCGGATCAAGGCGGCCGGCGTCATCGGCATGGGCGGTGCAGGCTTTCCGACGCATGTAAAGCTGATGCCGAAGAAGCCTGAGGAGATCAAATATGTGATTGCGAACGGCGGCGAGTGCGAGCCCTACATCACCTGCGACGATCAGCTGATGCGGACTTATCCCAAGGAGATCGTCACAGGGCTTAAGGTTATGCTGCGTCTGTTCCCGAACGCGGAGGGCGTGGTGCTGATCGAGGACAACAAGCCGGAGGCGATCGCGGCGATGGAGAAGGCCTGTGCGGGTGAGGAAAAGATCCGCGTGATGAAGGCAGAAGCGAAATACCCGCAGGGCGGCGAGCGTGCGATCATGACGGTTGTGGCCGGAAAACATATCAAGCTCGGCATGCTGCCGGCGGATGTGGGCTGCGTGGTCGACAATGTGGCGACGGTTCATGCGATCTATCGGGCAGTCTGCAAGTCGGAGCCCTCGATGGAGCGCGGATTCACGGTCTCAGGAGACGGCGTGAAGGAGCCTTGCAATCTGATGGTAAAGATCGGAACAGGTCTTGAGGAGGTGCTCGAGGCGGCAGGCGGTTTCAAGGACGGCGTGGAGCCGGAGAAAATCATCTGCGGAGGCCCGATGATGGGCTTCGCGATGCCGGATCTTTCCGCGGCCGTCTGTAAGAATAATAACGCGCTGACGGTGCTGGTGGAGGATCCGGTGGCTGAGGCACAGGAACAGCAGACGGCCTGTATTCGCTGCGGGCGCTGCGCGCAGGTATGTCCGCTCGGACTGACGCCGCAGATGATGGCCGAGGCGGCAGAGCGTAAGAATTATGAGCGTTATGAGAAGAAGCTGTACGGACTGGAGTGTATCGCATGTGGTTCCTGTACTTTTATTTGTCCGGCGAAGAGACCACTGATGCAGTTGTTCAAACAGGCCAAGGCGGAGATCACGGCCGCAAAGAGAAAGTAAAGGGGGAGGACAAAAAATGAGTAAATTATACAATGTTTCCTCCAGCCCACATGTGAGGAGCAAGCTGACGACAGGCAGCGTCATGCTGGACGTGATCCTGTGTCTCATGCCGGTGACTGTCATGGGTATCTGGCATTTCCGGCTGCAGGCGGTTCTGGTGATCCTGATGTCGATTGTCACGGCGACCCTGACCGAGTTTGTCTTTGATTACATAGCAGGCAGGGAAAATACGCTGAAGGACGGGAGCGCAGTGCTGACCGGACTTCTGCTGGCCTTATGTCTTCCGGCGGGCGTGCCGCTCTACATTCCTTTCGCAGGTGCGCTGTTTGCAGTCCTGATTGTCAAGTGCTTCTTCGGCGGTCTGGGACACAACTTTATGAACCCGGCGCTGGGCGGCCGCTGCTTCCTGCTGATCTCCTTCAGCGGGATTGTGACGAATTACGCGGTCGATGGCTACAGCTCGGCGACGCCTCTTGCGCAGATGGCGGAGGGAACGGCGGTGAGCGTGACGCAGATGCTGGTTGGAAATACGAGCGGCGTCATTGGAAATTCCGTTGCGGCGCTCTTTATCGGCGGGCTGATCCTCTGGGCAATGGGCGGCATCACTTTTGAGATTCCGGTCGCAACGCTGGTATCCTTTGCGGCTTTTGTGGCGATTTTCGGAGGACAGGGCTTTGATCCGGTCTTCATCCTCGCGCATCTGGCGGGCGGCGGTATCGTGATGGCGGCTTTCTTCATGGCGACCGACCCGGTCACGAGCCCGGTCACATCGACGGGGCAGCTTCTTTTCGGTATTCTGATCGGTGTTTTAAGCGGTGTGTTCCGTATCTTCGGCAGCGCGGCGGACTCCGTCAGCTACGCGGTCGTCATTTCCAATATGCTCGTGCCGCTGATCGATGAGGTCACGGTGCCGGTTCCCTACGGCCTGCGGAAGCAGAAAGAGGAGTCTGCAGATGGAAAGAAGAGCTTCCCGATTCCGAAGGCTGCTCTGATCCTGTTCGCGATCACGCTGATCGCGGGCGTGGCCTTAAGCGGTGTGTACGGCATGACAAAGGATACGATCGACGCGCAGAACCTTGCGGCGAGCGCGGCTTCCTACCAGGAGGTCTGCCCGGATGCGGAGAGCTTTGACTATGACGATGCGCTCACTGCGGCGGTCGAAGCGCTGGACGGCGAGGTATATGGCGAGGACTTTGGCAGGGCCTATATCAATGAGATGGTGGTTGGTTACGACGCCTCCGGCAATATCGTCGGGTATGTGATCAGTGCGACGAGCGGGGACGGTTATGACGGAAATATCACGCTGTCCATCGGCATTTCGGCGGACGGCACGGTGAACGGCATTTCCTTTACAGAACTGAATGAGACAGCCGGTATGGGCATGCTCTGTGACGAGGATGACTTCAAGAGCCAGTTCGCGGGGGTCAATACTGATCAGTTTATTTTAAATAAATCCGGTGGTTCCACGGCGGATAACGAGATCGATTCGGTGTCCGGCGCTTCTACCACATCCGGGGCAGTCGTCAACGCAGTCAACGCCGCACTTGATTTCTACGCGGCGAATGTGCAGTGAGGAGGGGCGTAAGATGAAACCTTGGGTAGAACGTATTTATAATGGCGTGGTGAAGGAAAATCCGTCCTTTGTGCTGATGCTCGGTATGTGTCCGACGCTCGCCGTCACGACGTCTGCGATCAACGGCATCGGGATGGGCGCGTCCACGATGGCCGTGCTGATTCTGTCAAACCTGATTATCTCCCTTCTGCGGAAGGTGATTCCGGACGATGTGCGGCTTCCCGCCTACATCGTGATTGTCGCGTCGCTGGTGACGGTGACGGAGCTTCTGATGGAAGCCTATACGCCGGGTGTATACAATGCGCTTGGCATCTATATTCCGCTGATCGTGGTCAACTGCATTATTCTTGGCCGCGCAGAGGCCTATGCCTCGAAGAATCCGCCTTTCCTCTCAGTGATGGACGGACTCGGCATGGGACTTGGTTTTACGATCGCGTTGTTTGTTCTCGGTGTTTTCCGTGAGCTGCTCGGTGCGGGCACGGTCTTCGGCGTACAGGTGATGCCGGACTTTTATGAGCCGATTGCCGTTTTCGTCAAAGCTCCGGGAGCCTTCCTGGTACTGGCCTTTGTGGTGGCGATTATGAACGGATTCGGTATGTCGACCAGAGCCAACAAGATGGTCGAAGGCTGCGACGGCTGCTGCGCGGCCTGCGCGAAGCCCTGCGCGGATGAGAAGAAGGAGGGAGAAGCATGACATCCTTGATTATGATTATCGTGACCAATGCTCTGGTGAGCAATGTGGTCTTAAGCCAGTTCCTCGGTATCTGCTCCTTCGTCGGTGTCTCACGGCAGATTAAGACCTCAGCCAGCCTCGGCGCGGCGGTTATCTTTGTCATGACGATCGCATCGGCGGTGGCCAGCCTTTTGTATGATTTCATACTGGTACCGTTCGATCTGGATTACCTCAAGACGATCGTCTTTATTCTGGTCATCGCGGCGCTCGTGCAGCTCGTGGAGATGTTCCTCAAGAAGACGTCCCGCGGCATCTACGAGGCGCTCGGCATCTATCTGCCGCTGATCACGACCAACTGCGCAGTGCTCGGCGTGGCGCTGACCAATGTGCAGAATGGATACAACCTGGTGGAGAGCGTATTCGCCGGTTTCGGCACGGCGGTTGGCTATACGATTGCGATTGTGGTGCTGGCTGGTATCCGCGGCCGTCTGGACGAGGAGGCGATTCCGCTTCCGTTCCGCGGCGCGCCGATCGTGCTTCTGTGTGCGGCGCTCATGTCGATCGCGTTCATGGGCTTTTCCGGCCTGTAAGGGAGGAATGAAAATATGCAGGGAATTATCATAACGACGCTCGTCGTCGGCGTGATCGGCCTGATCATTGGCGTCGCGCTGGTGGGAGCCGGTAAGAAATTTTATGTAGAAGTGGACGAAAATGAGATCGCCGTAAGGGAATGTCTCCCCGGCAACAACTGCGGTGCCTGCGGCTATGCGGGCTGTGATGCGGTGGCAGCCGCGATCGCGAAGGGAGAGGCTCCGACGAATGCCTGCCCGGTCGGTTCTGCCGAGATGGTGGAGAAGATCAGCGCGATCATGGGTGTGGAGGCTGAGGCAGCGCAGCGCAAAACAGCGCTTGTGAAGTGCGCGGGAGACTGTGAGCACACCGCGAATCAGTGCAGCTATGTCGGTATCGACGACTGCCGGGCGGCAGTGCTGGCAGGTCTGGCAGTGGGTTCCTGCAGCTTTGGCTGTCTGGGACTTGGCTCCTGTGTGAAGGCCTGCGAGTACGACGCGATCCACGTGGTGAACGGCGTGGCGGTCGTAGATACGGACAAGTGCGTGGGCTGCGGCCTCTGCGCAGCTGCCTGTCCGAAGGGCCTGATCGAGCTCACGCGCGCGGACAGAAGTTACGCGGTGCGTTGCTCGAATAAAAACCGCGGACCGGAGGTTAAGAAGGTCTGTTCGGCGGGCTGCCTTGGCTGCAAGGCCTGTGAGCGGCAGTGCGAGCACGATGCCATTCATGTGGAAGGAAATCTGGCGGTGATCGACTACGACAAGTGCGTAGGTTGTGGCAAATGTGCGGAGAAATGCCCGACGAAGATCATCACCATGCAGTAAGCGATGAGTCGAAAACTTCTGTTGTCCCTGCTGGGGGTGGCTGCAGTCGTGCTTGTAGTCGGCTGTGTGTATCAGTACCGGCAGAAGGGAAGTAACACCGTATATCAGACACAGATTCTAGCTATGGATACGGTCATGAGCTTTACCGCTTATGGACGCAATGCTGAGGCCGCTGTCGAGGCTGCAGTAGAAGAGGTAGAACGCCTCGATGCGCTGCTGTCAACCGGCAGCGCGACGAGCGAGGTCTCGTGTATTAATGCGGACGGCGGCGGGACGCTCTCGGAGGATACGCAGGCAATCCTTGAGGAGGCGCTCACGATCTATGAGGAGACCGGCGGTCTCTTCGATGTGACGGTCTACCCACTCGTGGAGCTCTGGGGCTTCTACTCCGGAGAGTACCATGTGCCGACGGAGGAGGAACTTAAGGAGGCGCTCGCGTATGT
>MSHD01000024.1:0-34633 GCA_001941045.1 Lachnospiraceae bacterium Zagget2
GTAATCAATGATGAGCGCGCCGTTCACCGCATCGGAATAGTTATCTGCTGTCACATCGACTGTTCCGTCGCCGCTGGTGTCAATGCCGCTCACGTAAGCGCCGGGCACGCAGACCGAAACGCCCTCCTCGTCCTCAATCTCCGGATAGGCGACCGCGGAGACAATGGACATGGTCCAGGCGTCGGAATCGGCGCTGTAGCTCCAGGTATAGTCGGTATTGTTGGCAAGATTCAGGGTCTCTTCGATATATTCCTTGTCAGAGATCAGTGCGGAGCCGGAGCTTGTGCCCGCATCGGTGTTTCCCGCCTCTTCGGCAGTCGCTCCGTTCTCGCCGCTTTCTGTGCTGCTGCCGCAGGCCGTCAGGCTGAAGACCATTGCGGAGGTGCACAGCAGCGCAATCCATTTTTTCATTAGAAAACTCCTCCTTATCATTATCTTTGCCCATTATACTATAAATATCTTTAAATTAACTTAAAAGATTCCGGCTATTGTGCGGTATTTTTTGGAGAATAAATCTGTTTTGCCAGGTTGCGCGGATAGTCTGTCGTGTGATACACTGGAACATGCAGTAAAGATCATAGAGAGGGCATTCATATGATTTACACAGTAACATTAAATCCCGCGCTGGACAAGACCGTTGAGATCCCGTCGCTGACGCCGGGCAGCGTGAACCGCATCGTCAGCATGCGGACAGACCCGGGCGGCAAAGGCATCAACGTCTCGAAGGTGATTGCACAGCTGGGTGGCAAGAGCATCGCTGTCGGCATCCTGGGCGGAGCGGTTGGTCGCTCTATCAAGAACGCGCTGGAAAACATGAGCATTGAGAGCGATTTCCTGTTTGTGGAGGGTGAGACGCGCACGAATCTGAAGATTATCGATCCGGTAAACCATACGAACACTGACATCAATGAGCCGGGGGTTGCGGTGTCAGAGGAAATTCTGCAGGAGCTTCTGGAAAGACTAATCGCGCGGATTGTCCCTGGCGACCTGGTTGTCCTCTCGGGGAGCCTGCCGCTGGGCGCGCCCGCGGATATTTATCGAAGCTGGGTGAAGGCCTGCCGCCTGAAGGGCGCGAAGGTTTTTCTCGATGTGGATGGAGCGCTTCTGGGCGTCGGTGTGCAGGCCTCGCCGTATCTTATCAAGCCCAACGAACATGAACTGCGGGCCATGCTTGGACAGAGGCTGGAGACCGTAGAAGAACTGGCCGAAGCCGCGCATGGACTTTGTAAGCAGTATGGGATTTCGAAGATTGTCGTTTCCCTCGGGGCAGATGGAGCCCTATATGTGACGGAGGAGGAGACAATCCGTGCGCGGGGGCTGAAGGTGCCGGTCGGGAGTACGGTCGGCGCGGGCGACAGCGTGGTGGCGGCCATGGCGGTGGCGGAAGAGCGCGGCATGAGTCTCGTGGATGCGGTCAGGCTGTCCACGGCTACAGGCGCGGCCAATGTGATGTGCAGCGGCTCGCAGGCCGCGGAGTATGCGCAGATTGAAGAGCTTATGCCGAAGGTTGTGATCAGATATTCTCCCGGATTCGGATCGTGTGCTCCACATAATTCAGTTCCCGCTCCGGCGTAAGTCCGGTGGTCAGAAAGTCAAACAGAATGTCCAGCGAAAGCGAGCCCTGCCTTGCGGTCTGCTGGCTGATCGTGGCGGAGATCACGCCGTCCTTCAGCATGTCGAGCGTTGTGGGCACGTCGTCGAAGGTGACAATCTTCGGGTGCAGCCCGGACTCCTGCACGGCGCGGCAGCCGCCATAGACGCCGGCCGCGGCGAAGAAAAGTGCGCCGATGTCGGGATGCTGCGCGAGCAGTTCCCGGGTGGCGTTATAGCTCTCGATGTCGTCGTCGTGATTTTCGACGATACCGGCGATGCGAATGCGCGGATAGGAGGCTGCAAGTGTTTCCTCAAGGCCGCGAATGCGCTCGCTGTGGCAGAGTACCCCGGCAGAACCGGTGACGACTCCGAGCCCCACGTCTCCTGCGGTCATCAGAGCGAAAAGCCCTGCGGCCATACACCCGCCCTGCACGTAATCGCTGCCGACATAGGCTACGCGCCTGGAACCGTCGATGTCAGTATTCACGGTGACGACCGGGATGTGTGCGTCCGTCAGTTCATTGATCTTATCCCGGACGGAACTGTCATTGTAAGGGGCGAGTATCAATCCATGAATGCCTTCCTGCAGGAGTTCCTCGATTGCAGAGAGCTGCTCTGCCGCGTCGAATTCCACGCGGCGCTTCACGATTGTGATACCGTAGCTTCTCAGCTCCTCAAATTTTTGCTCCACGCCTTCCATCACTTCGTCAAAAAAAGGGTTGTTTTCACTGAAAAGCACAACACCGATCTTATATTTCTTCTTCTGCGCGGCGAGCGCCAGGCCGGCCTTGTTTGGACGGTAGTTCAGCGCCTGCGCGATTTCCTGTACTTTTGCCGCGGTCTTCGGATTGACGTCGCCGCGATGATTGAGGACCCGGTCCACGGTCCCGCGGGAGATGCCGGCCAGATCCGCGATGTCCTTGATAGTTGTCATATACGTTTTCCCTGTGTTTTTTTGCCCTGAAAAGTACTTGTATCATCACCATACAGGAAAACGGGAAAAAAGTCAATCGGACGAACCGTGCACGAACACTTTTAAAAAATGAATTTGCCTTTGATTATCCGTGAAAATGGACAAAAACAAAGGTCTGATTCGCGTAAAACAGTGCTGATTATTATGCATGATTCACGAAAATAAGAAAAATTCAGGTGGTATATTGAAAAAAATTACGGGCTGGTGTATGATGAACATAAAGACCGTGCACGTGCACGGAAAAGGAAGCGAGGAGGGCTTGACTATGTACTACATCGGAGTCGATCTGGGCACCTCAGCAGTGAAGCTGCTGCTGATGGACGGCGCGGGTCAGATTTTGAAGATTGTCTCCCGGGAATATCCGATTTATTTCCCGCATCCGGGCTGGTCGGAGCAGAATCCGGAGGACTGGTATGCGCAGACGATGGCGGGTTTAAAAGAGCTGCTGAACGGCTTTGACGGCGGGCAGCTTGCCGGGATCAGCTTCGGCGGACAGATGCACGGCCTGGTGATTCTGGACAGCGAGGACCGCGTGATCCGCCCGGCGCTGCTCTGGAATGACGGGCGTACGTACGAAGAGTGCGATTATCTCAACAACGTCATCGGAAAAGAGAAGCTCTCGGAGTACACCGCGAATATTTCCTTTACCGGCTTCACCGCACCGAAGGTGCTCTGGGTGAAGAATAAGGAGCCGGAGAATTTCGCCCGCATCGCGAAGATCATGCTCCCGAAGGACTACATCGCCTATCGCCTGACCGGTGTGCACTGCACGGACGTCTCGGACGCCTCGGGCATGCTGCTCTTTGATGTGAAGAACCGCTGCTGGTCACAGAAAATGCTGAAGATCTGCGGCATCCGCGAGGAGCAGATGGCGAAGGTCTATGAGTCCTACGAGACGGTCGGGACGCTGCTGCCGGAGGTAGCGGCGGAGCTCGGCGTGCCTGCGGGCGTGAAGGTGGCGGCGGGCGCCGGGGACAATGCGGCTGCTGCGGTCGGCACCGGCACGGTCGGCGAGGGCATGTGTAATATTTCTCTCGGCACGAGCGGCACGATCTTCATCTCCTCGGAGAAGTTCGGCGTGGACAGGAATAATGCGCTGCACGCTTTCGCTCATGCGGACGGACACTATCACCTGATGGGCTGCATGCTGAGCGCGGCCTCCTGCAATAAGTGGTGGCTCGGTGATATCATCGGGACAGAGGACTACGCGGCGGAGCAGGCGCAGATCACGAAGCTGGGCGAGAACCATGTTTACTTCCTGCCCTATCTCATGGGTGAGCGCTCCCCGCATAATAATCCGAACGCGCGGGGAACCTTTATTGGGATGACGATGGATACGACACGCGCGGACATGACGCAGGCGGTGCTCGAAGGTGTGGCCTTCGCTCTTCGGGATTCCTTCGAAGTGGCGAAATCTCTGGGGATAAAGATCGAGCGCACGAAGATCTGCGGCGGCGGTGCGAAGAGCGCGCTCTGGAAGAAGATGATCGCGAACATCATGAATATCAAAGTGGACGTGGTCGAGAATGAGGAAGGTCCGGCGCTCGGCGGCGCGATGCTCGCGGCGGTGGCCTGCGGCGAGTACGCGAGCGTGGAGGAAGCGGCGGCGAAGCTGGTGCGGGTGATCGACACGGTGGAACCCGAGCCGGAGCTGGCAGCGAAGTATGAGGAGCGGTATCAGCAGTTCAGGCAGATTTACCCCGCCTGCAAACCGCTGTTTGAGATCATAAAGTAGGAGGATAACATCATGAACAACATTCCCAAGGTAAAAGTCGGTATCGTGGCGGTCAGCCGCGACTGCTTCCCGGAGTCGCTCTCCGTGAACAGAAGAAAAGCGCTGGTGGACGCCTACGCGGTGAAGTACGACGCGGCGGACATCTATGAATGTCCGGTCTGCATTGTGGAGAGCGAGATCCACATGGTGCAGGCGCTGGAGGATATCAAGGCTGCAGGCTGCAACGCGCTGGCCGTCTATCTGGGCAACTTCGGACCGGAAATTTCCGAGACGCTGCTCGCGAAACACTTCGACGGTCCGAAGATTTTTGTCGCCGCCGCGGAGGAGAGCGGAAAGGATCTGGTCGGCGGACGCGGAGACGCGTACTGCGGCATGCTGAACGCGAGCTATAACCTGGCGCTGCGCAATATCAGGGCTTACATACCCGAGTACCCGGTCGGCACCGCCGATGAGTGCGCGGACATGATCCACGAGTTCCTGCCGATCGCGCGGGCGATCATCGGTCTTTCCGAGCTGAAGATCATCAGCTTCGGTCCGCGTCCCTTAAATTTCCTTGCCTGCAACGCGCCTGTGAAGCAGCTCTACAACCTGGGCGTCGAGATCGAGGAAAACTCCGAGCTCGACCTCTTCGAGGCCTATCATAAGCATGACGGCGATCCGAGGATTCCGGAGGTCGCGGCTGACATGGCGGCGGAGCTCGGCGCGGGAAATAAGAAGCCGGAAGTGCTCGAAAAGCTTGCGAAGTATGAGTTGACGCTGCTTGACTGGATCGAGGAGCATCGCGGCTACCGCAAATATGTGGCGATCGCCGGCAAGTGCTGGCCGGCCTTCCAGACGCAGTTTGGCTTCGTGCCCTGCTATGTGAACAGCCGCCTGACCGGACGCGGCATTCCGGTATCCTGCGAGGTGGACATCTACGGAGCACTCAGCGAGTTCATCGGCACCTGTGTGAGCGACGATATCGTGACGCTGCTCGATATCAACAACACCGTGCCTTACGACCTCTACAATGAGGACATCAAGGGAAAATTCGATTACTCCGCAACGGATGTCTTCATGGGCTTCCACTGCGGCAACACCTGCTCGAAGAAGCTATCCTCCTGTGAGATGAAGTACCAGTTCATCATGGCCAGAAGCCTTCCGGAGGAAGTGACGCAGGGCACGCTCGAGGGCGATATCGCACCGGGCGACATCACCTTCTATCGTCTGCAGAGCACGGCGGACAGCCAGCTGCGCGCCTACATTGCGAACGGCGAGGTGCTGCCCGTGGCGACGCGTTCCTTCGGCAGCATCGGAATCTTCGCGATTCCGGAGATGAAGCGCTTCTACCGTCATGTGCTGATCGAGGGCAATTTCCCGCATCACGGCGCGGTCGCCTTCGGTCACCATGGAAAGGCGCTGTACGAGGTCTTTAAGTACATTGGCGTGGATGTGAAGTACATTGGCTACAACCAGCCGGCGGGCGTGCGTTATCCGACGGAGAATCCCTTCGCCTGAAAGTAAGAGATAGAAGAATGTACCGCGCGGCCTTATGGCCGTGCGGTATTCGGCATTAAGATGGGAGATTATGAAAAAGAGATGGATTAGTCTTTTCGCGCTCTTCACCCTGCTGGTGCTGAGCGGCTGCGGCTTTGCGTGGACGATATTTCATTCCGGAATCGGGGAGAGCGAGACCTGGGAGACCTATGAACGGCATTACGCGCTGATTACGGACGGCACGGACAGCGAGCTTTGGGACCGAATTTACGAGAGCGCCCTTCTGGAGGGGAAGGAGCGGGGAATCTATGTGGAGCGTTTCGGCGAGAGCCTTGCAGTGTCCTACACGAGAAACCAGATTCTCGATCTGGCAATCCGGGCCTCCGTCGACGGCATCATCACGACCGGGGATGAGGATGAGGAGACGATCGCGCTGATCGACGAGGCGGTGGACGCCGGGATTCCGGTGGTGACCGTACTGCAGGACAGCACGGGGAGCCGCAGGCAGTGCTTCGTCGGCTGCAGCAACTACAGCATCGGGCAGGAATATGCCCGTCAGATACTGGATATGATCGAAGAGTCGGAAGATTCCGATATCCGGGATGTGATGGTGCTGCTGGACGCGGACGCCCAGGACGCCTCGCAGAATCTGATTCTTCTTGCCATCCGCGAGACGCTGGAGGAGAGCCTGGGCGCGGACGCTGCGGTCGTGGTAGAGAGCACGGCGATTGACAACAGCAGGGATTTCAGCCCGGAGGAGTCGATCCGGGATATTTTCCTTAGTACGGAGGAACTGCCGGACATCCTGGTCTGTCTGAACGAGGTTTATACCCGCTGCGCCTATCAGGCGGCGGTAGATTATAATAAGGTCGGAGAGGTCGAAATTCTCGGCTATTACGATTCGGACGTGATACTGGAAGCGGTGTCGAAGGAAATCGTCGCCTCGACGATCACCTTTGACGCCGAGCAGATGGGCGCGCTGTGCGTGCAGGCGCTGGACGAGTACGACGAGACCGGCTATACCAACAATTATCTGGCGGTCGACATCCGGCTGATTGGCTCCGCCCAGGCGGAGATGCTGCTGAGTGAGGAGTGAGGACCGTGAAGACAGTGAGCCGAAAACTGAACAATCTCACACTGCAGCAGAAGCTGACGCTGCTCTTTGCGCTGACGACGGCGATCGTGCTGCTGGTCAATCTGTGCATCTATGTGGTAATCAACTACATGACCGGGCGGGTCGAGCAGGTCTATGTCAGCAATGTGAGCCTCAATGATCTGGGCGACGCGCTGGACGACGTGCAGGAGAGCATGGAGGATTACCTGAATACGAAGAGCACGGAAGCGCTGGAGTCCTATTACCGCAGCGACCAGGCTTATCGGGATCTGCTTGCGGAGCTGAACACGCAGGCCACGGACAATCCGATTCTGCTGGCGCAGAAGAATATCCGCAATCTTTCTTTCAGCTATCTGGATACGGCCTCGGAGGTCGTTCAGGCAAAGCGGAACCGGAATGCGGAGCTCTACGGTACGCTCTATGAGGAGGCCGCCGCGCTCTGCGACGAGATCCACACCTACGTCTACAGTCTGAACAACGAGCAGTTCAAGGCAAATGCGGACACCTACCAGACCCTCCGCCGTTCCCTGCAGGGGATGGAGCTTTTCAGTCTGGTCGTGCTGATTGTCGTGATTCTCGGAAGTACCGTTGTGATTCTGGTAACGACGCGATCGGCGATCGCCCCGCTGCACCAGCTCGCGAAGTCCGCGAACGAGGTGGCGAAGGGAAATTTTGACATTCAGAAGGTAGAGGTACACAGTGCGGACGAGGTCGGCATCGTGGCGGGCGCCTTCAACCAGATGGTTGTGAGTATCCGCGACTACATTGAGCAGCTGCGGGAAACGATGGAGCATGAGACGGAGATGATGGAGCGCGAGCTGATGATGCAAAGCCATCTGAAGGACGCACAGCTCAAGTACTATCAGGCGCAGATCAACCCGCATTTCCTTTTTAACACGCTCAACGCGGGGGTGCAGCTCGCGATGATGGAGGGAGCTGAAAGGACCGAGTGTTTTCTGGAAAATACAGCGGAATTTTTCCGCTATAATGTCCGCATGAACGGAAAGGACGCGGCCCTCGCGGACGAGATCCGGCTGGTTGATAACTATGTCTACATCCTGAATGTTCGTTTTTCCGGGGAAATTCTGTTCCAGAAGGAGATCGACGAGAGTCTTCTCGACGTGCGTGTGCCGAGCATGATCCTGCAGCCAATCGTCGAGAATTCCGTCAACTACGGAATCCGCGGGCTGGACCGCGAGGGGCGTATCGAGCTGGACGTCTATCAGGAGGGAAATTCGATCTGCGTCAGCATCTGGGACAATGGAAACGGCATGGAGGAAGCGCGCATCCGCGAGGTGCTCGAAGGGGATATTCAGAGCGACCCGGCCACATCCGGATCGAACGGCGTGGGACTGCGGAACGTGATGGAGCGGCTGCAGCTCTATTATAAAGAAGGCGCGAAGCTGGAGATTTTAAGCGAAGGCAAGGATAAAGGGACGGAGATCCTGATCACCATACCGAAGGAGGGAAGCGCATGTACCGTGTGATATTAGCGGACGACGAGGGGATTGTACTTGATTCCCTGAAAATGATCATAGAGAAGAACTTTCCGGGGCAGTGTCAGATCGAGACGGCCCGGACCGGACGCGCGGTGATCGAGCTCTCGGAGCGTCTTGTGCCGGACATCATTTTCATGGATATTCAGATGCCCGGTATCAACGGCATGGAAGCGATCCGGGAGATCCGGAAGAACAATCCGGCGGTGGAATGCATCATCCTGTCGGCCTACGACAAGTTTGACTACGCGAAGGAGGCCATCAACCTGGGCGTGCTCGAGTACATGAACAAGCCCTTTAGCTCCGCCGTCATCGTCGAGGTGATGGAGCGGGCGATGCGCAGCGTCGATTCCAGGCGCCAGAAGCGCAGCGAAAACCTGCTGATCAAGGAGAAGATGGAGACGGTCGCTCCCATTATCGAAAATGGTTTTATCTACGCGATGCTGTTTCAGGAATATTCCGCGGAGGACACGGAGAACTACAAGCTTCTGCTGAACCTGAAGGCGGAATACGGCTGCATGCTGGTGTTTGTCATGGGGGACGACCAGAAGGGCAGCCGTATGACGAACGCGGTCGGCGCCGGCGTGCGGACGCAGATGAACTACCCGCGGGTGCGCGAACTCATCAAGGAGACCTTCCCGGGCAGCGTCGTCGGATCGGTGCTCTCGAACCGGATACCGGTCTTCCTCCCGATGGAGAAGACCCGCATCGGATATGAGGAGCGCATCGCCATGATCGACACCTGCCGGGAGCTGGCGCGCAGGTTGAAGCGCAGCATGGATATCGCCTTTCGCATCGGCATCGGCCAGATCCGGAGCCTGGGCGAGAGCATGGAGTCCTACGAGGAGGCGCTCAAGGCGCTCGCGAGCTCGACCGGCAGCGTCGCCCATGTGGATGATCTGCCCATTCAGTGCCGTTACGACGAGGAATATCCAATAGAGCTCGAGCGCAGGCTCTTCGAGAAGCTGAAAAAGGGAGCGGTCGAGGACTGTGAGCGCAGCGCCGGGGAATACTTTGACTGGATGCTGGCAAATTACGATGAGCAGGACGAGAACGTGCGCCTGAAGATTCTGGAGTTCGTGCTCTGGGCGGAGCATGAGGCTTACATGAACGCGGGACTCGACTATCACTTCAGTGATAGAGGAAGTTATCTCGAGCTGGTGACCGGAGCGGAGAAAAACAGCGACCTGCGCGGCTGGTTTGTCGGAAAATTCGCGGATGCGAGCCGGAATATGTCCGCGAAGAACACCGTGCGGGAAAATCAGCTCGTGGCCAGGGCGAAGAACTATATTCAGGAGAATTTTCAGAAGGATCTCTCACTCGACGAGATGTCGAAGGAGCTCGATATCAGCCCTTATTATTTCAGCAAGCTGTTCAAGGAGGAGACCGGAAGTAATTTTGTGGAGTATGTGACCGGTCTTCGCATCGAGCGGGCAAAGCAACTCCTGGCGGACGAGACGCTGAGCATGAAGGAAATCTGCGCGCAGATTGGTTACAGCGATCCGAATTATTTCAGCCGTATTTTCAAAAAACACACGGGCGTGACGCCGACGGAATTCCGGGGAGGGGAGAAGCGATGAGAAAGGTCTATATGCTGGCCGCGCTGGTCGGGGCGCTGGCCGTACTCACGGCCTCCTGCGCGCAGGAGAACCGGCAGAGCACGCAGGAGGAGCAGGATTCTTCGGTGCAGATCGGGATTACCTTCGACTCCTTCGTCAACGACCGCTGGCTGCGTGACCGCGACGTTTTCGTGTCGGCGGCGCAGGAGCTGGGCGCAGAGGTCAATGTGCAGAGTGCGAACGGGGATTTGAGCGAGCAGGTCGCGCAGGTGGACTATTTCATACAGAAGAAGATGGACGTGATCGTGATTGTCCAGGTGGCGAGCGGCGAAGAGGTCGATGACCTGGTGGATGCCGTGACGCGCGCCAAAAAGGCGGGAATTCCAGTCATCTGCTATGATCGTCTGATTCTGAATGCGGACGCGGACCTCTACATTTCCTTTGATAATGTGGAGGTCGGGCGTCTGATGGCCGAGCACATGGTAGAGCATCTTAATGGGGAGGGCTCCATTATCCAGATCTGCGGGCCGCTTGTAGACTACAACGTGCCGCAGGTTATGAGCGGCTTTGAGGAGGTGCTCGGAGAAAGCGATATCGAGATCGAGCTGGTGGAGCACGCGGATGAGTGGAAACCGGAGGTTGGTTTTTCCGTGACGGAAAGTTATCTGGACAACATGGGGGTTGGAGAAAGCCTTGCGGGAATCATGTGCGGAAATGACGGCCTGGCCGGGCAGGCGATTCGCGCCCTCTCGGAACGTCGACTCGCGGGAAGTGTTTGTGTCGTCGGGCAGGATGCCGATCTGGAGGCCTGTCAGCGGATCGTGGAGGGAACGCAGTGTATGACGGTCTATAAGCCGGTCGAGCAGCTTGCCAGACGCGCGGAGGAACTGGCGATGGAACTCGCGCAGGACGGAAGCATCGAGACAGAGGAGACGATCAGCGACGGAAGCTACGATATTCCTTATGAGAAGCTCGAACCGGTCGCCGTGACGAAGGAAAATATGGACGAGGTCATCACGGGAAAGTATCACGAGGAGAGCGATATCTACCGGAATGTCCGGAATTAGAGAAGAACAGGATTTTTTTGCACAGGACAGATTTACGGAGCGTAAATTTGTCCTGTTTTTTTTAAAAAAAGAAGGTGCAGTCCTGTGCAAAATGTACAGAAAAGCGCAAATTTGTCCTGTTTCTTTCGTGATATAGTGAAGCTATCAAAAAAAGGAGGAACCTTAAAGATGAAAAGAAAATTACTTAGTGTAATGCTCATTGCTGCAATGACAGCAGCGCTGACAGCCTGCGGCAGCAGCTCTTCTTCGAACTCCAGCTCGACCGAGGAGGCTTCGAGCGAGGCGGCTGAGGAGAGCACAGACGAGGGCGGGGAGACTTCCACGGAAGCGACCAGCCAGAAGATCGGTATCTCGATGCCGACGCAGTCTCTGGAGCGCTGGAACCGTGACGGCGCCTATCTGGATGAGCAGTTCCAGAATGCCGGTTATGAGACCATCCTGACCTACTCCGACAATGATTCCGGACAGCAGGTCAACGACATCCAGAACATGCTGGCTGACAATGTAGACCTTCTGATCGTGGCGGCCATCGACGGAGAGGCTCTGAACACTGCCATGGACGAGGCGGCCGAGGCCGGCGTACCGGTTATCGCTTATGACCGTCTGATCATGAACGATGCGGTTTCCTACTATGTATCTTTCGATAACTACACGGTTGGAAAGCTGCAGGGCGAGTTCATTGTGGAAACGCTTGATCTTGAAAACGCGGGCGACGCGACCTACAACATGGAGATCACCGCTGGTGATCCGGCGGACAACAACGCGGGCTATTTCTACAATGGCGCTATGGATGTGCTGAATCCGTACATTGAGGCCGGCACGCTGGTCGTCGTATCCGGACAGACTGACTTTGACACGGTTGCGACCGATCAGTGGAGCACCGATACCGCTCTTGAGAGAGCGCAGAACGTGCTTTCTTCCTACTATGCGGACGGCACGCAGCTTGATGTGTGGCTCTGCTCGAATGACTCCACTGCTCTTGGCGTAGCGCAGGCAGTTACCTCCGACTATGCGGGCAGCAACAGCGTGCTGATCACCGGTCAGGACGGCGACGAGGCAAACCTTGCGAACATTGTGGACGGCGTGCAGACCATGACTGTGTACAAGAACGTCAGCAACGAGTCCATCGTTACGCTTTCTCTGGCTCAGGCGATCCTGAACGGCGAGACCATCGACGAGTCCCTGATCGATTCCTTCGGCATCGACTGCGCGTATGATACGGAGTCCTATGAGACCTCTGATGGCAATAAGTGCCCGTCCTTCCTGCTTGTACCGTCCGTTATCACTGCGGACAATCTCCAGGAGCTTGTCGACACCGGTCTCTATGAGATGGGCGATGACGGATATCTGAAGGCAGTTCAGTAAAAAAAGTTAACCTGAAAAAAGGGCGGGGCTTCTGTC
Organism: Lachnospiraceae bacterium Zagget2; assembly: GCA_001941045.1. Lineage (GTDB taxonomy): Bacteria > Bacillota > Clostridia > Lachnospirales > Lachnospiraceae > Hominiventricola. The sequence continues at coordinate 12,415 of MSHD01000024.1, forward strand.
CCGCCCCTTTCCAGTGAGAAGGTAAGAAAGGAGGAAAATTTTTGGCTGATATTATTCTGGAGATGAAATCCATCACCAAAGAGTTTCCGGGTGTAAAAGCGCTGGACGACGTCAATCTGGTCGTAGAGCGCGGCGAGATCCACGCGCTGATCGGTGAGAACGGCGCGGGAAAATCCACGCTGATGAATGTCCTGTCCGGCATCTATCCGGTCGGCAGCTATACGGGGGAGATTTACTACAACGGAAAGCTCTGCGAGTTCAAGACGCTCAAAGACAGCGAGGCAGAGGGCATCGTGATCATTCACCAGGAGCTGGCGCTGATCCCGCTTCTGACGATCGGCGAGAACATGTTCCTGGGAAATGAAAAGAAAAATAAATACGGCAATATCGACTGGGACCAGACCTACAACGAGGCCGAAAAGCATATGGCGCAGGTGGGGCTTCATGAGTCGGCCCAGACGCTGATCAAGGATATCGGTACCGGAAAGCAGCAGCTGGTTGAGATTGCGAAGGCCTTCTCGAAGAACGTGAAGCTGCTGATTCTGGATGAGCCGACTTCTTCCCTGAACGACGAGGATGCGAAGATGCTCCTCGATCTTCTGATGGAATTTAAGAAAGACGGTCTGACCTCGATCATTATCACGCATAAGCTGAATGAGATTATCTACTGCGCGGACAAGGCGACGATCATCCGTGACGGTTCGACGATCGAGACGCTGGTCAAAGGCGTGGACGAGTTCAGTGAGGACCGCATCATCAAGGGAATGGTCGGACGCCCGATGGACGACCGCTATCCGGCGCGTGAGCACAATGTGAGTCTGGAAGTGAGTCTGGAGGTGAAGAACTGGACGGTTCATCATCCGCTCTATCATGAGAAGGTTGTCGACGACAATATTTCCTTCAATGTACATAAGGGCGAGGTCGTAGGCTTCTCCGGACTGCAGGGGGCAGGCCGCACGGAGCTTGCGATGTCGATCTTCGGAAAGAGCTACGGGACGGATATCACGGGCGAACTGTATCTGAACGGAGAGAAGGTAGACCTGAAGACGCCGGAACAGGCGATTCACCACAAGATCGCTTACGTGACGGAGGATCGAAAGACGAACGGTCTGATCCTCGGAGAGTCGATCCGCTTTAACACAACGCTGGCACGGCTTGACAAGGTCTGCTCGAACGGCGTGATCGATACCGCGGCGGAGATGAAGGCCGCGGACGATATGACGGCGGAGATGGGAACAAAGACGCCGTCCATCGAGCAGAAGGTCGGCAACCTCTCCGGCGGCAACCAGCAGAAAGCGCTGCTCGGCAAGTGGATGTTCGCGGAGCCGGACATTCTGATTCTGGATGAACCGACGCGTGGTATCGACGTCGGCGCGAAGTATGATATTTGCTGCCTGATCAATCAGATGGTCGCAAACGGGAAATCTGTGATCATGATTTCCTCAGAGATGCCGGAGCTGATCGGCATGTGCGACCGCATCTACGTCATGAACGAGGGAGAGCTCCGCGGCGAGCTGGACGCGAAGGAAGCAACGCAGGAGAAGATCATGAGCTATATCATCAGCGCTGACAATTAGAGGAAAGGGGTATAAAGTTATGTCGACGAAAAAAGAAACTCAGGACGGCGCCCAGTTAAACCTGGGGGCGTTTTTGACCAGATACAGCATGGTCATCGCTCTTGTCGTTGTATTTATTCTGTTTTATTTCCTGACCGGCGGGCGTCTTCTGTACGCGCAGAACATGTCCAATCTGCTGCTGCAGAACGGCTACGTGCTGGTCATGGCCTGTGGTATGCTGCTCTGCATCCTGACCGGAGGCAACATCGATCTGTCGGTCGGTTCCGTGATCTGCCTGGTCGGCGGCGTCGCGGCGGTGCTGATCTCGAATCAGGGATTTAATGTATATCTGACGATCATCATCTGTCTGCTGCTCGGTCTCGCGGCCGGCGTCTGGCAGGGTTACTGGATCGGCTATGTCCGCATTCCGCCGTTCATCACGACGCTGGGCGGCATGTTCATGTTCCGCGGCTTTGGCCGACTCGTGCTGAACAGCAAGACCGTGTCGGTGCAGAATGCGGCTTTCCTGAACATTTTTACCGCATACATCAAGATTCCGGGTCTTGACAATGATTCACGGATTCTTTCCCCGCTGGTGATCGGAGTGATCGTCGTTCTGTTTCTGTTCTACAGTACGATTTCCTCGCGTGCGAAGAAGGCGAAGAAGGGCTACCGCCAGAACAGTGCGCTTGCGGATTTCGGCCGTACGATCCTGATCTCGGCCGTGCTTCTGTTCTACTGCTATCAGCTGACACAGTACAAGGGAGTCTCTGTCATGCTTATCTGGGTTGTGGCGATCTGCCTGATTTACAATTTCATCACCTCCAAGACCGCTTTTGGACGTTATTTCTACGCGGTCGGCGGCAATGAGAAGGCAACGCAGCTCTCCGGTATCAATACGAACAAGGTTTACTTTATCGCCTACGCGAACATGGGTCTTCTGGCAGGCTTATGCGGCCTCCTGTGCCTGGCGCGTGTCGGTTCTGTGAACGGTTCGACCGGTACCTCCTTTGAGATGGACGCCATCGGCTCCTGCTTCATCGGCGGCGCATCCGCCTACGGCGGCAGTGGTACGATTCCCGGCGTCATCATCGGCGCGCTCCTGCTCGGCGTCATCAACATGGGCATGTCGATCATGGGTATCGGCGATTCCTGGCAGTATGTCGTCAAGGGCGGCGTGCTTCTGATCGCCGTTATCTTCGACGTGGTATCCAGCCGCAAGAGCGGAACGCGCTAAGGTGAATGATATGGAAATTAAAAAAGTGACAGACTCCGCCTTCCGGAAATATGGGCGGATCGTGCAGAATATTGATTTCTCCGGGCTGGTGGAGGCGCTGAAGGAGACGCCGCTGCCGGACGACGTGGTCTACGAGCCTTCCGTGGAGGAGCTCGAGAAACTGCCGGTATTCGGAGAAATGCAGACGAAATGCTACGGCGAGCTGCCGATCCAGATCGGCTACTGCAACGGAAAGAATTACCTCCTGAACGCGCTGGAGTATCACCGTTCCTCTGAGATCAACGTGATGGGGACGGACGCGATCCTTCTCGTGGGCTCGCAGCAGGATGTGACGGACGATTTCACCTACGACACCTCTCTGGTTGAGGCTTTCCTCGTGCCGAAGGGGACGGCAGTCGAGCTCTACGCGACAACGCTTCACTACGCGCCGTGCAGCGCTCAGAAAAGCGGTTTCCAGGTGGCGGTCGTGCTGCCGAAAGATACGAACCTGCCGCTCGAGGCATCCCACGAGGGCTGGGAGGACCGGCTGCTTACCGCAAAGAATAAGTGGCTCATTGGACACCCGGAGGGCGGCCTGCCCGAGGGCTCGCCGCTGGGACTTGTTGGAGAGAACCTTTCAGTGAAAGCGTAAATGAAATAAAAACAGTATGAAGAACAGGGAGTCTTTGCCGGATGAGTTCGGCAGAGGCTTCCTGTTTTGATGCGTTTGTTTCCCTTGACATAATACTTCTACAGAAGTATTATTAAGATAACTCCAGAGAAGTATATAGAGGTGTGGAAATGAGTAATATGATTTTATATCACGGCTCACCTGTGATTGTTGAGCGACCTGAGTTTGGCAAAGGGAAAAGCTACAATGATTATGGGAGAGGTTTTTACTGCACGGAGCATGTGGAACTGGCAAAAGAATGGTCCTGCGGCGAAGATACGGATGGATATGCCTGTCGTTACACATTAAATACGGATGATCTTTGCATTCTGAACCTCTCTGACGATAAATTTACGATTCTGAACTGGCTTGCGATCCTCGTTCAGAACAGAAAAGCACGTCTTTCCACACCCATTGCCAAACGGGGCAGAGACTGGCTGATTCAGAACTTTATGCCGGATTACAGCTCTTATGATCTGATTATCGGATATCGGGCAGACGATTCTTATTTTTCGTTTGCACGATCCTTCCTGTCCAATGAGATTTCCCTGTCCCAGCTTGAGCATGCCATGCGGCTCGGAAAACTCGGAGAACAGTATGTTCTGAAAAGCGCAAAGGCTTTTGATGCGATTCATTTCTGCAGCTATGAGCCAGCGGACAATCGAATTTATTATGAGAAGCGCAGGAAAAGAGATGAGGAAGCCCGCACAGCTTACTACCGGGTTCTGGAGACCGACGATATAAACGGTATTTTTATGCGGGATATTCTCAGAGAGGAGATGAAGGTCAATGATCCCCGCTTACTCTGAACAATATCTGCATGACGCGATGCGCAATCTTGGCGAAGCTTTTGACTATGCGGCAAATGCCTGTATGATGGATATGGATGATTTCATGCATTTGTTTCTGGCAAGTGGCTATGGAGACGGATTCGGCAAGGGCAGCCCCGGAGTTATTGTCGGTATGTCCGGCACAGAACTGGCAATGGCCGTTATTTCCAGATCCGGAAAGAAAATGGCGTTTCCCGATGCACAGACAGAATACGAGTGTTCTGCCGAATACTGGTGCGGCTGGATTCTGGCATTTTACCAGTGGGAAACCGGTCTGTCATTCAGAGACATCAACGATTATATTTCCATGAAGGATATCTATAAACTATATCCCACACTGCATGAAGCAGCGGAGGAAAAGTTTACGGACACTGTGAATGCCCTCCTTGCTAAAAGAACTGCCTCTACAAGACTGCAATCCAGACGGAAAATTGTGGGCATGACGCAGGCAGAGCTTTCCAGGAGATCAGGGGTCAATCTGAGAACTCTGCAGCAATATGAATCAGGAGCAAAGAGCATTAACAAGGCCTCCGTACAGAATGTATCCGCCCTTGCAGGGGCGCTTGGATGTGGAATAGACGATATTCTGGAGTTTTCTCTGATGATGTCCTGACAGGACAAGCTGGTCGGTCTGGATGAGGATTAAAAAGGTGATTGATGCCATAAACGCCAACGCGATAACAGGAGAAAAGGAGACTGAAGACATGAATTACATAGACTTTGCCAAAGATGTTGAAGCCGCGCGGCGGGGAGACGCCGCAGCATTTGAGGAACTGTACAATAATTCGGTTCAGCTTTTCCGGGCGGCGGTTTACCCGATGCTGAAGAATGAGTATGATATCGAGGACGTACTGCAGGAGGCCTATGTTCAGATCTTCAAGAATCTGGATAATCTTGAGGAACCGGGAGCTTTCATTGGCTGGGGCAGGACCATTTGCAAAAATACCGCGCTTCACCATATCCGAACCGCGCAGCGCCACTGGGGACAGGACGATTTTCGCCCTTCTGTTTCGGACGATGAGTATGAAGGAATGGATACGCTCTCTGTAGCGGATGAACGCGGAGACTATGCAGATCCGCAGGAACAGATGGACGCGGCGGAGACGAAGCGTCTGCTCGATGAGATGATCGGCGATCTGCCGGAAATGCAGAGGCTGTGCATTGTATTGTGGCAGGAGGGCCTTACGACGGCGGAAATTGCGGAGAGGTTGGCGATCCCGAAAGGAACGGTGAACAGCAACGTCAACTACGCCAAAAAGAAGATAAAAGATAAGGTGCTGCTGCTCGAGAAGCAGGGGACGAAGCTCTATGGTCTTGCGCCGATTCCGTTCTTCCTGTGGCTTATGCGTCAGTTCGAGGGTCAGGGCGTGGCGGCTGTCTCAGCCGCCGGGAATGCCGCTTCATTTTCCAACATTATGCGGAAGGCTGGTTCCGGGAAGGTTGTGACCGGAAAAGCGGCGGTCGGCGGCGCGGCAAAGATGAGCGCTGTGAAAATTGCCGTGATTGCGGTCGCCTCGACCGCGGTGATCGGCGGCGCAAGCTTCGCGGTCGCTACCGGCCTGAGCACACCCTCTGAGGAGACCGAAAGCGCGGCGGAGGCAGATGCCATTCCGGAAGAGGAAGTCCTTGTGGAAGAATCCACGGAAGAGGAAGCGGTCGAAGAAGAGAGCCTTGAGGAAGAAGTCGCAGAGGCGGAGACTGTGGAAGAGGAGGCGTCCTCCGAGGAAGATGACGCTGTCTGGATACAAGGAATTTACGATGCGCTTATGACGAGTGATTTTGAGGCGGTGAAGATATTTATACTGGAAGAAGATTTTCTTGAGCGTTGTGAATCCTATTTGCTGGAAAACTGGAGATGGAATGATTATGCGACCGCTTATCGTCTGCCCTTGGAGGATGAAAGCTGCGTTCTTGGAGTCGTTGTCTACATGGATGAGGAGAATGCCAGCATCCTGTCGAGTGTGGAAGTGTTTACTGGAGAGGGAGATGGGCAGGACGAATTCCAAAATGGCTTGGGATATGGAGACAGGGAATTCGCGCTTGGATTTGACGAAGAGGGAACTGTAACTTCTGAATTCTGCTGCGATGGGATACAATGCTGGTTTGTCAACGGCGATTCCGTAAATGAGGTGCTGTCCGAGCATGAAGGGCGGACCGTGTACTATGAGGTCTGGGATCTTTAGAAGTCACCTGGAAGCATTTCGCTGTACCCTTGGCGTTCCGTTTCTGTTGAAATAACGCCCGAAATGCGCTAAGATAGGAAGAACAACGAACACGAAGGGGACTGAACATGCGGGATTCCTATGGCAGAGAGATTGATTATATGCGCATATCCGTCACGGACCGCTGCAATCTGCGCTGCCGTTATTGCATGCCGGATGGTGTCGAGTGGATTCCGATGGAGGAGATCCTGACATTCGAGGAAATCGCGCGGCTGTGCCGCGTGGCGGTGACGCTCGGGATCACGAAGTACAAGATCACGGGCGGCGAACCGCTGGTGCGGCGCGGCTGTCCAGCGCTGGTGCGGATGCTCCGGGAAATTCCGGGCGTGGAGCAGGTGACGATGACGAGCAACGGGATTCTGCTGGAGCGGTATCTGGGCGAGCTGCTGGATGCGGGGCTTACCGATATCAATGTAAGTCTTGATACGACAGATCGCGGGAAATATCAGGAAATCACGGGTTTCGACGAGCTGCCGCAGGTGCTTCGTTCGATCCGGGCCGCCACGGAGGCGAGACTGCGCATCAAGATCAATGCAGTACTGCAGACGGGGCTGAATGAGGATGCCTGGGACGGTCTATTGTCTTTTGCGCGAGAGGGATTGGCAGATGTCCGTTTCATTGAGCTGATGCCGATTGGTCGCGGAGCAGATGGACATATGGTGTCGAATGAGATACTGTTTCATAAGATAGAGGAGCACTATGGACCTCTCACGGCAGACGGTGTTGCCCATGGAAATGGACCGGCTGTCTATTACCGCATCGCAGACTGGCCGCGGAGCGTCGGCTTCATCAGTGCGATTCATGGAAAATTCTGCGGGCAGTGCAACCGGCTGCGGCTGGGATCAACCGGGCGGTTGAAGCCCTGCCTCTGCTATGAGGACAGTCTGGACGTGCGCGGCGCTCTGCGGGACGGCAGTGATGCAGAAGTTTGTGAGATTCTGAAAAAGGCGATTCTGGGAAAGCCGCGGATGCACTGTTTTGAGAATGCAGGAGCGGTCACGGAGCGTCAGGAGATGGCGAAGATCGGAGGATGAGACAGATGGGACGGATTATCGGGATCTGTATCAGCGAGAAGCGGGGAACAGCGAAGCACGAGGTTGAGGCCTGCGAGATTGTCGAGGGATGGGGCCTGAAAGGCGATGCTCATGGCGGAGACTGGCATCGGCAGATCAGCCTGCTTTCTTATGAAAAAATAGAGGAGTTCCGCGCGCGTGGAGCGGAGGTTGACCTGGGAGCTTTCGGGGAAAATCTGATTGTAGAGGGATTTGATCTGCGCACGATGCCGGTCGGGACGCGCTTCCGTATCGGGGAGGCGGAGCTTGTACTGACTCAGATTGGGAAGGAGTGCCACAGCCATTGCGCGATTTATAAGAAGATGGGCGACTGTATCATGCCGCGCGAAGGTGTCTTTACACGCGTGCTTCATGGCGGCAGGATTCAGAAGGGAGACACGGTGGAGATGATTCTGCCCGAAAAGGACAGACCTTTCACTGCGGCGGTCATCACGCTGAGCGACAAGGGCGCGGCGGGTGAACGTGAGGATAAGAGCGGCCCGGAGGTGGAGCGCCTGCTTACAGAAGCGGGTTATGAGGTCGTAGAAACGCTGCTGCTCGCGGACGAGCAGGCAGCCCTGGAGAGGCAGCTGATCCGTCTCGCCGACCAGCGCCAGGTGAGCGTCATCATGACGACCGGCGGCACGGGATTTTCCGTGCGCGATGTGACGCCGGAGGCCACGATCGCGGTCTGCGACCGCATGGCAAATGGGATTGCGGAGGCGATACGTGCTTACTCGATGACGATCACGCCGCGCGCGATGCTCAGTCGCGCGGTCTCCGGTATCCGCGGACGAACGCTGATCGTGAACCTGCCGGGCAGCCCGAAGGCCGTGCAGGAGGCGCTGGAATTCCTGTTGCCGAATCTCGGACACGGACTGGGGATCCTGCGGGGCACGGAAGGGGAGTGCGCGAGGACTTCATGATTCTGCTGCGGATGCGATTGTATCCACTGCATACAGCGGCAGATTTACCAGCCCATCTTCCTTTTTGAAATCAGCCATCGAAGTGCGGACAGATACCGCAGGAGAGAACTTTTCCCGATAGGTTTTCAGACTCTTGGCTTTTAGATTTACCTCCGCTTTTACCTCAAGCGGAATAATCTGTTCGCCTGTATCAATAACAAAATCAACTTCGCAGGCCCCTCTGTCGTTGGTGTAATAATAGATGCCCAGATCCGCTATCGTTTTAAGCTGCTGACAGACATATTGTTCGGTAAGGGAGCCCTTGAATTCGATGAAGAGATTATTGCCGTCGAGTAGCGTGCGCTGGCGCAGTCCCGCCATACAGCCGAGCAGGCCGACATCCACCAGAAATAATTTAAATGCTTTCAGATCTTCATAGGCCTTTAGCGGAATCCTGGCCGTATTAACCCGGCTGACCTTATGAATCAGGCCGCAGTCAGAGAGCCACATGATCGCTGTCTCATATTCTTTGGCACGTGCGCCTTCGCGGACAAGACCATAAATGAATTTTTTGTTTTCTTTCGCAAGCTGAGAAGGGATACTGTTCCATATCATACGGATTTTCGGAACGATTTCATTGGGCGCATGTTTAGAAAAATCCTGCTCATAGGCCGCCAGAATTCGTTTTTGAATTTCCCGTACTTCATTAAAATCCTGATTTTCGGAAAAGCTCTGCACTGCTTCCGGCATGCCGCCAACAAAATAATAGTATTTCAGGGCGTCGATATATGTCTGCCTGAAATTTGTGATCATTTCAAAATCCAGTTGCTCAAAGAGCTCTGCAAAACGTTCTTTGTCGATCGCCATTAAAAATTCCCTGAAAGACAGCGGATAGAGCTTCAGAAAATCAACCTTGCCAACAGGAAAGGAAGTACCCTCGTGCAGAGCAATTCCGAGCAGGGAACCGGCACAGACAATGTGATACTGCGGGGCATTTTCATAAAAATATTTGAGTGACGTCAATGCCCTTGGGACTTCCTGCACTTCATCAAAGATCAGCAGCGTACTGTCGGGGACAATTTTACGCCCTGCATACAGTTCCAGTCCCATAATCAGCCGGTCAGTGTCCAGATCGGACGCAAACAGCTCCGCCATCCGGGAATTAGAATCAAAGTTAATATAAACCGTATCCGCATAGGCCTGTCTGCCAAATTCTTTCATCAGCCAGGTTTTGCCAACCTGTCGTGCGCCTTCGATGATCAGGGGCTTGCGGCGTTTACTTTCCTTCCATTTTAACAGCTTTTCCATTGCGATTCGATACATGGACACACCTCCGGAATCAGGATAAGAATAGTATAGCCTGTTATTACAAAAATTACAACGAAATTCTGATGATTGATAACATTTTTTCACGGAATTATAGGAAATAACTACAGGTTTTTCTTTTTATATACGAAGTACAGTCCCAGCGCGGTGAAGACCACGAGGTAAGCCAGCAGGACAAAAATCCCGTACAGATTCGGCGTTTCGCCGTAGGCGATGCTGCGCACGATCCGACTGGTCTGGGAGAGCGGCAGCGCCGCAATGAATTCGCGTGCGCCGTGCGGGATCGTATCTGTGGAAAAGAAAGTATTACACAGATAGGACATCGGCATGATGATATAGTTTGAGAAGCGCGGCACGTCGGCGTGATTCTTCGCGATGAAGGATACGACGATGCCGATCGAGGCGAAGACCGCGCCGTTCAGGAACAGGATCAGGATCGAGAGCCAGTTGAAGATGAGACCGGTTTTGATCGGCCAGACGAGCAGCAGGATGATGCCGCCCGCGTAGAGACCGCGCAGGGCTCCGGCGATGATCTGTCCCGCGACGAACTGCCACAGCGGAGTCGGCGAGATGATGACCTGATCGAAGGCCTTCTCATAGAGCCGCTGTACGTTCAGATTCTGCGCAATCGCATTGAAGCTGCCGTTCATTGTGCTCAAGGATACGACGCCCGGAATCAGATAATAGAGATAAGGCTGGCCGTTCATTGTCGTACGGATGCCCCAGCCGAATACGATCAGGTACATGAGAGGCGAGACCATCGCCGCCAGTGTGATTTTGGAGAAGTCACGCAGGAATTCTCTCCATTTTTCCCATAAAATTGTCACGATTCCCATTAGAATTCCCCTTTTATAAACTTCTGCCCACCCGCTCGATAAACACGTCTTCGAGGGTTGTATCGCGCATCGCGCATTGTCCGTCGAGTTCGGAAAGACAGGCGATGGCTTCCTTCCGATCATGAAAATAGCGGCTGCAGAGTCTGTCCGGGAGCTGCTGGTCGACCGCCCAGGCTCCGAGATCTTCGATAAATCCTGCGGGCGTATTGACTTCGGTCAGTTTTCCCCCGTTCATCAGTGCTACTCGGCCGCACAGCGACTGCGCCTCTTCGATGTAGTGCGTGGTCAGAAGGATGGTCAGTCCCTGTTCGTTCAGCTGGCGCAGCAGGTTCCACATCTGTCTGCGCGAAATCGCGTCCATGCCGGCGGTCGGCTCGTCCAGCAGCAGAATCTGCGGGTCGGTCAGCAGCGCGCGGCAGACCATCAGCTTGCGTTTCATGCCGCCGGAGAGCTGGCGGATCGTCTTTCGCCGGTGGCTTGTGAGATCGGCAAACTCGAAAAGTTCCTCGGTCTTCGCGCGGATCTGGCGAACCGGCATATAGTAGAGCCGCCCCTGATATTCCATGATCTCATCCATGTCCATGTCCTGGCGCATGGAGTATTCCTGCGTGATGACGCTGACCTTTCGCTTCAGATCCTGGCGCTGTCGGGTGAGGCGCTCGCCGTCGATGAGAATCTGTCCGCTGCTCGGCAGGAGCAGGGTGGACAGCATGCCGATCGTCGTCGTCTTTCCGGCGCCGTTCGGCCCGAGCAGGCCAAAAAATTCACCGCTCTCGATTCGGAGATTTAAAGAATCGACCGCGGTGAAATTCTCAAATTTTTTTGTCAGGTTCTGAAGTTCGATCATATGGTATCACGGGCTCCTTCTGATGTATAGGGACTATTATAAAGCCCATGATAAAAATTTTCAACAAGAAAGTCCCCGGACAGCGGCTTACAGTGATTCGACGTCCACACCTTCCAGCCGCCTGTTCTCATAGATACGCGTATTCTCCCCGTCCAGAATGTAGGCGCGGTAGATGAGAACGCACATCGGATTGCCAACGTGCACCGGGCGGCGTTCGAGCGAGCGGTTGGTCGTGAGCTGTATGCCGTTCACGTCGAGCGTCAGCTCGAGGTAGCTGCCACGGAAGGCGATGTTGGTAATCACACCGGATTCCGTATCCGCGATCAGGCTCTTAAATTTCTCATTGTCGCTCTTGAAGGCCTCGACGAACTCGGGGCGAACGACGGCCTGGCGGCCGGCCGGGACATCCTCAAAGCCCTTCAGTCCTCTGAAGTCGGAGAGCACCGCGGAACTGCCGATGAACTGCGCGACGAAGGAGGTCTTCGGGTTCTTGTAGATGTCGATCGGGGCACCGGCCTGCTCGAGACGTCCCTCATTGATAACGAGGATCTCGTCGGCGACCTCCACGGCCTCGTCCTGATCGTGCGTCACAAAGATGCTCGTGATGCCGACCTGGGAAATCATATTTTTAAGCCAGAGACGCAGCTCCTTGCGCACTTTTGCGTCGATGGCCGCGAAGGGCTCGTCGAGCAGCAGCAGGCTGGGCTCCGGTGCGAGCGCACGCGCGAAGGCCACCCTCTGACGCTGTCCGCCGGAGAGCTGGTTCGGATAGCGCCTCTCGAGGCCGTCGAGTCCGACCAGGTGGACGAGCTCCATGACGCGCGCGTCGATCTCCTCTTTCTTTCGCTTCTGTACGCGCAGCCCGAAGGCAATATTTTCATAGACTGTCATGTAGCGGAACAGCGCGTAGTTCTGGAAGACAAAGCCGATGCCGCGCTCCCCGGCGGGGACATCGTTGACGACTTTTCCATCTATCAGCACGTCGCCGGAGTCCTGCTGTTCAAGCCCGGCGATGATGCGCAGCAGCGTCGTTTTGCCGCTGCCGCTCGGTCCTAAGAGCGCCGCCATGCGGCCTTCCTCGACGCCGAGGCTCACGTCCTTCGCCGCCTCGTAATCCTCGAATTTTTTTGTGATATGGTTTAACTGTACGTACATTATGCTTCCTCCGTCCGTTTCGCACGGTATTCTACGACCTGTTTTATCAGTAAGATGGCGACGGCGATGATCACGAGCAGCGACGACACGGCGAAGGCCTGTGTGATCGAGTCCGCGCCTCCCGCCATGTAGAGCGCGTCGACCTCGAGCGTCAGCGTGAAGGTCTGTCCGCGCGTCTTGGAAACGGCATAGACCGCGCCAAATTCCCCGATGGCCCGTGCGGCGCAGAGAATGATTCCGTAGAGCAGCGTCCACCTAATATGAGGGAAGGTGACTTTGCGGAAGATTGTGAATCCCTTCGCTCCCATCATCGCGGCGGCCTCCTCCTCGGCGTTTCCCTGCGCCTGCATGACCGGGATCAGTTCGCGCGATATAAAGGGAAAGGTGACAAAAATTGTCGCCAGCACGACGCCGGGTACTGAGAAGACAAGCGCAATGTCCGTGCCGAAGGTACTGTTGATCCAGTCAATGAAGGGCGTCGCCCAGCCCATCCGTCCGAAGGTCATGATGAAGGCCAGACCCGCGATAACCGGGGAGATCGAGAAGGGAATATCGATCAGGGTCGAGAGCACCTGCCGCCCGCGAAATTCAAATTTTGTGATCAGCCAGGCCGCGCAGAGGCCAAAAAACGTGTTGACGAGAACCGCGATCGAGGCGGCGATCAGCGTCACGCGCAGGGCGGACAGGGTATTGGGGGCGGTGATTGCTTTGACGTAGAGCGCAAGGCCGTCCTTCAGCGAGCGGTAGAGCACGATGACGAGCGGCAGCACCAGCATGACGACGAAGAAGACGACGCTGATCCCGATCAGCAGAGTGGGAACAATGGATTTTTTCTGATTTTTCATAAGCGTCCTCCTTATCTTAAGATGCCCTGCGGCCAGCGGCCAGCTGCACCATATTGATGAAGAAGAGCAGCAGGAACGAGATGATCAGCAGGACGAGCGCGATTGCCGCCGCGCCCTCGTAGTCTGCGCTGCCGGAATTCAGTTTCTGCATGATGACGTAGGAGACGACCTGCGTCCCGTTTTTCTCGCTGTTGCCGGAGATATAGATCACACTGCCGTATTCGCCGATGCCGCGTGCGAGCGCCAGACCGAAGCCGGTCAGCAGCGCGGGCGTCAGCTCCGGCAGGATCACGCGCCGGAAGGTATAGGAGCGGCTTGCGCCCAGCATCGCGGAGGATTCCTCCAGAGAGGGAGGCAGCTTCTCAATCACGGGCTGCAGCGCGCGCACGACGAAGGGAATGCCGATGAAGACGAGCGCGATCGTGAGGCCGATCTTCGTGTAGGAGATCGAGATGTCGTATTTCGCGAAGAACTGTCCGATCAGACCCTTGTCGGAATACATTTTTGAGAGCGTAATGCCGGCGACAGCGGTCGGCAGCGCGAAGGGAAGCTCGATCATCGCGTCCATCAGCCGTTCCCCGGGGAAATCGTAGCGCACGAGTACCCAGGCCAGGATGAGCCCGAAGACACTGTTGATGAGCGCGGCGATGAGTGCGCAGGAAATGCTGGTGCGGAACGCGCGCACGACGTTCTGCCGGGTGATCAGCTCTATAAACTCGCTGAAGCTCAGGCGAAACGAGTAGGTCAGGATCGAGGCCAGCGGAATCAGGATGAGGAGCGAGAGCATCGTGATGGTGACGCCCATGGTGAGCCCCCGCCCCGGGATGACGCTTCTCTGCTTTCTCTTAGTATGCGTAGATTTCATCGAAAATCGCTCCGTCCTGGAAATAGTCTTCGTATGCCTGGTCCCATCCGCCGAAATCGTCGATTGTGCAGAGCTCAACGGAGAGATCAAAGGTGTCGGAGAAGGTGCTGAGAATCTCCTCATTGCCCGGGCGGTAGAAATTTTCGCCCGCCAGCCGCTGCGCCTCGTCGCTGTAGAGATAAGCAAGATAGGCCTCCGCGATCTCATGCGTGCCGTTCTCTTCGACATTCTCATCGACGATGGCGACGGAAGGCTCCGCCTTGATGCTGATGCTCGGCGTAATCATCTCGAATTCGCCCGGGTACTCCTCGAGTGCGAGCAGCGCCTCATTCTCCCAGGCGATCAGCACGTCGCCCTGCCCGTTCTCGACGAAGGTCGTGGTCGCGCCGCGCGCGCCGGAATCCATGACGAGCACATTGTTGTAGAGCGCCGAGACGAAAGCCTTGATCTCATCGACGTCGCCGTCATAGGTGAGATCGGCGTAGTACCAGGCCGCGAGGAAGTTCCAGCAGGCGCCGCCCGAGGACTTCGGGTCGGGCGTGATCACGTCAACGCCCTCCTTGATAAGATCGTCCCAGTCCTGAATGTCCTTCTCATTTCCGGCGCGAACCAGGAAGGTGATCGTGGAGGTGTAGGGGGAGCTGTTGCCGTCGAACTCATCGATCCAGCCCTCGTCGATCAGCCCTTCCTCCTCGATCAGCGTGATATCATGTGCGAGCGCAAGCGTCACAACATCCGCGTCGCTGCCCTCGATGACGGAGCGCGCCTGCGAGCCGGAGCCGCCATGCGACTGCACGACCTCAACGTCCACGCCAGTTTCTTCCTTATAGTATTCCACGAAAAGCTCATTGTACGCCTCGTAGAATTCTCGCGTGGGGTCGTAGGATACGTTGGTGATTGTGATCACATCGGAGCTCTCGTCCTCCGAGGCAGAAGAGCTGCCGCCGCAGGCGGCGAGGGAAGCAGTAAGAAGCATCACGGTGATCGCGAGTACAGATTTCTTTTTCATGGTAAAAACCTCCGTTAAGCAAACGTTTGCTTTAAAAATTGACTGTAAACCAGATATATGATATGCTATTTTATAGATAATATCGAAAAATACAAGGGGTATTTACACAAACGTTTTCTTTTTGCGCTTAAAGGGGTAGAACTATGTCACTGAAAAAAATTGCGGAGATGGCGGGGGTATCCGCCTCCACGGTATCAAGGGTCCTGAACAATGCCTCGCCGGCCTGCGCGTCGCGCGAGACGCAGGATCGGATCTGGGAAGCGGCGCGTTCGATCGGTTATGTGCCGAACGAGACGGCCCGGAAACTGAAAAAGGCGTCGGAAGCGCCGGCTGAGACGCGATCCGTTACGATCGTCATGGCGCGTGTCGCCTCTCTGGAGGCGGATCCATTTTTTTATGAGCTGTTTCGCAGCCTCGAGGTTGAGCTGATGAAGCAGAGCATGGTGATCCGGCAGACACTTTATGCGGAAGAGTCGCTGGCGGAGAATCCGATGGAATCCGATGGATTTATTATTCTGGGGCGCTGTTCCAGACGGCTCCTTGCACATATCAGCGCGTGCAGCCGTAATATTGTCGGCATCTGGCGCAACCCGATGGATTTCCATGTTGACGAGGTTGTCTGTGATGGAGAGAAAGCCGCGGAACTCGCGATGAACCATCTGCTTTCGCTCGGCCACCGGCGGATCGCCTATATCGGCGACTGTTCCTACGAGAGCCGTTACGTCGGCTACTGTAATACGCTGTTTCGCAATCATATCTCGATGGATTACAGTCTGATCCGGCCGACGGATCAGACGCGGGAGCAGGCGGAACCCGCGTTTCGGGAGCTCCTTGAACAGAAGGTTTCGGGAAAGGCTGATTTCTCAGCAGTGTTTTGCGCGAATGATGCGACGGCAGTGCGGGTGCTGGAAATTCTTGCGCAGCAGAAGAAAAAGCTGCGCGAGGCAATTTCCGTCATTTCGATCGATGACATTGAAGAGGCGCAGAACACAAAACCTTATCTCACCACGATCCACATTCCACGCGATGAGATGGCACATATGGCGGTGAATCTTCTGCTCGACCGTACCTCGCGGGGGCATAAAGAGCCGGTGCGGATCGAATTTCCCTGCAGAATTGTGCAGCGGGAGAGCTGCTATCGCTGCGTGACGACTTGATTTTCTGCATTGCGGGGGCTAAGATAGGATGCGGGTGGAGGAGAAGTTTATGTTCGGAGAATGCCATGCCCATATCATTATGGACGGAGTCAATTATAAAGCGGCGGTTGCCCTGCATGAAACGAAGGTCTGTGAGGAAGCGGTTCGCCGTAATCTGGAAGCGTACCGGGCCGCGGGCATTACCTTTGTCCGCGACGGCGGCGATGCGAGGAATGTATCGAAGCTTGCCAGAGAGCTGGCGCCGGAATATGGGATCGATTACCGGACGCCGTTTTTTGCGATTCATAAAAGACATCATTACGGCGGCATCGTGGGGCTGCCCTTCGATGACTGGACGGAGTATGAAGCACTGGTGAAGCGCGCGAAGGCGGAGGGCGCGGATTTTATCAAGATCATGGTCAGCGGCATCCTGGATTTTTCCCGTGCGGGAGTCCTGACGGAAGAAGGCCTCGACAGAGAATCAATCCGGAGGATGATAGACGCGGCACATGACGCGGGAATGGCTGTCATGGCACACTGCAACGGCGACCGAACCTGCTATGATACATTGGAGGCGGGCGTGGACAGCCTGGAACATGGATTTTTCATGAGGGATGAGACGCTCGCACTGCTCTCGGAGAAGAGGACGGCCTGGCTGCCGACCTTCGCACCGGTGACCGGCCTTCTCGGACATGATCGCTTTCCGGAGGCGGAAGTGCGGAAAAATATTGCCATGCAGACGGAACGGGTGGCGAAGGCGGCTGCGTTGGGCGCGCGCATCGGCCTTGGCAGCGATGCCGGAGCATGGATGGTGCCGCACGGGCAGGGAACTGTGGATGAATATCACGCATTGCAGAAGGCAGGTGTCTCCGACCGACTCATCCGGGATACGGAGGAACAGATCCGGAAAACCTTCCGCCGGTAAACGATCAGCGATCGGAAAACAGCGGGATCAGATCGGCAAATGTATCAATAATATAGTCCGCACGCTGCGCTTCCCCATATCCATAGGAAGCAAAACAGAATGCGGCGCCGGCCTCTTCTGCTGCGCTGCGATCCGCGTCGATATCGCCGACATAGACCGGCTTTTCCAGCTGGTAGCGTTCTATAATCTGGCGGATATTCGGCCCTTTGACAAGTCCGGTGTCCGCCGGACAAAGGTGATCCTTTATGAAGGGCGTAAGCCTGGATTTTTTCAGAAATGTTTCAATATACCCGGCCTGGCAGTTGCTGACGATGAACAGCGGAATCTGTCCTGCAAGCATCGGAATGGTATCGGCCACGCCGGGATAGAGCATGTCGAGCTGCGTTTCCTGCAGGCGTTTTCCCTGATACTTCATACACTCTTCAATCAACGCATAGCGATCATCCGGCACGAGATCCGGGAAAACCGCGTCGGCAATCGCCGGTATGGGCCGCCCGAACAGACCGCGCAGCTGCCCGGCAGTAACGTGCGGCGAGGTCATTCCCCGGGCCGCGATCGCGTCATTATACCCATCGGCCGCCGCGGGCGTCGCGTCCCAGAGCGTACCGTCCACGTCCAGAATAATGCCGTCAGTCTTCATAACCGTACTCCCTTCTGTCTATGTGTTAATCATTCTACAAAAAACGTTGAGGAAAATCAAGTAGCTGTGGTATACTGAACTCTGGAGCAGGAGATGGACGAATGTTGGAACAGATTGTAAGGCCACTGCTTTCGTGGTACGATGAGCATGCGCGCACGCTCCCCTGGCGGGAGGAACCGGCGCCCTATCGTGTGTGGGTGTCGGAAATTATGCTGCAGCAGACCCGCGTGGAGGCGGTCCGGCCTTATTTTGAACGCTTCGTAAGAGCGTTTCCGGATGTGAAGACCCTGGCGTCCTGTCCGGAGGATGAGCTTCTGAAGCTGTGGGAGGGCCTCGGCTACTACAACCGCGCGCGGAATCTGAAGCGGACCGCGCAGATCATCGTGGAGGAGTATGACGGGCAGTTTCCCGCGGACTATGAGGCGCTTCTTGCGCTTCCGGGTATCGGCAGCTACACGGCTGGGGCCATCGCCTCGATCGCGTTCGGGATTCCGGTCCCGGCTGTCGACGGGAATGTGCTGCGTGTGCTCTCGCGTCTTACGGCGAGCTGCGACGATATTCTGAAGCAGTCCGTGAAACGCGCGTTTGAGCGGCAGATACAGGAGATCATACCGGCAGACCGGGCAGGAGATTTCACACAGGCTCTGATCGAGATCGGGGCGCTTGTCTGCGTACCGAATGGAAAAGCAAAATGTGATTCCTGTCCGCTTGCCTCGCTTTGCAGGGCGCGCGCGCTGGGCATGGTGGATGAGCTTCCGAAGAAAAAGCAGCCGAAGGAACGCCGGATCGAGGAGCGGACGGTACTGGTTCTGCGGGAAGGCAGCCGTGTGGCGATCTGCAGGCGTCCGCAGAAAGGCCTGCTGGCCGGACTCTATGAGCTGCCGAATCTTGAGGGGCATCTGTCAGAGCGCGAGGTTCTGGAGGCGCTCCGGGAGTGGGGGCTGTCCCCCTTGCGCATTCTGCCGCTCGCCGATGCGAAGCATGTTTTCAGCCATGTAGAGTGGCGCATGAGCGGCTATGCGGTGAGCCTGGAGGAGACGGACGATATGGAGAAGAGCGGCCTGCTTTTTATCGAGGCGAAGGAGACGCAGGAACGCTATCCGATTCCGGCGGCTTTTGCAGCTTATGCGGGATATATGAATATTGTACTGGGACAGGAGAAATACGAGGAGGAGAAAGAGCATGTTTGACAGCGTTATTATCGGGGCCGGCGTGGCCGGCTGCGTAGCGGCAAGGGAGCTGGCGGAGTCAGGACGCAGCGTGCTCGTGCTCGAGCAGCGCGGCCATATTGGCGGCAACTGCTATGATGAGCCGGATGAGCACGGGATACTGGTCCACCGCTACGGCCCCCATATTTTCCATACGAAGGAGCAGCGGGCCTATGACTATCTGTCCCGCTTTACGGAGTGGTATGCCTTTGGGCATGAGGTTGTGGCGAATGTGCACGGGAAGCTGATTCCGGTGCCCTTCAATCTGAACACGCTGCATATGGTCTACGATGAGGCGAAGGCAGACGAACTCGAGAAGAAGCTGATCGAAGCCTTCGGAGAGGGCAGCCGCGTGCCGGTGCTGAAGCTGCGCGAACACGAGGACCCGCAGATCCGCGAGATCGCGGAGTTTGTCTACGAGAATATTTTCCTTCATTATACGATGAAGCAGTGGGGACAGACGCCGGAGGAGATCGACCCGGCGGTGACCGGGCGCGTACCGGTGCTGATCTCGCATGACAACCGCTACTTTCAGGAGCCTTACCAGGGCATGCCGCTGCACGGCTATACGGCGATGTTTGAGGCGATGCTCGATCACCCGAAGATCACGGTGCAGACGGGCGTGGACGCGCGCACGCGCATTTCCATCCGGGAACATGAGGTATTGCTGGACGGCGCGCCTTTTGCGGGGGAGGTCATTTACACAGGCCCGCTGGATGAGCTCTTTGACTGCCGTTTTGGCCGCCTGCCCTATCGTTCGCTGCGCTTTGATTTTGAATATTTCGACCGGGAGGATTTTCAGGGGCACAGTGTGGTAAACTACACGGTGAGCGAAGATTTCACGAGAATTACAGAATTTAAGTATCTGACCGGACAGAAGGCGCCGGGAACGACGATTGTGCGGGAGTATCCCTTCGCCTATACAGGCGCGGCGGGTGAGATCCCTTATTATTCGATTGCAAATGATGCGAATCAGGCACTGTACGAGCGCTACCATGCGCTGCTTGACGGAGTTCCGCAGGTCCATCTGCTCGGCCGTCTGGCGGAGTATAAATATTATAATATCGACGCGATGGTGCTGAAGGCGCTGGAGCTGGCAGAAAAGATCAAGAGTACGAGAGAGGTGTGAGAATGAAACTGTTATCCATAGCGGTACCCTGCTATAATTCAGAAGGCTATATGCGAAACTGCATCGAATCCCTGCTTCCCGGCGGGGAGGACGTGGAGATCATCATTGTGGACGATGGATCCACGAAGGACCGGACGCCCGAGATCGCAGATGAGTACGCCGCGAAGTACCCGAACATTGTCAGGGTGGTTCATCAGGAAAACGGCGGGCACGGTGAGGCGGTCAATACCGGCCTGAAGCACGCGACCGGCGTCTATTTCAAGGTCGTGGACAGCGACGACTGGCTCGACAAGGAGAATTATCCGAAGGTGCTGGAGCGGCTCTCGGAGCTGGTGCGCAGCGGGCAGACCGCGGACATGGTGCTCTGCAATTACATCTACGACAAACAGGGAGTAAAACATAAACGAACGGTCCGTTATACTTCGGCGCTGCCGCAGGATACGCTGTTTACCTGGAAGGACGTGAAGCATTTCCATCTGGGGCAGTATATTCTGATGCATTCGGTCATTTACCGCACGCGGATGCTGCAGGAGAGCGGGATGGAGCTGCCGAAGCACACCTTCTATGTGGACAATATTTTCGTTTACTATCCGCTGCCCCATGTGAAGACACTCTATTATATGGATGTGGCTCTCTATCATTATTTCATCGGGCGCGCGGATCAGTCGGTCAATGAGCAGGTGATGATCAGCCGCGTTGACCAGCAGATCAAAGTCAACAAGATTATGATCGACCAGTATGATATTGGAAAAATCCGGAATAAAAAGCTGCGGAACTATATGGTCAGTTATCTGAGCATTATGATGACTGTATCCTCGATTATGCTGATCCGCTCCGGCACGCAGGAGAGCCTCGTGAAGAAAAAAGACCTCTGGCAGTACCTGAAGAAAAAGGATCGCCGCCTCTATTACCGCCTGTATTATTTCAGCATTTTCGGACGGTCGATGAACCTTCCCGGGAAGGGCGGGCGCAAGGTGTCCGTCGCGCTGTATAAGATGGCAAACCGGGTGATGGGTTTCAATTAGAAAAATATTCTTAAAAATCGAAAAAAATGACCAGGGGATTAGCTGGACATGTGGTATGTAATGAGTTAAAATATAAAGATAGTAATCAACCATCTAAATATCAGGAGGAATGACAGTATGAAGACAAAGGCAGTCAGGATACACGGGAAGATGGATCTGAGACTTGAGGAGATCGAACTCCCCGAGATTGATACCGATGGCGTACAGGTGAAGATCATATCGGATTCGATTTGTATGAGCACCTGGAAGGCGGCCGTAGAGGGCGGCGAGCACAAGCGTGTTCCGGACAATGTCGAGGAAAATCCGACGATCGTTGGCCACGAGTTCTGCGGACAGATCGTGAAGGTCGGCGAGAACTGGAAGGATAAGTATCAGGTGGGCGACGGCTTCTCGATTCAGCCGGCTCATTTCTATAAGGGTTCTCTGATGGCGCCGGGCTATTCTTATCCCTATTGCGGAGGCGCTTCTCAGTATGCGAATATTCCGATCGAGACCCTGAAGATGGACTGCCTGCTTCCTTATGATTCGGATGTCTATTTTTATGGATCCCTTTCCGAGCCGATGAGCTGCATCATTGGTACCTATCACGCGATGTACCACACGAAGGCCGGCAGCTATGAGCATCAGATGGGCATTGTGGAAGGCGGCAAGATGGCGCTGCTCGCGAGTGTTGGACCGATGGGCCTGGGCGCGATCGACTATGCGCTGCACTGCGATCGCCGTCCGTCCCTGCTGGTTGTGACCGATATCGACGATGCACGCCTTGCGAGAGCGGAGAGTATCTACACGGTGGAGGATGCGGCGAAGAACGGCGTGGAGCTG
>MSHD01000024.1:34667-80829 GCA_001941045.1 Lachnospiraceae bacterium Zagget2
GAGCTGACCGGCGGCACGGGTTATGATGATGTGATCTGTTTCGCTCCGGTGAAATCGGTTGTGGAACAGGCGGACGGTATCCTGGGACACGACGGCTGCCTGAATTTCTTTGCAGGTCCGACGAACACGCAGTTTAAAGCGGAGTTCAATTTCTACAATGTGCATTATGCGAGCACGCATGTCGTCGGAACGAGCGGCGGAAATACCGATGATATGCGCGAGGCGATCCAGATGATGAACAGCGGACGCATCAATCCGGCGGCGATGGTGACGCATATCGGCGGTCTGAACGCTGAAGCGGAGACGACGCTGAATCTGCCGAATATCCCGGGCGGTAAGAAGCTGATCTACACGCAGATCGATTTACCGCTGGCGGCGCTTGCAGATTTTGAGGAGCTGGGAAAGACGGATCCGCTGTTTGCGGAGCTCGACAAGCTGGTAAAGGCGAACAACGGCCTGTGGAATGGCGACGCGGAGAAGTACCTGCTGTCCCACGCAAAACCGATCGAGTAAGATCATCAGAAGACAATACGCAGTGGCCTGTAAAAAGCCACTGCGTATTTTTTTGTCTGTCATAAAACCTGTCCCCTTTCATATATTGAAACAAGGGGACAGGGATTATGAAGAAACGGGATATTTTCTCAATATTTCCGGAGATGCTGCGGCAGCCGCTTGTACATGGAGGATTTACACAGCAAAATCTTCGGGAGCTTCGCATCCGCGCAGAGCGTCCGCTCATTGTGAACAGCAGCGGACGGGAGCGAATACTGGATCGGCGTTTTACAGGGGCGGAGGTCGGTGAGATCCTGGCATATCTGGGAAATTATTCTCTGTATGCCTGGGAGGATGAGATCCGGCAGGGCTTCCTTTCTCTTCCGGGAGGACATCGCGTCGGCATTGCCGGGAAGACGGTGCTGGAATGTGGGAAGGTGCGCACGTTGTCCGAGGTCTCTTCCCTGAATATCCGTTTTGCACACGAGGTGAAGGGCTGCGCGGATGGGGTGCTCCCACATTTATGGGAAGGCGGGCGGTTGTGCCATACGCTGTTCGTATCTGCGCCGGGCAGAGGAAAGACGACGTTGCTTCGCGACTGCATCCGGCAGATTTCCGATGGGCGTGGTGAGCATCCGGGCATGACAGTCGGGCTTGTCGACGAACGATCGGAGATTGCAGGTTCTTTCTGCGGTATTCCATCCAATGATGTCGGGCTGAGAACGGACGTGCTCGACGGCTGCCAGAAGGCGGAGGGACTGATGATGCTGATCCGTTCGATGTCCCCGGACGTAGTGGCAGCGGATGAGGTGGGAAGCCCGGAAGAACTGGCGGCGCTGCGGCATGCAATGAATTGTGGCTGCACGCTGCTGGCAACCACACACGGCGACTCGCCGGAGGAGCTGAAAAGAAAGCCTGTACTGGCTGAGATGATCGGGACTGCCCTGTTTGAGCGCTATGTGTTTCTGGAAAATGGGAAGGAGCCGGGGCGTATCAGAATGATTCTGGACGGACAATACCGGAACATAAAAGTATGAGGTGGTTCGGGATTCTTCTGCTTCTGGCAGGAACGGGCGGGCTCGGCATGCGTATGGCGGATGAGCTGGATATGAGGATCCGGGAGCTGCAGTCATTACAGCAGATTGTCCTGCTTCTGAATGGGGAGATCCGTTATCTTCACCGGCCGCTGCCGGAAGCGTTCAGCAGTGTGGAAAAGAGGGCGCAGCCGCCGTTTCAGGACTTCTTCCGACGTGTGGCGGAAGATCTTAGAAGACGAAACGGACAGAGTGCACAGATTATCTGGGAGAGGAATCTGAAAAGCTGCGTCAGGGAGCTTCATCTGACAGAGCAGGATGTGAGAGAGCTGAAGGAACTGGGCGGCATGCTGGGATGCCTGGATGTGAAGCAGCAGCTTGGGGCGCTGGACTATTATCAGGAAAATCTGAACCGCGCATTGGATGATGCTGTGGAGGACGCGAAGAAGCGAAAAAAGCTGTACCGTTATCTGGGGATCCTGAGCGGAGCGCTGGTGGCGGTTTTTATTCTGTAAGGTGGGACGGTTATGAGCGTAACGATGATCTTTAAAATTGCCGCGGTGGGGATTCTGGTTTCTGTGCTCTCACAGGTACTGAAACACAGCGGGCGGGACGAGCAGGCATTTCTGACGAGTCTGGCAGGGCTGCTTCTGGTGCTGTTCTGGTTGATTCCCTATGTCTATGAACTCTTTGAAATGATGCAGGAGCTCTTCACGCTCTAGGAGGTGGATGAGATGGTGCGGATCGCTCTGCTGGGAATCGTCGGCGTTCTGCTGGCACAGCAGCTGAAGGCTCTGAAATCGGAGTTCGCGGTTTATCTGTGTCTGGGTGTCAGCCTGCTGATCTTCCTGAGCCTGACAGAGCAGCTGGCGCTGATCATGGATACACTTGCGGCAATTCAGGAAAGTCTGCCGCTGAATACCGGTTATCTGCAGATACTGATGAAGATTGTCGGGATCAGCTATATCGCAGAATTTGCATCGGATCTGTGCAAGGATGCGGGATATCAGACGATTGCAGGGCAGATCCGGATTTTTGGGAAGCTGACCGTTCTGGCAGTGAGTATGCCGGTTTTCTCCGCGCTGCTTGATGCGATACATGGATTCCTCGGGGGATAAAACATGGAAGAGATTGATTACGGGGAGATTCAACGCCTGCTGGATGAGCAGCTGGGAGGTTTCCCTGACTTTCAGAATATGGTAGAGAGCGGAGCCAGAGGAGAAAGTCTGCTTTCCTTAAAAGATATCGCTTCTCTTTTACAGAACGCGCTGTTCGGAGAGCTGCTTGCTCAGAGAGAACTGTGGCTGAATATTCTGATTCTGGCGATTGCTGCGGCCGTATTACTTCATTTTGCAGATGTATTCCAGAATCGCAGCGTGCCGGAGATCAGCTTCTGCATGATTTATATGATTCTGTTTCTGCTTCTGATGAGTTCGTTTCGTACGTGCCTGGGAATTGCAGAGGATGTGATGGCGGTGATGCGAAGCTTTATGACGGTACTCGCTCCGGCTTATTTCCTTGCGATGACCTTATCATCCTATCTTACGTCAGCGGGAGTCTATTATGAATTCTTCCTTCTGCTGATCAGCGGCCTGCAGTGGCTGATCGAGTCCTTTGTCCTGCCCTGTGCTGAGATCTATGTGCTGCTCATTCTGGTCAATCATCTCTCGAAGGAAAAGCGGCTCGGACAGTTCGCGAAGCTCGTGTCGATGGCGGCGGATTGGAGCCTGAAAGCTGCGATTACCCTTGTCTGCGGCTTTCACATGATACAGGGGCTGGTCTCACCGGCGGCGGATTCTTTCCGCAATCTGGCCGCGAGCCGGGGGATCGTCATGGTGCCCGGTATCGGCAGCGCAGGCAGCGGCGTGGCGGATCTGGTGCTTGGCTCCGCGGTGCTGATCAAGAACGGAATCGGTGCGGCGGCTCTGATTGTTCTGATCCTGCTCTGTCTCGTCCCGCTCGCAAAGCTGGCAGTGATCATGGCGGTGTACTATCTGCTTGCGGCGGTGCTGCAGCCAGTGTCGGACGAGCGGATTATCGGCTGCCTGAGTGGAATGGGAAACGGTGTGCGGCTGCTCTTCCGCGCGGTATTCACAGTGCTTGCACTGTTTTTTCTGACGATTGCGCTTACGACGGTGTTGACGGGAGGCTGAAGAGATGGAGGAAATACGGGAGATGGTCCGGGTGGTCACGGTTTTCTACCTGCTTGAACAGATGGTGCTGAACCTGCTGCCCGGAGGGGGTTATGAGAAGTATGTGCGGTTTTATCTGGGACTGCTGCTGGTATTGCTCCTGCTGCAGCCGATTTCAGGAGTGGCTGGTTTTGCGGAGCAGCTGAATGCGGAGGCGGTGGTCCTGCAGCTGGAGCAGGAGGTGGAGAAGATCCGGTGAACAGGGAGAAATGGGAAAAATGGAGGAAAAAATACTGGCCGCCGAGGAAGGATCAGTTGTTGATTCTGGCGCTGCTGGGGCTGCTGCTTGCAGTTATTGCAGTCCCGGTGCAGAAGAACGACGGGGAAGCATCGGACGCGGCAGTGCTCCCGGCAGAGACAGAGGAGACCAGGGAAGATTATGAGAGCCGGCTGGAGAGCAGACTCGAGGAGATGCTCTCCCAGGTTGAGGGGATTGGAAAAGTGCGTGTCATGCTGACTTTTGCGGACAGCGGACAGAAACAGGTTGAGAAAGATGTGAACGTTACCGAAAATTCGACGCAGGAGGAGACGGTCTATGAGGATCAGGGCAGCAGTGAACGCACGCCCTATGTAAGTTCCGAGACGCCGCCGCAGGTGGAAGGCGTCCTGGTGATTGCCGAGGGCGGCGACGACGGCGATGTAAAAGCGGATATCATAGAGGCTGCGCAGGCATTATTTGGTATTGAAGCACATAAAATTAAAATCATGAAGTATGGAGGCGATTAAGTGAAAGCAAAGCAGCCCTTAAAGAAACCTGTGATAAAGAAACCCGTATTCAGGAAGAATCAGGTCATCATTACGGCGCTGGCGGCCATGATCGCAGTCGCCGGTTATCTGAATTATTCTGGCGCCAGCCTGGACGCGTCTCTGCTCAGCGCGAACAGTGAATCCGTTGAGGAAGAGGACACGGATCTGGCGCTGGACATCTCGGCGGAAGACAGCTATGCAGGGACCGGGGAGACAGACGTCGCCGATCTTGGCGAAGAGTATACGGAGGAGATTGCCAGCCTTGATGAAGACTATGACAGCAGCGCTGAGGCGACGACGGAGACGGCGTCGGCGGGAGAAACCGTTCTCGTGACGGGAACGGTGGGCGTCGGCATTGTGTCTGAGGCGAAGGTGACAAGGGAGCAGACCCGCTCGAAAAATAAGGAAATGCTGATGGAACTGATTGAGAGCAGCACGATCACGGAGGAACAGAAGCAGAGCGCCGTCGATGCGATGGTGAGCATGACGGACGTGGCGGAGAGAGAGCTGGCGGCGGAGACGCTTTTGATGGCGCAGGGCTTTGATGAAGCTGTGGTAAGTATTACGGATGACAGCGCAGATGTGGTAGTCAGCAGCGCACAGGTCAGCGATGCGGAGCGCGCTCAGATCGAAGATATCGTCAAACGCAAGACGGGAATCGAGGCTGCCAATATCACGATCACGCCGGTGACAGCAGAATGACAAAGTAACTGTTCGTATCTGGCAAAAAAATCTGGCGTTTTGAACAAATGTATGATACTATAAATGTATCAAACTACATATGAGAGGAAACTAGATGGAGAGATGGATGTGCATTGTACCGGCGGCCGCTGTACTGGCCCTGCTTTTTGCAGGTCTTCAGGCGCGAAAGGTGAGTCGGCAGCAGCCGGGTACGGACAGAATGAAAGAGATTGCCGCGGCGATCGCAGAGGGAGCACGCGCATTCCTGACAGCAGAGTATAAGATCCTCGTCATTTTCGTGGCAGTGCTTTTTATACTGATCGGTGTGGGTATCGGGAGCTGGGTGACA
The DNA here is from genome assembly GCA_001941045.1 of Lachnospiraceae bacterium Zagget2. Classification (GTDB taxonomy): domain Bacteria; phylum Bacillota; class Clostridia; order Lachnospirales; family Lachnospiraceae; genus Hominiventricola. The sequence goes on from MSHD01000024.1 coordinate 40,163, forward strand.
GCAGTATGCTTTGTGGTGGGAGCAGTGTTCTCGACCGCGGCCGGATACTTCGGTATGACGGTTGCCACGAAGGCCAACGTGCGCACGGCCAACGCAGCGCGGGAAAGCGGCATGAACAAAGCGCTGTCGGTCGCTTTTGCAGGCGGTACGGTGATGGGGATGTGTGTGGCCGGACTCGGAGCGCTCGGCGTCAGTATGATCTACATCCTCACCGGCAATGTAGAGGTGCTGTCGGGCTTCAGTCTCGGCGCTTCTTCTATCGCACTGTTTGCCCGTGTGGGCGGCGGTATTTACACGAAAGCAGCGGATGTCGGCGCCGACCTGGTCGGCAAAGTGGGAAAAGGGATCCCGGAGGACGACCCGCGCAATCCGGCGGTTATCGCGGATAATGTCGGAGACAACGTCGGCGATGTCGCGGGCATGGGCGCCGATCTCTTTGAATCCTATGTCGGTTCCCTTGTGTCGGCGCTGACGCTCGGAGCAGCCGTCGCAGCGGTCTCCGGCGTACTGTTTCCGCTTCTGATTTCAGCCTGCGGCCTGATCGCTTCCATTATCGCCACATTCTTTGTGAAGGACAGCGAGGGTAATGATCTGCAGAAAGCACTCACGAAAGGAAGTTATGTATCGGCAGCCCTGGTGATTCTTGCATCGCTGGTTCTGAGCCGGTATTTATTTGAAGATATGAGCGCGGCGATCGCCGTGATCTCCGGCCTGCTTGTTGGCGTTGTGATCGGTAAGGTTACGGAATACTATACCTCCGACGCCTATAAGCCGGTACAGAAGGTCGGTGAGCAGTCGGAGACGGGCGCTGCGACGACGATTATCAGCGGTGTCGCGGTTGGAATGAAGTCGACGGCCATTCCGCTCCTGCTGATCAGTGTTGCTATTTTCATTTCCTACCGTGTGAATGGACTGTACGGCATTGCACTTGCCGCGGTAGGTATGCTCTCCACGACGGGTATCACGGTCGCGGTCGACGCCTATGGCCCGATTGCAGATAATGCGGGCGGAATCGCAGAGATGTCCGGCCTCGACGAGTCGGTGCGTGAGATCACGGACAAGCTGGACTCTGTCGGGAATACGACGGCAGCTATGGGAAAGGGCTTCGCGATCGGTTCTGCGGCGCTGACAGCCCTTGCACTCTTCGTCTCCTATGCCAATGCGGTAGGCCTGGAGGCCATCAATCTTCTGGATTACCGGGTGATCATTGGCCTTTTCCTGGGAGGGATGCTGACCTTCCTTTTCTCGGCACTTACGATGGAGTCGGTATCGAAAGCCGCTTATAAGATGATCGAGGAGGTGCGGCGGCAGTTCCGCGAGAAGCCGGGCATTATGGAAGGCAGGGAGCGCCCGGATTACACTTCCTGCGTGGCGATTTCCACGACGGCTGCGCTTCATGAGATGCTGCTCCCGGGCGTGATGGCGGTGCTGGTTCCTGTCGCGGTCAGCCTGCTTCTGGGCGTTGAGGCGCTCGGCGGTCTGCTCAGCGGCGCGCTGGTGACGGGCGTTCTTCTGGCGATCTTTATGTCCAATTCGGGCGGCGCCTGGGATAACGCCAAGAAATATATTGAGAGCGGCCACCATGGCGGTAAAGGAAGCAAGGCACACAAGGCTGCAGTGGTCGGCGATACCGTGGGGGATCCGTTTAAGGATACGTCAGGCCCGGCGATCAATATTCTGATCAAGCTGATGACAATCGTATCTCTGGTGTTTGCGCCTTTGTTCCTTTCCATCGGCGCGATTTTGTAGGAGCAGATTCTCATGCTCACCTATTCTTTTGAAAACAGAGGGAAGGAAAGCCTGTACACCTGGCTCTATAGATGCATGAAGGATGACATCCTGTCCGGAAAGCTCGTGAGCGGTGAGAAGCTTCCTTCAAAGCGCAGCTTTGCGCGGCAGCTTGGCGTCAGTACACTCACCGTTGAGAATGCTTACGCGTTGCTGCAGACGGAGGGCTATGTCAGCTCCCTTCCTAAAAAAGGCTATTATGTCGCGGATATTCCGCCTGCGTTTCACAGGTCACAGCCGGGGGCGGTTTCCGCCCCTGATTCTGTTGCCGTATCGTTTGAACAGCCGGAAGAGCAGCAGTTTTTTGCAGACTTTTCCAGCAACCAGACACGGAAAGAAAATTTTCCCTTCTCGGTCTGGACGAAACTGATTCGCCGGGTAATGACGGAACAGGGGGAGAATCTGCTGAAAAATTCGCCCGGCGGCGGTATCCTGCCGCTGCGTGAGGCGATTGCGGAGCAGTTGCGGGAATTCCGGGATATGCAGGTGTCGCCGGAGCAGATTATCGTTGGCGCGGGGACAGAGTATCTCTATGGCCTTTTGATTCAGCTGCTTGGCCTTGACAGCGTTTATGCCGTGGAGAATCCCGGTTATCAGAAGATATGGAAGATTTATCAGGCGCATGGAGTTGCCTGCAGGTATATCGATCTGGACCGCAGCGGGATGCAGCCGGAGCTCTTAAAAGTTTCCGGCGCGAATGTCATTCACATTTCCCCGTCGCATCATTTTCCGACCGGCATTACGATGCCGATCAGCCGGCGCCATGAATTGCTTGCCTGGGCCAGTGAGGAGGAAGAGCGCTATATTATTGAGGACGATTATGACAGCGAGTTCCGTCTGTCAGGGAAGCCGGTCCCGACGCTGCAGAGCATTGATCAGAATGGGCGTGTGATCTATATCAACACTTTTACGAAGAGCCTTGCCTCTACAATCCGTATCAGTTATATGGTGCTGCCCGCCTCGCTGCTGGCCAGGTACCGTGAGCGGCTGGACTTTTATTCCTGCACGGTATCCAATTTTGAACAGTACACGCTGGCGGCATTCATCCGGGAAGGACATTACGAGAAGCATATTAACCGGATGCGGAACAACTGCAGGAAAAAACGCAATCTGCTGCTGGATGCGATTGCGCGCAGTCCGCTCTCAGCGTTGGTCAGCATCTCGGAGGAGGACGCCGGATTGCATTTCCTCATGCATGTCAGGACAAATCTCACCGATGAGGAACTTATGAGTCGCGCGGCCGAAAAGGGGATACGTCTGACAGGACTTTCTTATTATTTTCGCGGAGGGGAAGGACAGAGCCGATCTGCCCATACGTTTGTCGTCAATTATTCCAATATTGACGAGAATCGGATCGAGGAGGCGGTGGAGCGCTTATATCAGGCGCTTCATTTTTCGGTTGACGAAGCTGCTCTGTCATGTTAGTGTGATTAATTGTGGCGATACTTTTTGCTGCACTTCAGAAAGAAAAGAGAAAAGAAGGCAATGTCAGATCAGTTTTCCAGAACGAGGCTTCTCCTGGGCGAGGAAGGAATGAAAAAGCTTTTCGGGGCGCGTGTGGCTGTGTTCGGGCTCGGCGGCGTTGGAGGCTATACGCTTGAAGCGCTGGCGCGCAGCGGCATAGGCGCACTTGACCTGATCGATGATGACCGTGTCTGCCTGACGAATCTGAACCGGCAGATTCTCGCGACGCGTGGGACGATCGGAGAATACAAGACAGATGTGGCACGAAGGAGGGTTCTCGAAATCAATCCGGACGCGCAGGTCACGGTATATCGGACCTTTTACGGGCCGGAGACGGAGGGACAGTTTGATTTTTCCCGTTACGATTACGTTGTGGATGCGATTGACACCGTGACCGGCAAGATCGAGCTGGTGCTGCAGGCGGAGCGATCCGGTACGCCGATTATCAGCTGTATGGGAGCGGGAAATAAGCTGGACGCGTCCGCCTTTGAGGTGGCGGACATCTACGAGACGAGTGTCTGTCCGCTGGCGCGCGTGATGCGCCGTGAGCTGAAAAAGCGCGGTGTCCGGAAACTGAAGGTGGTTTATTCCAGGGAAGTGCCGATTACGCCGGATGGAGGCGGGGATACTGAGCCGGATGAAAAAAGTGCGCAGCGCCGCCAGACGCCGGGAAGTACGGCTTTCGTGCCCGCTGTGGAGGGGCTGATCCTTGCAGGCGAAGTGATTCGCGATCTGACAACTGACAGAAGGAGTCTTTAGATAATGTTTACAGCGCAGAACTGGAAGGATTATGAGGTGATCGACTGTTCCGGCGGCGAGAAGCTGGAACGCTGGGGGAAATATCTGCTTGTGCGTCCCGATCCCCAGGTGATCTGGAATACGCCAAAGGAAAATCCCGGCTGGCGGCGGAAAAACGGCCATTACCACCGGAGTGCGAAGGGCGGAGGCGAGTGGGAGTTTTTTGATCTGCCGCAGCAGTGGGATATTTCCTATGAACTGTCCTGCGGGAAGCGCCTGACCTTTCACCTGAAGCCCTTCAGCTTCAAACATACCGGGCTGTTCCCGGAGCAGGCTGCAAACTGGGACTGGTTTTCGGAAAAGATATGCAGCGCGGGCAGGCCGGTGAAGGTACTGAACCTGTTTGCCTATACGGGCGGAGCGACACTGGCGGCAGCGGCAGCAGGCGCAGCGGTCACGCATGTCGACGCTTCGAAGGGCATGGTAGGCTGGGCGAAGGAGAATGCGAAAACTTCCGGCCTTCAGGACGCGCCGGTTCGCTGGCTTGTGGATGATTGTCAGAAATTCGTCGAGCGGGAGCTGCGCCGCGGGAATCGCTATGATGCCGTGATCATGGACCCGCCGTCCTACGGGCGCGGACCCAAAGGAGAGATATGGAAGATCGAGGATGCGATTCATCCGCTTGTGCGGCTGAGTGCACAGCTTCTGAGCGATGATCCGCTTTTCTTCCTTATTAATTCCTACACGACCGGTCTGCAGCCCGCGGTGCTCGCCTATCTGCTTGGAACAGAGCTTCGGCGCTTTGGCGGCAGGGTAGACGCGCAGGAGGTTGGCCTTCCGGTGACGGAGAGCGGACTGGTATTGCCCTGCGGTGCAGCGGGACGCTGGGAAAAGTAAAAATTTTCGTTGATTTTTTTGAAAAAAAGGGCTTGCATTTTGCAGGCCTTTGTTTTATACTGATTCTTGCTGTGATATTGATAGCGATGAAGCGTGAGGTTGCCACGCTGTGCGCGTGGGTTTTTCCGTGGAGCGAATGTCAAGTTAGCAAACTGGCGACAAGTCACTGTATACAAATTGATCGGTCCTCTGAAGAAGAAGGAAACGACGTGTGAGAGTCCTCGCGACACACACGGGAGAGTGTACAGTCACCGCTTGTCGTACTGGTAGTCAAAAGTACGAAAAGGAGGCGACTTTTTTTTATGGCAAGTCAAGTAATGAGAATCACATTGAAGGCGTACGATCATCAGCTGATCGATGCATCCGCAAAGAAGATCATCGAGACGGTGAAAAAGACGGGATCCAAGGTGAGCGGACCGGTGCCGCTGCCGACGAAGAAGGAAGTAGTTACGATCCTTCGAGCGGTGCATAAGTACAAGGATTCCAGAGAGCAGTTCGAGCAGAGAACGCACAAGAGACTGATCGACATCATCGCGCCGACGCAGAAGACGGTGGACGCCCTGTCCCGTCTGGATATGCCGGCTGGCGTGTATGTTGACATAAAGATGAAAACCAAATAATCCTGCGGCTAGAATGAATGCCCTGTGGTGCATTCCGCTGTAGAGAAAACAGGAGGAAAAGAAAGAATGAAGAAAGCTATTTTAGCGACGAAGGTCGGCATGACCCAGATCTTCAACGAAGACGGCGTGCTCACACCCGTCACCGTGCTTCAGGCCGGACCCTGCGTTGTGACGCAGGTCAAGACAGTCGAGAACGACGGCTATGACGCGGTACAGGTCGGATTCGTCGACATCAGAGAGAAGCTTGTGAACAAGCCGAAGAAGGGCCACTTTGACAAGGCCGGCGTATCTTACAAGAGATTTGTCCGGGAACTGAAGCTGGAGAACGCGTCCGAGTACGCGCCGGCACAGGAGATCAAGGCGGATATCTTCTCCGCTGGCGATAAGATCGATGCAACGGCTATCTCCAAAGGTAAGGGGTATCAGGGCGCAGTCAAGAGACTTGGACAGCACAGAGGACCCATGGCTCACGGTTCCAAGTTCCATCGTCATCAGGGTTCCAACGGCGCCTGCTCCGATCCGAGCCGTGTGTTCAAGGGAAAAGGCATGCCGGGTCACATGGGTTCAAAGCAGATCACGATCCAGAACCTGGAAGTAGTCAGAGTTGACGCAGAAAACAATTTACTGCTGGTCAAAGGTGCGGTACCGGGCCCGAAGAAAGCCTTAGTTACCATCAAAGAGACCGTGAAGAGCGGCAAATAAGGCTGACGGGAAAGGAGGAACACGATTATGGCAAATGTAGCTGTTTATAATATGGAAGGAAAAGAAGTCGGAACGATCGAACTTTCCGATGAGATTTTCGGAGTAGACGTCAACGAGCATCTGGTACATCAGGTTGTCGTGGCGCAGCTCGCAAATAAGAGACAGGGAACGCAGAAAGCGAAGACCCGTTCCGAGGTTTCCGGCGGCGGAAGAAAGCCCTGGAGACAGAAGGGAACCGGACATGCCCGTCAGGGTTCGACCAGAGCTCCCCAGTGGACCGGCGGCGGCGTGGTATTCGCCCCGACTCCGAGAGATTACACGATTCGCCTGAACAAGAAGGAAAAGAGACTTGCTCTCAAGTCCGTCCTTACGAACTGTGTAAATGAGAAAAAGCTGATCGTCCTCGACGAGCTGAAGTTCGACGGGATCAAGACGAAGCAGATGCAGGCGGTTCTCGATGCGCTGAAGGTACAGAAGGCACTGGTCGTTCTGAATGAGAATGATGAGAACGTTGTGAAGTCTGCGAGAAACATTGCAAACGTCCGCACGGCGCTGACGAACACGATCAATGTGTACGATATCCTGAAGTACAGTACCCTGATCGTCACGAAGGATGCCGTCGCCACCATCGAGGAGGTGTACGCATAATGGCTGACATTAAATATTATGATGTAATCCGCAAACCGGTCATCACCGAGAAGAGCATGGCCATGATGGGAGAAAAGAAATATACCTTCCTCGTCCATCCGGATGTAACCAAGTCCCAGGTGAAGGACGCGGTCGAGAAGATGTTCGCCGGCGCGAAGGTTGAGAAAGTCAACATCATGAACTGCCCGGCAAAGAACAAGAGGCGCGGCATGGTCACCGGCCAGACGGCGAAGACCAGAAAGGCTGTCGTGCAGCTTACCGCTGACAGCAAGGACATTGAGCTCTTTGAAGGACTGTAAAGAGCCGACCAGTATCACGAAACCGCGCAGAGTTTGAAAGGAGATAACGTAATGGGAATCAAAACCTATCGCCCATATACCCCTTCCAGGAGACAGATGTCCGGATATGATTTCGAAGAGATCACCAGGACCGCTCCTGAGAAGTCCCTGACGACTTCCCTCAAGAAGAAGGCCGGACGCAACGCCCAGGGAAAGATTACAGTGAGACACCGCGGAGGCGGCGCCAAGAGAAAATACAGAATCATTGATTTCAAGAGAAAGAAAGACGGAGTTCCGGCAAAGGTTCTCGGCATCGAGTACGATCCGAACCGCACGGCGAACATCGCGCTGATCTGCTATGCGGACGGCGAGAAGGCCTACATCCTCGCGCCGCAGGGCCTGAAGGAAGGCATGGTCGTGATGAACGGACCGGAAGCAGAGGTTCATCCGGGCAACTGCCTGCCGCTGGAGAATATCCCTGTCGGTACCATGGTTCACAATGTTGAGATGCACCCGGGCAAGGGCGGACAGCTCGTTCGTTCCGCCGGAAACGGGGCGCAGGTGATGGCAAAGGAAGGCAAGTATGTGACTCTCAGACTGCCGTCCGGTGAGATGAGGATGGTGCCCATGAACTGCCGCGCGACGGTCGGTATCGTCGGCAATGGTGAGCACAACCTGATCAACTACGGCAAGGCGGGACGCAAGCGCCACATGGGCATCCGCCCGACCGTCCGCGGTTCTGTCATGAACCCGAACGACCACCCGCATGGCGGCGGCGAGGGCAAGGCCGGTATCGGTCGCCCGGGTCCGTGCACACCGTGGGGCAAGCCGGCGCTTGGCCTCAAGACCAGAAAGAAGAACAAGCAGTCTAACAAGCTGATCGTCAGAAGAAGAGACGGCAAGACGTTTAAATAAGAAATAGGAGGTTTCATACATGTCCCGTTCATTAAAAAAAGGACCGTTTGCAGACGCCAGCCTGCTGAAGAAAGTAGATGAGATGAACGCCAGCGGAAACAAGGCCGTGATCAAGACCTGGTCGCGCCGCTCCACGATTTTCCCGCAGATGGTTTCCCACACATTTGCAGTTCATGATGGAAGAAAGCATGTGCCGGTCTATGTCACCGAGGACATGGTAGGCCACAAGCTCGGAGAGTTTGTGCCGACCAGAACCTACCGGGGACATGGAAAAGACGAGAAGAAGTCCAGGCGTTAGTCGTCTATATTTTGGAAGGAGGTTAAACCGGAATGGCAAAGGGTTCCAGAAGTCAGTATAAAAGAGAAAGAAATGCCGTCAAGGACGAGCGTCCGAGCGCAAAGCTTTCATTTGCGCGCGTGTCCGTCCAGAAGGCATGCTTCGTATTAGATGCCATCAGAGGGAAGGACGTGCAGACCGCGCTCGGTATTGTCACCTACAATCCGAGATATGCGTCCACCCTGATCGAGAAATTATTAAAGTCCGCAATTGCGAACGCAGAGAACAATTATCCGGACAAGAACTACAGGGCTGAAAATCTTTACGTCGCAGAGTGCTACGCAAACAAGGGGCCGACGATGAAGAGAATCAGACCGAGAGCACAGGGCCGCGCTTACCGCATCGAGAAGCGGATGAGCCATATCACCATTGTGCTGGACGAGAAGAAGTAAGGGAGGACAATCATGGGACAGAAAGTTAACCCGCACGGCCTCAGGGTCGGTGTTATTAAAGACTGGGATTCCAAATGGTACGCAGAAAAAGATTTTGCGGACTGCCTGGTCGAAGATTACCAGATCAGAAAGTTTCTGAAGAAGAAGCTGTACAGTGCAGGAGTTTCCAAGATTGAGATCGAGCGTACTTCCGATCGCATGAAGATCACGATATCTGCTTCGAAGCCCGGCATGATCATCGGAAAGGGCGGCGTTGAGATTGAGAAGCTCAGAGTTCAGCTGCAGAAGATGACCACAAAGAAAGTCGTCGTGGATATCCGGGAGATCAAGAGACCGGATCGCGAGGCACAGCTTGTGGCGGAGAACATTGCGCAGCAGCTTGAGAATCGTATCTCTTTCCGGCGCGCTATGAAGTCCTGCATGGGCAGAGCGATGAAGTCCGGCGCGAAGGGAATCAAGGCGTCCTGCGGCGGCCGTCTCGGCGGTGCGGATATCGCCCGTACAGAGACCTATTCGGAGGGTACGATTCCGCTTCATACACTGAGAGCTGATATTGATTACGGTTTCGCGGAGGCGGACACTACCTACGGAAAAGTCGGCGTGAAGGTCTGGGTCTATAAAGGCGAGGTCCTTCCGAAGAAGGCGAAGGAAGGGAGCGATCGATAATGTTAATGCCGAAGAGAGTAAAGCATCGCAAGCAGTTTCGCGGCAGCATGGCCGGGAAAGCGATGAGAGGAAATAAGATCACGAATGGCGAATACGGTATTATCGCCCTCGAGCCCTGCTGGATCAAGTCCAACCAGATCGAGGCAGCCCGTGTGGCCATGACCCGTTACATCAAGCGTGGCGGTAAAGTCTGGATCAAGATTTTCCCGGATAAGCCCGTGACCAGCCAGCCGGCTGAGACCCGAATGGGTAAAGGAAAAGGCTCCCTGGAATACTGGGTGGCAGTTGTAAAGCCGGGCCGCGTGATGTTTGAGATTGCGGGTGTTTCCGAGGAAGTTGCGAAGGAAGCCCTGCGTCTGGCCACCCACAAGTTACCTTGCAGATGCAAGATCGTATCTCGCGCAGACTTAGAAGGCGGTGATAGCAGTGAAAACGAATAAATATGTGAAAGATTTACAGGAAAAGACAGCCGCTGAGCTGAATACCGAGCTGACGGCTGCAAAGAAGGAGCTTTTCAACCTGAGATTCCAGAACGCGACGAACCAGCTCGACAACACGGCGAGGATCAGGGAAGTTCGCAGGAACATCGCCCGGATTCAGACTGTTATCGCACAGAAGAACGCGTAAGAGTCCGGCAGCGCAGTGTGAGAAAGGAGAATAGGAAGCCGTGGAAAGAAATCTGAGAAAAACCCGTGTCGGTAAGGTGGTCAGCGATAAGATGGACAAAACCATTGTGGTAGCTGTGGAAAACCACGTAAAGCATCCGCTCTACGGAAAGATTGTAAAGAAGACATACAAGCTGAAGGCGCATGATGAGAACAATGAGTGCGGTATCGGCGATACTGTAAAGGTTATGGAGACCAGACCGCTGTCCAAGGACAAGAGATGGAGACTGGTCAGCATCATTGAGAAAGCCAGATAGGAGGATGTAGAAGTGATACAGCAGGAATCAAGACTGAAGGTTGCTGATAACACCGGTGCAAAAGAGCTCCTCTGCATCCGCGTTATGGGCGGCTCAACGAGAAGATATGCACGCATCGGCGATGTGATCGTTGCTACGGTTAAAGACGCAACGCCAGGCGGCGTTGTCAAAAAGGGCGACGTGGTGAAGGCTGTCGTGGTCCGTACGGTAAAGGGCGCTCGCCGCAAGGATGGTTCTTATATCCGCTTTGACGAGAATGCTGCGGTCATCATCAAGGAAGACAAGAACCCCAGGGGAACCCGTATCTTTGGGCCGGTCGCGAGAGAGCTTCGTGAGAAACAGTTCATGAAGATCGTATCCCTCGCTCCGGAAGTATTATAGGAGGTATCGGAATGGCTACAATGAAAATCAAAAAGGGCGATACCGTCAGAGTGATTGCCGGAGCCGACAAGGGCGCTGAGGGCAAGGTTGTCATGGTTGACCACAAGAAGGGCAGAGTCGTGGTGGAAGGCGTGAACATGGTCACGAAGCACACGAAGCCCTCGATGTCGAACCAGCAGGGCGGCATCGTTCATCAGGAGGCTCCGATCGATGCTTCCAATGTCATGCTTGTGGTAGATGGACAGACCACGCGCGTCGGTTTTCAGGTCGAGTATAAGGAGCGCGAGAACGGCAGCAAGAAGAGAGTCGTGAAGCGCGTAGCGAAGGCGACCGGCAAGGTCATCGACGACTGATGGAAGAGAGGAGGCCTGAAAAAAAGTGAGCAGACTTGGAGAACAGTACAAGAATGAGATCGTGGACGCCATGATCAAAAAATTCGGATATAAAAATATTATGGAAGTGCCGAAGCTCGACAAGATCGTCATCAATATGGGCGTCGGCGAAGCGAAAGAGAATGTCAAGGTTCTGGATTCCGCAGTGAAGGATCTGGAGACGATCACCGGTCAGAAGGCGGTCGTGACAAAGGCAAAGAATTCTGTCGCGAACTTCAAGATTCGTGAGGGCATGCCGATCGGCTGCAAGGTTACGCTTCGCAAGGAGCGGATGTACGAGTTTGCGGATCGCCTGATCAATCTGGCGCTTCCCCGCCTGCGTGACTTCCGCGGCGTGAACCCGAACGCGTTTGACGGCAGAGGGAATTATGCCCTTGGCATCAAGGAACAGTTGATTTTCCCGGAAATTGAATACGACAAGGTGGATAAGGTGAGAGGCATGGACATCATTTTCGTGACTACAGCCAGGACCGACGAGGAAGCACGTTATCTGTTGAGTTTATTCAATATGCCATTTGCAAGATAGGAGGGAATTTCATGGCTAAGACATCGATGAAAATCAAGCAGCAGCGTAAACAGAAATTCTCGACGAGAGAATACAGCCGCTGCAGGATCTGCGGCCGTCCGCATGCTTACCTGAGAAAATATGGAATCTGCAGAATCTGCTTCCGCGAGCTGGCTTACGCTGGCCAGATCCCGGGTGTGAAAAAGGCAAGCTGGTAACCGGTAAGGAGGTAGAAAAAATGACAACGAACGATCCAATCGCAGATATGCTCACAAGAATCCGTAATGCGAACGTCAGAAAGCATGACACGGTAGATGTCCCGGTATCGAAGATGAAGCTTGCGATCGCAAACATTCTGGTAGATGAGGGATATGTAGAGAAGTATGAGCTGGTTGACAATGGAAATTTTCAGGATATGCGTATTACCCTGAAGTATGCCAATAACAAGAGTGACAGGATCATCTCCGGACTGAAAAGGATTTCCAAGCCGGGTCTTCGCGTGTACGCGGGCAAGGATGAGCTCCCGAAGGTGCTCGGTGGTCTGGGTATCGCCATCATCTCCACGAACAAGGGTGTGATGACCGACAAAAAGGCAAGAGAGCTGAACGTAGGCGGAGAAGTGCTGGCATTCGTCTGGTAGCAGACCGAAAGACAGTAAATTACTGAAAACAGAAGAGGCGCACCGCCTCTTCCGAAAATCTAAGTAAGGAGGATTTTTGATTTATGTCCCGTATCGGAAGATTGCCGGTAGTGATTCCGGCAGGCGTCACAGTTGATGTGGCCGAGGGAAACAAGGTGACCGTAAAAGGTCCGAAGGGAACGCTGGTAAGAACGCTTCCCACAGAAATGACGATTAAGGTCGAGGATGGGCACGTTGTAGTGACGAGACCGAACGACCTGAAGAAAATGAAATCTTTACACGGACTGACCAGAACGCTGATTTCCAACATGGTGACCGGCGTCAACACCGGTTTTGAGAAGGTGCTTGAGGTCAATGGTGTCGGCTATCGCTGCTCGAAGTCCGGCAAGAAGCTGACGCTGAACCTGGGCTATTCTCATCCGGTCGAGATGATTGATCCGGAAGGCCTGGAGGCTGTGGTCGATGGCAACAAGATCACCGTCAAGGGTATCGACAAGGAAAAGGTCGGACAGTACGCGGCAGAGATCCGCGCGAAGAGAGCGCCGGAACCCTACAAGGGCAAGGGCATCAAGTATGCGGATGAAGTGATCCGTCGCAAAGTCGGCAAGACCGGTAAGAAATAGGTAAGGAGAGTGTAGAGATGGTTAAGAAAAAATCAAGAAAAGAAGTACGCGCCAAGAAGCACTACAGGCTGCGTAACCATATCAGCGGCACTGCCGAGAAGCCGCGTCTGGCCGTATACAGAAGCAACCAGCATATGTATGCGCAGATTATTGATGATACCGCAGGAAATACCCTCGTCTCCGCTTCCACTCTCCAGAAGGATATCAAGGCAGAGCTTGAGAAGACGAACAGCGTTGACGCGGCAGCATATGTAGGAAAAGTGCTTGCCGAGAGAGCCCTTGAGAAGGGAATCAAGACGGTTGTTTTTGACCGTGGAGGATTCGTTTATCATGGAAAAGTCGCAGCGCTGGCAGATGCAGCCCGTGAAGCGGGTCTGGATTTCTAAAGGAGGAGGAGAAAGGCATGAGACATGAGATCATTGATGCGAGCCAGTTGGAGCTGACCGATAAGGTCGTGACGATCAAGCGCGTCAGCAAGACGGTCAAGGGCGGACGCACACAGCGTTTCACGGCTCTGGTGGTCGTCGGCGACGGCAACGGCATCGTAGGTGCAGGCCTTGGAAAAGCCCTTGAAATTCCGGAAGCGATCCGTAAGGGCAAGGAGGATGCGATGAAGAAGCTTGTCCGCATCTCGCTGGACAGCAACAGCAGTATCCCGCATGATGTCATCGGAGAGTTCGGCAGTTCTTCCGTACTGCTCAAGAGAGCTCCGGAAGGTACCGGTATTATTGCCGGCGGCGCTGTCCGTGCGGTGGTGGAGCTTGCAGGCGTAAAGAATATCCGTACCAAGTCGCTGGGCTCCAACAACAAGCAGAACGTGGTACTGGCCACCCTCGATGGCCTGAAGAGTCTGAGTGCTCCGGAGGAAGTCGCGAAGAAGCGCGGCAAATCCGTAGACGAGATTTTGGCATAAGGAGGAGAGCGGACATGGCAGAGAAGTTAAAAGTAACCCTGGTAAAATCTCCGATTGGCGCGATTCCGAAGCAGAGAGCTACGGTGGAGGCGCTCGGTCTTAAGAAGATGCACAAGACCGTCGAGCTGCCGGACAATGACGCAGTGCGCGGCATGATCTGGCATGTAAGACATCTGGTGAAGGTGGAAGAAATCTGATGATTGCAGATAAGGAGGTGTCACAATGGACTTATCGAATTTAACGTACGCGGAGGGCTCCAGACAGAGCGATAATTTCCGCAGAGGCCGTGGACATGGTTCAGGCAACGGCAAGACCGCAGGTAAGGGACATAAGGGACAGAAGGCCCGTTCCGGAGCTCCCAGGCCGGGTTTTGAGGGCGGTCAGATGCCCTTATACAGAAGACTCCCGAAGAGAGGCTTCACATGCCGCAACAGCAAGGAAATCGTTGCGATTAACGTTGATGTACTTGAGAGATTTGACAACGACAGTGTTGTCTCTGTACAGACTCTGATCGAAGAAGGGATCATCAGAAATCCGCACGACGGAGTGAAGATCCTCGGAAAAGGAGAATTAACCAAGAAGCTGACCGTCCAGGCGAATGCATTTTCCGCGGGCGCAGCAGCTAAGATTGAAGCTCTTGGTGGAAAAGCCGAGGTGATCTGATGTTCAAAACATTGCGAAATGCATTTAAGATTGAGGATATCAGGAAAAAACTGATTTTCACATTTTTAATGTTAATCGTTGTGCGCCTTGGTTCGCAGCTGCCGATCCCGGGCGTGAACAGGGAGTATTTCGCCGCGTGGTTTGCACAGCAGAACGGGGACGCGTTCAACTTTTTTGACGCGTTCACCGGCGGCTCCTTCAGCAGCATGTCGCTGTTCGCGCTGAGCATCACTCCTTACATCACATCTTCGATTATTGTCCAGCTTCTCACGATTGCGATTCCGCAGCTTGAGGAGATGCAGAAGGACGGTGAGGACGGACGGAAGAAGATTCAGATGATTTCCCGCTACCTGACGGTGGCGCTGGCTCTGATTGAGAGCATTGCCATGACGATCGGTTTCGGAAACAGCGGACTGCTTGAAGAGTTCAACGCCCCGAATGTGATCCTGGCGGTGGCGGCCATGACTGCGGGCAGCGCATTTCTGATGTGGATTGGGGAACAGATCAGCGAGTATGGTGTCGGAAACGGCATCTCGATCGTGCTCCTGATCAACATTACTTCGAGAATTCCGGACGACTTTGTATCGCTCTATGAGCAGTTCATGCAGGGAAAGACGATCCTGAACGCGGCGCTTGCAGCGGTGATCATACTGGCGGTAATTCTTGTGACGGTTGTATTCGTCGTCTTCCTGCAGGGAGGCGAGCGCAGAATCCCCGTGCAGTATGCCAAAAAGATGCAGGGACGCAAGATGGTCGGCGGACAGTCGACCAATATCCCGATGAAGGTGAACACTTCGGGCGTGATTCCGGTCATTTTCGCTTCGTCGCTGATGAGCTTTCCGGGCGTCATCGTATCGCTGATGGGAAAGAGCGGCGGCACAGGGATCGGGTCGAAGATTATTGCGGGCCTGAGCTCCTCCAACTGGTGTGACCCGAGTCAGCCGGTCTATTCGCTTGGACTGCTGCTCTACATCGTGCTGGTCGTGTTCTTCGCGTATTTTTACACGTCGATCACCTTCAATCCGATCGAGATATCAAATAATATCAAGAAGCAGGGCGGCTTTATACCGGGCATTCGTCCCGGTAAACCAACGACGGAGTACCTGAGTAAAATTCTGAATTATATTGTATTTATCGGTGCGGTTGGTCTGATTATCGTATGCGTGATTCCGATTTTCTTTAACGGAATGTTCGGAGCCGACGTATCCTTCGGCGGCACGTCTATCATCATCATTGTAGGCGTTGTCCTCGAGACACTCAAGCAGATCGAATCCCAGATGCTGGTGCGTTACTATAAGGGATTCCTGAACGACTGATCAATACGGCGAAAAGCCTGTACGGCTATCTGGTACAGGCTTTCGCGGCGTTCACAGGTATGATATGGTAAAAATTGGAGAGACTTTATTATGAAGATTATTATGTTAGGCGCTCCGGGCGCAGGAAAAGGGACGCAGGCGAAGAAGATCGCCGGGAAGTACGGGATTCCGCACATCTCAACCGGTGACATCTTCCGTGCAAACATCAAGAACGGTACAGAGCTTGGAAATAAGGTGAAGACCTACATGGATCAAGGGCTTCTGGTACCCGATGAGCTGGTCTGTGATCTCGTTGTGGACCGTGTTCAACAGGCGGATTGCAGGGAAGGCTATATCCTCGATGGTTTTCCGCGGACGATTCCGCAGGCCGAGAGTCTGGACAATGCGCTGAAAGCCGCGGGTGAGTCCGTGGACTATGCGATTGATGTGAATGTTCCGGATGAGAATATTGTAAAGCGGATGGGCGGACGCCGCGCATGTGTGGGCTGCGGAGCGACTTATCACCTCGTCTACGCGCCGACGAAGAAGGAAGGCATCTGCGATGTCTGCGGCGGGGAGCTGATTCTCCGTGATGACGACAAGCCGGAGACGGTGCAGAAGCGTCTTGATGTATATCATGAGCAGACGCAGCCGCTGATCGACTATTATGATAAGAAGGGAATCCTGAAAACTGTGGACGGTTCCATGAGTATGGAGGATGTTTTTGCAGCTATCCTTGGGATCCTTGAGGCGTAGGACATGGCCGTTACAGTAAAATCAGAGCGGGAAATCGAGCTGATGCGGGAGGCCGGACGTCTCCTGGAGATCGTGCATGCCGAGATGGGTGAATTCATCCGGCCTGGTGTTTCCACGATGGATGTCAACCGGCACGGCGAAAAGATTATCCGAAAGCTCGGCTGTGTGCCAAATTTCCTGAATTACAACGGTTTTCCGGCCGCTATCTGCGTCTCGGTCAATGAAGAGGTCGTGCATGGAATTCCGCGCGATGACCGCATTCTCGAGGAAGGTGACATTGTCAGCCTGGATGCGGGCCTGATTTATAAAGGATATCATTCTGATGCCGCGCGGACGCACGCGGTAGGAAAGATCAGCCCCGAGCTGCAGCAGCTGATCGATGTGACCAGGCAGAGCTTTTTCGAGGGCATCAAACAGGCGAAGGCAGGAAACCATCTCTTTGATATCTCTGCCGCGATTGACGACTATGTCACACCTTACGGCTATGGTATTGTTCAGGATCTGGTCGGACATGGGATCGGTACGCATCTGCATGAGGATCCGCAGGTGCCGAACTTCCGGCAGAAGAAGCGCGGTATTCGCCTGGTGGCCGGTATGACACTGGCGGTGGAGCCCATGATCAACCTCGGCACCTGGAGGGTAAAGTGGCTGGAGGACAAGTGGACGGTGGTCACTGAGGACCGTAAACCCTCGGCTCACTATGAGAATACCATTCTCGTGACAGACGGCGATCCGGAAATCCTGTCGCTCACCATATAATATGGAGGAAATACAGGATGCTGAGAATCGAGGCCGGTATGCAGGCAAAATCCCTGGCCGGACACGACAGGGGCAGAATTTACCGCATAATCCGCGCAGACGAAGAATATGTATGGTTAGTGGACGGTATACACCGTACGGAGGAAAACCCGAAGAAAAAGAAACGCAGGCACATACAGGTGATCTATCAGGACGTGTCTGCAGACAGCCGGGCACGGCGGGAGGATAAACATGTCTAAAGCAGATGCAATCGAAATCGAAGGAATCGTAGTGGAGAAGCTGCCGAACGCGACCTTCCAGGTGGAGCTGGAGAACGGCCATCGGGTACTCGCGCACATCAGCGGCAAGCTGCGGATGAATTTTATCCGTATTTTACCGGGGGACAAGGTGACGATTGAGCTCTCCCCCTATGATCTCTCAAAAGGCCGTATTATCTGGAGGGATAAATAAAAATAAAAGTTCTTGCAATCATGTGAGACTTTTGCTATACTATATAGGCGCGATTTTGCGAATCGCGCATTCTATGTGTAAAAAATGAGAAAGGAGGACTGGTGCTGTGAAGGTTAGATCTTCGGTAAAACCTATCTGTGAGAAGTGCAAGGTTATCAAGAGAAAAGGTACTATCAGAATCATCTGTGAAAACCCGAAGCACAAACAGAGGCAGGGATAATCTTTTCGTGAGTGTCATTGCCTTTTAGTCCTTTTATAATAGAGAAAGACAAAAGAGCAGCGATTATTCATAATATGAGATGGACCTCACCTGAAACCGGGAAGGATGGGCGGCCGTATGTGCCGCGAGTACCGGAAAGAATGGGCAGCTGCCCATTTGGGCATCGAATGGAATCCGTCATTCGAGCCTCATTTAGGAAAATGTAAGTAGTAAAAGAAAGATGGAGGAATAATCACAATGGCTCGTATTGCTGGTGTAGATTTACCAAGAGAAAAGCGCGTTGAGATCGGCCTGACCTATATTTACGGGATCGGCAGGGCCAGTTCCAACCGCATTCTGAAGGACGCAGGGGTCAATCCGGATACCCGCGTCAGAGACCTGACTGACGATGAAGTCAAAAGGATCAGTTCTGTGATCGAGCAGACGCAGATCGTCGAAGGTGACCTGAAGAGACAGGTCGCGATGGATATCAAGAGACTGCAGGAGATCGGCTGCTATCGTGGCGTACGTCACCGCAGAGGTCTGCCGGTGCGTGGACAGAACACGAAGAACAACGCGAGAACAAGAAAAGGTCCGAAGAAGACCGTTGCAAATAAGAAAAAGTAAAAAGTAGAGAAAGCAGGTTAGTTTAGAATGGCAAAGGTTACGAGAAAAGTGACAAAAAAGCGTGTCAAGAAAAACGTTGAACGCGGACAGGCACATATCCAGGCTTCTTTCAACAACACGATCGTTACCCTGACCGATACGGCGGGCAACGCTCTGAGCTGGGCAAGTGCCGGTGGTCTTGGTTTTAAAGGTTCAAGGAAATCTACTCCCTACGCTGCGCAGATGGCTGCAGAGACTGCCACAAAGGCGGCGCTCATTCACGGACTGAAGACCGTGGACGTGTTTGTAAAGGGTCCCGGTTCAGGCAGAGAGGCCGCGATTCGCGCACTCCAGGCCTGTGGGCTTGAAGTTATCAGCATTACCGATGTGACGCCGGTGCCGCACAATGGATGCAGGCCGCCGAAGCGCAGAAGAGTTTAATCAGGAGGGTATGAAAAGATGGCAGTAAACAGAACACCTGTCCTTAAGAGATGCCGGGCGCTTGATCTGGATCCGGTATATATGGGAATTGATAAAAAGTCAAACAGACACGCGAAGAGAACGAACCGCAAGGTTTCCGAGTATGGTCTTCAGCTCAGAGAGAAGCAGAAGGCGAAATTCATTTACGGCGTGTTGGAGAAGCCGTTCCGCAACTACTATGAGAAGGCGGATCGCATGAAGGGCATGACCGGTGAGAATCTGATGGTGATGCTCGAGTGCAGACTGGACAATGTGATCTTCCGTCTTGGCTTTGCCAGAACGAGAAGAGAGGCTCGTCAGATCGTCGATCACAAGCAGGTGCTTGTGAATGGCAAACAGGTCAATATTCCGTCCTATCAGGTGAAGGCGGGAGACACGATTGAGATTAAGGAGAAGTGCAAGAGCTCCGATCATTTCAAGGCGATTGCAGAGGTCACCGGAGGACGTCTCGTTCCGGAGTGGCTTGATGCAGATCTTGAGAACCTGAAAGGCAGCGTAAAAGAGCTTCCGGCCAGGGATATGATTGACGTTCCGGTCGATGAGATGCTGATCGTCGAGCTGTATTCCAAGTAATCCGTCGTCCAACACAGAACAGGAGGGGCTTTTAGTGGTGGTATTTAATAAACCGAAGATCGAGATAGCTGAACTTTCAGAAGACAGGAAATATGGTAAATTCATTGTGGAACCACTGGAAAGAGGCTACGGCACTACCCTCGGCAATTCTCTGAGAAGGATCATGCTTTCCTCACTGCCAGGCACGGCAGTGAGCCAGGTGAAGATAGACGGTGTGCTTCATGAATTCAGTTCCATTCCCGGCGTCAAGGAGGATGTAACTGAGATCATCATGAACATCAAGAGACTTGCCATCAAGAATATCAGCGAGTCCGAGGAACCGAAGATCGCCTATATTGACTTTGAGGGTGAGGGTGTCGTGACAGCGGCTGATATTCAGTGCGATCCGGACATCGAGATCCAGAACCCGGAAGTTGTGATCGCTCATCTGAACGGTGGTGCGGACAGCAAGCTCTACATAGAGCTGACGATCACGAAGGGCAGAGGCTATGTGAGCTCTGACAAGAATAAGAGTGATGATCTCCCGATTGGCATGATTGCAGTCGATTCGATCTACACACCGGTGGAACGTGTGAACATGACAGTGGAGGATACCCGTGTAGGCCAGCAGACGGACTTTGACAAGCTGACACTGGATGTCTATACGAATGGTGCGCTTGGCCCGGACGAGGCGGTAAGCCTTGCTGCGAAAGTGCTGAGCGAGCATCTGAGCCTGTTCATCGATCTTTCCGAGAACGCGAGATCGACGGAGATCATGGTGGAGACGGAAAATGACGAGAAAGAGAAGGTTCTCGAGAAGGATATCGACGAGCTGGAGCTTTCCGTGCGTGCCTACAACTGCCTGAAGAGGGCAGGCATCAACACAGTGGAAGAGCTGTGCAACCGCACATCCGAGGATATGATGAAGGTCCGTAACCTGGGCCGGAAGTCGCTCGAAGAGGTGCTTGCAAAATTAAAAGAACTCGGCCTGGAGCTGAACCAGAGCGAGGAATCTTAAAACAAGATTAGTTGCAGCCAGACTCCGCGTCAGTAAGCCCGAAGACGCGTGGCGCGGAGGACAACGAATGGAGGAAATGACATGGCAGGATATAGAAAGCTGAGCAGAACGTCTGCCCAGAGAAAAGCATTACTGAGAAGCCAGGTGACCGCGCTTCTTGCAAACGGCAGGATCGTGACCACGGAGTCGAAAGCGAGAGAGACGAGAAAGATCGCTGAAAAGCTGATTGCACTCGGCGTCCGCGAGAAGGACAACTATGAGGTTGTCAAGGTGACGGCAAAGGTTGCCCGCAAGGATAAGGACGGCAAGCGCGTGAAGGAAGAGAAGGACGGAAAGAAAGTGACCGTCTACGATGAGGTCGAGAAGGAGATCAAGAAGGATCTTCCGTCCAGACTGCATGCGAGAAGACAGATGATGAAAGTGCTCTATCCGGTGAGCACACAGATCGATCCGAAGAAGAAAAAGACCAAAGAAGTTGACCTGGTCGCGAAGATCTTCGATGAGATCGCTCCGAAGTACACAAACCGGAACGGCGGCTACACCCGTATGGTGAAGATCGGCCAGAGAAAAGGCGACGGCGCGATGGAAGTTGTGCTGGAGCTGGTATAAGTATGTGATTTCAGGAATCCCTGTGGAGCGATCCATGGGGATTTTCCGCGTATAAAGAGGAGGAGAGGGAAATGACAGTAAACAGCGCAATGTATGAATATGGAAGTAAGAGTTCAATCATCCGCGAACTTTTTGCCTACGGTCTGGAGAGAAAGAAAGTCGTGGGTGAGGACAAGGTCTATGATTTCAGCCTGGGTAATCCGAGCATTCCGGCGCCGCCGCAGGTGAAGGAGGCACTTCTGGGTCTTCTGGAAGAGCCGGCGGAGGCGCTGCACGGCTATTCGCCTGCGTCAGGCGATCCGCAGGTGAGGAAGACGCTTGCGGAGTCGGTGAACCGGCGTTTTGGCACGCACTTCACAGCCGACAATTTTTATATGACGGTCGGTGCGGCGGCATCGCTGAATATCTGCATCCAGGCGACGGTTTGGGAAGGGGACGAATATATTACCTTCGCGCCTTTCTTCCCGGAGTATGCGGTCTGGGTG
The DNA here is from genome assembly GCA_001941045.1 of Lachnospiraceae bacterium Zagget2. GTDB lineage: Bacteria > Bacillota > Clostridia > Lachnospirales > Lachnospiraceae > Hominiventricola. The sequence continues at coordinate 61,856 of MSHD01000024.1, forward strand.
GAGAACGCGGGCGCAAAATTTCAGGTTGTGCCGGCGGACACGAAGGATTTTCAGATTGATTTTGAAAAATTTGAGAGCCTGATCACGCCGCACACAAAGGGCGTGATCATCAACTCCCCGAATAACCCAAGCGGCGTCGTCTACTCGGAGGAGACGATCCGGAGGCTTTCCGAGCTGCTCCGTGCGAAGGAACAGGAGTACGGGACGGTGATTTATCTTATCTCCGACGAGCCCTATCGCGAGATCGTCTACGACGGGCTGACCGTGCCTTATGTGCCCAATTATTATGCGGACACGCTGGTCTGCTACTCTTACAGTAAATCCTTGTCGCTGCCGGGAGAGCGCATCGGCTACATCATCGTGCCGGATGAAGTCGCTGATTCGAAACGGGTTATGGCGGCGGTGGCCGGGGCGGGCCGCGCACTCGGCTTTGTCTGCGCACCGGTGCTGTTCCAGCGCGTGGCGGCTCTCTGTGCGGACGTGCCGACGGACATCGAGGCTTACGCGCGTAACCGGGAACTTCTCTATAATGGCCTGACGGAGATCGGCTACGAGTGTGTGCGGCCGCAGGGAGCGTTCTATCTCTTCGTCAAGTCTCCGGTGCCGGATGCGAATGAATTTTCCGAGTGCGCGAAGCGTCACGACGTGCTGATCGTCCCGAGCGACAGCTTCGGCTGCGAGGGCTACGCGCGCGTATCTTACTGCGTGGCGGAGCAGACGATCGTGAATTCGCTGCCGGCCTTCCGGGAGATCCTGGCGGAGCTGCGGAAGTAGGAAGCGACCTTTATATTTTGCAATGTTCGGGTTAGTGAGCTCACGACAGATCAGGTCGGTTATCGCATGAAGTTCGTTCTGGATCGTAGTAGACGGATCTCATTGAGGGAGATATACATATGGAGAAAGAGATGGCATCGCTCCTGTGCCTGCTGACCGTGGGAGGCACGGGCGTATTTCTGATCATACTGGGAATTGTCTTTTCTCTTCTGCAGAAAAGGAAGGTGCGCAGCTGTACCGCGTCGGTAAGCGGGCGCGTGATCAGCTACCGCTTCCCCGGCGAAGGGCGGATGGCCCCCATCGTCGAATATCAGGTCGCCGGGACCTCCTATACGGTCTGCCGGAAATTTCGCGGCTATGTCACGGTGCGGAAGACCATGCCGGGGAATTTATATGCGGACGACGGTGCCTGGGTGTCGGAGAAGGATGTGCTTCATGTGCCGATGTGCGCGGTGACGAATCTGGAAGGAATGGCCCGGCGGCTCTGGCCGCCGGGCAGTGAGATGCGCATATATTATAATCCAAACCGGCCGCAGCAGGCCTGTGCGGAGAAATTGCCGGCACGCAGGCCGGTGCTGACCACGGTTTATGTGTGGGCAGGGATTGGGGTGATCGCGCTGGCGGTGCTTGTGGCGTTTCTGATCAGGATGTGAGAGGAACAAAAAAATGAAAATTGCAGTCATATTTCCGGGCATCGGCTATCATGTGGATAAGCCGCTGCTCTATCACAGCAAAAAGGTAGCCGCCGCGCAGGGCTATGAACTTAAGGATGTGCCATACGGGAATTTTCCGTCCGGCGTGCGGGGTGACAGGGAGAAGATGAACGCCTGCTTCCTGGCTGCGCTCGAGCAGGCGGAAAAAATCCTGAAGGATGTTGATTTCTCGCAGTATGAGGAGATCCTTTTTCTGTCGAAGAGTATCGGCACGGCGATCGCCTCAGCGTATGGGAGCAGGCATGGGCTGAAGACGCGAAACATCTATTTCACACCGGTCGGAGAATCCTTCCCCTTTATGGAGCAGCCGGGAATCGTATTTCATGGGACTGCCGACAGCTGGGTCGATACGGAGCTCGTCAGGACGGAGTGTGAAAAACGGGGGCTGCCCCTTCATATCACAGAGGGCGCCAATCATTCTCTGGAGACCGGAGACTGGAAACGGGATCTGCAGAATTTGCAGGGGATTATGGCGGAAGTGGAGAGGTATTTGCGGTCATAAAAGCATTTACAGAAACGCATATAAAAAAGACGGTCGCGAAAGCCGTCTTTTTATGTTCACAGTTGCCGCAGGATGGGCGGTTTCATTTACGTTGCGGGAGTCTCCTCCAGAGCGGCGAGGCGTTTCCTGAGTTCCTCGTTCTCAGCAAGAGCTTTTTCTTTTGCCGCGCGCTCGGCTTCTTTTTCTGCCCGTTCAGCCTCTTTTGCCATTCGTTCAGCTTCCCTTGCCGCCTGCTCTTCCTCAACCTTCTGCTGGAGCTCTTCCACAATAAATTTCAGGGTATTATGATCCAGTGTCCGTATCATCTCCGAATACATACCTAGCACCTCCCCAGGCCTGGTACGAAGCATGGTAATCTCCTGATAAATCTCCTCCAGCCATGGATAAATCTGTATCCATGCGTCCGCGTCTGCGAGCGTTTCTGTGGCGAGAAGCGAGAGCCATGCCGTCTGTCTGTTCTGAGGTTTATGATACTGGAAATTCCGGAATACGTCAAGGGAGACGAGGCAGTATTCCGTGAATAATGCGGGCGATTTTTTCAGAAGCTGAACAGCTTCTTCGGCTGTCCCCGGCGGCGCAGGCCACTCGACGGGACTCGCATAGCTTTGTAAATTATAGTTGGTCATAGGTACACTCCATTTTTGATGATACTGCTCTATTTCGTGGGGAAATGAGAGGAGAGCGCACACTGCGCAGGTGTGCGCGGTCATAAGTCCGGCCAGACTGGATAGGGATAGTATACACGAAGAAACGGGAAGTGTCATTAGAGTTTACAAATTGTTCATATTATTTGTGAAAGTTGCACAAAAATCACGGGCTGGAACTACTACTTGAATTTTTCTCAGAATGGGTAAGTTTTATCGTCATACTTTGGAATTTGAATTTTTTAAAGTGTCACAGGATGACGCTTTAGGAGAAGAAGATGTAAATCGCCTTTTTCTGTTAAGAGCAGAACTCTCCACTATGCAGGTGCTTGCGGTGGAGCAACTTGGTTTTTCCAAAAGAAAAGTACAGCGTATGTTGAAGAGTCTGGCAGAGCGAGATTAGTTTTTCAATTTGGCACTCATAAGTGTCAAATTGAAAAAGATATCCTTTAAAACGGACGGGAATCAGAGGCTGTCATTGTCCTTCCAACCTGGCAAGGCGTTTCCTGAGTTCTTCGATTTCAGCGAGAGCCTTTTCTTTTTCTGCTCGTTCAACCTCTTTTGCCGCCTGTTCTTCCTCGACCTTTTGCTGGAGTTCCTCCACAATAAATTTCAGGGTATTATGATCCAGTGTCCGTATCATCTCCGAATACATTCCGAGCACCTCCCCTGGCCTGGTACGGAGCATGGCAATCTCCTGATAAATCTCCTCCAGCCATGGATAAATCTGTATCCATGTGTCCGCGTCTGCGAGCGTTTCTGTGGCGAGAAGCGAGAGCCATGCCGTCTGTCTGTTCTGAGGTTTATGATACTGGAAATTCCGGAATACGTCAAGGGAGACGAGGCAGTATTCCTGCAGAAGCTCCATGTCGAGCCCGGTGTCAAAGACGGTCTTTCCGTAGTGGACATAGTGCTCCGGGCAGTCCGAGAAAGCTTTCGAGCTCTTCTCATAGATCACGATGACATAGACTTTTTTGATATCCCGGTAGGTAAAATCCTTTCCGCGCTCGCCTCTTACCCGCGTGTACTGCCGCATGAGCAGATCTGCCGAGTAGCAGGAGAGACGCTCTTCGGAGAAAGCGTAGGGCTGCTTCTGGATCTCGACCGCACACAGACCGCCTCCGCTGATCTGGACCAGCAGATCCATGACGACGAAGGATTCGCCGCTCAGCATGCTGTCCTCATTGGGCAGGATGTCGACGATTTTTACCTCCACACCCAGCAGACTGGAGATGAGGCTTTCCAGTCGATCCTGATGGATGTCAGGGTGAAAGATTCGTTTGAAAAATGGATCGTAGGTGAGTGGGAGACTTTTCTTCCCGGTCAGAAAATCGAGAAAGCGCTGTCGCCATTGTTTGTCCATGGCATGATATTCCGTGAACAGTGTCGGGGATTTTTTCAGAAGCTGAACGGCTTCTTCGGCTGTCCCCGGCGGCGCGGGCCACTCGACGGGATTTGCATAGCTTTGTAAATTATAGTTGGTCATAGGTACACTCCATTTTTGATGATACTGCTCTATTTCGTGGGAAAATGAGAGGAGGGCGCACACTGCGCAGGTGTGCGCGGTCATAAGTCCGGCCGGACTGGATAGGGATAGTATACACGAAGAAACGGGAAGTGTCATCGAAGTTTACAAAATGTTCATATTTTTTGTGAGAGTTGCACAAAAAGCTTCCATGCAAAATGCAGGCTGTGCTTTACAATATGGCGTATCAAAGGATATAATGGACTGGAAGGAAGTGCGGGAAAATAAGAATAAGTTCGTGCAGAATGGGCAACTGAACATGAGTCTGCAGTTTCAAGTTCCGACAATGAGGCGACATGAGGATGAAGATAAAATTACAGCAGGTTATTGACGCTGTAGAACAGGCGGATGATAACTGGACGGGGTTCTATGACACGCATACTGGCGAAACGGTCTGGCAGGGAGACAGGTTTTTTGATGATGATTATGGGGAAACTGCAGAACTGATCGAGACATCGGGAAACCGTTTCTATCGTTTTCCCACGAAGTTCGATATCCATGAATATAGTATTATGGAAGACTTCGTGGACAATTTCCCGTCAGGAGCGATACGAAATGAACTGATGAATGCGATTCATGGCAGGGGCGCATTTCGCAGGTTTAAGGATACCCTTTACCGTTACGGCATCGAGCAAAGTTGGTACGATTATCAGGCGGAGGCGTATAAGCAGATTGCGATTCGATGGTGCCGGGATGAAGGATTGGAGTATGAGGAATAGTAGGGCAATAAAAATGCCAGTAGGAGATCGCATCCGTGGAGATATTTAATAATACGACGAAGGTTGTAAAAGATGACCTTGAAAAGACGATCGGAAAGGGAAGCCGCATATCGGTTGCCGCTGCCTGTTTTTCCATCTATGCATATAAAGAGGTGAAGACGCAGCTCGAATCCTGTGAGGAACTGCGCTTTATCTTCACGTCGCCAACCTTTGTGGCGGAGAAAACGCCGAAGGAACGCCGAGAGTTCTATATTCCGCGTCTCAAAAGGGAAAAGAGCTTATATGGCACGGAATTTGAAGTGCGTCTGCGCAATGAGCTGAAACAGAAAGCGGTTGCCAGAGAGTGCGCCGAATGGATACGCCGGAAGGTGCGTTTTAAGTCGAACGTGACCCGAGACGGCATGAATAATTTTCTCCTTGTGGAGAATGAGGGCGAGACTTACACGTATTCACCGATGAACACCTTTACTACGGTCGATCTCGGCTGTGAACGTGGAAATAACCTGACAAATCTGGTCACACGTCTGGAAAATCCAGAAAGCACAGAATTTCTGCGTATGTTCAACGCGGTGTGGAATGATGAGGAAAAGCTGGCGGATGTGACCGAGGAGGTCATCGACATGATCTCCTCGTTCTATCAGGAAAATTCGCCGGAACTGATCTACTATATGGCGCTTTATAATATCTTCAGTGAATTTCTGGAGGATATTTCCGAGGATGTTCTGCCCAATGAGGCGACGGGCTTCAAAGATAGCATTATCTGGAAGAAGTTGTATCATTTCCAGAAAGACGCCGCCCTTGCTATCATCAACAAGCTGGAGCAGTACAATGGCTGTATTCTGGCCGACAGTGTGGGACTTGGGAAAACCTTTACGGCGCTGGCGGTAATCAAATATTACGAAGGGCGAAATAAAAATGTCCTTGTTCTCTGTCCGAAGAAGCTCTCTGAAAACTGGATGACCTATCGAGGCAACCTGATCAACAATCCGCTGGCGGAGGACAGGCTGCGTTATGATATCCTTTATCATACAGATTTGTCCAGGAATAGCGGCAGCACGGCCATCGGGCTTCCGATTGAGCTCATCAACTGGAGCAATTATGATCTTGTTGTGATAGATGAGAGCCATAACTTCCGAAATGGGAATGGAACGAACAGCAGGGGCGGCGAAAAAGAAAACCGCTATATGCGGCTGATGAATCGCATAATCCGGCCCGGGGTCAGGACAAAGGTTCTGATGCTGTCCGCGACGCCAGTCAATAACCGCTTCTATGACCTTCGCAACCAGCTGGCGCTTGCCTACGGAGGAAATCCGGCGGAAATCAACGAGAAGCTGAATACGAAATCAGATATTGACACCATATTCCGTCAGGCGCAGAAGGTGTATAATGCATGGTGCAGGCTGCCTGAGCCAGAGCGAACCACGCAGAATCTTTTGTCGCAGCTGGATTATGATTTCTTTGAAGTGCTGGACAGCGTGACGATTGCGCGTTCAAGGAAGCATATCCAGGCCTACTATGATACAGCGGATATTGGCACTTTTCCAAAGCGGAATAAGCCGATATCCCTGCGCCCAAAGCTGACAAGCCGTCCGGGAGCAATCAACTACAGCGAGGTGTACGAGCTGTTATCGAAATTACAGCTTACCATATACACGCCTACGATATACATACAGCCCAGCAAGCTTCATAAGTATCTGGATGAAAAAGAGACCGAGAACTTCCGCAAGGGCCGTGAGCTTGGCATCCAGCGGCTGATGAGCATCAATCTGCTGAAGCGGATGGAAAGCTCCGTCCATTCCTTTCTGCTGACCGTGCAGCGCATTTATGATTATCTGCATGCCACTTCCCAGACGATTGAGCAGTTTATGAAGAGCGGAACAGGCGATCTGGATGAGATGAATGATCTCTCCGAAATGTCCGATGAATTTGATTATGATGATCAAAATACGGATTTTTTCGGCGTCGGGAAGAAAATAAAGATTGACCTGCGGGATATGGATTATATCTCATGGAAGCGGGATATAGACGGAGATCTGGAGAACCTGGAGCTTCTCATCCTGATGATAGAGGATATTACTCCTGCGTATGACTACAAGCTGAACGAACTGCTCCGCGTGATTCGCGAGAAGGAGGCTGCCCCGATCAACACCGGAAATAAGAAAATTCTGATTTTCACGGCATTTTCGGATACTGCGGAATATCTGTATGAAAATGTCAGCCGCATGGCAGGCAGCGAGCTTGGACTGAACACGGCGCTCATCACCGGTTCTGTGGATGGGAGGACAACGATTCCCGGATTCAAAGCCGATATGAACCATGTCCTCGCCAGTTTCTCCCCGCTCTCGAAGGACAGAGATGTGCTGTATCCGGGGGACAAGGCGGATATTGACATCCTGATTGCCACAGACTGTATCTCCGAAGGTCAGAACCTGCAGGACTGCGATTACTGCATCAATTACGACATTCACTGGAACCCGGTGCGAATCATTCAGCGGTTCGGACGCATCGACCGTATCGGCAGCAGGAACGCGGTGATACAGCTTGTGAACTTTTGGCCGGATCTGGATCTGGACGAGTATATAAACCTGAAGTCGAGAGTGGAAACGCGGATGCGCATTTCTGTCATGACGTCCACAGGAGACGATGATTTAATCAACGCGGAAGAAAAAGGGGATCTGGAATACCGCCGCAGCCAGCTAAAGAGGCTTCAGGAGGAAGTGGTGGATCTGGAGGAAATGACCAACGGCGTTTCTATCATGGATCTGGGTCTGAACGAGTTTCGCATGGATCTGCTTGCCTACAGAAAGGAGCACGGCGATATCGATCATACGCCGTTCGGCATTCACGCGATTGTGAGAGGCGAGAAGCCGGGTGTGATATTTGTCCTGAAAAATGTGAATGAGCATATGAACATAGAGAACCAGAACCGTTTGCACCCGTTTTATATGGTTTATATTGGCATGGACGGCGAGGCGGTTACGAACCATCTGCAGCCCAGGGATATGCTCGATCTTATGCGACTGTTGACGAAGGGAAAGACCACGCCGGACAAGGATTTATGTGCAAGGTTCAACAAAGCTACGGGCAATGGAAAGAACATGGGCAGGCTCTCGCAGCTTCTGGAGGATGCGATCAGGACCATCCTGGACGCCAAGGATGAGAGCGATATCGACAGCTTTTTTGGCAGTGGACAGACAAGCTTCCTCTCCGGTGGGTTTTCGGGGCTGGACGATTTCGAGCTGATCTGTTTTCTTGTGGTAAGCAGTGAGTAGTATGCAGTGACTGACTTTTGATTTCACAGTGGGAGGATACGGGGTGATAGAGTTTCCAACAACCACAGCTGTACAGAAGCGCATGCCAAAGGAGGCGTTTTACAGGCATCTGTCGCTCACGAAGGCGCTGAAAGAGAAATTTGTCACGGATGTGGACAGAATTGTGGTGGAGAACAGTCTGACGAAGGAAAATCTGAACCTGACGGCAGATTCTGAGATAAAAGAAATTCTGCTGCTGTCCATATTCCTGAAGAAGCAGGATTTTGACGGAAAGATCCTGGAAGCGATAGCCAGACAGAATCCGCACAAGCTGGTTTTCCTTATGGTTTATGAGGGAAGCAGGGAGCTCGCGCTGTATCATGGAAAGCTGTACCGGACGGGCTGGGTGGACACCGCAGAGCTTCAGCTGCAGCCGCGCGGCGTTTCTCTGGATGGGATATGGGAGTCCTTTATAGAGCAGATCGCGTTGCAAACGGAGCGGGCGGAAAATATGGACGCTCTTTCCGTGGACGAGCGCCTTGCCCTGCAGGAACAGATCGGGAAGCTGGAAAAGCTGATAGCGAAAACAGAAACTGCGGCATGGAAGGAGCAGCAGCCGAAGAAGCAGTTTGAGTTGTACACAAGGCTTCGCGGGTATAAACAGGAACTGGAGAAACTGAAAGGCGACAAAGAGGCCTAAATGTAGGATAAAATTGGAGGAAGAGGAAAATGGAGAAACTAAAGATGCACACGCCGAATCTGGCGGATGAGAATTACAAAAAGCTGGCGGCGCTGTTTCCCAATGCGGTGACAGAGACTCTGGACGCCGAGGGGGGGGTAATACGGGCTATTGACGCGGATGTCCTGCGTCAGGAGATTTCTGCTGCGGTCGTGGAGGGATCGCAGGAGCGCTATCAGTTTACCTGGCCGGATAAGAAAAAGTCTGTAGTGCTTGCCAATCAACCGATCAAAAAGACGCTGCGCCTAGACAGGGAAAAATCGGTTGGGCGGGATGGGACGCCTGGCAGTATCGACACGGAGAACATTTACATCGAGGGCGATAACCTTGATGCGCTGAAGCTTTTGCAGGAGACTTACCTTGGGAAAGTGAAGATGATATATATTGATCCACCTTATAACACGGGATCGGATGCGTTTGTGTACGATGATGATAAGAAAATCAGTGGGAGGGAATTTTCAGAGCGAAGCTGTCAAAGGGATGAGGATGGTAATTTGCTGTTTGATATGAGAATCAATAATGAGTCAAATGGGCGTTTTCACACGGACTGGCTTAATATGCTCTATCCAAGATTACGATTGGCGAAAACTCTTCTTTCGGACGATGGGGTTATTTTTATAAGTATTGATGATAATGAGTATGAAAATTTAAAGAAAATATGTGATGAAGTATTTGGGGCAGCTAATTATTTGAACACATTTGCATGGGTTTCCAATATTACAGGACGCCAAATTTCTGGTAGAGGTGCGGCAAAGACTTGGGAAAGCATTTTAGCTTATTGTAAGTGTATCAATGATTCATTTAGCCTTAACGTGGATGTTTCTTTTGCCAAGGAAAAAATGCCAGATACTTATAAGGGGTTTGAAAAAGATATTCGCAAAGATGATAGAGGCGCATTTGCCGTAGGAGATACCCTTTATAACCACAATCGTAAGTTTAACGAAGAAACAAGACCTAATCTTGTATTTTCTATTTATTATAATCCGGTTACAGAAGAAATTGCAACTGGTGATATTGGGGAAGTGAGAGGAGGGTGGATAGAAATTCCCCCGCATACGAATGGTGATGGATCTCATAAGTATCATGCATGGAGATGGTCAAAGCAAAAAATAGCGAATGAAAGTTATGATTTGATTGTTCTTCCTACGAATCGTGGAGGTTATGAAATATATACAAGAATTAGAGAGTTTAATAAAACTCTTTTAAAAGATTGTATCACCAATATTTCCAATGGAGATTCTGAGGTTCAGAAATTATTTGAACGCAAGAAATATTTTGATTATCCTAAATCTGTGGATTTACTTTACACTTTTGCTTCTTCAATCAAAGATAAGGATGCGCTAATTCTGGACTTCTTCTCCGGCTCTGCCACTACCGCCCACGCGGTCATGCAGCTCAATGCCGAAGACGGCGGCCACCGCCAGTTCATCATGGTGCAGCTTCCGGAAGTCTGTGATGAAAAGAGCGAGGCCTACAAGGCGGGCTATCGGAATATCTGCGAGATCGGGGAGGAGCGTATCCGCCGCGCGGGCAGGAAAATCAGGGAAGAGTCGCCTTTAACAACCGACTCTCTGGATGTCGGCTTCCGCGTGTTCCGTGTGGATGAATCCAACATGAAGGATGTCTATTACACCCCGGATCAATATCAGCAGGAGCAGATAGAGTTGTTCGCTGACAATATTAAAGAGGATAGAACGCCGGAGGATTTACTGATTCAGGTGATGCTTGATCTCGGTATTCTCCTCTCCTCCGAGATAGAGGAGGCGGAAATCGCCGGAAAGCGTGTCTTTTCTGTCGCTGGTGGCTATCTGATCGCCTGCTTTGATTCTGAGGTCACGGAGGAGACGGTCACGGAGATTGCGAAGAGGCATCCGTTTTATGCCGTATTCCGGGACAGCGGCATGGCAAGCGACAGCGTGATGGCGAATTTTGAGCAGATTTTTGAAACCTACAGTCCGAAGACGCAAAGGAAGGTGCTGTGATGGTGGATATGAAGTTTAAATATACGATCCAGCCCTACCAGACCGAGGCGGTGGAGAGCGTGGTCGGCGTGTTTGCTGGTCAGCCCTACAATGATCGCTTCACCTATCGTCGGGATGTGGAGATTGAACGCGATGTAACTAACTGGAAGGTTTCCGATGAGGAATTATACATGGGCTTTGCCAATGCCCGAGTGCAGCTGGATTCCGGCCAGCTCCTTGCGAACATTCACAGGATTCAGGCGCGGAACAATATCAATCTGTCTACTGCCATTACAACGGCTGGCCTGGGCGTCTGCTCTCTTGACGTAGAGATGGAAACCGGAACCGGCAAAACATACGTGTATATCAAGACCATATTTGAGCTGAACAAGCAGTACGGATGGAGCAAATATATCGTTGTTGTGCCAAGCGTCGCCATTCGCGAAGGGGTGCGGAAAAGCTTTGAAACGATGGAAGAGCACTTCATGGAGTATTACGGCAGGAAGGCGCGCTTCTTCGTATACGATTCCAAAAATCTGGCGGAGATTGATAATTTCAGCCAGAGCGCGGAGATCCAGGTGATGATCATCAATATTCAGGCGTTTTTCGCCCGCGGGAAAGACGCGCGCCGTATTCGCACGGAATTAGACGAGTTTGGCACCCGAAGACCGATGGATGTGATCCGGGCAAATCATCCGATCATGATTCTGGATGAGCCGCAGAAAATGGGAGGGACCGCAACGCAGGAGAGCTTGAAGGAGTTTGGCCCGCTTTTCTGCCTGAACTATTCCGCAACGCACAAGCAGCACCATGATCTGGTCTATGTGCTGGATGCGCTGGACGCTTATAATAAGAGGCTGGTAAAGCGGATCGAAGTCAAAGGCTTCGATATCAGGAATCTGCGCGGGACAGACAAGTATCTCTTCCTGGAAAGCATTGTGATCTCCCCGAAGAAACCGCCGATGGCCCGCCTTGAATTTGAAATCGGACATAATGAGGATATTAAGCGTGTGACGCGCGTGCTCGCGGTAGATGACGATCTTTATGCCCTGTCAAAGAATATGGCGCAGTACCGCGGGTATCGGATCAGCGAGATTGACCCGATCAGAGGGACGGTGGCCTTTACGAATGGTCAAATCATCCGCGCGGGAGAAGTGGTCGGCGATGTATCGGAATCTGATCTTCGCCGGGTGCAGATTCGGGAAACCATCCGTTCCCATTTTGAAAAGGAAAAGGAACTCTTTGGACGCGGCATCAAGACGCTTTCTCTGTTTTTTATAGACGAAGTGGCTAAATATCGTAAGTATGACGAGGAGGGAAACGAGGTCAACTCCGAGTACGGAGACATTTTCGAGCAGGAATATACAGATATTCTGAATGAGTACCTTACGATCTTTAATACGCCTTATGAGCAGTATCTTCGCAGCATCGATGTGCATAAGACCCATGCGGGGTATTTCAGCATTGACAAAAGGGGGCGCAAGGTTGACAGCACCACAAAGCGCGGCAGTGATGAGAGCGACGACATTTCCGCCTATGATCTGATTCTGAAGGATAAGGAACGCCTTTTGTCCTTCGACAATCCTGTGCGCTTTATCTTCTCCCATTCCGCTCTTCGCGAGGGCTGGGACAACCCGAATGTCTTCCAAATCTGTACTTTGAAGCATGGCGGCAGCTCGCCGGTGCAGAAGCGCCAGGAGGTTGGCCGTGGTCTGCGGCTTTGTGTCAATCAGAACGGCGATCGCATGGATGTGGATGTGCTCGGCAGTCAGGTGCAGCAGATCAACCAGCTGACAGTGATCGCGTCCGACGGATATAAGGAATTTGTTTCCGATCTGCAGCGAGGCATCCGGGAGGATCTGTATGAGCGCCCGGTCATAGCGACGCCGGATTACTTTATTGGAAAGACGGTTATGATCGGCGGCAATGCCATGACCGTTTCGGACAGGCAGGGTCGGGATATTTACCGCTATCTCCTGCAAAATGCATACGTCGATGAAGATGACCACATTTCTGACAGCTATCGGGTCGATCTGGCGAATGGTACGCTGGCGCCGGTGCTGGAGAGCTGCAGGGATATATCCGATGGCGTCCACGCGCTGATACAGAGTATTTTCGATGAGCATTCCCTTGACGACATGATAAAGGACGGCCATGAGACGAAAATTCAGGAAAACGCGCTGAACGACAACTTTTATAAGAAGGAATTTCAGACGCTCTGGAACTATATCAACCATAAGTATGCCTACACGGTAGAATTTGACAGCGAGGAGTTGATCCGCGCCGCGATAGACCATCTGGATGAGAAGATGTTTGTCGCGCAGCTTCAATATACGGTAACGACCGGTATGCAGGAAGAGAATATTAAGGCGGAAAAACTGAAAGCCGATGAGATGTTTATCGCAGAGCGGAGCCGCACCTTTACACTGAATCGTCCGCAAGGCAGCCTGGTGCCGTATGACCTGGTCGGTCAGATCGCCCGGGGTGCAAAGCTGACCAGGCGTTCCGCGGCAAGGATTCTCGCCGGTATCCGACCTTCTACCTTTGCGATGTTCAGGAAGAATCCAGAGGAGTTCATCAAAAAGGCGATTCGGCTGATCAACGAGAAGAAAGCCACCGTGATTGTGGAGCAGATCAGTTATAACCAGACGGACGGCACTTATGACAGCGGTATCTTCACCGCGGAGAAGAACAGTGATTTCTCCCGGGCGTACCGCGCGAAGAAGAATGTACAGGATTATGTTTTTACGGACGGTTATGCCCGGGATGGTCAAAGCGTGGAGCGAAAGTTCGCGGAGAACATGGACCTGGCGGATGAAGTCTGCGTATATGCCAAGTTGCCGAGGGGGTTCTCGATACCGACTCCCGTGGGCAATTACTCTCCGGACTGGGCCATTGCCTTCAATAAGGATACGGTGAAGCACATTTTCTTCATTGCCGAAACAAAGGGAACCATGGAGACGCTGAAGCTAAAGCCCATCGAACAGGCGAAAATCAAGTGCGCGAATAAGCTGTTCAACGAACTGTCTACGGCGGATGTAGTCTATCATGACGTGAAGACCTGGCAGGATCTGATGAATATTATGGAGAATCTGTAGAGGGTGCAGGGGGAAGCTGTTATGTGGCACGCGATGGAGACAGGTAAAATTCTGTCTGATATGACAAAGAAATACGGCTATGATATTTTACAGGACGGTGAAAGATGCGCGGTACTGTGCGAAGACATGCTGACGATGTACGACCAGGAGAAAAAGGTTTTCACAATGTTGTTTCGGGCTGGATTCGGGGAAAGCTTAAAGGGGGTTCCTTATTGCCGGGAGAGCGAAATCAAAATCGGTATGTTTTCAGTCGAAAAATTTCTCAAAAGTCAAGGGATTGTCGCGGAAACTGCTAAAAATGTTGTCGATGTAATTATTCAGGCATTTGTGGAGGAGAACGTTCTGGTCGGAGACAGCTATTTCAGACCGATCATCCGTAAAAACTTTAATGATGTTCATTTTAAACTGAAAATTCCTGTCTATATGGAATATGACGATCACCTGGAGGTCACATCCGAATTTATATACAGAGCGACTGGAGAATTGGTGGATTCTGTTTTTGAAAAATGCGAAGTGACAGATGCTTTTAATGGAGTCTATTCTTCTGCAATGGATTATCGCTTGTTTCGGGCAGAGGAAATGATGGTAAAGTTTTCTACAGATATACCAACGCCTGAGAAGAAATTTTGGCTGAAGAATTCGAAGATAGAGTTGACATTCCTTTGTAGCAATCGGAAGAGAATTGCGATTACCTATTTCTTCTCCAATTCAAAGGCATGGACGTTGCAGTCGATTTCTATTTACAGGATGACGAATGTCGAACATAAAAAAATGCAGGACATATGCGAACTCCTGAAAAACAGAGCCAGAAAAACAGACATCGGATTGGGTAGCAGTGATTCCGTCGGAAATCTGACATATGATGCTGCTTCGGAGACTACGTCTTTTAGCTCAACGAATCTTGCCGAGTATTCAGAAGCCCTGAAAAATGAAATTCACTATTTGAAACAGGGAAGAGGAAAAAAATACAGGGTCGTCAATGGCGAAAGAATTCATAAAGACAATAAGGGAGCTTACACTTATACTTTTGAAATGGAGACCGAGCTTCACCTGCCAGATGATGCGCCGGTAACAATTGAGACAAGCGCGGGTTCACGGGCTGCAGGTTCAGTACTTGTCTGCGATGATTTCCAGATCATGCTTATATTAGACCGAGATTTGAGCGAACGTGTGAGGACCGCGCATATTACAGTGGAACCCTGGAAATTACTGGGAGGTCTGGACAAGAAAATGAGCGCACTGAATCTGAATGACCATAAGCTTGCCGTAAGATTGATTCAAAAAGGGCCAAAGCTGGGCAGACAATCTGATATCAAAAAAATTCCCAAGGGTCAGCAAGCGGTAATAAACAAGCTGAAAAAAGAAGATATTGTGGTGGTCTGGGGCTCTCCGGGTACGGGAAAGACTTATACAATGGCGTCGATTGCATTGAATTGTTTAAAGCGCGGAAAATCTGTTTTGATCGTTTCACATAGTAATGTCTCTGTGGATGGTGTGATCAAACAGGTATTAAATATACCAGATCCTGTTTTGGAATCTTATCTGCAGAGGGGCAGCATCCTTCGTTATGGATATGTCCGTGATGCGGAACTGGCAAATAATGAATATGCAACTTCTTTTTCTTATGCCCTTTCAAAGAATCCAACGCTCAGAATGGAACTTGACGCTCTGAGTGCCAGAAGAGATGAGATGAAGGCCAAAAACCAGACAAAGACAGATGCTTATCATTCAGTCGAAAAAAGGATTAAGGAAATTCGGGAGGCAATCAGAAAAGAAGAGAGGAGATATGCGGAGAACGCCGGGATTCTTGGAACAACAATTTCAAAAGCTACCGTGGATGGTATGTTTGATGACCAGCAATATGATCTCGTGATGTTTGACGAGGTTTCGATGGCCTACGTTCCACAGATTATAGTAGCTGCCATGCTGGCCAGAGAGAAGTTCATGTGTGTTGGAGATTTCAGACAGCTATCTCCTATTGCACAGAGTCCCAAAGCGGAACAGACTTTGCGGAGAGATATTTTTTCCTATCTCCGGATTACAGATAATCTGGGAAATATGTATGGGCACCCCTGGCTCGTTATGCTGAATGAGCAGCGGCGTATGCATCCGGATATCTCAGAATTTCCCAATCGATTCGTATACAAGGAACTTTTGAAAAATCATGAGTCCGTATATCATGGTCGGGATTCCATTGTGGCGGCAACTCCTTCGCCGGGAGATGCCATGAACCTGATTGATTTAACAGGTACTTACTGTGCGGCTTGTAAAAACAGCGATAATTCGAGATTCAACATCTTAAGCGCCATTATTTCTTTCGCGACGGCTATTAAGGCAGATCAGGACGACACGGCGGAATCGGTAGGTATTATTACGCCTTATGCGGCACAGACACGTTTGATACGTGCCATGCTGCGGGATTACTATAAGTCTGGAACAGGGAAAGTCAGCTGTGCAACGGTACATCAGTTTCAGGGTTCAGAATCAGATGTTCTGATTTTTGATGCGGTAGAAAGCTATCCAACCCACAGGGTGGGATACATCTTCAGCAAGGATATGGATGCCGTTGTCAGATTGACGAATGTCGCCATCACTCGTGCAAGAGGTAAGTTCATCACAGTGGCAAACATGCGATTCTGGGAGGATAGATTCGCAGGGCAAAAACATATTTATTATCGACTGGTGAATTACATATTGGATCATCATACTGAAATAAACCATGCTGTGAAACATAATCTGGAACCATATATTGAATCTATAAATCCAGACAGGATGATTCAGATCTTTAGAGATGAGACGACTGCGATTGCTCAGTTTGCAAAAGATATGCAGCAAGCCGGAGGTAAAGTGCTGGTATCGATCCCTGACGGAGATCTCCGGGAAACGGAAAAACAGATCCTGGATATGATAGATGCGGCCTACTGTCGTGGGGTTACGATTCTTATGAAATCTAATGGGTACCGGGAACTGCCGGATTCCTGGAAAGAGTATTGTTCCGGTACGGATAACGCGGTATTTCCCTTGATTGTGATTGATGACAAGATTGCCTGGTATGGCCTTCCG
The DNA here is from genome assembly GCA_001941045.1 of Lachnospiraceae bacterium Zagget2. Classification (GTDB taxonomy): domain Bacteria; phylum Bacillota; class Clostridia; order Lachnospirales; family Lachnospiraceae; genus Hominiventricola. The sequence goes on from MSHD01000024.1 coordinate 78,845, forward strand.
ACATCCAGATTACGCTTTCAGGTGGATAAATATACAGTGCAGAATACGGTTGTCCCTGTCATAGCTCGAATCAATGGTGTCAATACAGTTGAGATGATCAAGACTCTGACGAATCTCGAAATGATAGAGATAGAGAAGGGGAAAGGGAAAAATACGAGGCCGTTGTTGCAGAAAAAAGGAGCCTCTGTACATCCTCCGGCACGCAATGATGAAGAGGGGGGAGATTATTCCTTCGGGACTTGCAGGATTTGTAGAAATAAAGGAATTCTGTCCAAAATGTAAGAGCCATATGATTCTTACCAGGAATGCAAAGGGGACTGCATATCTAAAGTGTTCCAGAAAGAATTGCAGCTATCAGAAGTTCCTGGAAAAGGATTTCATGGACTGGTATATTTCTGCGAAAAATGTATCGTGCCCGAGGGATGGAGGGCTTGTTTTTGGAGCTGTCGGGAAGTATGGTCCTTACATTTGTTGTGACAGAGGACATTTCCTGAAACCATGGGAGATATAAGCGGGATACTTTCATCTTTTTTCGATGTGTGATATATTGATTGAAACAATCAATGTAATTGAATATACTGAACTGGTTGTCGTAATGCAAAAAGCAGAGATTGATGGGACGAAGAGTGGAGCTGCTGTTGATAAGCAGATTGCATTATTGGAAGACGATGATATTGTGGAATTGGATGAAACAGATGAGTGATTCTTTAAAGCGGTTGGAGGTTGAAGCATGACTCGTGAAAAACTGGAATCAATGCTGCGTGAGGGCGAAGGCTTCACGGTAGAATTTAAGGAATGTACAAACAGTCTGAGCAACAGCGTGTTTGAGACAGTCTGCTCATTTTCCAATCGTTATGGCGGCTATATACTGCTGGGCGTTAAGGAAATTGACGGTCAGGGCGTTGTTACTGGCGTCAATCCCAGATGCGTGGCCGGTATGAAGAAGAATTTTGTAAACATGCTGAATAACGCGCAAAAGATACACCCTTCCCTTTATCTGAATCTGGAAGAAATGGAGTATGATGGGAAAGTCGTTCTTTGGGTATATGTGCCGGTCAGCTCACAGATAGAATTCTGTGACCGGAAGATCTTTGATCGTAATGAGGATGCAGATCAGGATGTTTCCACGTCCGCGGATCTGGTTGCCAATATTTCCAGTCGGAAATCTTCAACCTATATTGAGCGAAAGACCTTCCCTTATGCGGATATGGATGATTTGTGCGTGGATCTGATCGGGAAGGCGAGGCAGATGGCGGTCAATCGGGATAAGAATCATCCATGGAAGGATATGGACGATGCAGATTTGTTAAAAAGTGCCGGTTTGTATGAAAAAAATCGAGTGACCGGAGAAAAGGGATTTAATATGGCCTGTATTCTGCTCTTCGGAAAACCGGAGGTGATCCAATCCTGTGTGCCTGGTTATAAGACGGATGCCATATATCGCGTGAAGAATATGGATCGCTACGATGACAGGCTGATCGTAGAAAACAATCTGATTGAAAGCTATGACATTTTGATGCAGTTTATTTCCAAGCATACGGATGACAAATTTTTCCTGGTTGATAATGTCAATATGAGTGTGAGAAGCGCAATCGCAAGGGAGGTTGTTAGCAATCTCTTGGTGCACCGCGATTTTGGCAGCGCTTTTCCGGCTAAGCTGATTATCGAGAAGGACAGGATATATACGGAAAACTGGAATCGGACACAGCGCATCGGAAGACTGGAACTGGAAGACTTCACGCCGTACCCGAAAAATCCGATTCTGGCCAAGTTTTTTGTCAATATAGGCTATGCTGATGGTTTAGGCTCGGGCGTCAGAAATCTGTACAGATTCACGAAAATATATTCCGGCGGAGAACCTGACCTGGAAGAAGGCGAGGTCTTCCGACTGACGATCCCCTTGACTGCAAGTGGACGGGTAGATTCGGCGATCGAAGCGGAGGATTCGGCGATTGAGACTGAAAAAGTGCCAGTAACCACCGAAA
>MSHD01000024.1:80897-190094 GCA_001941045.1 Lachnospiraceae bacterium Zagget2
GCCAGTAACCACCGAAAAAGTGCCAATAAAAAGTGCCAATAAAAAAATCCATAAAAAAACAGAAAAACAGTATACGGACATTATAACTTTTATGACTACAGTACCAGATTGTTCTGTTATTGAAATATGCGATATATTGAGTGTGAAGGAAAGACGGGTAAGAAAGCTGTTAAAGGAATTAGAAGAACTCGGGAAGATTGAGTCAACGACAGCTTATCGAAACCGCCGGTACAGATTAAAAAATGAGTCTTGAACAAATCAATCATTTTTAAAATATCGCAAAACCTTATTTATGATGCTTTAAGATACTTTGGAGATATTTTAGTGAAGCTTTAGAAAAGCTTCTGGAGGCACCCCATGAACCCATTCTACTCCATCCTCCTCTGCAACCTGCCCCTGCAGGTCTGCGACCCGAAAATTGCAAGCTGGCTCGCCCAGGGCGTCAAGGTCCTCTGGTTCGGCAGAGCCGAGGACGCCGCCGTGCTGCGGGAGAAGTACGCCCCGTTCGTGAAGGCGTTTCTGCTGCAGGCCTACGAGACTTCGCTGGACTGTTCCGGGATTCTCGTCGACGGGAAGGGCGATCCGCAGCTCTTTACGAAGATCGCGGCGGACTGCCCGCAGTTCAATGCGGCGCAGTACGAGGTGGAGCACTGCCGGGCGTCGGAGCACGTCGTGGTGCAGGCTTCCGCCGGGACGGGGAAGACGACGGTGATGATCGACCGCATTCTGTATTTGCTGCACACGCAGCCGGGGCTGCGGCTGTCGGAGCTGTTTATGATCACCTTCACGAACGACACGGCGCAGCAGATGAGCCGACGGCTGCAGGACGCGCTCATGACCCGTTATACGCTGACGCGGCAGAAGAAGTATCTGCGCTGGGTCGAGGAGCAGTCGCAGATGCACATCTCCACGATCCACAGCTTCGCCTACGATCTGCTGAAGCGGTTGGGCATCGGGGAGAGCTTTACCCGCGGTCTGCAGATCCGCAGTTTCGAATATGAGAAGAGGGAGCTGGTCAAGAATGCGCTCGATCAGCGGATCGACGACCGCAGGAGTATCGAGAGCCAGCTCGGTCTGTCCTTCTACCGGGCGAACGCGATCGTGGGCGATTACTGGGGAAAGTTCCTGCAGCTCGGGGTATTGCACCGCGATCTGCTGCAGATGGACTGGGGCGAGCCGGACTCGGAGAGTTCGGCGCATTTCCATGAGATGATACAGGGTCTGGTGGAGGAGCTGGACGAGCAGTATTTTGACCTGCAGCGCCGGGAAGAAGCCGTATCGGTGGACGATATCATGCGGGATCTGCAGGAGCTGTTGGAAGACGGAGAGCTGCCGGCCACGGATCTTTCCATGAAATATCTGTTTATCGACGAGTTTCAGGATTCTGATCTGTCGCAGATCCGGGTCGCGTGCCTGTTGAGCCGGCATTTTGGTTGCCGGCTGTTCGTCGTAGGGGATGTGAAGCAGAGCATCTACCGTTTCCGCGGCGCGACGGATCGCGCCTTCGAGGTTTTCCTGCATGACATGAGAGAGATGGGACTCGGGGAGCCGAAGCAGTTTACGCTGGTCAATAATTACCGGACGGCGGCGGGTGTGCTGCGCCGGATGGACGATTACTTTTTCGCCTGGGCCGAAAGAGGGCTTCTGGACTATCGGAACGCGGTGGTTCCCTTTAATAAGACGCCGGGAACGATCCGGATGATTCCCGCCCAGGGGCCGGAAACGCCTTCGCAGCAGATCGCCGAGCTTGTCAGCCGCGAGCTGGATGCGCTGATCGCGAAGGTGGAGCTTTCCGGGAAGACACCGACTGAGAAGAACCGGGTCGCGGTGCTGACGCGGTCGAACAGGAAGCTGAGTCAGCGGGCCGGAATCCTGCGCAGGGCGAAGATCCCGGTATCCGTCCGGCGGGACGGCTCTTTCTACGCCTCGGAGGCGGTGCGGGATTTCCAGGCGATGGTTTCCTCCTTCCTCTTCTGCGATGAACCGAAATATATTTTCAATTATCTTCTGACGCCCTATGCGGGGAAGATCGAGCCGATGGATGTGAACATCATGGAGCGGCTTGGCGGTGATTATGAGAATCTGGTGGCCTATCTCGACCATTTCCTGAATCAGACCTCGTGGAAGCAGTATCATCGGCAGCTGCGGCTCCGCCCGGTGCTGGCGGTGCTGAAGGACATGCTGGAGGGCGAGTCGGTCGTGGATCACTACATTGCGCTTCAGAAAGCGCGGAGGGACACGGAGGGCTGGACGGAGAAGAGAAGGGACGCGGACACCTTTACCCGGGCGCGGAAGTACCAGGCAAATCTGGAAAAGCTGATGGAGCTGCTGCAGGAAAATCTGGGCGGGGACAAGGTGAGCCTCTACGATGTCTACCATTTCCTGAAAATCAATATTGCGACGAACCGCGCGGAGGAGGAAGCCCGGGTGCAGTCCAGGGATGATTACACTTCGGTGCTCTGTATGACTGTACATAAGTCCAAGGGACTGGAATTCGACACGGTGATCCTTCCCTATACCAACGAGAACTTCGGCGGGCGGCCGCGGACGGAGCTCCTCGTCGACCCGCTTGAGAAAAAGGTGGGATGGTATTATACTGGGGATGAGGAGAATCCGAAGCGGAGAAAGAAATATCCCTTCATGGTGAACAGCTATTATGACGACCTGCAGGCGGATGACGCGCACAGCGGGACGCTGGAGGGCGTCCGCCTGCTCTATGTCGGGATGACGCGTGCGATCGACACGCTGATCTGCATTGTGGAGCCGTCGAGAAATCCGCTCTCCTGGGCGGGGCTTATCGAGGAGGTGACTGTGCGCGATGAGTAGAGCAGTATACACCTACACGGATCTGGCACGTCTGAGGGAAAGCCGGAATTTCTGGGAGCTGGCGAAGTATCCGCACATCACGGTATCCGAGGATCTGCGCAAATGTCTGAACGGCAGACCTGAGGTGGATCGGGTGCGGGGGCTGGCCGCGGGGATTGGCTCTTTTCGGGCGACTGAATTTTCCAGTCTCGCGAGGGCAGCCGACGGGGACTGGAATACGGACCCGTGTAAATTCCGGCAGATGACCTTCCTCTTCGCGTTTCTGCGGGAAAAGCTTATGGCGGCTGGGGATGACCGGAAGCAGAGAAACTGGCTGATCGGCTGCATGCGCAATCAGGCTTCCCTTCTCTCCTCCATTCTTCTGCTGGAGCAGGCGGGGCTAAGGCCGGAGGATCTACAGCCGGACGGCGACCGGAATCTGGAGCTGCTGGCCGGAGCCTGGAGATATCTGGAAAAGGAAGATCCGGCGATCGGGGCGTTCTGCGCCCGGATGAAAAGTCTTGCTTTCAGGGAAGCGTGGAAGCCGATCTTTAAAAAGGTGTTCAACCTGCATTCGCTTGACGGCGTGGATACGCTGGTGTTTCACGGATTTTACTATATTACGCCGCATCAGGAGCAGATCATGCGGCTGCTGGAGCAGGCGGGCTTCCGGCTTGTGTATCTGATTCCCTATGATGAGCGCTATCCTTTTGTCCATGAGATCTGGGATGAGACTTATGCAGCGGAGCGCGGTTACGACGCGAAAGCGGACTGGCACATGGAGCGTTCCTTCGAGGGGGAGCCCTATGGGGAGGTCTTCGAGGGCAGGAAGGCGAGGCCCCTGAATCGGCTCACACTGAAAGAGTACGCGTCCATGATGGAATTCGTGAATGATGTCCGGCATATCCGGGAGCAGGGGTTTACGCTCTATTCTGCGGATTATCGGACGGCGAATCAGGTCCTGAAGGATTATTTTCCGGAAAGCTATGGGGACAGAAAGCTGCTATCCTACCCGATCGGGCAGTTTATCAGCACGCTGAACCGGATGTGGGACGAGGAGCTGCAGACGATCGCAGTTTCTGAGGAGCAGTTGATCGAGTGTTTTTCCTCCGGCTGGCTGGCGGTGGACGGGGTGTCCGGACGACAGTATCTGCAGGACCTGATTTATGTGCTGCCATTCTTCCACGGCTGCCATACGCTCGACGAGTGGGAAAAGCGGATGGAGCTGCTGGAAGAGATCGAGGAGTCAGCCGTCAGGCCCTTCGAGACGGAGCGGAGTGCGGATGGCGCAGTGGCGAGATGGCAGGAGGCGATCGGGAATCCGCTTAAGAATTTCAGCGTATTTGCGGTGGCTCCTGAGCGGCTGGACGTGATATTGAAATTGATCCGGCAGATTTTTGAGATGGCCGGGGAGCTGTTTGGACAGAATGAGCCGAGGCATGTGCAGGACTACATCCGCACGCTGGATCAGACGCTGAAAAAGCATGCGGTGTCGCAGGAGCTCTATGCGGAGGAGCGGGAGCTCATCCGGGATATTTTCGAGAAGCTGGGCGCAGACAACGGTTTTGACGCCCTGTGCCGTCCGGCGGATACCGCGGCGGCGCTGGAATTATATCTGAGCGGGCACTACGAGGAGGGCGAGGTACAGACGAGTAAAATCGGCCTGGTGCGCCCCCTGTATCTGGTCGACGCGGCCTGTGTGAAGAGCCGCGGCAAGGTGCACCTGTGCCTGTGCGACGTGGAGAGCCTTCCGGGCGGGAATAAGGATTATATCTGGCCTCTAAGCCGGAAAAAGATGGAGGAGATATTTGCGCGGATCGGGAATCCGCTGCTGCAGAATCTGATGCAGATCATGGAGTAAACGGCTCTCTGCAATCGCTATTTTACTTACTGCGCGCTGCGGAACCGGGAGGTGACGCTCTCCTTCGTGAGCGCGAGGGGAGAAAAGCTGCTCGCGCCCTCGCCCTATATCCGGCTGCTGCAGGAGGCGACGGGTACGACGATCACACCATCGGCGCGGGACGCGATTACTTACAGTAGAGTAAGTGCGGTTCCGCTGCGTCCGGGGAGAATTAAGGATTATGATAAGGGGAAGATGCCGGAGGACACGGTGCGGGAGGCGCGCATGGACTACGCGCTCTGCCCCATGAAATATCTGCTCAGCTATGTATTGGAGAAATATCCGGTGTATCAGTCGGATTTTCAGATGCAGTATGCGCTGAACGCGCTGATATCGGCGATCAGCCATCTGATGGAAGAACAGGGGATGAAGGAGGACGAGGCCTACGAGGCGGTGATGGCGCTGTTCCCCTGGATGCGGAGGGCCCAGAAACGGCAGGTCTACGATTATATTTCCCATGACCTGGACGGGCATGATCTGGACTATGGAAACCGGACAGAGTGCGGCGGGCGCTATTATACGGATGAGCGGCTGAAGCTGCACTACCCGAACCAGGACGTCCGGACGGAGGTGAATACGCGCTATGGGCGACTGAACACGCCGGACGGGCGTAAGGGGTTGGATCTTTATGAGGCGCCGGAGCGGCAGGACGCCTGCAGCTTCTGTCCGCATGTCGCTTACTGCAGGAACGCGCGCTACGTCGGAGATCAGGAGAGCTACTATGATTGATTCATTTTTCTGGAAAAGAGTGGCGGGGAGCTGGGCAAAGGACGGCAAGGAGACGGTGACGGGCAGTCTGACCGGAAACTCGTCCTTTGGCATGACGAAAAGCCCCCGAGATTCCGATCCTGCGGGCGCTTCCGCAGGCGGCCGTGTGGAGGAAGAAGGCTCGTCCTGGTTCGACATGTCCGGCGAGGAAATCGATGATATGCTGGCCGGGCTGGGACTGAACGACTTTTGAGTGAGGACGGAGCAGATGGGCTTCATAGATTATCAGGGTACCAAAAAAGACCGCTATGAGGAAGTGCTCGCCTTCGCAAAGGCGCAGCAGGAGGAGGAAGCCCGAAGGCGCGAGGGAGTACAGCCGGAGGTGCAGAAAACGACTGCCTTACCAGAACAGGCATCGCAGTCTGACGTGCAGGAGTCGCCGACTTTCCTCGCACAGAATGCAAGGAACCCCGCACGTCCACAGTTCGACAGGGAGCACTTTCAGGCGCTTATTGAGGAAAAGAGTCTTCCGGCTTACGCGGAGGCCTTCGGCCTGCTCCGGAAATGCCCTTTGCCGGAGGAGATGGATGGACTTTACGGAGAACTCTCAGGCAGACTCCTGGTTCTGCAGGAGGCACTGGATAAGTTTCAGGAGAGCTATCAGCCGGATTTGTTTCTGTTTTATGAATACTACGTGCCCGAGGCGCTCCGCCTGGCAGCCACTTATATCGATTATCTGGATGCGGGGGCGGGGGAGAAGACGCTGGACGAGACCGGAGCGGAGGTGCTGGACGCGGCGAAACGGCTGCTGCTCGCGGTGAATGAAAAGATCGACGAGATTTACCAGTTCGCGGCGATGGAGACAAAAGCGGAGGCGAGAGCGCTCGAGAGCATGCTGAGCCAGGCCGGATACATTGATCCGGAGTACAGAATAAAAAAACAGGAGGATAAATAAGATGGAGGACAGGAGTTATGATATGCCTTTCCCGGAGCCGTCTCTGGAGGCGGTGGAAGCGGGCGCTTCCGGAGAGGCAGCGGCGGCCGGTTCCGTGGACGAGTCCATGCTCTCCGAAGAGGAGAAGAAGCAGGTGGAGGAGTTCGCGCGGAAGATCGATGTGACAAATGTGAAGATGGTCAACTCTTACGGCACGGACGCGCAGAAGGGAATCTCGACCTTCTCAGCCTCTATCACCGGCAAGGTCAGAACAAAGGACTTCGGGAACGTGGGGGACAGCCTGCGCGAGCTGCGCGCCGCGATTAACAGCACGCTTGTGCCGGAGAAGAAGGGCATTCTGGGGCTGTTCCAGAAAGGAAAGCAGAAGGCGACCTACGCGATCGCGAATTACGAGAGCGCTGAGACGAACATTAAGAAAATTGAGAAGGATCTGCAGAAGCACCAGCAGGTTCTGACAAAGGATGTCTACGTCTTTGACCAGATGTATGAAAAGAATCTTGAGTTCTACAGGGAACTGACGATGTACATCATCGCGGGTAAAAAGGCGCTGGAGAGGGCGAAGAGCACGACGATGGAGGAACTGAAGGCGAAGGCAGATGCCACACAGGATCAGCTTGACATCCAGAATTACCGGGATTACGGCGACGCCTGCACACGCTTTCAGAAAAGACTCTTTGACCTGGAGACGACGCGTCTGGTGTCCATCCAGATGGCGCCGCAGATCCGCCTGCTGCAGAACGCAAATCAGGAAGTGGTCGATAAGCTCCGCTCTGACGTGATCAACACGATCCCACTCTGGAGGAACCAGATGGTGCTGGCTCTTGGCATCGACCACACGACAAAGGCGCTGGACGCGCAGAGAGCCGTCGATGAGATGACGAATGAGCTGCTGCGCAGAAACGCGGAGACGCTGAAGCAGGGAGCAATCGATGCGGCGCAGGCATCGGAGAGCGGTATTGTCGACGTGGAGACGCTGCGGAAGGTCAACGATGACATTATCACCTCCATCAACGAGGTCGTGAAGATTCACGAGGAGGGAGCCAGGAAACGCACCGAGGCACAGCAGGAGCTGGCGAAGATCGAAGAGGAGCTGAAACAGGCACTGTTAGAAGCGGGAGCAAGATAAGATGAGTAAAGAGAAGAAATTCCGGATTACATTTAATTCTCCGGTGGTACTGAGCATCGTGGCGATCAGTTTTATTGCGACGCTTCTGAATGAGCTGACGGGCGGCGTCTCGAACATGCTTCTTTTTATGACGTATCGTTCGTCCCCCTTGTCGCCGCTGACCTGGCTAAGGATGCTCACTCACATCTTCGGGCATTCGAGCTGGACGCATCTGATCGGAAACATGAGTTATCTGCTCCTGCTTGGACCGATGCTGGAGGAGAAATATTCCTCGCGGACGCTTGCGGCGATTGTGGCAATCACGGCGGTCGTGACGAGCCTTATAAACTGCCTTTTATTCCCGAATGTGGCGCTGTGCGGGGCCAGCGGGGTGGTCTTCGCGTTCATCCTGCTCTCCTCCTTCACGAATTTCCGGGAGGGCGAGATTCCGCTTACTTTCATCCTCGTGGCGGTTTTCTTCATCGGGCAGCAGGTGTATGAAGGAATCACGGTGCAGGACAATATTTCCAATATGGCGCACATTGTCGGCGGCATCGTGGGTTCATTTCTGGGCTATCATCTGAACAGAAGAGAAAGGAGATAAATGATGAAATATCTGATCATAGGAGCCGGCGGTACCGGAGGTCTGCTTGGCTACAAGCTTACGAAGGGCGGGAGAGATGTGACGCTTATCGCCCGCGGCGAGCATCTGAAAGCCATTCAGGAACATGGCCTTACCATTCATAAAATCTGGGATGAGCAGAGGGAAAGTCTGCCTGTGAAGGCGGTACCGGAGGCGGAGTATCAGGAGCGGCCGGATGTAATTCTGGTCTGCGTGAAGGGCTATTCCCTGGACAGTGTGTATCCCTTGATCCGTCGTGTCGCCGGGCCGGATACGGTCGTGATACCGATTCTCAATATCTATGGAACAGGTGGCAGGATGCAGGAGGAACTGCCAGGTATCCTCGTGACGGACGGCTGCATTTATGTATCTGCAAATATCGAGTCTCCGGGCGTACTTCTGCAGCACGGCGAGATCTGCCGCGTGGTGTTCGGTGTGCGTAATAAGGACGAGTACCGGCCGGTTCTCGCGGATATTGCCGCAGACCTGGAGGAGAGCGGCATTCACGGAGTCCTTTCGGAGAATATTCAAAGAGACGCGCTGAAGAAGTTTTCTTATGTCTCGCCCATTGGAACGGTTGGCTTGCATTACCAGTGAGCTGCCGGGGAGATTCAGAAGGAAGGGGAGCCGCGCGAAATGTTTAAAGCGATGATCCGGGAGATCATAGCGTTGGCCGGGGCCATGGACATTCATTTTGAGCAGGATCTCGTGGAGGTCAACCTGAATATCCTGTCGGAGTTGGCTCCGGAGGCGACTACCTCCATGCAGCGTGACGTTATGGCAGGGAAAGATTCAGAAATCGACGGGCTTGTCTACCAGGTTGTACGCCTGGGAAAGAAATATGGGGTTCCCATGCCGCAGTATGAGAAGGCTGCGGCAGAGTTGCGCCGCGGCATGCAGGCAAAATAAAAAAGTACTTGCTTTCTGTGCAGAGCCGGCGTATACTGGGCATGTAATTTAAGAGAGATTCTTCGGGGCGGGGCGCAATTCCCCACCGGCGGTATAGTCCGCGAACCGCTTTTCAGCGGCCGAACCGGTGTGATTCCGGTACCGACAGTATAGTCTGGATGAGAGAAGAAAATGCGAGATATATCTGCGCGTATATTCCGCCCCGGATTTTATGGATCCGGGGCTTTTCTTTGCAGAAAACCAGTGTGACAGCTCAATCATAATTTTAAGTATAGTGCTTCCTTTCCCTCGCGGAGCAACGACATATTCAGTACTATAACTCGAAAAGATTGAGACGGCGCACTCGGAAGAATCTCCCGCAGTCAGAAAGGAGAATGAAAACATGAAAACCACTACTACCAGCGAAGCAACATCGAACACAAGGACGACGACGAGCAGCAATGTCCGCACCCTCGTCTGCGTCGGCATGCTCGGGGCGATCTCCGTCATCCTGATGCTCTTTGAATTCCCGCTTCCCTTCATCGCGCCGAGCTTCTATGAGCTTGACTTCAGCGAGGTGCCGGTTCTGATCGGAGCTTTCGCCCTTGGACCTGCGGCAGGCGTCCTGACCGAGTTGCTCAAGATTCTGCTGAACCTTGTCATCAACGGAACCAACACAGCCTTCGTCGGAGAACTTGGCAACTTTATCATGGGCTGCGCCTTCGTACTCCCGGCAGCGCTCATTTATAAACACAAAAAGACCCGCAAGACCGCGATTCTCAGTCTGGTCGTCGGCGTGATTTTCATGACGGCCGCATCCCTGCTGGTCAATGCGCTGCTTCTGCTTCCGGCCTATGCGGCGGCCTTCGGGATGCCGATTCAGACCTTCATCGACATGGGCGCGGCGATCAACCCGAACGTGAATGGTATCTGGACCTTTGTCCTGCTGACTGTGGCGCCCTTCAATCTCGTGAAGGGTATTCTGGTGTCGATCGTCACCATGCTGCTTTACAAGTACATCAGCCCGATCCTGAAGGGCAACCGGTAAAAACGAAAGCTCCCCGCACCTCTGGCGCGGGGAATTTAAAAATAATATCCATGGTCATTTCAACAGGTCGGCGAGATAAAATTCATCTCTCTGATGTTTTCCTTTCAGCTGCTTATAACGCTTAATTGCATCCACCAGCAGATTGATTTGCTTTCCGTAATACTCGCGATAGAACGCTGTACTGTTATCGTATCGAGATCGGTTGTAGATTACATTTTCTTTACTGAACTCTTTAGGCGAAGTTGTGGATTTCCTCTTTTCAAAATCCAGCTCCTTGTTTTCGGAAATGATTAGCAGCATCTCCAGTTCTGGCTTTGTGCAGTACTTTTTGATATCTGCTATTTTCCCTTTGTACTCTCTCGGGACTTTCAGTTCATCGCTGAGCTTATCGCCAATTCGAAGTACATGCACGTTTCCCTGGTATAGATTTAGCGCAGTCTTTACCGCGGCATTATTTCCGATCTGTCTTGCATGATAAGGAGTCAGGTTCAGCAAGTCATCTGCTGTGAAAATCAGTTTATTGTGTTCCAACAGCATCCTGATAACTTCAAGTTCGTTCGGACCTTCACACATAAGCAGATATTTCATCTCATCAGTTCCTTCTTCAATGCCATGAGGTCTTCATAGTTAACAGCAGTATCAAACGCATTATTGTAAAACTGGCGGCTTTTTAAAAGCTCTGGTCTGATATTGTAACTTCCATACATGTTGTCCAGGCGAATTTTGCTGTCTGATTTTGCAATCCAGATGTTGTCCTGACGGTTGAACAAATCCAAAACTTCACAGTAGTGTGTGGTAAATATCAGCGTTGCGGATTTCCTGTTAACGGTCTTATCTTTAAACAGGCTGATCATGTTTTCGACAAGCGTTTTATGGAAATGATTTTCTACCTCATCGATCAAAAGATCGAAACCATTTTCCAGGGCTGCAACTACAAATATATAAAGAAGAACGCCTTTTGTTGTACCGCTGGACAGAAGATGGATCAGTTCCGAATCCGAAAGTTCTTTCACATAATTCTGATATACAAGTTTGTAATGTTTATCATCTACCATCTTCAGATTTTGAATCTTATCATCGAAGACTTTAATGACTTTTGTCAGAACGTTTTCGGAAATCTTATAGGTCTTCATTGCACGGAACAGCAGACGCCAGGTATCTGTGCCCTCACCGTCACAATTGAAATAGACGGCACGAGTAGCTTTCTTCTTCAGAATAAAGAATATAATGGAAGTGTCCTCCGGCAGCTCTCCCAGGTCCAGAATTTCTTCAAAGCCTTCCACCGAATAAATCTCTTTCATTTTAGATTTATAATATTTTTTCCGATAGAGATGTTGTCTGGTAAAATTAGCTTTATTTCCTAAAGCAGGATCAGATTTTAGCCCCGTATTGTATTTATAGATGTAATCTTCATGATAGAAAATAATTTCTAATTTTACATTGTCGTAATTATAATGTTTATCTTCCAGGCGAAACTCACTGAGGATAGAGTAACTGCATTCCAATAGCTCTATCGCAGAAGTTTTGCCGGAAGCGTTTTTGCCGACAAAAGCAACAGTATTAAACACATATAAATCCTTTGCAATCTCCTGCAGTTCATATTCCTTGTCTTCGCTCGTTCTTTTAGATTTTGCCACGAGATCAATGGTAAAATCGTCGCAACAGTTTTTATAGTTAGATGCGCGAACTCTTAACAGTTTCATAACATATCCCTTTCTTCGATATCTGTTTGCAGTATAGCACACAAAACGGATTAAAACAAGTTTTTTGTTTTAATCCGTTTTATAAATCAACTTTCATAATTTTGTATTGTTTTCATGAATAGGTTTGGCCATGAGGTTTTCTTCCAATTTTGAGGATTTCTTATTGAAAAAATATAGATATTCTGACATTGATCGTCACTTCGTGCTCTACAAATATATCGACTCGATTCTAGAGGAAAACCATTAAAATCTCAGAACCCCCACGCAGAATGCACGGGAGTTCTGGAAATCATGATGGTGCCTTATTTGTAAAGTCATCTTCATACATGTATTTTTCCCAGGTCTGCAGTGAGTGCTGAACCGCCTTTGTGATTGCAGAATAATCTCGTGTTTTTAACGCGTTAATAAGCTTACGATGGTCATGAGCGGCAAAGTTCTCACCAGCAGCATTCTGGCGCGATGTAGTTTGTATCATATAGGGTTCCAGATATTCCATAATATAATTATAGACTGTCTGAAACAGTGTGTTTCCACTTGCCTCGGCCAACAGAAAGTGGAAGTGCTGATCATTCTCGACAAGATCACTGAGAGGTGAATCCTCTTCCAGCATTTTATCCTGTTGATTCACATTATCTTCCAGTTTTTCGATCAATGCGTCAAAACCTTCTTCTTTCATTAGGATCTGTTCAAAAATATCGCATTCCAACGCATTACGAAAATCCACGATTTCTTTTAAAGATGGCTGCGCAATTAAAAGCGCGAAAATCAACTGGTTAAAGTTATTTTTCGAGATAGATTTGTTAAGATAGGTACCGTCTCCAGGACGAATGGAGAGGACGCCAAGAGTTTCAAGCGCTTTCATGGCCTGGCGGACAGAACCCCGGCTGACCCCCATTTTATCTGCTAACTCAGTTTCTGAGGGGAGACGGTCCCCCGGATTGAGTTCATGTCGCAGTAATCCTTGTTTGATCTGCTCAATAACATAGTTGGGAGCGGATACACGGGCAGCAGGATGTATATTCCAAATAGTTTCAATCATGCTATATGTCCCTTTTCTGTGAAAATAAAAAACCTGATTTATTATAGCAAAGATTAAAGAAAACATCAAATGTTTGGCCGATGATACATATATGGTTAAAGCTCACAAAAACAAAAGCTCAAAATTGTGAAACCTGCCAAAAATTTATGAACTAAATTGATTTTAGTTGACAAATCTGACTTACAACCGTAATATAAAAATACATTAAACGTTAAACGTTTAATGTATAAGAGATCGCAGATCAAAAATTTTATAAGGAGGATTGAAGCTTGAATACACAGGAGTTGCAGAAAATGGCAAAAAAGCTTCGTTATGAAGCTGTGCGCATGGTTTATGAAGGCAAAGATGGACATCCGGGTCCTGCGCTATCGTGTGCGGATATTGTCACGACCCTGTACTTTGACATTATGAACGTTGATCCGAATAATCCAGAGTATCCGGATCGGGATCGCTTTATTTTGTCGAAAGGACATGCATGCCCTGTCTGGTATGCTGCACTGAATAAAAGAGGTTATTTTAATCCAAAGGTTGAGCACTTTCAGCTTCGACAGCTAAGCTCTATGTTTCAAGGACATCCGTCTATGCATAGTACGAAAGGTATTGATATGACCTCGGGGTCTTTGGGAAACGGCATTGCAATCGGCGCGGGCATGGCTACAGCGGCCAAAATTCAGAAGCGGAATTATTATACTTATGTGATCTGCGGAGATGGTGAACTCCAGGAGGGAGTCTGCTGGGAGGGTGTCAACATGGCCAATGGCCGTAAGCTGGACAACCTGATCGTATTTGTTGACCGTAATGGCTGGCAGTCTTATAAGACAGTTGAATTTACGGTAGGTCAGAATAATATTGCAGACCGTTTCCGTGCGTTTGGATGGCATACGCAGGAAATCGACGGACATGATTATGACGCAATTAAGTGTGCGGTAGCTATTGCCAAGAGTGCAAAAGGCAGACCAAGCGCTATTATCTGTGACTGTGTGAAGGGCAAAGGCCTTAGCTATATGGAGAATAATAACGCGTGGCACAAGGGAGTCCCGAATGACGAGCAATGGGAAATAGCGAAGAGAGAACTTGGGGGTGAGGACTAATGGTAGAATTCAAAGGGACAAGAGAAGCGTTTGCGGCGGCGCTTTATGAATTAGCCTCCGTCAATGACAAGGTGGTCGGCGTATTTCCGGATGCATTGAAAGCAATGAGGGCCGTTTCTTTTGGCGAGACCTATCCGGATCGTTATATTGAGTGCGGTATCGCTGAACAGTGCGCAGTGGATGTTGCAGCCGGCCTTGCATCGACGGGTCTGCTTCCGTTTGTGGGAACATACTGTGGATTCCTCACGATGAGAGCGGGTGAGCAGATGCGCACGTTTGTCGGATACACAGATCTGAATGTAAAGTTTATTGGAGTAAATGCAGGAGTTCTGGGAGGCGAGCGAGAGGGCGTCACGCATCAGTTTTATGAGGATCTTGCCTTTATCACTAGCCTTCCGAATTTTACCGTACTGACCCCGGCAGACCCGGAACAGATGTATGAGGCTGTAAAATATGCTGCCGAGATTTGTGGTCCTGTGTATATTCGCGGCGGAAGTGGACGGGAGATCGAGATTTATGAGAAAGATGCCCCGTTCTCCAGAGACGGCATCACCGTCTGGAAGGAATATGGTACGGACGCGGTTCTGTTTTCCAGCGGTTATGTTCTGGATCGTGTGTTGGCGGCGGCAGAGCTTTTAAAGGAACAGGGAGTGAATGTGACGGTCGCAGATATTAATATTCTCTATGGAAAGAATCCATCCCGAATCTTGGAGCTCATGGTGAAGACAGATCAGATCATTACAATCGAAGATCACAATATCAATGGAGGATTGGGTTCCTATATCAGCCGTCTTGCTGTCGAAAACAGACCGGTGAAGGTAAAGCGAATAGCCCTGACAGATTATGCGGAGTCCGGTCCGGCGAAAGAACTGGCTGACGCATATGGTTTCTCTCCCGAAGGGATTGCGGATACTGTGAAAAAGGCACTTGCCAGCCAGTGAAAGGATCTGATTTTTCATGATGTCGGAGTGATGAAGAGGTTTGCCATGCTTTGCAAAGCCGCATAAATACAGCATATGTGGAGTTTTGCTCATGGCTAAAAATTAATAAAAGAGAGGTGAGTAACATGGAAAAAATCAAAGTAGCCGTTATCGGAGCAGGCGGGAAAATGGGAACCCGTACTTCCAATAATCTGGTTACAAAATTTCCGGACAAGTTCGAGGTGAAACTGGTAGAGACTTTTCCGCCTGCTGTAGAGCGCATCGAGAAGGAGCGCGGGCTGAAGGTAACTCCTTTAGAGGAGGCACTTGATTTTGCGGAGGTCATTATCTTTGCGGTACCGGATACGCTGATCAAGAAGTTGTCCGCGGAGTATGTGCCAATGCTGAAACCGGGAACGGTATTCCTGATCCTCGATCCGGCTGCGGCAGTTGCGAAAGAGTTGACGCTGCGTGACGACTGTACCTTTGGCGTCGCCCATCCCTGCCATCCATCTTATTTTAAGTGGCAGAAGGAGGAGGAAGCATATCTCGACCGTTTCGGAGGCGAGGGTGGACATATGGATATTGTCATGAGCTGTATTCAGGGCGATGAGGAGAAGTTTAAGCTTGCGCAGGAGACGGCGCGTTGCATGTATCGCGCAGAGAAAGCCTTTGTCATGTCCTCTGAGCAGATCGCCTTTCTGGAGCCGACGCTGGTGGAGACACTGGGAGCTACTTGCTGTTATGCTATGGCTGAGACCGTGGAAGAGGCTGTAAAGAGAGGCATTGACCGTGAGGCTGCCGTCTCCTTCCTGACCGGCCATATCTTCAATCTGACTGCGAACTTTCTTGGCTATTTACCGGGCAATCCACCCGTGTCAGATGCATGTAAGATTGCTCTTGAGATTGGCAACCATCTTGTACTGCGCGATGACTGGAAGAAGATCTGGGATGATGAGCTGTTGATGAAGGTGATCGCGACGATGCTCCATCCAGAGACTGCTATGGAAAACCTTGGCTTTGAGGTGAAACCACAAAATTGATTACATGAAAAAGAAGGGAGATTATAATGCAAACGATAGTTACTGATATAGGAATAGCGTCGATTCTGTTAATTTTAGGGTACTGGCTTCGGGTAAAGGTTAAACTGTTGCAGAAGTTGTATATACCGGTTGCTGTGATCGGAGGAACAATCGGTCTTTTGCTTGGTCCAAATGTACTGGGAAAAGTAAGCAGTATTTACCTGCCATTTTCGTCGGAGAGTTCAGGATATTCCACAATATTACTGGCAATTCTTCTTTCTACGATATGCCTTGGGTTTTATGTGAACAGAGATACAATTTCCAGTTCCATCAATTATTTCCTGCTCACATCCGTCGTTGTATTGATGCAGGTTATTGTGGCTTTTGGCCTGGTTCGATTATTGCAAATGGGCGGTTCTTCAATTAATGACGGATTCTCAATTCTGCCGACCTCTGGGTTTTATGGAGGGCATGGGTTTGGCGCCATGGTAGCCGCAGCGTTTGAATCTGTCGGTTACTGGGATAGCGCGGAGGTCATATCGCTTTCAACAACGTTTGCAACGATTGGTCTTTTGTTTGGAGTGATTGCTGGAGTTATTATTATCAATATGGCCGCTCGAAAGGGAATGCTGAAGTATACGGCAAAAGTTGATGGTAACATTGATGAGGAGGACGCAACCGGCTATATTCAGCCTGAGAACAGAACCAAAATCGTTACTGCAGTATCCAAGAGCGCTGCGATTGATCCGCTGGCTCTGCAGTTTGCATTCGTGATGGCCATTATGGCGTGTGCTTATGGATTGCTTAAAATCTTTTCCATGTTTGAGCTGACATCACAGTTTAACATCATAGTTTCAGTTACAGTCTGCGGTATTATAGCTGCATATGTCAGTAGCCGGACAAAGGCCAAAAATGTCATGGATGTTTCTGCCATGAAAAACATAGGAAGTACAGCTATGGAAATCCTGATTGTGATTTCTCTTTCAACCATGAATCTGGATGTAGTGTTTTCTTATGGGTTGGAGATTCTCATATGTTCCGTGGTAATTCTGGCATTGACAACAATAGCTGTATTTGCTCTCGGAAAAATGTGGTTTACCAAGGACAACTTTGAATTTTCCATTTTTGCATTTGGTGTTGCGACCGGCGTTCTGCCAACCGGTGTTTTGCTATTAAAAATGGTAGATCCGGAGTGCAGATCTAATGTATTGATGTGTATTCCAGCCGGAGCGACGTTCACCACTATAATTACGCAGATGTTTTGTATGACCGTTGCTCCGATGATTATTGTAAGTGCGCCTGTGCAGCTGATAGTTGGCATGATCGGAATATGCATTGTAATGTGTATTGTAGGGACGGTTGTCGTTAAAATCGCAAGAAAAACAGCCTGATTGGGGGAAAGTGATGGCGGTTATTGAAGTAAATTTTTTTTCAAATTCCTTGAAACGGATGGTTCCGTTTCAGATGATTTTACCGGTTGGAAAGCGTTATTCAAAGCCGGGAGATACGGATGGTCCATTCAAGACGATCTATTTGCTGCATGGACTCAGAGGAAATTATAAAGACTGGGTTGTCTACACAGAAATTCAGTATCTTGCAGAAAAGAGTAATCTGGCAGTCGTAATGCCTTCGGGTGAAAATTCCTGTTATGTGGAACAACTGATACCAGATAATGACTTTGGTGAATATGTGGGTCACGAGCTGGTAGAAATAACTCGTAAAATGTTTCCATTATCCGATAAGAGAGAGGACACCTTTATTGGAGGATTGTCCATGGGGGGATTCGGAGCACTCCGAAATGGATTCAAATACGCGGAAAATTTCAGCAAAATTGTCGCTCTGTCAGCTGCCCTTCATTTTTTCGAGAGTCCATTAGAAAAGCCGATTGAAAATATTTACCATGAAGAACGAGTATTTGGAGATCGGGGAATCGCTTTACTCAGTGACAAAAATCCTCGGGTTGCATTTGAAAATCTGAGAAAAAACGATATTGGAATACCGGAGATCTATATGGCCTGTGGCCTGCAGGACTCGCTTTTGTGGGCCAATCAGAGTTTTAAAGATTTTCTGGTAGAGAATGGAGCAAAGGTAAATTATGAAGAAACAGAGGGGGAACACAATTGGACATTCTGGAACAGCCAAATTCCTCAATTTATAAAGTGGCTTTTTTAAGCGTTTAACTGATATGTATACAATTGAGGGACTTCGGGGTGGAATGACGCATTATTGTTGAAAAAAAAGAATTGTGCTACAATGGCGTAGCACAATTCTTTTTTTGGGAGATTCTTATGACGGAAATATTTGAAACATACAGCGCACAGGAGACCTTCTCGCTTGGGGAGAGGATCGGAAGAACGGCAAAGCCCGGCACGGTCATCGCCCTGATCGGTGATCTCGGCGTCGGCAAGACGGTATTTACACAGGGCGTCGCGGCGGGACTCGGTATCGCCGGGCCGGTGAACAGTCCGACCTTCACGATTATGCAGGTGTATGAGGAAGGCCGCCTGCCGTTTTATCATTTCGATGTATATCGGATCGGCGATGTTTCCGAGATGGACGAAATCGGCTATGAGGACTGCTTCTACGGGAACGGCGTCTGCCTGGTCGAGTGGGCGGATCTTATTGAGGAACTGCTGCCTGCAGATGTCTGTCGTGTCACAATCGGGAAAGATCTCGAAAAGGGCTTTGATTACCGGCGGATACAGATGGAGGGGCTTGCAATCTAATCTTATTTTCTGTATAATAAAACGCAATAGCGAATACATGTATACAAAGATACGAAATTAAGAATGGATGTGAGAGATATGAGCAATGTGTCCATGATGGAAATGAGCCCTGAACTGGATGAGCAGTTTGACCGGCTGGTGAGCGAGTGTATGGCTTCCGGTGTAATCGACCAGGAGCTGTATACGGAGTATGATGTGAAGCGCGGGCTGCGTGAGGCGAGCGGCGTCGGAGTACTGACAGGACTGACGGAGATCTCCGATGTCGTGGCGACGAGAAGTGTGAACGGTAAGCGGATGCCGATGGATGGCGAGCTCTATTTTCAGGGATATAATGTAAAGTCTCTGATCGAAGGTTTTGAAGACCGCCGATATGGATTTGAGGAGACGACTTATCTTCTGCTGTTCGGCCGTCTGCCGAGTAAAGAACAGCTCACGAGTTTTGTGAAGATTGTCAAGAGTCTGCAGGAACTCTCCGGCGCTTTTGTCCGGGATGTGGTTATGAAGGCGACCAGTCCGAACGTGATGAATTCGCTGCAGCGCTGTATTCTGACGCTTTACAGTTACGATGAGGATCCGGACGAGGTATCGCCGGCGAACGTACTGCGGCAGTCGCTGCAGCTGATTGCGAAGATGCCGCTGATTGCGGTCTACGCATATAATGCCTACCGTCATTTTCAGAATGACGACACGCTCGTCATCCGCAAACCGGATCCGGCGTTGTCGATTGCAGAGAATATTCTGCAGATGCTGCGCCCGGACGGGAAGTTCACCGCCCTGGAGGCGAAGGTACTGGATGTCGCGCTGGTGCTGCATGCTGAGCACGGCGGTGGTAATAACTCCACCTTTACGAATCATGTGGTTACCTCGAGCGGCACGGACACCTATTCTGCGACGGCAGCTTCGATTGCGTCCCTCAAGGGACCGCGGCACGGCGGTGCGAACCTCAAGGTACAGCAGATGTTTGAAGATATCCGGCGGCGCTGCCCGGACTATGAGGACGAGAAGGCACTGCGCGCTTATCTGGAAGGACTTCTTGACAAAAAGGAATTTGATCATGCGGGTCTGATCTATGGCATGGGGCACGCGGTTTATTCGCTCTCCGATCCGCGGGAGGTCATTCTGAAGGAATATGCCCGCAGACTCTCTGAGGCGAAGGGATTTTCCAGAGAATTCAAGCTTTACGACCGTGTGGAGCGGCTTGCGAAGGAGACGATCGCCAGTAAACGTCATCTGTTCAAACCGATTTGCGCGAATGTAGACTTTTACAGCGGTTTCGTTTACTCGATGCTGGGGATTCCGGAGGAGCTCTACACGCCGATTTTCGCAATCTCGCGTATTTCCGGATGGAGCGCGCATCGTCTGGAAGAGGTCGTGAACGACGGCAAGATCATCCGTCCTGCATATAAATATGTCGGCCATCACAGGGATTACTGTGCGCTCGACGAGCGCTCGGAATAGCACGGAAACTTCCTTGCGCTCAGGTTTCGATTATGCTATGATATCCGGGAAGGGTTTTAGTCAGAAGCATGTGTGACAGGAGACGGAAGTTGGACAAAATAGCAGTTTTAATTCCATGCTATAATGAAGAAAAGACAGTACAGAAGGTCGTGAATGACTTCCGGGAGGTGCTCCCGGAGGCGACGGTCTATGTGTATGATAATAATTCATCCGACCGGACAGCCGAGCTCGCGGCGGCTGCGGGTGCGGTTGTGCGCCACGAATACCAGCAGGGCAAGGGCAATGTGATCCGCAGGATGTTCCGCGAGATCGACGCGCAGGTCTACATCATGACAGACGGCGACGATACCTACCCGGCGGAGTATGCACGGCAGATGGTGAACCAGGTTCTGGATCACCAGGCCGATATGGTGGTGGGGGACAGGCTGTCGTCCACTTATTTTACAGAAAATAAGAGACCCTTTCATAATTTTGGCAATTCACTGGTGCGCGGGACGATCAACCGGCTCTTCCACACGGAGATCAAGGACATCATGACCGGCTACCGCGCGTTCAGCTATCAGTTCGTAAAGACTTTCCCTGTACTTTCCAAGGGCTTCGAGATCGAGACAGAGATGACGATTCACGCGGCGGACAAGAATCTGCAGGTGGACAATGTGGTCATCGAGTATCGCGACCGCCAGGAGGGCAGTGAGTCGAAGCTGAATACGTATTCCGATGGTGCAAAAGTACTCATGAGCATTGCAAAGCTCTATCGCAATTACAAGCCGATGAATTTTTTCGGGATACTTGCACTGGTACTGACGGTTCTCAGTGTGGGATTTTTCATTCCTGTTCTGATAGAATATGTGGAGACCGGCCTGGTTCCCAAGTTTCCGACGCTGATTGTCTGCGGCTTTGCGCTGATGGCAGCGATCCAGTCTGTGTTCGCGGGACTGATTCTTGCTTCCGGCGCACAGCGGAACCGGCAGGATTTTGAGATGAATCTGATCCGGACGAACATCCATTACAAGGAGCTTTTGAAAGATGAGACTTAGATTTCCGAGCGCACTGCGAAATCTTCGCATCTGGCTTTGTGCACTGACAGGCGGCATACTATTTGCCGCCTTTGATCGTTGCGGCTATTTATTAAAGCGCTATGGAACGATCTGGGCTGTCTCGGAGAATCCGTGGCACCGGACGATCTTCCATCGGATTCTCTGCCGTCTGCCGTTCTATGTGCTCGCAGTATTGCTGCTTCTGCTGGCTGTGGAGGCGCTGCGAACGCGTTATCAGCGGCGAAAGGGCGTCTGCAGTCTGAGCTGGACGCCCTTTCGCCGCTGGAAGTACTGGTTTCCGGCGGTGTGGGCGATCTACTTTGTGAGCTTTCTTCCCGCTTTTCTGGGCGGATTTCCGGGCCTTTTCGCGGCGGATGCGCCGAATCAGGTCGGCTGGACCTTTTCCGGCTGGCTGACCGCGCATCACCCGCTGCTTCACACGGGTATTCTGTGCCTGATTTTTTCAGCGACGAGAGCACTCGGGCTTTCCGACAATATTGCCGCGGCGGTCTACACGCTGCTGCAGATGTTCGCGCTCTCCGGTATTTTCGCCGGTCTGTCCCGATTCCTCAAAAAGGAGAAGGCGCCGGGCTGGCTGCGCGTCGGGACCGCGATCTATCTCTGTATCTTTCCCTTTCACGGCTTGATGGCGATCTATACGACGAAGGATACGATTTTCGCGGGTATTTTTGTGCTTTGCGTGATGCAGGTCTATCGGATGTGCACGAGGCCGGAGGTCTATTTTGGCAGTCGTCGGAGTATTGCGCGCGGCACGGCCTGCTTTGTGTTGCTCTTTCTCTTCCGCAACAACGGGCTGCACACCCTGCTGCTCGCGGCGCCGTTCCTGCTGCTTTATCTCCGGAAATACTGGAAGAAGCTCGCGCTCATGTTCGCCTGCGTGCTGCTGAGTAGCGCTTTCTACAACGGACCGCTGCTCAGCCTGCTGAACGCGGAGCCGGGCAATGCGCGCGAAGCCTACAGCGTGATCATGCAGACGCTGGGGCGCACCTATATTGCAGGCGGCGACATCAGCGAAGAGGAGATGGAGGTGATCCGTCCGGTCATGAGCGAGGAGACGCTCGCCCTCTATGCGGAGGATATCTCCGATCCGATCAAGAATTACTTTCATACCGAGGCTTTTTCGGAAAACAAATGGGAATTTCTGAAGACCTGGGTCTCGGTCGGCCTGAAAAATAAAAAGATCTATATCGACGCCTTCCTGAACACGACGGACGCGCTCTGGTATCCCGGCTCGGACGAGGAGTACCTGGAGTTTGTCTGCTTCGACATCGAGCAGGACAACGAAAACTACCCGCATGTGCAGATGACGCCGCTTGTCGATGCGTTCTATGAGTATTATGACGCGATCGGAACCGATGCGGCTTTCCGCGATATCCCGGTCGTCCGCGAGCTCCTCTCGATGGGATTCTACTTCTGGCTGCTTGTCTTCGCTTCGCTTTATGTGATTTATCGCCGCGAATACAGTCGCCTTCTGTGGCTGCTCCTGTTCTGGACCTACATGGCGACCAGCTTCCTCGGACCGTCCGCAGCGCTCCGCTATTCCTATCCGGTCATGCTCGGAGCGCCGCTTCTTGTCTACTTCATGGTCTCAAAGAAGCAGAGACCTTACTCGCAGCCGCAGTCCTCATAGGGTGGCCTCGGCGGGCGGGGCGGCATCATCCGTTCCGGCGGCTCCGGGGCGTTCATGCGGTTCATTCCGCGGCTCTCCATGCCGTGTGTGGAAGAGCAGCCGCAGGAACCTCCGTTTCCATTGCAGCACAGCAGTAACAAAATCCAAATCCAGCAGTTCATCGTATCAACTCCTTTCTGCTTTAGTCTATGCAGAATCCGTTTTGTTGACAAAAAGAGTTTCAACTGATACGATACAGGCAGTTGTAAAGTACAAAAACGCGTGAACCCCGACTGTTCCGGCAGCCGGATACAGGAAAAAGGAGCGAAAAAGATGAGTCAGTACACGAAAAAAGAGATTCTGGACCTGGTGGAAGAGGAGGATGTGGAGTTCATCCGGCTTCAGTTTACGGATTTGTTTGGAAATATGAAGAATATGGCGATCACGGCAGGACATCTTGAGGAGGCACTCGATGATCAGGTGCTCTTTGACGGTTCGTCGGTGGAGGGCTTCATGCGGATCGAGGAGAGCGATATGTATCTCTGCCCGGATCGCAGTACGATGGCGATTTTTCCGTGGAGGCCGCAGCAGGGCAAGGTGGCGCGTCTGATCTGTGATGTCTACCGGCCGGACGGAAGCTGCTATGAGGGCGATCCGCGCTATATTCTCAGAAAGGTCGCCGCGGAGGCGGCAAAGCTTGGTTATACCTTCCGTGTGGGGCCGGAGTGCGAGTTCTTTCTCTTCCATGTGGACGACGACGGGCTGCCGACGACGATCAGCCATGAGCAGGCCGGATATTTCGACATGGGGCCGCTCGATTTCGGTGAAAATGCGCGGCGCGATATCGTCCTGACACTGGAGGAGATGGGATTTGACGTCGAGTCGTCTCACCATGAGAATTCCCCGGCGCAGCACGAGATTGCCTTCCGGCATAATGAGGCGCTGGCGATGGCGGATCAGATCATGACCTTCAAGATGGTCGTGAAGTCGATCGCGAAGCGGCACGGCCTGCATGCGACCTTTATGCCGAAGCCGAAGGACGGCGTGGACGGTTCCGGTATGCATATCAACATGTCGCTGCACGCCGCGGATGGGCGGAATGTCTTCCGCGACGAGGCGGATCCGCACGGCCTGAGCCGTGAGGCCTATTATTTCCTTGGCGGCATCATGCGCCATATCAAGGCGATGACGATGATCCTGAATCCGACGGTCAATTCGTATAAGCGCCTGATGCCCGGCTATGAGGCGCCGACCTACATCGCCTGGGCGGAGCGGAACCGCACGCCGCTCGTGCGCATCCCGGCGATCCGCGGGGAGAATGCGCGTCTGGAGCTGCGTTCGCCGGATCCTTCCTGCAATCCGTATCTCGCGCTTGCGCTCTGTCTGGCCGCAGGCCTTGACGGTATCAAAAATAAAATCCTTCCGCCGGAGGCGATCGAGGGCAATATTAATGCGATGTCGCCCGGGGAGCGCAGGGAAAAAGGCATCGAGCGTCTGCCGAAGAATCTGGGCGAGGCGGTGGAAGCCTTCGGCGAGGATCCGCTGATGGAGCAGGTGCTGGGCGCGGAGGTGTGCCGGAAATACACGAAGGCCAAGATGGCGGAGTGGAGATCTTACAATGAAACAGTTTCGCAGTGGGAACTTGACCAGTATCTTCTGAAATTCTGATTCCCTTTCGGCTGACTTGATACACAGGAGAAAACGGAAGGGAGTGGTGGATTGAGCAGTATTATTGTAGTCTTCCCAAAGGCGGAGGATGGCCGGAATATCCGCAATCTGCTTACGCGACATGGCTATGAAGTGACAGCCGTGTGTACGATGGGCTCCCAGGTGCTGAATTACGTTGACATGATGAGAGACGGCATTGTCGTCAGCGGATATAAATTTCACGATATGAATTATCTGGATCTGAAGAGCTCGCTCCCACAGGATTTTGACATGCTGCTGCTCGGCTCGGCCAGGGTCTGTGAGGAGTGCGCGGATCCGGGGATTATCTGCGTTACAATGCCTCTGCGGGTGCAGGATCTGATGAGCACGCTGGAAATGATGTGCATGAACCAGATGCGGCGGCGCAGGCAGCGTCGGTCGCATCCCCGTCAGCGCTCGGAGGAGGAGAAGAAGGTTCTCCGGGAGGCTAAGTCTGTCCTGATGGAGCGGAACCACATGAAGGAGGAAGAGGCGCATCGCTATATCCAGAAATGCAGCATGGACAGCGGGACTTCGCTGACCGAGACCGCGCAGATGGTCCTGACGATGAACAAATATTAGATGAAAATGGAATGCGGAATATGAACGCTGCCGGACTTTGGGAAAAAGGGAAAAAATGGATGATCACGGCGCTGTTTGCGGTATTGCTCGTTTTCAGCGCTTATATTTTTTATGGCGCGCTGGACACGCTTGCTTATGCGGATGCGCTTGAGAGCGTGATACAGGGCAGATGGGTCCCTGTCTTTCTGCTGGCTCTGGTGCTGCTCGCGGCGGTCTGTCTGGCGGGGCTTCTGCGGCTTGTCCTGCCCTTTCTGGAACGGCATTTCGGGCGGACGGTCCTGTTTTTATTTCTTCTTATGATCGCGCTGCAGATGCTGACAGTGCTGACGGTGCGCAGCTCGCTGAGGCAGGATCACCTGAAGGTCTTTGACACGGCGGTGGCGCTGCTCGAGCACGGCACGATTGCTGATACCCATTTCAAAGACTATTTCATGAAATATCCCAACAACATTCCGCTCTGCATCTTTACGTATTTTTTGGTAAAACTGTACGCTCTGATTGGAATCCCGAAGACCTGCTGGATGGATCTGATGAAATTCGTGAACATTGTGTTCATGAACATCGGACTCTTCTGCACGTTCCGGCTGGTGTGCCGTTATCGCTCCCGCCGGACAGGTCTTTGTCTTCTTTTGTTCCTGCTGATCAATCCACTCTGGTATCTTCTGACGGAAATGTATTATACCTCGACGATCTCCCTGGCCTTCTCGATGGGAGCCCTGCTGCTCTTCGACTATGCGCGGCGACAGGAGGCGGGGCGGAAGAAATATGCGGCTTATTTTCTCATGGGCATCGTGCTGGCGGCCGGCTACCGGATCCGCGCTACGGTGATCCTGACGATAGCGGCTGTTCTTTTTTATGCAGTTCTGCGTGTGCGGAGCCTTGCCTGGAAGAAGGGGATTCCGGCTGTACTCACAGTATTCCTTGGCTTCATGCTGGTTTTCTCAGTCTATGGGAGGCTGGAAAATCGCTATGCGGGCTTTAATCCGGACGAGACCGGCTATCCGACCGTGCACTGGATCATGATGAGCGCGCAGGGCGACGGACAGTACAACAGTGCGGACGACGCCTACACCGGCTCTTTTGAGACAAAGGAGGAGCGGACGGCGGCGGATCTCGCGCTTCTGAAGGAGCGGATCGCGCAGATGGGGCCGCGGGGATTGTTTACCCTGTTCCGCAATAAGCTGCGCGTGGCCTTCTCCGATGGGACAGATGATTACAGCGCGCTGTTCCGCACAATGCAGGAGACCTCGCCGCTGCAGAAATATCTGAACGCAGGACGCGGGGACTACCTGGCTCTGTACCTGCATGTCTACCACGGACTGCTCATGGGGCTGCTGCTCCTGGCGCTCGCAGGGCGCCTCCGGAAGGGAGAGGGGAACTTCTTTGACACGCTGGCGGTGAATTTTGCCGGAGCCTGTGTGTTTTATCTAATCTGGGAGGTCGATCAGGCCTACAGCATTCCCTTTATGCTGCTTCTGCTCGCCCTCGCGGCAGACGGGCTTGCAATGCTCTCGCGGTCCGCAGACGGGCTGGTGGAACGGATTCCGCGCGTGCGATTGCTTCCGCCGGTCGCGCTGCTGGGCATTGTGCTGGCAGCCCTCGGCGTGCGCATGGTCGTGAACCAGGCGGCGCAGCCGGTGAAAAGCTATGCGGTGCTGCAGGATCAGGAGACGAGCCAGGATCTGCTGCTGCAGGAGAGTTTTTCGCAGAGCTTCCGCACGGGGCAGGCTTTTGACCATATTGATCTCTGGGTCGCCAACTGGGATGGGGCAGCCAATGATTCTGTCTATGATGTGGAGATTCTGGACGAAGGGGGAAATGTCGTGGCCGCGGGCGAGGTGATCGGCGCGGAGGCTCCCTGCATGGAAGCTTATACGATTTCCTTTGCACGGGTCGAGCCGGAGCGGGAGCAGACCTACACGCTCCGTGTCATGCTGCGCAATCCCGGCTGCGTGTTCCGCACAGATTTTCTCTACTATCAGAGCGGCGCCTGGGATATGTACGCGGAAGGCGCGCTCTACGCGCCGGAGGAGATCGAAAATGTGGATCTGGCCTTTGCTGTATACGCAGTAAACTAAGTGCCTGGATCCGCTTCTGTTTCACATCATGGCCTGTCACGCCGGAGAAAAGGCTTGAAATGGATTTTGCCATATAGTATGATGATAGCAGATTACAAAATTTCAGAATGGGAAGATGAACATGAAGAAAGTACTGGTTATAGGAGCTGGACCGGCTGGACTGACAGCCGCATTTGAATTGCTCGACCGCGCGCCGGGAGAGTACGAGGTTACGGTCTTTGAGGAGAGCGATGCGATGGGCGGCATTTCCAAAACAGTCGCCTGGCATGGAAACCGCATGGATATGGGGGGCCACCGCTTTTTCTCCAAAGTGCCGGAGGTCAATGACTGGTGGAACCGGATGCTGCCGATGCAGGGAGCGCCGTCCCGCGATGATACGATGCTGGAGCGGAATATCCCACTTGCCGAAGACGGGCCGGACCCGGAGCAGGAGGATCGCGTGATGCTGCACCGGAACCGCGTCTCCCGCATCCTGTTTGACAGTAAATTTTTCGATTATCCGATTCGCCTGACGCCGGAGCTTTTCATCAATATGGGCCTTCTCAATACGATTGAGGTCGGGTTCAGCTATCTGGTGACGATCTTCCACAAGAGAGAGGAGAAGTCTCTGGAGGATTTCTATATCAACCGCTTTGGCAAAAAGCTTTACTCCATGTTTTTCGAGAATTATACGGAGAATCTGTGGGGGCGTCATCCGAGCCAGATCGATCCGAGCTGGGGCGCGCAGCGCGTCAAGGGCCTGTCCATAGTCGCGATCCTGAAGGATGTCTTCGGAAAGATTCTTCCGGGAAAGAAGAACCGCCATGTGGAGACTTCCCTTATCGAGTCCTTCAGCTATCCGAAGCTTGGCCCCGGAGAGCTCTGGGATGTGACAGCGGCGGAGGTTGAGAAGCGCGGCGGCACGATCCTGCGGCACGCGAAAGTGGTCGGCATTCGCAAGGACGAGAATAACCGTCTCACAGGCCTGACTTATGAGCAGGACGGCGAGAGGCGTCAGGTGGAGGGTGATATCGTGATCTCCTCGATGCCGATCAAGGATCTGGTCGCAGGAATGAACGACGTGCCGGAGGAGCCGGCCAGAATCGCGGCGGGACTGCCGTACCGCGACTATATGACGCTCGGCGTACTCGTCCCCAGGTTGAAGCTGAAGAATAAGACAAAGATCAGAACCGTTGGCGGCATTGTGCCGGACAACTGGGTCTATGTGCATGACCGCACAGTCACGATGGGCCGCTTCCAGATTTACAATAACTGGTCGCCTTATATGGTGCAGGATCTGGAGCATACGGTCTGGGTCGGCCTCGAGTATTTCTGCAATGAGGGCGATGATTTCTGGAATATGACGGAGGAAGAGTTCGCGAAGCTCGGCGTCTCTGAGATGGTGAAGCTCGGGATGATCGACAGCGCCGACGAGGTGCTGGACACGCATGCCGAGTGGGTGAAGAAAGCTTATCCGGCCTACTTCGACACCTACGAGGAGATGGACAAGCTCGAGGCCTATTTAAGCTCTATCGAGAATCTGTACTGCGTAGGACGTAACGGCCAGCACCGCTACAACAACATCGACCACTCCATGGTGACGTCGTTCGAGTCGGTGAACAATATCCTGAGTGGCAGGACGGGCAAGTCGAACATCTGGAATGTCAACACGGAAAAGGAATATCACGAGTCAAAGAAATAAAAAAAGGAAGCTGCCTGTACGGGGAAACCCGCAGGCAGCTTCTCTCTTATTTTTTCTTGAAGATGGTCTGGCGCGAGCCGCGCATTGTACCTTCCCGCTTGTTCAGAATATCGTCGACCAGATCCATGCGAAGACCTGCGTCAATGAAATCACAGTATCGACAGAAGGGATAGTTCTGCCGGCCATCCTTGATCGCAAGCCGCAGCTCGCGGTATTTGGGGCTGTTCCAGGCTTCCTGAACGCTCAGCTCATGCAGATCACCGAAATCTGTCACCTCAAAGTCATCACAGCAGCAGATGCCAAGCTTGCCGTTCGGCATGATCCACATGTCGGTGAAAGGCATCAGGCAGGTCTCCTTGATAACCTTCTCTGTGGCTTTTTTGTTCGGTGCGCTGCCTGCGCGGTTGGTCAGGACTTCTTTCAGGTAACGCATCTGAATCAGAATATCGACATCGCGGAATTCATCCGGGTGCGCTTTCACATAATCGTAGATCTCCTGGATATTGTCATGTAGCTTCATGTCCAGACAGTAGTTGTTGATTACGAGCTGGTTGACATGCGGGATAATCTGCTTCACTTTTTCAATATTCAGCAGAAGACCGTTGGTTGACATAAAGATAAAGGCATTCGGAAGCTTTTCCCGTGCGTACTTGTGGAAGTCCACAATGCGGGTATCCAGCCAGGGTTCATTGTTTCCGTAAAGCGTCAGATGCCCTTTGTAATCCCAGTCGTGCAGCTGGTCAATAATACTGTAGAAAAGCGTATCTTCCATGCGCTTGTAGGGTCTTTTGTCCGCATTTTTATTGGCGGTACAGAACTCGCAGGTGGAGTTGCAGCGGTTGATGGTCTCCAGATTGACCACATTGGGACGGGGAGGATTCTCCGGATCCTTCAGAAAGTAATCGATGTATTTCTGCTGTGATTTTCCTCTGGTGACAAACTGCAGTTTCAGATAACTCTCGCTGGCGAGGCGCGGGAAATATTTTCGCGCGTTCCAGCCGATAATACCGGCAAAGTTATGGATTCTGATCGGCATAGATGTTTTGATTCTCCCTCTGTAAATGGCCTGTAAAGTTTGTTTCAGCGAAACTATTTGATTATAACATCTTAGTAAATTACTGTCAATTCATGCGCGGAAGTCTGGCTGAAAAAGGTTGAAAAACGGATATCGCTATGCTATATTAACCATGGAAATCGCGAGTCTTGAATCTGAAACGAGGGAGATCAATGAAAAAGATATTCGAAAAGATACAGGGGATTAACGGAATTGTGCTGAGCGTTTACCTCATGGTGGTTGGGGTACTCAGTATGTATCTGTCCGTCGCCGGAATTCCCGGGATGTCGGGAACGGTGAAGCTGCTTCTGAGTGCGGCAGCCGGTATTCTGGCGCTGGCGGCAGGTCCCTTTCTGGTCAGGAAAATAAGAGGGGGCGAGCTGCCGGGTGCGGATCCGGATTATCTGAATTCCAGAAAAAAGATATGGTTTGCCGTTGAGGTCTGGCTTGCTGCATTTCTCGTATTCTTAACGAATTATATTGCATACTATCCGGGTTCCATTGTCAATGACGCCGCGACACAGTTTACCCAGGCGATCACCGGGAATTACTGGAATGAGCATCCGCTGGTTCACACGTTCCTGACCTTCACGGTTCCGCTGAAGCTGACGGGCGGCTGGGTAGGCTCGATCTCCTTTTTCCAGATTCTGCTGTTCTGCACGGTGATCTGCTATATTTATGTGGTGCTGACCCGGATCGTGAATTATAAAATTGCGCTGGTTGTCGCCGCATTCATCATTTTAAATCCCATTACCGGGAAAATGAGCATCCATCCGCTGAAGGATGCGCCGATGGCGCTGTGGGCGTCGGTGCTTGCGCTTTGCGCGATCCAGATCTATTACACGAAGGGGAAATGGCTGGAATCCGCGTGGCACATCTTTCTGCTCGCGTTCTCTTTCAGTATGGCAACGATGGTGCGTCACAATGGGATTCTCTTTACGCTTCCTGTCGCGGTGGGGATCCTTGTCTGTGTGAAGAACCGAAAAAGTATTTTAAAAACGGCAGTTCTGGTTGTGATCATGTTTCTGGCAGTGCGGGTAGGGCTCTTTCAGGCGCTCAATTCTGAACCGGCGGACAACAGCAGTCTGCAGACGCTGGGACTGCCGCTCACGATCATCGGAAATGTCGTCGTGGAAAAGCCGGAGTCTCTTGACGAGGAGACGAGAGCGTTCGTCTATGCCTTCGCGGATCAGGAGACCTGGGAAGAATACTATACCTGTGGAAATTTCAATAACCTCAGAAGAAGCGGAGAAGTTGATCTGGAACTGGTGGAGGAGACGGGCCGTGGGGCGATTGCCCGTATGGCGCTGAATTGTATCAGGAAAGAACCGGCACTGTCATTCCGGGCCTTCCTGTATCTGACCAAGGTGGTATATCTTCTGGATCCGGGAGATTACTTCTATGAAATTACCTGGGATACGGAGGAGTATCAGGTAGTATCTTACCAGGGCAGTCTGCAGATGAAGTCTGTTGTGGACGGTTACTCCCATGTCATCTACAATACGCCGCTCAAGTATATTTTCTGTTATATCGGCATGATGAATGTGCTCGTGGTGATCTGTATCTGCGGGAAGATAAAGCTCACCGATTTTGAGGACTGGAAGCGTCTGTTTGTGAGCGTTTCCATTCTGACCTATAATTTCGCGACCATGCTGCTGCTGACCGGGAGGGATGACCGCTTTTTCTTCCTGTCCTTCTTCACGGCGCCGATTCTCGCGATCTTCGTGCTGCAGCGGAGGGCACCGCTTTTGTCCGGCAGCGAAGACTGAGGGTCAGATCTTTATCAGCACGCCGGAAAATTTTTCAAGTACGATGGTTCCCGCTGCCATCACATTTCCTGAGAGTGGGCAGCTGCCGCCGTACTTTTCCCAGTCTGTATAGAGCAGTATTTCATATTTTTCTTCCACGTATTTTTCGGGTAGCATATAGGTCTGCTCTCGGTCGTTGAAATTGAAAACGGCGATCAATTCCCCGGTATGGCTTTTCCGGCTGATTGCATATACGCATTTTTCTTCCTGGTGGCAGTCGATCCAGGTAAATCCATCTTCGCAGTAATCCCGTTCCGAGAGCGCCGGCTGTGTGAGATAGAGAGCGTTCAGCTCGCTCATGAAGCGATAAAAGCTGTCGTGCGTGGGATATTTCCGCAGATCCCAGTCCTGCTCACGCTTTTCGTCCCACTCTCGCAGCTGACCGATCTCATTGCCCATGAAATTCAGCTTTTTTCCCGGATGCACATACATATAGAGATACAGGGCTTTTGCCTGCGGGAACTTGTTTTCGTAATCTCCATTCATTTTCTGCAGTATCGTAGCTTTGCCGTGTACCACCTCATCATGAGAAAAGGGCAGCAGATACCGTTCGTTCCGAAAGTACAGCATGGAAAAGGTCAGTTTGTGATATTGTTCGCTGCGCTGCGAAGGTGGAAGCTGAAAGTATTCCATGGTATCGTGCATCCAGCCCAGGTCCCATTTGTAGTCAAAGCCCAGGCCGCCATCCTCTGCGGACTTCGTGACACCGGCATAACTGGTGGAGTCTTCGGCAATCAGCATGATGCCGCGGTGCCGTCTTTTTAGTCCCTGATTCATCGTTTTCAGAAAGTCGATCGCATTTCCGTTTTCCCCACGCCTTTCCTCGCCCTGCCAGTAGATGATGCGGCTGATGGCGTCGATGCGAAGCCCGTCAAAATGATAGCAGCTCAGAAAACAGTTTGTCGCCGATTGCAGAAAGCTCCTTACCTCGCCGCGGGAATGCATAAAGTTATAGCTTCCCCATTCGCTGATGCCGACGGCACTGTTGGGGTACTCATAAAGCGCGGTTCCGTCATACTGAGCCAGACCGTAGGCGTCGACAGCAAAATGCACGGGTACAAAGTCGAGAATGACGCCGATTCCGTTCTGATGCAGCAGATCAATCGCTGCCATCAGCTCCTGCGGGCTGCCATAGCGGCTTGTGGGCGCAAAGAATCCAGTATTCTGGTATCCCCAGCTCTCATCGCAGGGATGCTCGCAGAGCGGGAGAAATTCTACATAATTATAGCCGGTCTCCTGCAGGTAAGGAATCAATCGCTTTGCAGTCTCGGTATAGGAAAGCATTTCTCCGTTTTCGCCCCGGCGCCAGGAGCCCGGATGCATCTCGTAGATATTCAGCGGCCTGTCCAGGCAGTTTGAGCGCCGTTTCAACCACTCACTGTCCTGAAAAGTGTATGTGGACAGATCGCAGACGATGGAGCGGTGTGCAGGACGCAGCTCCATCTGAAATCCATAGGGGTCAGCGTGATCCTGACAGCCGCCGTTTCGAAAATAAATGCGGTACTCATAGGCCTGTCCGGCTGCGGCTCCCGGAACAAACAGCTCGTGAAAATTGCCGTCATAAACACGCTGCATGGGCATTTCGGCGCCGTCCAGCAGCAGGCTGACTTTTGCCGCGTTTGGAGCGAAGGTGCGGAAAACAGCGC
Source organism: Lachnospiraceae bacterium Zagget2 (assembly GCA_001941045.1). Taxonomy (GTDB): domain Bacteria; phylum Bacillota; class Clostridia; order Lachnospirales; family Lachnospiraceae; genus Hominiventricola. The sequence goes on from MSHD01000024.1 coordinate 114,090, forward strand.
CGCCATTTTCCGGATGCGCTCCCAGGTATTCGTGGGCATTGAATTCCTGCCCGGTATAGAATCCATACATATCCATGTTGACACCTCGTTAAATAATTGACTATAGTCCAATATCTGCTATAATAATAATAACATCGGCTTGCGGAAAAAGATATGGACAATTTTCGGAAGCCGTCAAATAACAGACCAATTTGAAAAACAGACGAGGAAAATTGTATGGATCTGCGTGAAAAGAAAACAAAGAGAAGCATCATAAACGCCTTCCTTACTCTGAGAAGTAAGAAGAATCTGGAGCGTATCAGCGTAAAAGAGCTGGCCGAACTGGCTGAGATCAGCAAGGCGACCTTTTATCTGCATTACAGGGATATTTATGATTTATCGGATCAGTTGCAGAATGAGGTCATTCAGAATGTTCTGAACAGTATTGCCCACCCGGAGTATTGTCTGTCTGACAGTAAAATATTCATAGAAGAACTGTTTCAGGCCTTTCACGTGCAGCAGAGTCTGATAGAAACCCTGTTTTCGGGCACGCAGAATTCCATTCTTCCCACGCGGATCGAGACGGAGCTGCGCAAATTTATCCATGAGCAATATCCGGATATTGATAAGAGGACCGATATGCTTTTGACTTATAATATCTATGGGGGTTACTATGTGTATCAGAAATATCAGAAGACAACAGATATGAAGGAAATTATTGACGTGGTGGCGCAGGCGAAAATATGAACAGGGCAGGCATGCTGTTTAAGTCTGTTTAAGGTTGGCCTGCTATGGTATGGATAAATCTTAGATCAGGGACAGGGGGAAGGAAAATGCGTTTGTTGCTGGCAGAGGACGAGCAGGCGCTCTCGCGGGCTTTGAAGGCGATTCTTGAGCGGAATAATTATTCGGTAGACGCTGTGTACGACGGCGAGGCAGCGCTGGAATATCTGGAGGCGGGCAATTATGACGGCGTGATTCTCGATATCATGATGCCGAAGAAGGATGGAATCTCGGTGCTGAAAGAGATGCGGACAAAGGGCAGTCGCGTACCGGTGCTCCTTTTGACCGCGAAATCCGAGATCGACGACAAGGTGCTGGGCCTGGACGCCGGGGCGAACGATTATCTGACGAAGCCTTTCCACACAAAGGAGCTGCTCGCCCGCATCCGGGCGATGACCCGCACGGGGAGCGCGCAGACCAGCTCCCTGCTGCAGATGGGAAACGTGACGCTTGACCGCGCTACCTTTGCGCTTTCCACGCCGTCGGGCAGCTTTCGGCTGGCAAATAAGGAGTTTCAGATGCTCGAGCTGCTCATGAGCAATCCGGGCAATCTGATTTCTTCCGAGCGTTTCATGGAGAAAATATGGGGCTATGACAGCGAGGCGGAGATCAACGTGGTCTGGGTCTATATTTCTTATTTAAGGAAGAAACTGACGGCGCTGCACGCGAATATTCAGATCCGGGCGACGCGGAACGCGGGCTATTCACTGGAGGAAGTATCATGATCAAAAAGCTGCGGATCAAACTGGTCGCCGCCTCCATGCTTTCCCTGCTTATCGTGCTGGCCGTGATCATGGGAATCGTCGGCGCGCTGAATTACCGGGAGATCGTGGAGGACGCCGACAGCACGCTGACGATTCTGGCCGCGAATGAGGGAAGCTTCCCCGGCGCCGCAGAAATACTGCCGGAGAAGAACGGGCAGGATGGGAAAGATGGCGTTTCGCCGCCGGCAGGTATCCCGCGGAGTGAGCGGCAGATGTCGCCGGAACTGCCCTACGAGTCACGTTATTTTTCTGTGTTGTTTGACAGTGACGGGAATGTCCTTTCCACAGATATGAAGCGGATCGCGGCGGTGGATGAGGATACTGCTATCGCGTATGCAAATAGTATTCTTGCGTCCGGCAAGGAGAGAGGCTTCGTGAATGTCTATCGCTATGTGTTGATCACGTCAGACGAGGGGACGCGCGTGATTTTCCTGGACTGCGGGCGCAGCCTCGACACGTTCTGGAACTTTGCGGTCACGGGCGTCGGTGTGGCTGCCGCGGGACTCCTGGCAGTGCTTCTTCTGATGATCGTTCTCTCGGGACGGATTGTGAAGCCTTTTTCTGAGAGCTATGAGAAGCAGAAACGCTTTATCACAGACGCGGGTCACGAGCTGAAGACGCCGCTCACGGTCATCAATGCGGACACCGAGATCCTGGGGATGGATTTCGGAGACAATGAGTGGCTGGACGATATCAGAAGCCAGACCGGGCGGCTGACAGAGCTGACGAACAGCCTGATTCTGCTCTCGCGTATGGAGGAGGAGCAGGCACAGTATCAGATGATCGAGTTTCCGCTCTCGGATGTGGTGGAGGAGAGCGCGCATTCTTTCCGAAATCTGGCGCTGACGCAGGGAAAGACGCTTTCCTGCGAGATCCAGCCGATGATCTTCTTCTGCGGGGATGAAAATTCGATCCGTCGCCTGGTGGGCATCCTGCTGGACAACGCGGTCAAATACTGCACGGAACAGGGAGAAATACGCCTGACGCTGGAAAAGCAGAAGAATGCCGTTCGCCTGTCTGTGTACAACACCTCTGAGCCGATATCAGAGGAACAGCTTACGCACCTTTTCGACCGTTTCTACCGGACGGACAGCTCCCGCAATTCCCGCACGGGCGGCTATGGCCTGGGACTTTCCATCGCCGCCGCCGTTGTCAGGGTTCATAAGGGCAAAATCCAGGCATCTACGGAGGATGGACAGTCTCTGATGATTATGGTCACACTGCCGGTGTGATGTGAATTTTATGTGAATTCTGCGTAAGATTTTAGTTTCGTTTAAGGAAAGAGCTTTATACTGATGCACAGCAAGACAAAAGGAGAAAGCGTATGGCATATCAGATGACCTTTCAGCGATACGAGATCAAATACCTGCTGACACGACAGGAAAAGGAGCGGATCCTCCGTGTTATGGAGCCCTACATGCGGCTGGACGACTACGGGCGCAGCACGATACGAAATATCTACTATGACACGGACAATTACCGGCTGATCCGTCATTCGCTGGAGAGACCCGCCTACAAGGAGAAGCTCCGTGTGCGCAGCTACCGGCAGGTTTCTCCGGAGGATCCGGTCTTCGTGGAACTGAAGAAGAAATATGATTCGGTGGTGTACAAGAGAAGGCTCGTCCTGCCGGAGGCGCAGGTTATGGAGAGCTTCCGCAGCGGAAAGCCCCTGCCGGATCACTCGCAGATTGGCCACGAGATCGAGTATTTCCGGAAATATTATCAACCGCTGCAGCCGGCGGTGTTCCTATCCTATGAGCGGGAAGCCTACTATGCGCTGGACGGCGGGAATTTCCGGGTGACCTTTGATGAAAATATCCTTTATCGGCAGCACGATTTTTCACTTGGCAGCGGCGCTTATGGAGAAGCGCTGCTCGGCAGGGGGCAGACGCTGATGGAGATCAAGACCTCCGGCGGGATCCCGCTCTGGATGAGTCACATTCTCTCGAAACAGCGCATCTTTAAGACCTCATTCTCCAAGTACGGCGCGGCCTACCAGAGTATGGTGGCAAACGGTTTTCAGGAAAGGAGCGTTCGCTATGCTTGATCGTCTTTTTCGCGGAATCTTTGATACGGATATGACCAGCGTGATCGCAGTGTCGGATTTTCTGCTCTGCGTGGGCTGCGCGCTGGCGATCGGCGTGCTGATCGCGCTGAGCTTTATGTACCACAGTAAATACAACAAGGGCTTTGTGACAACGCTGGCGCTGCTGCCCGCGATTGTCTGTGTGGTGATCATGATGGTCAACGGAAATGTGGGGACCGGCGTAGCGGTGGCCGGCGCCTTCAGTCTCGTGCGCTTCCGCTCGGCGCCGGGAACGGCGAAGGAGATCGGGGCGATCTTTCTCGCGATGGGTGCGGGGCTGATCGTCGGCATGGGCTATCTGGGTTACGCGTTTCTTTTCACGATTGTCCTGGGTCTTTTCAGCGTCCTGTACAGCAGCTTCGATTTTGGCGCGCGGAAAAATGCGGCGCGGTATAAGACGCTGCACATCACGATTCCGGAGGACCTGGACTACAGCGACGTGTTTGACGGAATCCTGAAAAAATATGCGACGAATTATGAGCTGGTGCAGGTGAAGACGACCAACATGGGAAGCCTGTTCCGGCTGACCTATGACCTGACTCTGCGCAATGAGAAGAAGGAAAAAGAGCTGATCGACAAGCTCCGCTGCAGGAACGGAAATCTGGAGATTTCCATTTCGAAGAAGGAGACCGTGCAGGGGGAACTGTAGGAGGTGTGTGGATTGAAAGAGAGAAAAATTCTGGCGCTGCTTCTGGCGGCGCTTCTGTTTACCACCGGGTGCGGAGCATCCGGTTCCGCCGCATCCGGGTCAGACAGTGAAAGCACCGGGACATCCGATAATACGGATGCAACGGAGACCGTGACTGCGACCGTGGTGGACACCTCCGATATGTTTACGGACCGGGATATTGACTGGAGCTACGATGAGGAGGACTGCGCACACATCGAGCTTGACGGGGACGGCGCGTCCGCCGACACGAATGCGGTGGAGATCTCGGGCAGCACGGTCACGATTACGGATGAAGGTACTTACATTCTGTCCGGTACGCTGGACGACGGCATGATCATCGTGGACGCAGGCGATTCCGACAAGGTGCAGCTGGTGCTGGACGGCGTCGATATCACGAGCGCCACTTCCGCGGCGATCTATGTCCTGGAGGCGGATAAGGTGTTTGTCACGACTGCGTCCGGCTCGGAGAATACGCTCACGAACGGCGGCGAGTACGTGGCCATCGACGACAACAATATCGACGCGGTGATTTTCTCGAAGGCCGATCTGGTGCTGAACGGCGGAGGCACGCTCACCATCACTGCGGCGGCGGGGCACGGGGTCGTCTCAAAGGATGATCTGAAGGCAACCAGCGGGACGTATGTGATTACGGCGGAGAGCCATGGCCTCTCGGGTAAGGACAGCGTGCGCATCGCGGACGGGACGTATACGATCGTCTCCGGAAAGGACGGGATTCACGCGTCAAATGCGGATGACGAGAGTCTGGGTTATCTCTATATCGCTGGCGGCAGCTTCGTCATCGAGAGCGGCGACGACGGGATTCACGCGGACTCGGAGGTGACGATTGCAGCGGGGACAATCGATATCACGCAGAGCTATGAGGGCATCGAGGGCCTGTCCATTGATATCACCGGCGGAGATATCAGCGTGGTCGCCAGCGACGACGGATTGAATGCCGCTGGCGGCACGGACAGCAGCGGCTTCGGCGGAAGAGGCGGCGATATCTTTGCCTCCGAGGAGGGCGCGTACATCAGTATTGCGGGCGGCACTCTGCATGTCAACGCCTCCGGCGACGGCATCGACTCCAACGGCGACCTCTACGTCAGCGGTGGGGAGACTTATGTGTCCGGCCCGACCGACAGTGCGAACGGGGCGTTAGACTATGCAGGTAGCGCGGCGATCAGCGGCGGTATCTTCATCGCGGCGGGTTCTTCCGGTATGGCGCAGAACTTTGGTTCCTCCTCGACGCAGGGCGTCATGATGGTGACGGTGGACTCGGCTTCTGCGGGCAGTACGCTCACGCTCTGCGACAGCGACGGAACGGAGCTTCTGTCCTGGCAGCCAGATAAGGCCTACAGCTCCGTGGTAATCAGCTGCCCGGAGATCACGCAGGGTTCCACTTATACGCTGACGGCGGGCAGCTACTCGACGGAAATTACGATGGACAGTCTGGTCTACGGCTTCGGAACTGGTATGGGCGGAGCAGGAGGCATGGGTGGCGGTCAGGGCGGAATGGGCGGTGACCGCGGCGACGGCACGGACACAGCGCCGGAAGGAGATTCCGGCAGCGCGCCCGATGGAAATGCCGGAGATCTGCCGGACGATTCCGGGGAAGCGCCTGACGGCAACACCGAAATGCCCGGCGGAGGCATGGGTAGTGGCCAGGGAGGTGGCGGACGCGGCATGGGCGGCGGACGTTGGTGAAGCCGAAAGGAGCGCGATATGGACAAGGAGCTGCCTGAACGGGGGCAGACATGGATCGTCCTCATTCCGGCGTATCAGCCGGGACCGCTGCTGCTCGATCTGCTGCGGGAAGTGAGAAAAAACGGCCTTCTCGCGGTCGTCGTGGACGACGGCAGCGGGGAGGAGGCGCGGGAACTGTTTCAGCAGGCTTCCGAATACGCCGTTGTGCTGAGGCATCCGGAGAATCGCGGAAAAGGCAGCGCGCTGAAAAGCGGGCTGCGGTATATGCAGAATCACTTTGGCGCGGACTACGTGGTCGTGACGATGGACGCCGACGGACAGCACCGGGTATCCGACGTGCTGCGGGTGTGCCGCGACGCGCAGGAGCATCCGGGCAGTCTGGTGCTCGGATGCCGGAGAATGAAGAAGGGAGTCCCCCTGCGGAGCCGTTTTGGAAATACGTTGACCCGGCTGGTGTTCAGCCTGTGTACCGATTCCGGTCTCTACGATACACAGACTGGTCTGCGGGCTTTCAACAGCACTCTGGCGCGTGAACTGATCGGGATTTCCGGAGAACGCTACGAGTATGAAATGCATGTGTTGCTGGAGTGCTCTGAAGGAAACATTCCTGTGCGCGAGGTAGAAGTTGAGACAGTCTATCTCGATGGAAATGCCTCCTCCCATTTTGATATTATGAGAGATTCTTATCGTATTTATAAAGAAATACTGAAATTTTCCGCTTCGTCTTTCTTGAGTTTTCTCCTGGACTATGCCCTGTACAGCCTGCTTCTGGTTTTGACGGGAAACCTGACGGCGTCGAACATCGGCGCACGTGTGATGAGTGCGGGCTTTAACTACTCGTTAAACCGGAGGCTGGTCTTCTGCAGCGACAGCCGGGTGGAAAATACAATATGGAAATACTGGCTTCTGGCGGCGGCGATTCTGGCTGGCAACACGCTGGTGCTGGGCATGTTGGTGAACGGGGCGGGCGTAAACCGCTATGTGGCGAAGCTGTGCACAGAGTTAACGTTCTTCTTATTGAGCTGGCTTGTACAGAGGTGCGTGATCTTCCGGAAAAAGGAGCGTGCGACATGAAATTCTTCAGGAGACATCTGTGGGCTGTCCTGTACAGCGTCCTGTTGGCCGCGTTCACGGTCTATATTTCGCTGGACACCTTCGTGATCTCCCGGGTATACGCCGAGGCTCCGCAGGCGGACACATCCTATGAGAATGCGGAAGCAGAGGAGTCGGGTGAGGCGGAGGGGACCTCCGGGGAGTCGGACAGCTCGTCCGGCAGAAAGAAGCATAAAAAGAAAAGCGGCGTGTCGGAGGAGGAAGAGACGGAGACCGTGGCGGACAGCTCCTACAACGACGGCGGGATCTCCATCACACTCACAGAGTACCGGGAGTACGACACGGCGATCTATGTGGCAGATATCGTGCTCTCCTCGGCAGAGTATCTTAAGACCGCCTTCGCGCAGAACGCCTACGGACGCAATGTGACCGCGATCACCTCAGAAATCGCAGAGGATGCGGGAGCGATTCTGGCGATCAACGGGGATTATTACGGGGCGCGGCAGCAGGGCTATGTGATCCGGAACGGAGTCCTTTACCGGGATACCGCCGCTTCGGATCAGGAGGATCTGGTCATCTATGACGACGGAACCTTCGGCATTATTTCTGAGGAGGAGTCAGCAGCGCAGGCGCTTCTGGAGGACGGAGCCGTGCAGGTGCTTTCCTTCGGTCCGGCGCTGGTCGTGGACGGTGCAATATCTGTCTCGGAGGGGGATGAGGTCGGGAAGGCGAAGGCGAGCAATCCACGGACGGCGATCGGAGTGATCGACGATCTCCACTATGTGTTTGTGGTTTCCGATGGGCGCACGGAGGAGAGCGAGGGACTGTCCCTCTCCGAGCTGGCGGAATTTATGGAAGGGCTTGACGTACAGACCGCCTACAATCTGGACGGCGGCGGCTCGTCTACCCTGTATTTTAACGGGGAAGTCATTAATCAGCCCACTACAAACGGGAAAAAGATCGGGGAAAGGAGCGTCAGCGACATTGTCTGCATCGGATACTGAGAGAGACAGCCGGAGAATGATGAAGACGGGGCTTGTGTACCTGTGCATCAGCCTGCTCTGCGCGTGGTTCGGAGCCATGTACGAGCAGTTCAGCCACGGCGTGTTTTCTTATTATATGATATACTCATTCGCCTTTCCGCTGGCCGGAGGAGCGCTGCCTTTTTTCCTTTTGTCCTTCCGGGGCGGTCGGACGCCCGGCAGGCTGCCTCTGCATTTCTATCACTCCGGGGTTGCGACGCTGACGGTCGGGAGCATTTTTCAGGGCGTGCTGGAGATCTACGGCACGACTAATCCGCTGACGCGCGTTTACTGGATTGTGGGATGGAGTTTTGTTCTGTGCGGAATTGTGGGTTTTGTGATCGGAAGGCGGAGAAAATTCGCCGTATCAAAGAAAAAAGAGAAAGCGGCTGACGCATCACGGCATGAAAATCGCGAGGTATGAAATGAAGGGTGTAAGAAGATTAGTAACCGCATTTTTTGTGACGCTGGCGGTGCTGGCCCTCGCGGTCGGTCTGTATTTTGGCGTTCCGGCAGTTCACAGCTGCGTGAATCAATTCTTTACGACAATTTATGGATTGATAAGCGGGACGGATATCCCCGACCGGGGCGGACTCGTAAAGGTCGACGGCGACGGTTCGCTCATCGATTCCGGAGATCTGGATTCTCTGGATGATTCCGGGATTATCGGTGACAACGAGTCCGTTGACACGGAAAAATACGTTTATTACAGTCTCCTGACTTCAGACGGGCAGACCGTCTATCAGCAGATCTGTGCCAATATCGAGGCGATGGAGACAACCTTCATTCCGGAGACGGATATCAGTGTCTCGGAGATGCAGGATGCCATTGAGTCGGTTTTCAACGACCATCCGGAATATTTCTGGATTGAAACCGCCTACTCTTACCGCTATACCGCAAACGATGTCTGCGTGCAGATCACGCTCTGCTTCAATGACACGGCGGACGATTTCACGAACGCAAAGACGGCCTTTGACTCCGCTGCGGAGGAGATTATCAGCTATGCGGAGACGTTGGAGAGCGATTATGAAAAAGAAAAATATGTCCACGATGCGGTCATCGCGCTTGCCGATTACGATGAAAGCGTGAGCGACAGCTACAGCCAGAGCGCCTACAGTGCGCTGGTGATGGGTAGAACTGTCTGCGCCGGATATGCGCGCGCTTTTCAGTATATTATGCAGGAGCTCGACATCACGACATATTATTGTGTGGGCTATGCAGGGGGTGATCACGCGTGGAATATTGTAGAACTCTCAGACGGTTATTATAATGTGGATCTGACCTGGGACGACGCCACATCCTCGACCTACGCCTGGTTCAATCTGCCGGATTCCGTTTTCGGCAGGACACATACGCGGACGGATCTGTCCGTGCAGCTCCCGTCCTGCGAAGGGACAGCATATTATAATCCGGAGGATGCTGGGGGCGCACAGACCACGGGTGACACGCAGCCGTCCCAGACGCCGGACAGCGGGACTCCCTCTTCGCAGACGCCGGACGCGGGAAGCTCTGATTTGACTGCGCCGGAGAATCATAGTTCTGACGACACCGCGCCGGACGAGGAAGAAACGACTCCATCACAGCCGGATGCCGGTGGGACAGCGCCCACGCAGCCGGACGGCAATCCATCTCCACAGACTCCGTCGGATGCCCGCCCCTCCGGCACAGGCGGCGGAGGCTTCGGGCAGCCAAGCGGTTCAGGGTCAGCCCCGGCTCCGGCAAACTGAATCTTTTTTGACTCCCTTTATCAGGAACAGCTGCGTCGGATTATAAAAACGCAGATCGCCGGTATAAATACGGCCGCTCACCTCGCGGTCGATTTTTATGTCCGCATAGCCCAGGGCGTCAAGCACCTTCTCATCCCACGCCGGGCGCTCTTCCCTGCTTATGTCCAGCTCTTCACGGATCCGTGTACACTCATGAAGCTGCTCGTCGCTCACATTCCGGTGCGCATTCTGACCGGAGGGATCGCGCGCCTCCCTGCAGAAATCTGCCTTTCCATAATTCCCGTCAAAATTCAGGAGAATACCGCCTTTTTTCAGGACACGCTTCCATTCGCGGTAGGCCTCCGCAGGGTGCGGCAGCGTCCAGGTCAGGTTACGCGCGATTACCAGGTCGAAGCTCTCGTCGTCAAAATCCGTCTTTTCCGCGTCCATAACCTGAAAATCAACGTCCACGCCTTTCTCTTCTGCGAGGCGGCGCGCGCCCTCGATCATTCCCGTCGTCAGGTCGATACCGCATACTGCATGTCCCTGCTGCGCGAGGAGAATCGCGAAGAAACCGCCGCCGGTTCCCACATCCAGAATTTTCAACCTTTTCCCTGCTGGCAGACAGCGCTGGATTTCCGCAAGCCAGAGACTTGCCATTCCGCTTTCCAGCTCCGCCCCTCGCATTCGGACGAATTCCTCGCTGCGTCCCGACCAGTAACCTTGAATCCTTGTCTTAATATCTTCCATGTACTGTCTCCCCTATTGTTTCCTCCGCACATGGAAAAAGAAATCGTGCGGGCGACACCATTCCTTTTTCCATGAGTGCTTATTTCAGACTTTGTGTTGATTCCGAACTTCACTTTAACAGCCCTCGAAAAAGTCCGCAAGCCCCACGGGGGGATATTTTTACTATAAAAGCTCCGGGACTTTTATAATAAAAATATCCCCCGGGGTGGCTTCCACTTAGAATTTATGAATGTTAAAATACAGACATGCTTGAGCTTGCTGGATAAATTTCATTTTCGGAAGGGAGAAATAATGAAAAATACAAAAAGGATGCTGGGGCTTCTGCTGAGCCTGCTGATGCTGGGAACACTTCTTACAGGCTGCGGTGGCAGCTCCGCAGACGATTCCGGAACAGCAGAGAATTCTTCCGCGTCGGGGGAAAAGAGTATGGTGATCGCAACCGGCCAGAGCTGCACGACGCTCGACCCGGTGCAGAACTACGACGGCTGGTATACGGTTCGCTTCGGTATCGGCCAGACGCTGACGAAGTTTGACGACGACTTTTCTGTGTCCGGCTGGCTGGTTGAGGACGACTATAGCTCGTCCGATGACAACACGGTCTGGACCTTTACGGTCCGCGACGACGTGGTCTTTTCCAACGGCACGAAGCTGACGGCGGAGCTGGTGAAGGCTTCGATCGAGAATGTGTTTGAGAACGGCACCAGGGGACCGGAGTACTTTACCTATGAGTCCATCGAGGCCGACGGCCAGACGCTGACGATCACGACTGCGGAGGAGGAGCCGATCCTGCCGAACAAGCTGGCGGATCCGCTGTTTGTCATCATCGATACCTCCGTGGATATGACGAATATCGCGGATGAGGGACCGGTTGGCACGGGGCCGTTTGTGGTGGATACCTTTGATGTGACGACCAAGGAGATCACGGTTGCCCGCAATGAAAATTACTGGGCAGGAGAGGTCGCGATGGATCAGATCACCTTCCTGTACACGGAGGATCAGTCCACATTGACCATGAGTCTGCAGTCCGGCGATGTGGACGCGGTGTACAATCTCAGCATGACGGCGGTTGGCGATTTTGAGAATGACTCCAATTATAATGTAATCCGCACCGCCAGCGGGCGTACGACCCATGGTTTCATGAATCAGAATGGTCTGCTCGGCGACGAGGTGCTTCGGCAGGCACTGCTGCGCTATATTGACCGGGATACCTACTGTGAGACCCTTCTGAACGGACAGTATGTGCCGGGCAAGACGCTGGTGACCTCGGCGTCCAACTATGGATACGAGAGCTGACCGATATCAACGCCTACGACCCGGAAAGCGCGGTGCAGCTTCTTGACGACGCGGGATATCTCGACATCGACGGGGACGGATACCGCGAGACGCCGGACGGGGAAGAGATCGACCTGACTTTCATCTACTATACCGGACGTCCGGAGCAGCAGATTGTTGTGGAAGCGATGCAGGCGGAGTGCATGGAGCTTGGCATTAAAATCACGCCGCAGGTCTACGATTCTCAGACGGTCATGGACCTTCTGAAGAGCGGCGACTACGACCTCTGCTGCGTGAGCATCAACATCATGAATATCGGCGACCCTGAAAGCCATTTGACGACCTATTTCACCAGCGACGGCACCTACAATTCCTTTGGCTTCCGCAACGCGGAGTTTGACGCGATTGTGGAGGAGCTGAGCGCCACCTCAGACGCGGATGCGCGCGTGGAGCTTGTGAAGGAAGCGGAGCAGATCCTGATGGATGAGAGTGTGTGCATCTACTTCTGCTATCCGATCATGAACTTTGTCACGACGAGTAATGTGAGCGGTATCACCAGCACCCCAGCGGATTATTACTGGGTGAGTGAGGAGACGGATATTCAGTAGAATTACCTCTTTACCATGTAGCATCAGCAAGGTACCGCCGGAGCAGAAAGCTACAAAAATAGGGAAAGGTGTAAATATTTTCCTCAAAACCAAGATTGCCGGATGTGAGTTTGATGCTCCGCTGAATGTCAGGGTAGCTGTCGCTCTTAATCAGACTGCGCAGTGACTTTGCGGTTCCGTTAGTGGCCTTTACTTCAACCGGAATAAGACTCTTTCTGGTACGGATGAAGAAATCCTCCTCCAGTGTGGAATTTTCCCGTTTATAGTAATAGAGGGAATAGCCGCATTTAGAGAGTGCCTCGGCTACAATATTTTCATAGAGGGCGCCCTTATACACGCCAAGATTTTTGTTAGCTCGCAGATCGTCCTGCGCCTCGTCGTCCAGCATGGAGGTCAGAAGTCCGGAATCCCGCAGGTAAATCTTATATTTGGCCTCGTCATAGTTACCTCGCAGAGGCAGCTCCGGGAAATGGAGGCAGTGGCATGTCTGGATGACGCCGGCGCTTTCAAGCCATTCGATACAGCCGCGATAATCTTTAAAGCGGGCGCCTTTCGCAACCTTTGAAATCTGAAATTTTTTGTTTTCCTTTGCCAGCTGGACGGGCACCTGATTGAAAATATTCAGAATTCTTGTCTGATCCATGCCGTCAGCATATTTGCGGATGTCCTCTTTATAGTCTTCGATCAGCTGGCGCTGCAGGGCAAGCGTGCCCTCAAAGGTACCGCGTTCTATATATTCCCGCACAACCGCCGGCATTCCGCCCAGTATGCAGTAATCGAGGAATAATTCCTGATAGATGTCCATCTCCAGCTTTGAAAAAGGCGTCAGTTCTTTCATGTGAGCGAGCATTTCCATGATAGTGGAATCCGTATACTTTTTTGCCCAGAGAAATTCTTCAAAATCCATGGAGTACAGCTCGTAGTCCGTCTTGTAGCCGACGCTGTTGCTCTCAATCCGCTGATACGAGATTCCCAGCATGGAGCCGCTGCAGATCACATCAAAGCGTCCATCCAGTTTGAAGAATTTAAGAGAAGTCGCGATGTCGGGAAAGCTCTGCAGTTCGTCAAAGAAAATGAGAGTGGAACCGGCCTCAAAGCGTTTGGATGGATCAATTCGGGAAATATTTTTAATGATATTGTCGGTTCGATAACCGTCCTCGCATATCCCCTTGTATTTGGGTTCTTCAATAAAATTGATATAGACGATGTGATCATAGTTTTCCCGGCCGAAGCGCAGGATGGACTCTGTTTTGCCAACCTGCCGCGGTCCTTTTACGATCAGCGGGCTGTGGCCCGGAGTATTTTTCCATTCTGTGAGATCATGGTCGATCTTTCTTTTCAGGTAAATCATGGATTGTATTCCCCCTTCGATATAAGGATACAAAAAAATGAGGGAGATTACAAGGGGATGTTGCAAAAAAATGAGGGAGATTACCGGAGAAATTTACAAAATCCATAATAACCGGTTCTGAGTTTTGCCCTGGCTTCGGCAGGAAGTCTTCATATGCAGATTGACAAAGGGGGTAAAAAAAGGATACAGTAGAAGACGGAAAGAGGGGAAGCCAATATGAAGTGTATTCTGATGCATAAGCATATTCCCGTGGCAGGGCTGGAGCTGGATGATGTCAGCAGCTTCATTCAGAAGATCGGCACGGTATATGCACCGGAGCATCTGCCTGTAGGAGTAGTCTATAAGAACGATATCGTTGATCGACGTGCACTGAATGATTGGTGGACGGAGCGTTCCATCCCGGCCAGTCGTTCCGGAGCGCGGGAGGCACTGGAAAAGCTGGGGCTCGCCAACACCAGAATGCTGCTGGTGCGCTGCTACGGTCTGAGTCTCTCGGACCAATACTGGATCAGACCCGCAGGCACAGAACTTCAGTGGGAAGATATCAACTTTTTCCAGAATGACTTTTCTGATGATGTCGGAGATGTGCTGTTCGGTGCAGACCGGGACGCCAATCACCTGGATTTTTCCTCCCCGGATAACACCTCGGACGGCAACCTGAAAAAAAGGTGGAAAATCATTGACGGAAAGCGTTACCTGGTAAAAGGAGGCTCCAATCCTTTCCGGCAGCAGCCCTTCAACGAGGTAATTGCCACCGGCATTATGGAGCGCCTGGGGATTGCCCATGTGCCATACCGCCTGATATGGAATGACGGAGCGCCCTATTCCGTGTGCGAGGATTTCGTGGACGCGAATACAGAACTCATTTCGGCCTGGCGGATACTGGGTGTAAGGAAGAAAAATAACAGCAAATCCCTGTATCAGCATTTTGTGGACTGCTGTAATGTCCTTGGCATCCATGGTGCAGTGCCGTTTCTGGATCGCATGATCACCCTGGACTATATCCTTGCCAATGAGGATCGTCATTTTAACAACTTCGGTGCGCTGCGAAATGCCGAAACTCTGGAATGGATCGGCATGGCGCCAGTCTACGACAGCGGTTCCTCTCTGGGTTACGACAAGGTACCTGCACAGCTGCGCTCAGAAAAGGATGTAGTCTGTAAGCCCTTCAAGAATCACCATGCCGGGCAGCTGAAGCTGGTGACCTCTTTTGACTGGCTGGATCTTTCCAGACTGTCGGATGTGGGAGAACTCATAACGGAGGTGCTGTCTGACGAGAATGCAGCAGACTATATTGACCAGCGGCGCATTATGGCCATCCGTGACTCTGTGCAGCGCAGGATCCGAAATCTTGCCGAATTCGCCCAGTCCTTCCGGAGTCAGGGGGAACTCACCACGGCAGACGATGTGAAAGAAAACATCGCGGCGGATTACGGCTCGAAGATGACCCTGTAATCAATCAAAAGCAATCTGTATAGAAATACTGGAGGCAGTGATTTACACGACGGCGGGATGTCAGGAAGTCCAGAATTACTGCTTCATTCCTTTTCTGATAATCTGTAAGTTATCATTCCATAAATATTCTATAATTGAGTTTTCCAAAAGAAAATTTTACAATGAAACTGAAGATTTATACGGTTTTAAGAAGGTGAATCGATGTTTCAGACTCTTGATGAAGTTTTAGACGCAACCCGGCAGAGGGAAGCGTGTACGATGGCGGTTGCGGCGGCGCAGGACGCAGACGTGCTGAAAGCGGTGTGCGCGGCGCGGGACGCGGGACTCATCCGCCCGCTCCTTCTGGGCGAAAAAAATGCTATCCGGAAAGCTGCGGAGGCAGCTAATATGACAGTATGTGAAGAGGATATTCTCGATGCGCCGGATAAAAAGGAAGCCTGTCGGCGTGCGGCGCTGCTGGCGCGGGACGGGAAGGCAGATCTGATCATGAAGGGCAACATTGATACCGCCTCCGTTATGAAGGCGGTGCTGAACAGGGAGATGAATCTCAGAAAAAATTCTCTGATCAGTCATGTGGCGGTGATGGAAGCGCCGGGTTATGACAGGCTGTTTTATCTGACAGATTCTTCGATCAATATCGCACCGACGCTGGAGCAGAAGGCGGCTATCCTGCAGAATGCGGTCGAGGTGGCGCACGCTCTTGGAAATGAGGAACCGAAGGCAGCTGTTCTCTGCGCACTGGAGACGGTCAATCCGAAGATGAAAAGCACAGTGGACGCGCATGAGCTGAAGCTGATGAATCAGCGGGGAGAGCTGACGGGCTGCCTGGTGGACGGACCGCTTGCACTCGACGAGTCGATCTCGGAAGAGGCGGCGAGACATAAAAAGATCGAAGGGCCGGTGGCAGGGCATGCGGAGATTCTGCTTGTACCGGACGTCGAGTGTGGAAACGCGCTCAACAAGGCGATGACATACTTTGGCCACGCGCAGAAGGCGGGTATTGTGATGGGGGCAAGGATTCCCGTTGTGCTTACTTCGCGTAATGCATTGCCGCGATCGAAATTGTATTCCATCGCGCTGGCGGTGCTGATTGCTGACAGGCAGAGGAGGATGGATCATGCGTGACAGTTTTCAGATTATCACGATCAATCCGGGTTCCACCTCTACGAAGGTTGCTGTATTTGATGATGAAAAGATGCGTTTTTCTGTGAACATTGTGCATTCTGCGCAGGAGCTTGGCCGTTTTCCGGAGATTGTGGATCAGCTTGCCTATCGCAGGGAGACTATTCTGAATGCGTTGAATGAAAAAGAAGTCAAGATGGAGCGGACGTCAGCTTTCTCCGGTAGATGCACCGGGCTGCTGCCGATGGAAGGCGGCGTCTATGAAGTGAACGATCTGATGTATCTGCATGGCAGTATGGGGATCGGGAGTCGGCACCCGGGAAACCTCGGGCCGATGCTTGTGCGCGATTTCGCACGGCAATACGGCGGAAGGAGTTTCGTGGTGAACCCGAGTTCTGTGGATGAATTCCGCCCGGAGGCGCGCCTGACCGGTCTAAAGGAGATCGTGCGCGTCAGCCGCGGCCATCCGTTGAACCAGAAGGAGGTGGCGCGCCGCTATGCCGCACAGATCGGAAAACACTACGAGGAAATCAATGTGGTCGTCGTCCATATGGGAGGCGGCATCTCCGTGACCGCGCATGAGAGGGGCAGGATGGTGGATACGGTAGACTCGACCAGAGGCGAGGGGCGTATGGCGCCGACGCGGACGGGCAATCTCCCGGCAGCCTCGCTGGTGGAGCTCTGCTTCTCGGGAAAATATACGAAAGATGAATTGCTGGACAAGATCATGAAGACCGGCGGCTGGACCGATCTGCTGGGAACGGCGGACGCTATCGAGGTAGAGCGGCGGATCACAGAGGGAGACGAATACGCGAAGCTGGTCTATGAGACGACGGCCTACCAGATCACGAAGGATATCGGAGCCTGCGCCGCGGCACTGTCCGGAAAGGTGGACGCAGTACTGCTGACCGGCGGTCTCGCGCATGCGCAGCGTCTGGTGGAGCTTATCACGGAGCGAGTATCCTTCCTTGCTCCGGTGCACGTCTTTCCGGGAGAGTATGAGATGGGAGGACTCGCGATGGGCGCGCTGCGTGTATTAAGGGGAGAAGAGAAACCAAAGGATTATAAAGGAATTGCATAAACGGGATTTTGTTGTCGCCGGTCGTGATCGACCGGCGATATTTCTCTGAAATAAACAGAATTTGCCGATGTGTCCAAAATGAACATATTCCACGAAGCTGTCATGTATTCCGCAAAAATGTCTCGTTAAAATAGACAAAAAATAGCAGCGGAAAAGGAGAGGAAACTATGGATATGATGGAGAGAATCTTTGAGCGCGCGGCGGGCTGCCCGCAGCGTGTAGCGTTCCCGGAGGCGACGGAGGAGAAGATCCTGCTGGCGGCAAAGGAGTGTGTGGAGAAGAAGCTGATCGTTCCGATTCTGGTAGGGGATCCGGCAGCAGTTCGGGCCGCTGCGGCGCAGTACGGCGTCGACCTGGCTGGTATGGAGCTCTTTGACAGCACGGATGAGGTGGCAGTGGAGGAGCTGGTCGTCGCCTATCATCAGATGAACGACATGCTGTCCGAGAAGACGCTGAAGAGGCGCGCGCAGCGCGACTGCATGTACACGGCGCTCTATCTTTTGGCGCTTGGAAAGGTGGATGCCATGTTCTCCGGCCTCGTGCACACGACGGGAGATGTGATCGCGGCGGGCTCCCTGATCGTCGGTCTGAAGGACGGCGTCGTCACGCCGTCGTCGATCGGCATCTTCAAGATCCCGGGCTACGAGGGGAGCGAGGGTGATCTGCTTGCCTTCGGCGATTCGGCGGTCTGCGTCAATCCGGAGCCGGAGGAGCTGGCGTCGGTCGCGGTCTCGGCCTGCGAGACGGTGCAGAGCCTGCTTGGCTGGGAGCCACGCTGCGCGTTCCTTTCTTATTCTACCGACGGCTCTGCGGAGAGTTCGCTCGTGGACAAGGTGCGCGAGGCGCTGAAGATTGCGCAGGAGAAGCGGCCGGATCTCAAGATCGACGGCGAGTTTCAGCTGGACGCGGCGATCAATCCGAAGGTTGCCGCAAAGAAGGTAGGCAGAGCGAGCGAGGTCGCCGGAAAGGCGAATATCATCATCTGGCCGGATATCAACGTGGGCAATATCGGCGTCAAGCTGGTGCAGAATTTTGCGGGTGCGGACGCCTATGGCCCGCTGCTGCAGGGATTTAAAAAGGTAGTCTGCGACTGCTCGCGCAGCGCGCCGGTATCGGAGCTGGTCGGCAATATTGCCATGGCGGCGGTTCGCGCGCAGAGTGAGGGGACGGCAAACGCATGAGCATTATGAAGAAAAGATGGGTCGTCTTTGCGGCGAGCTGTCTCATCAATCTGTGCCTTGGCTCCATTTATGCCTGGAGCGTGCTGGCGGGCGGGATGGCGGAATACCTGAGCGCTTATACGGGAAATACCGTCACGACGGGAGATCTGGCGATCGTGTACACCGTCGCAAACTCTGTTGGGCCGATCACGATGATTTCCGGTGGCTTTTTCAACGATAAGTTTGGTCCGAAGAAAGTTATCCTGACAGGTGGACTGCTGTTTGGCGCGGGAATGATTTTGTCAGGTTTCGCGTACAGCGTCGGAAATCTCATACTGACCTACGGTATCGTCTCCGGACTGGGCCTCGGGATGGCTTATGGGACAACGGTCAGCACCTGCATGAAGTTCTTCCCGGATAAGAGAGGAATTATCGGCGGCATCACGACGGCGATCTACGGTCTGGGCTCTGTCGTACTGCCTCCGGTCGTAACGGCGATTCTGCAGGTCTCTGACGGGGCGCAGGCCTTTAAGATCATCGGGGCGGCCTTCCTGTTGATTGTATGCGGGGCTTCCTTCTTCATGGAGCAGTGTCCGGCTGACTTCGTGCCGGAGGGATATCAGCAGCAGGCAGGCGCGTCGTCCCCCGCGGCGACAAATAAGAGCTGGAAGGAGATGCTGTGTTCCCCGGAATTTTATGTGATGCTTCCGCTTTTCACCTGCGGAGCTTTCAGCGGCATGATGATTATTTCGCAGGCCTCCGCGGTCGCGATGAATCAGATCGGGATGAGCGCCGCGATGGCGAGCGCGGCGGTGTCCGTCCTGGCTCTGTTCAACGCTTCCGGCAGAATCATTGCAGGCACACTCTCGGACAGAATCGGCAGGGTCAATACGCTGACGATCGCGGCGGGACTTTCCGTCTGCGGGCTTCTGTCCCTCTTTATGGCTGGAGAGGGAGAATATGTGTCGTTTTATCTGGGGCTGGCCATCGTGGGACTGTGCTTCGGCGCGTTTATGGGGATTTACCCCGGTTTCACGGCGGACTGCTTCGGAACGAAGAACAACAGCGTCAACTACGGCATTATGTTCATCGGCGTCGCCCTGGCGGGCTACTTTGGGCCGACCGTGATGCGAAGCATCTACAGTGCGGACGGCTCCTATGGGAGAGCCTTCCTGATTGCCGGGATCTTCGGCCTGGCCGGACTGATTCTGACCTTTGCCTATCGCCTGATTACGAAGTCTAAGAAAGGATAAGAAACGATGAAGGACTATAAAGTATTTACGATAAACCCGGGTTCTACCTCGACGAAGGTGGCCTTATTTAAGGGGACAAAGTGCCTGTTCTCCCAGAATGTCTCTCACAGGGCGGAGGAGCTGGCGGCCTTTGCAAGCATGGCAGAGCAGTATCCCTACCGTGAGAAGACGATTCTGTCGCTTCTGGATGAGAATCAGATCGATATCAGCGATTGCGACGCCTTTGTCGGACGCGGCGGTGGCCTGCTCCCGATGGTGGGCGGCACCTACGCGATCAATGAGATTCTGTTGGACCATGCTGCCAACAGCGCGAACGGCGTGATCCATCCGGCGCTGCTCGGACCGCTGCTGGCGGACAGCTTCGCGAAAAAAGCGGGGGCGAAGGCCTTTGTTGTGAATGCTCCCGATACGGATGAATTTCAGGATGTCGCCAGGATGACCGGCATCGAGGGCGTTTACCGGAAGAGCCATCTCCATGTGCTGAATCTGAAGGAGACCGCAATCCGGCACAGCAAGGAAAATGGGAAACGCTATGAGGACTGCAATTATGTCGTCTGTCATATAGGCGGCGGCGTCTCGGTTTCCGCGCATCGGAAGGGACGCATTATCGATGGCAACGATATTTCCGGCGGATCCGGGCCGATGGCGCCGACCCGCTGCGGTGATGTATCTGTCGTCGGGTTGATTGAGTGTCTGAACGCAGGTGACAGCGTAAAGGAGATTCATCAGTATGCGCTGAAGACGGGCGGCTTTGTCTCCTGGCTCGGGACCTCCGACGCGCTGGAGGTATCGAAGCGGATCGAGGCCGGCGATAAAAAGGCGAAGATGGTCTGGGACACCTTTATTTATCAGATCGAGAAGTATATCGGCGCCATGGCCTGCGCTCTGGCGGGCAAGGTGGACGGAATTCTGCTCGGCGGTGGCATCGTGCACTCGAAGGAGCTGGTCGCGAGAATCACGGAGGACTGCGGCTGGATCGCACCGGTCTATGCCTATCCGGGCGAATTTGAGATGGAGGCGATGGCTGCCGGCGCAATTCGTGTGCTCAGCGGCGAGGAGGAGTGTAAGGAGTATACCGGGAAGCCCTCCTGGGATGGCTTTGATTTTTCATAGGAGACGAAGATGTATCTGGAGAACCGGGAGGGGAAGCGCCTCTATTATAAAAAAGAAGGACAGGGAAAACCGCTGCTGCTGATCCACGGGGCGGCGGTGGACGCGGATTATTTCGAAGTGCTCTCGTCGTATCTGAGCCGGAAATACTGCGTGATGACCTATGACCGCAGGGGCGCCTCCCGCTCGGAGACGGCGGAGGACTATTCGTTGGAAGCGCAGACGAGGGACGCTGCGGACGTGCTGCGGGCGCTTGCTGACGCTCCGGCTCTTGTCGTCGGCTGCAGTCTGGGCGCGCTGATTGCCATGCGCCTGATGGCGACGGAGCCCGCGCTGGTGGAGCGGCTTTTCCTGCATGAGCTTCCTGCCATGTTTTTTCCCGAGATACAGGGGACGGAGGAGATGGCGGAGTGCCGGAAGATGTGCGAGCTGGTGGAGCAGGGGAAGGCCAGGCGAGCGCTGCTGCGTTTTCTTCTCCTGATGAACGGGGAGAGCGACGAGCGGGCCGTGCCGCACACGCCGGAAAAGATCGACCAGCAGATGAAGAATGGGACGCTGTATATGCAGCATGAGTTTGCGGAGTTCTTCTTTGCGCCGGAGGAGGCATTTTCCCTTCCCGCACTTAATGGAAAGAAGATCTGCTGCCTGATCGGAGATTCAAAGAGGAACAGTCTGTTTGCCAGAAGCGCGGAGCTGCTGGCTGAGCGTCTGGACTGCCCGGTGCGTTATGTGCCGGGAGGTCATAACGCGCCCTACGACCTGCCTCTGGAGTTCGCCTGTGTGCTGCTGGGATTGTTGGAGCTGGAGGGTGAGTGAGATGGAGGAAGACGCGCTTACAAGCGTTATGACACAGCTTAGAGAAATGGAAAAAGCAAGCCGGATTATGCGTGATCACGGATATGATAATGTGGTGAAGGTGCTGGAAGACGCCGCTCATCTGATCCGCTATCAGGCGGCGATCATAGCGGCAGACAGGTGTCTGATAAACTCGCAGAGCCTTCAAGCGACACCGGGTAAAAGCGTGGAGTAATATTTTTACTTCCATAGCATACGCAGGAATAGCCATCCAGCGGGAAGTCATAAAAACAGGCGTCATTCTGCGGGTTGAGCGTGGATAATTCCCTCAAATCCTGCAGTCCGTCCCGCTTGATCATGCATTCCTTGCGACACCAGATGTCAGAGAAGCAGGCGACCTGGTTGTCGGAAGCGGATAGAATCTTCTGCTCCTCCGGCGTGAAGAAATGTCCAGCGATCGGTATGGACTCCAGCCGATGGATTTCAACGTCG
Organism: Lachnospiraceae bacterium Zagget2; assembly: GCA_001941045.1. Classification (GTDB taxonomy): domain Bacteria; phylum Bacillota; class Clostridia; order Lachnospirales; family Lachnospiraceae; genus Hominiventricola. The sequence continues at coordinate 136,306 of MSHD01000024.1, forward strand.
ACGCCGATGGGGGAGGAGGAAATACCGGCCATCGCGTAGCACCCGGAATGGGAGAGGGACAGATACGCGGGGACATCAGCAAGTACAGGCCGTCCATCCGCGGAAAAGCACAGATGTTCCGAAGAAATGTCAGTGCGCTTCAGGAGCCAGTGGCAAAGTAGCCCCGCGCCAAGGCTGAGACAGCGCTCTTCCTCACTTCGGCAGGCTGCAATCTTGTTCCTGCGCGTCTCGTCAACGATGGGGAGAGCCGCGTAAAAAAAAGTCGGGTCGCGCAGTGGGGAGCAGTTCAGCAGCATAACCTCTGTGAAGTTGTTTTTCATGGAGGGATTCGTTTTCATAAGAGCAGTATAGCAAAAAGTAAAAATAAAATCTACTACGGAGGTACAGGGAGTATGGAACATGTTGGCTTTACGCCGAAAAATTGTGGAAGACTGTTCGCGCAGGAAGAAGATAAGTCCGTAATTCTTCGCCTGACGACAGAACTCCTCCCGGAGGAAGAAGCATCCGAATTCGCGAAGTACTATCATCTTGGCGCCTGCGAAGCGAGTGAGGAAGCACAGAGAATGCTGAAACCGGGCATGGAGCTCGAAAGCAAAAATGCCTTTCTGCCGAATGAAGTCAAAGAGAGGATGATGCATCCGGGTTATGATAAGAATGAGAACGGTTTCTGCGTCATGGAAAATGGAGTAGTCTACGCGGCGCTCCTGACAGAGCAGCCGGGGGTGAACGATGAGACAATGGGTTATTTCATGAAAAATTTCACTACAGAGCCGGGCGATCTGTTTTACAAGATCTGGTGTCCGGGAACGCATTACCGGCTTTATCCGGATCTTTCCCTGGAGGATATGGGCTGGGGTCCTCTGGAGGTTCGCACTACGGGATTTTTTCCACAGCAGGCGCTTGGAATTTTTGATGATCCGGCGGGAAGCGATCCTGATTGCATTGCTGTCATGGGGATCAATATGGAGGTTGTGCCGCTCGGCGCCCCGGAAGGGACGGAGCCGCTGCGCATTATGGAGGTCAACTATGAGCGCCAGACCGGGGAAGGGAGAGAAATTCGACATCGGTTCTGGATCGGTATGCACCTTGTTGACGGAAAAGCGTTTTGCTTTCCGCTTGCTGACAGGGAGAAGGCTGTGGACTATGCTCTGAAAACGGCGCTTCATGCAGGGGCTGAATTTGCTACGCTGGGCAGAAATATTGTCCGCTTTTACCATGACAGGCATTCCCGCTGAGCAGAATCGAACGGTGTATTATGACAGAAAATTGAACAAATATGCACAAAGTGTGCTGTCCATTTTGAGGTTAGTTCGTTAAAATGACAACAGAAAAGAAAGAGGAGGTTATTTCATGAATCCATTTAATCAGACAAATCCGCATAAGATTTCGCGGTCTGTCTCCATCATCGGCGTTGGCTGTACGCCCTTTATGGAGACTTTGAAAAATCCTGAGACGGAAGGGCTCACGGAAGGCGAGCTCTTCGGCTACGCGGCGCTGAAAGCCATGGAGGATGCGGGCGTATCTCCCAAGGATGTTGATTTCTATTTCCACGGCTGCGCGAGCCCGATGGGAAGCTCCAATTATATGACTCCCAATATGCAGGTGGCGGAGTGGTTCGGCATGCGCGGCAAGGCCTCGGCGCACCATTCGGAAGCCTGCTGTACCGGTTATCTGGCGCTGGATCTCGCGATGCAGTCGGTCGCGTCCGGGAAGTATGATATCGTGCTGACCGGCGGTATTGACTTCGGCGATGCGCTTGCAAAGCAGGGAATCCAGTCCTGTTTTCGTCATTCTTTCAGCTTTGAGGAATTTCAGAGATCGACAGAATGGCTGATCGACAACGCCTACACCCGTCATCTGATGGGGAATTCCGGCTTTGACAATACGGGCAGATGGTATCAGAACTACGCCGGCCTTACTGCGGACGAGCTCGACAAGGCGCTCTGCATGTGCGCGATCGTGAACCGCGAGAACGCGGCGCTTAATCCGCTGGCGATTGATCGCGTGACTTACCAGGAGGAGGCAAAGGCCGCGGGTTACGACGACGTCATGGAATATATGCAGTCTGACAACAATCCGAAGCTCAGCGAGACACAGAGAATTTCCGGCCTGGAGCACAAGTGCGACGGCGCCGCGGCGCTGATCCTCTGCGCGACGGATCTGGAGGAGAAATTCACGAAGAATAAGCCGATCGAGATTCTCGGCGTCGGCAATTCCGCCCTTGAACTGAGCAATCCGGTCCTGGAAGTACAGGCGACACAGGAAGCTTCGCGGCAGGTTTTCAATGTCACGGGCGTAAAGCCGGAGGAGATCGACCTTCTTTATGTCAACGACTTTGTCATCAACTCGCAGCTTATCAGCGCGGAGATGTCCGGCTATATTCCGGACAAACAGGCGTGGAAATATATTATGGACGGGCGCACGCGCTACAACGGGGACAAGCCGATCAACCCGAACGGCGGCCGCACGGCTTTCGGACACGCGCATGCGGCCTCCGGCCTGGCGGATTTCTACGACGCGGCGCTGCAGATGCGCGGGAAAGCAGGCGCGCACCAGATCAATAAGATTCCGAAGACGGTATTTCTGCGCGGCTACGGCGGCGGACAGAATATTTGTAACGTGATTATCCGCACGAAAGACTGAGAAAGGAAGTGTGACTGATGGCGATTAAACTGGAAAAGCTGGTAAAAACCTATTATGATAAGCTGGAGGACGGCAAGGTCATGGGCCGCAAATGCCCGGTCTGCGGCAACGTGGAATGGCCGCCTGTATACGCCTGCAACGCCTGCGGCAGCTACGAGACAGAATGGTATGAGATGAGCGGAAAGGCCAGTCTGGTTGAACTCTATATGACGACGACCATGAGCGCGAAACCGGCATATAAGCCTTTTGAACCCTATGCCTACGGCTGGGTGAAAGCAGAGGAAGGACCGGAGCGCAATGTGATGATCCGCAATGTGACGAAACAGAATGAGGCCTATGTCCGCGCACATCTGCCCTATCCTTGCCACATGGAGATCGTACAGTGCGATGGTTATAAGAGCTGCGTGTTTGCAATCGATCCGATCGATGGAGAAGGAAATCCGATCACAATCGAGAAGAAGGCGGCTCCTGTCAAGAAGGAGGAAGAGACTCCCGCGGCTGAGGCTGAGGCGGCGGCTCCCGCAGCGCCCGGCGCTTGCAAGGCGAAGCCGGAGACGGTCGCGGCCCTGATCAAACTCGCGGCGGAGTCCTATAAGGTGGATCCGGCAACGCTCAGCGCCGCTACGGTGTTTGAGACAGAGTTGAAGGCTCCCTCGGTAATCTTCGTCGGCTTCTGCGCGAAAATTGAGGACGAATTCGACGTGATGGTGACGATCACGGACGCCTCCGCGGCGAAGACGATCGGCGGCGTCGCGGAGCTGGTTGACAAGCTTGTGGAGGAAGGCTGACTTCCCGAAGGATGAGGCATAACCGAGTGGTTATTGACAATGAAATGATAAGCAATTGTATTTCCGCAGCAAGGCTTTTATAATAGATCTAAGGCCTGCGGCAATGTAGGGGACGTCGCGAAAATGTCGGCGTCCCCTCTTTTTTTCGAAATCCATACGCACGCCTGTTTCTTGTGGAAAAATTCAAAATTCAAATTGAACAAAGCCGAGAAATATGTTTAATTTAAACATATTTTTGAAAAGTGTCATGGATTAAAGAGGTAATAATATATAGAATCTAAGGGAAGAAAGCGGAATTTTATTATCATTTTTTACAAGTTCCGCACTGCATTGCAGAAAAAGGAGGCAAAGGATGAAGAAAAAGGTGTTAGGGGTTTCCTTCGGCAAAAAGAACAGCAACTGTGACGTCATGGTGAAACATGCGCTCATGAAGTGCGAGGCGGAGGGCTGCGAGGTCGCTTTTATCCGGGCGGACGACCTGGATGTAAAGAACTGCACCGGCTGCATCGCATGTACGATCGGGATCATGGCAGGCTTTGGGAGAGGCTATTGCACGATGCATGATGATTTTGACATTCTGGATGAGTGTATCATGCAGTCGGACGCGCTGGTGATCGCCTGTCCCGCGTACGAGACAAACGTCACCGGCCGCTACAAGACGATCTGCGACCGCATCGGCCCGAGTCATGACATATCCTTCCGCAAGGTCGCCTATGAAGAGAGGAAAGCGGCAGGAAAACCGAAGGAGGAGCTTCCGGATGAGCGTGCTTTCAAAAAGCGCAGCGCGGCTCTCATTGCGATCGGCGGCGCGATGACGGAGAACTGGATTGCGATGACCCTGCCGTCCATGTTCGAGTTTACCTTCTCATTGGGCATTGACGTGGTCGACACCGTCGAGTATTACGGTGCGATGGCCTATGAGAATGTGGTTGGGAATCAGAAGATGATGGATCGTATGACGAAGGTGGGCGAGCACATCTTGGAGTCGCTGAACGCCGAGACCGAGGAGGAGCGCATCAGATGGCGTGGGGATGAGGAGGGCATGTGCCCGGTCTGCCATACCAGACTGCTGCAGGTATCACACGACGCAAAGTCGGTTGACTGTGTTGTCTGCGGGAGCCACGGGACCTTCTCTATCGAGGACGGAAAGCTCTGCGTCCACTATACGCAGGAGGAGATGGATCGTTCCCGTCTGCGCTGGGGCGGAAAGCTCGAGCACTCTACGGAGATCAAGACGAAGGCCGCGCCGAGGGGCACGATCAAAAATCTGAAAGAACTGAAGCAGCCGTACATCGATTTCGTGCGTCCGCCCTTTGAGCCGGATCCGAACGCGAACGGAAATATCAAATGAGAAGGGGAAAAATCATGAATGGAAAAAATGCAAATGCCGTCGATACAAGGACTACAGTAGGCTATGCCTTCGGTGAATTCGGAAGCCAGTTCAGCTGGTATATGATCAACAGCTATCTGATGATCTTTTACACGGACATCGTGGGACTGGCAGCCGGTACGATCTCTCTCATCATGCTGATCGCGCGTGTCTGGGATGCGGTGAACGACCCGATGATGGGCATGCTCTGCGACCGTACCAATACGAAGTATGGGAGATTCCGCCCGTATATCATGTTCGCGCCGCCCTTCCTGGCGATTTTCAATATCCTGACCTTCACGGTCTTTCCGCTGGAGGGCGTGACGAAGGCGCTTGTCTGCCTCGTATGTTATGTCGGCACCGGCATGCTCTACACGATTGTGGCGACGGCCTACGCCAGCATGGTGAATGTGATCGCCAATACCTCTGAGGGACGCACAAAGCTCAACGCGGCCCGCAACTTCGGCAACGCGGCGAGCCAGATCATTCTCTCCGCGATCGCGATGCCTTTGATTCTTTACTTTGGCCAGAGCGACGTCGCGACGGCAAAGGGCTATTTCTGGACTGTGGTGGTGCTGTCCGTTATCATGATTCCCTGCTTCGTAATCGTTTCCGTCTGCTGCAAGGAAAAGTATGTACCGAAGTATGACCCGCAGACTGCATCAATTGAGAAGAAAAGAAGCATCGGCGAGAGTGTCCGGACGATCCTGAAAAACGATCAGCTCGTGATCGTCGTCATCAATACGCTTGGCGGTACCATCGGCATCATGGGACGCATGAGCCTGCTGGCCTACTATGTGATCTATGTCGTCGGTTCCTATACGATGATCGCCCCGATCTATGTGATCATGAATGTCGGAAACCTGCTCGGCAGCGCGTTGATCCCGGCGATGACCAGAAGATTTGGAAAGCGCAATTATGCAGTCGGGCTGAATATTCTGATGATTGTCAGCTTTGTACTGATGTACATGTTCCCGGTCAACAATGTGCTGTATCTCGGCGGTATGTCCTTCCTCGTTGGTGTTTCGAACTCCGCGCAGGGCGTGATCTACGGTATGGTATCCGACTCCATCGACTATGGCGAGTGGAAGACCGGCAACAAGGAAGTGGGACTTTCCTTCTCCTTCCTCAGCCTGTCCGTGAAGATCGCGACGGCGGTCTGCGGTTCTGTGGGCGTCCTTCTGCTGGCAGCGTCCGGCTATGTGGCGAACGCGCAGCAGACGGCGGAGGCCATGAACGGTATCAACCTCGTCGTCAATATTTTCCCGGCAGTCTGCGTGGGCATCTCACTGATTCCGATGCTCTTCTATAAGCTGTCCAATGAGAAGATGGCTCAGATTGCGAAGGATCTGGCGGAGAGGAACGGCGCGAAGGCGTAACGGAAAAGAGGAAAATCACTATGAATGAAAAAAAGATAAATGATGTCAATACAAAGACCCTTGTGGGCTATTCTCTTGGCGAGCTGGGAAATCAGTGCAGCTGGTATATGATTAACAGCTACCTGATGATCTTCTATACGGATATCGTGGGACTGGCAGCCGGTACGATCTCCCTTATCATGCTGGTTGCGCGGGTATGGGATGCGGTGAATGACCCGATGATGGGCATGATCTGCGACCGTACCAACACGAAATACGGAAGATTCCGGCCATATATTATGTTTGCGCCGCCGTTTCTGGCCATATTTAACATTCTGACCTTCACGGTCTTTCCGCTTCAGGGAGTGACGAAGGCGCTCGTCTGTCTGGTGTGCTATGTCGGTACCGGCATGCTGTACACGGTTGTCTATACGGCCTACGCCAGCCTGGTAAACGTGATTTCCAACACCTCTGAGGGTCGCCTGAAGCTCTATGCGGGACGCAACTTTGGCAATGCGGCAAGTCAGATTATTCTCTCCGCGATTGTGATGCCCCTGATTTTATACTTCGGGCAGAGTGATGTCGCAACAGCAAAGGGTTATTTCTGGACCGCTATTGTACTGTCGATTGCAATTATGCCGTTTTTCTGGATTGTGGCGATCTGCTGTAAGGAGAAATATACACCGCAGTATATGCCGCAGGCTGCCGCGACTGAGCAGAAGAGGAGTATCGGTGAGAGCATCCGGACGATCCTCAAAAATGATCAGCTGGTGTTGATTGTGATCAATACGCTTGGCGGTACGATTGGCATCATGGGACGCATGAGCCTCCTGGCCTACTATGTGATCTATGTGGTTGGCTCGTACACGATGATTGCCCCGATTTACGTAATTATGAATATCGGAAACCTGTTTGGCAGTCTGCTGATCCCGCGGATGACCCGGACCTTTGGCAAGCGCAATTATGCTTTTGGACTCAATATCCTGATGATTGTCAGCTTTGTGCTCATGTATATGTTCCCGGCCAACAATATTATGTATCTGGGAATCATGTCCTTCCTGATCGGTATCTCGAACTCCGCGCAGGGCGTTGTACACGGTATGGTGTCCGATGCCATTGATTACGGTGATCTGAAGACCGGTCACAAGGAAGTGGGACTTGCCTTTTCGTTCCTCAGCCTGGCCGTGAAAATTTCGACGGCGGTCTGCGGTACAGCCGGTGTTCTGCTGCTGGCCGCGACGGGCTATGTGGCGAACGCGCAGCAGACACCCGCGGCGATGAATGGGATCAACCTAGTTGTCAATATTATTCCGGCAGTCTGCGTGGCAGTGTCACTCATTCCACTGCTTTTCTATAAGCTGAACGATGAGAGAATGGCGGAGATCACAAGACAGCTTGAAGAGAGAAACAGAGTAGAAGCATAATACAAAAAACAATTATTGATGACGGGAAAGGAGATTGAAGTTGAAAACTTATGAAGCAGATGTAGTGGTAATCGCGGCGGGCCCGGCCGGCATGACGGCGGCCGTGCAGGCGGCGGAGGACGGGGCGGATGTCCTGGTGATTGAGAAGCAGCCGGTCATCGGCGGCGCGGCCAATATGGGCATGGGTCCGCTCGGAATCGGCACACGCTACCAGAAACAGAGCATGAACGACATCACGGTGCAGAAGGCTTTTGAAATGTTCATGGAGTACACGCATTATAACGCGGACGCCGCCTGATCCGGCGCTACTTTGAGCAGTCCGCGGAGACGATCGAGTGGCTCGAGGAGATGGGCGTGGAGTTCGAGGGAGCGTTCCGCTATTTCCCGAAGTCGGAGGCAACCTGGCATATCGTGAAGTCTGATCACGGCATCGGACCGCGCGCGGCTTCCTTTATGAACAAGGCGCTGTACGCGAGAGCACAGGAGCTCGGCGTTCGCTTCCTCGTGGAAACGCCCGGAAAGAAGATTCTCATGGAGGAAGGAAAGGTCGCGGGCGTGCTCGCAACGGACAAGGACGGCGAGGAGGTTAAGATCAGCTGCAAGGCGGCTATCATCTGCACCGGCGGCGCGGGTGCGAACAAGGAGCTCATCAAAGAAGAGACCGGCTATATTCACGGTGTCGATATGTTTAACTTCGCGATTCCCGGCATCATGGGTGACGGCCTGAAGATGGCCTGGGAAGCGGGCGTGGACAAGCTTCCGGTGAGAATCGAGCAGGCAGCGGTTCTGGTAGGAACAGAGGAGCTTGCGGGCAGCGTCTGCAATGTCTTCTCACAGCCGAACCTGCTGGTGAACCGCAACGGGAAGCGCTTTATGAACGAGGATCAGATGCAGAACACGACCTTCATGTCCAATGCGCTGTCGCATCAGAAGGATCGCACGGGATTCAGCATTGTCGATTCGTCGATCGTTAAGTATTATATGCGCAACGGCGTGGACAATGTCAGCCTTGTCCATCCGGATGCGGATGTATCGGATTTCGCCGAGGGCGTGAAGACGGCTCAGGAAAATGGCGTTGGCAATCTGATCGTCGCGGATACGATCGAAGAACTCGCGGAGAAGGCCGGCATCAACGTCGAAAATCTCGTGGCGACCGTCGAGGACTACAACGATTACTGCGAGAGCGTGGACGAGGAGTTCTTCAAGGACAGACGCTACATGCGGCCGATCGAGAAGGCACCGTTCTACTGTGCGCGCTTCTGCCCGGGTGGTTACGGAACCGTCGGCGGCATCCGCATCAATGAGAACTGCGAGGCCTGTGACAAGGACTTTGAGCCGATTCCCGGCCTCTATGCAGCCGGTGCGGACGCCTGCAACATTTACGAGGACAGCTACATGTTCCTGCTTCCCGGAAACTCGATGGGATTTGCGGTCAACACCGGCAGAATCGCCGGTATGACGGCTGCGGAGTATGTACAGGAATAAGATGAGAGAGATCCACAGGGCGCCATGCAGCACCCTGTGGATACTTTGAAAATTGGGAGATATTAAAAATGGCAGTCATTACGATAGACGGGAAATGTCTCACAGTACCCGATAACAAGAATATTCTGCAGTGTGCGCTGGACAATGGAATCTATATCCCGCACCTGTGTCATCATAAAGATCTGAATCCGCTTGGTTCCTGCAGACTCTGCATCGTCGAGGTGGAGGGCCGGGAGGGCGTCACGCCGTCCTGCATGCTGGAGGCGGAGGACGGAATGGTCGTCCACACAAAGACGCCGGAAGTGGAGCGGCTGCGGATTCTGGCGCTGGAGCTTCTGCTCACCGGGCATCCGGAGGACTGCTCCACCTGCCCGAAATACGGAAACTGCGAGCTGCAGCAGCTGATTCAGTACGTTGGCCCGAAGACAGGCCGTATGAAAATGCGCACGAAGGGCTTTAAGACGCAGGAGGAGAACCCTCTGATCATCCATGACATGAACCGCTGCGTGCTCTGTGGGCGCTGCGTGCGCGCCTGCAATGAACTGCGGGGCGTCAAGGTGCTGCAGTATCAGAAAAAAGACATGGAGACCTATGTGGGGACCGTCCATGACAGACTTCTGAAGGATGCGGACTGCCGTTTCTGCCAGGCCTGCGTGGAGGTATGTCCTACCGGAACGATCCGCGACAAACTGGCTGACGCAAATAAGAAGAAAGAAGATGTGGTGGTGCCCTGCAGGCATGCCTGCCCTGCGCACACCGATATCCCGCGCTATATCCGCTATGTGAAGGAAGGAAAATATGACGAGGCGGCCGCGGTAATCCGCGAGAAGCTGCCGATCCCGAAGTCCCTTGGCTATATCTGCACCCATGCCTGTGAGCTGGAGTGCAAGAGAAAGGAACTCGGGGAGCCGATGTCCATCCGCAATATCAAGCGCTACGCGGCGGAGCACGACAGCGGTTCACTCTGGAAGGGAAAAGGAAAGCAGCTCCCGGATACGGGGAAAAAGGTCTGCGTGGTGGGCGGCGGCCCCTGCGGCCTCTCCGCGGCCTACTATCTCCGGAAACAGGGACACGCCGTCACGATTAAGGAGGAGCTCCCGACCGCGGGCGGCATGATGGCCTATGGGATTCCTGCCTATCGGCTTCCCCGGGATATTATCGCGGAGGAAGTGCAGCTGATCGAGGAGCAGGGCGTAAGGATCGAGACCGGGACAAAGGTGGAGAAGCCGGTGGAGCTTCTTAAGGAGTACGACGCCGTGCTGATGGCGATCGGCGGACATAACGGCGTGCGGCTCCCGATGGAGGGTAGCAGTCTGCCGGGCGTGATCCTGAACGCGGATTTCCTCCGGAACGCGAGCATGGGGAAGGAAACCGGTATGGGAGAGCGGATCATCGTGCTCGGCGGCGGCAATGTGGCTTTCGACTGCGCACGGACCGCAAAGCGGCTCGGCGCGAAGGAGATCCACCTCGCCTGCCTGGAGGCGAGAGAGGTGATGACGGCGGATGATGAGGAGATTCTGCAGGCGCAGGAGGAGGGCATCTTTGTCCACCCGGCGCAGACCTTCGAACGGATCACCGGCGAGGAGCATGTGACAGGCGTGGATTTCATGAACGTCGAATCCTTCACCTTCGATGAGAATCGGCGCGCGATCATCCAGAAGGAGGAGGGATCGGAACATCATATCGATGGCGACACGGTGATCTTCGCAGTCGGCCAGAGGCCGGATATCACGCCGGAGGCGGGGCTGGAGCTCGGAAGGGCGAACAGCATCGCCGTGAAGGACATGGAGAAGGACAAATCGACCTCGGTGGAAGGCATTTTTGCGGCAGGCGACGCGATCTACGGTACGAAATCCGTCGTGATGGCGGTCGAGTCCGGCAGGGAGGCAGCGAGCCAGATTGACCGGTATCTGGGCGGCGACGGTGACATTTCAGAGGTGCTGGCGCCGGTGGAGACGGCAAATTCCTATATAGGGGAGTGTAAGGGCTTCGCTTATCTTGAGCGGAAGGAACCGCTGGTAGACGCGCCGGAGGAGAGAAGCGACAATTTCCGGCTCTACGATCACGGAATCTGTGAGCAGGATATCTGCGCGGAGGCCGGGCGTTGCCTGCAGTGCGATCTGCGGCTTCAGATATCCGCGCCAAGTCTCTGGGGAGATTTCACAAAAGCTACGGGAGGCGCAGAGGAATGAGGAATTTGAGCAGGGAAGAACTTCTGGATAAAATCGAGGAATGTGGAATACAGGAATATGGTCTTTGCAGCGGCAGCCTCCGAGGGCGCATCGGAGAAGCCGCCGCGAAGATGGAGAAGACGGGCGGACAGGGAGCCATCGTCTGCGCGCTCAACAACGCCGATCTGGACGGAATTCTGCTGGATCTGCTGAAGGATGAGCCGGAAAAGGTGATGAATGGGATTGATATCGCGGCGCTTGCTCTCGGAGCAGAGAAAAAGACGCTTCACATTCCGGAGTATGCGCAGCATCTCGCGGACGATGCCGTCCTGACAGAAATGCTCGGGCAGCATCAGATCTCGCTGGAAGTGGGGATTGTCGACGTCAGGGCGGACGCCGCATGCCTGCTGCTGCATCTCGTGACAGCGGTGGAGCTGGCGGAAGCCTTTGCGCAGGATGCGGCGGCGAAAGCCTGTTATTATGTCTCGGTAAACGGAAAGAAGCTGCAGCGTGTGGAAGGGAGCGCAAGAATCGCAGAGCTGGCGGACATCGGGGACGCGAAGGTTCTTCGCCTTGGCTATGCGTATTACCCGGCGGAGGCGGCGCAGCTGACGGTGGCAGAAGCCCGTATCGAAAATGGTGTGATCGCGGTTCTTCCCTCCGGCGAGTGTATCGTCAGGGATGCGCAGGAGCAGATGACCGCGTCCAGGAAGCAGAGCTGTGGGAAATGTGTGTTCTGTCGTGAGGGGCTGCTGCAGCTGCAGTTTATGCAGAAGGAGATCGCGGAAGGCAGAGGAAAGATGGACTATCTGGATCTGACGGAGGAGATCGGCTCCGCGATGACGTTCTCCGGGATGTGTACGCTCGGGCAGACGGCGCCGAAGCTCGCGCTTTCCGCTGTTTCCTCCTTCCGTGAAGAGTATGAGGGGCATATCCGGAAAAAGAAATGCTCCGCCGGAGCCTGTTTCTCAGCGGAGACCTACTATATTGATCCAAAACTCTGCACGGGCTGCGGGGACTGTTCGGACGTCTGTCCGCAGGATTGCATCGAGGGGAAGGCGAAATACATTCATATGATCGATACCGTGGACTGCGGCCGCTGCGGGAAATGTCTGGAGGCCTGCGGCGACGGCGCGGTCGTCTGCACGGAAGGAAAGCTGCCGAAGCTGCCGAACCGTCTGACGAAGGTCGGAAAGTTCAGACGTTAGGATTTCCTGATCAGTTTCCGCTGTGATACCGATACTGGCTGCCGATCTTGATCGTACTCAGGATTTGTGTAATCATATCCAGACTCAGGTCGGCCAGCTTGTTGTCGGTTGTCCACTGCCTGGCGAGGCTCAGGAAGAGATCGGGCAGAAATTCCAGAAAATGCTGGCGCACTTCATCGTCGGGCATCTGCGAGCTGTTCATCTGGACGTTGAGCGAGCTGCGCAGGAATTTCACGACCTTGAAGTAAAAGCCGGAATCGCCGTGCGGGCCGAGCAGAGCGTTGTAGTAGAAGCTGTACTTCTGATAATGCTCCAGCCATTCTCTTTCCCACAGGCTGTTCGTATCCTCCGCCAGTGTATAAATGACGCGTTCCCCGTTTCCGGCGGGAATATGGCGCTTCGAGAAGGCGGGCATGGAGCTCAGCAGCATATCCTCGGTCTCGGTGATGATTTCGTAGATGTCGGTGAAATACAGATAGAAAGCGCCGCGTGAGATCCCGGCGGTTTCTACGATCGCCCGCACTGTGATCTTATCAAAATCCTTTGTCTCAATCAGCCGGAAATACGTGTCGATGATTTTCTGGCGCGTTTTCCTTGATTTCTCTGTTTCGATCGTATACTTATCACGCATGTCAAAACCTCTTCTGATCTGAACAAAATCCCGCGAAATGTACATTTTGAACACTATGACCGCAATTGTGCAAAATAGACACATTGCCGGGGATGTGTCATGTATTCGTTTGGTAAAAACAATTAAAATATCCTCATAAAGTATAGCAGAAGAAGACATATTCGTCAAATCAAGGACCGTATACTTTGCAAAACATAAGGGAAGGAGAAGGAAGATGGCATATTATCGGATCCGGGTACTGGAGCTCGGTTATGATCCAAAATTTCCGGCGGGAGTCGCGTTTGACTTCTGGCAAATGGGGGACCGTCAGATCTATTCTTCATTTTCCATGACGCTGCTGGAGGGGGAGGGGCACTGTATCCTCTTTGACTGCGGCTTCGACATGGAGGCGAAGTTTGACATCGAGAAGATCACCATGGAGGGCGATCAGAACTGTCACGACCCGGCGCAGGTGCTGCACAGCGTCGGTGTGGAGCCGGAGAAGGTGGACAGCATTGTACTCAGTCACTGTCACTGGGATCACATGAGCGGACTTCGCTATTTCCCGAATGCGACCATTTACGTGCAGCGTGCGGAGGTCGGGAACTGGAAGCGCGTGATGGCAGACGAACATTTTCCGCTCACGCATAAGAGCGTGGTCGATATGGAGGCACTGAAGTTCCTGGACGCCTGTGATGAGGAAGGCAGAGTCACGTATCTGAGCGGCGACGTGGACGAGCTCTTCCCGGGTATCAGCGTGCGCGCGGCTTCCGGGCACAGCTTTGCGCAGAGTATGCTGTACATCGACAACGACGGGACGCATTTTGCGCTGATCGGGGACGTGAGCATGCGGCCGGAGAGCTTTACGGGAACCAGGGACTTCCCCTGTTTCCTGCCCAATCTGAAATTCGCCGTCGGTACGGTGGAGGATATCACGGAGTCCTACGAGAAGATTCTTGCCTGGGTGGGCGGAAAGGTCAGCCGCATTTTTATGACGCACAACGGTTCGCTGGCAGACGTATGGCCCACATATCGGAGAGATCTGGGCCTGAACGTCACGACGGTGAGCGAGGCGGAAGGAAACTAGAAAAAAGAAAGGGAGAAGGAGATTTTGACTATGGGAAATGAAGTGATGGGACCGACATCGGAGCGGAAGGTCGACGAGATTGTGATGGTGACGGATGATATTTTCCGTACCGTCGAAAATTTCCGGCGTGTGTTTCAGTACAGCTCCTGGGTGATCGGCACAAAGGACAATACGACAGAGGCGGGAGTTCATGCAGGGAGCGGCAGCTTCCGCTGGCACGAGGCGGCGGCCAGCCTGGCGAACGGTTTTACCCTCAAGGTCGTCGAGCCAGTCAGCGGGGATACGATGTATCAGAGGTTTCTGGATCGCTTCGGTTGCGGGATCATGGGGCTGCGCGAGCGCGTGAAGGATGAAAGGTGGGAGGCCAGTCTGAAGCATTTTGAGGCGAAGGGGATCAAAGCAGTGCAGAGCTCAGAGCAGGAGATCTGGTTTGACTTCCTGGATCCCTTCGGAGCGATGCATGGTCTGGTGAAGGATTCCGCGCCGCGAGCCGCGCAGACCTCCGAGATTCAGCACGAGATCTGTCAGGTCTGCATCGTCACCGATGATGTGGAGCGCACGGCGCGGCAGATGACGGATCTGCTTCTAATGGGTCCCTGGGAGATCGGCTATGCGAATAATCAGACTGTCACGGATATGGCATCCAGCCAGCGGAAGGCCGGCTCCTGGCCGAAGTCGGAATTCAAGCCGGGGATCAAGGTATTTGGGAATCTGGAGTTCGAGCTGGTGCAGCCGGTGGAAGGCCCGGTTCCGTATTTTGATTATCTGAAGCGCCGCACAACCGGTTTCCATCATATGAAAGAGAAGATTCCGGACGGGAGATGGGAGGAGACACTACAGCACTTTGCCGATCTGGGTGTCGGGACGCTGCTGTCCGGAAAGATCGGCCCCTGCGGCTTCAGCAATCTCGACACGGAAGAGCTGATCGGCTGCGTCTACGAGCTGAGCGACGGGGCCGAGATGGATAAACTTCCGGACGGATACAATCCTTATTTCTGCCCGGCGTAATCGGCCTGATACAGACAGTCGCGTTCAGGATACGGTAGAGGGCAGCGTGAGGGAAGTACAGATTTCATCCGCCAGCAGATGGATCGCGGGATTTTTATTTTCCTGATGCCACGCGAGCAGAACCGGAAAACTGACATTGGTTGGCACCGTAGAAAGATGCAGGTCTTCCGGAAGTGCGACCAGGTCGTCCAGTATCGCGTAGCCGAAGTCTATTTTGACGGCCATGAGAACGGACTCGATATTGGGCAGGAGCTCTGTCTTCAGCGGTGCAAAGCCGTGATATTCGCAGATGTAGATCGCATAATCCTGTGTGATGCTGGTCCCGCTTGAGGCCGGGACGAGCAGGCACTCGTGCTTCAGGTCTTCAAAGTGAAGCTCACCGTCAAAGGCTTTGGCGTAGTTTTCAGAAACAATCGCGAGATGCCGCCGCGTGGCCAGCTGCCGCGTTTCGAGGGAGGGCTGGTTACGCAGGTTGTATCCATAACTGATGACCATGTCAAAGTCGCCGTCTGGGTAGCCAAGCGACAGCGAGGACAGGGGTGTGTAGGAAATACGCAATAGGATCTCGGGGTGCTTCTGCTGAAACTCCATCAGAATGGAGGAGAGGTTTGCAAACTGGCTGCTCTCCGGGAGCCCCAGGCGCAGTACACAGCTGATATTCCGGCTTCTGAGCCTGGCCTCGGAAAGAGCGTCCCGGTATTCGGCCTCGGATTTCAGCAGCATCTCGTACATGATTTTGCCGGAAGCGGTCAGGGTGGCGGAGCGGTAGCTGCGGTCGAACAGGGTGACGCCCCATTCCTTCTCCAGAAGGGAGATCTGCTTGCTCACCGCAGGTTGTGAGATATAGTGTGCCTCCGCCGTTTTGCGAAAGCTGCCCAGGCGCGCGAGGGTCATAAAATACTCAAGCTGTACGAAATTCATGAATAATAACCTCCATTCTGTCTTCTAGTTTTACACATTTTTGAGTAAATTGCAAGGACATTACCTACAGGTTATCGAATGATAATAAAGTGGCAGATTGTTTGCAAATAGTAATTATAGTATAGTTAATTTACCGGGAAAAATAATTTTTTAAAGGATGAATATTGGTAAAAAAGACGAGAGCTATAGATAAGAGGAACGAAAGATGAGTGAGTTGGTGCAGAAGATCACGCAGATCGGTATCGTCACAAAGGATGCCAGGGCGATGGCCAGACGTTATGAAGAGATCTATGGGATTGGAGGATGGACGATCCTGGACGGAGAGAAAGGCTTCGATCCGGCTGCGAAGGCGCAGGATCTGACGACCCGTGGGGTGAAGCGCGACTTTGAGATCACGCTGGCGCTCAGCCATGTAGGAGAAATGGAGATCGAACTGATTCAGCCTCTGGACGAATACAGTGACTACAGCCGTTTCTTAAGAGAGCATGGGGAGGGCGTGCATCACATCTCGATCATCACGGATGTGAAAGGGTTTAAAAAGCAAATGGAAGAACGGGAGATTCCCGTACTCATGAGCGGACGGGTTCCGGGGGTGGAGACCTTCACGTACTATGACTGCGGCGCAGAGCTGGGGATGATTCTGGAAATTCATGATACAGAAAACTGCTGAAAGGCGAAATCAAGGAAAAGGAGAAGGCACATGGAAGAGAATGTATTGAAGAGATTCAGACTTGACGGGAAGAAGGCGTTCGTGACGGGCGCATCCGGGCTGATCGGTTATCACACGGCGAAGGCGTTTGCGCAGGCGGGAGCCGACGTGGCGATCGTGGACATCCCGCAGAAGCTGGAGAAGTCGCAGCAGATCGCTGACGAGTTCAAAAAGGAGTATGGAGTCAACACCCTCGCCTACGGCGTGGATGTGACGGATGAGCAGGGCGTGACGGAGATGTGCGAGTACATCGCGAAGGAATTTGGCACTATCGATGTGGTACATAACAACGCGGGAATCGGGGGTTCGCCGATTCCGGATCTGGATGTGGATTACAGCTGGTGGAAGCATGTGCAGGAGGTCAATCTCGGAGGTATCTTCCTGGTAGCCAGGGCGGCGGCCCGTATCATGGTGCGGGACGGCCACGGCGGCTCGATCGTCAATACGGCTTCGATGTGCGCCTCCATCGTCAACGCGGCGCCGCTCGGCGTTACCTTTGACAACTCCGCGTACAGCGTCTCCAAGGCGGGTGTGAAGCACTTCACCAGACATTTCGCGACGCAGATGATTCCTTACGGCATCCGCGTGAACTGCATCAGCCCGGGCTATGTGCTCTCGGACATGCACAGCGACATGTCGAAGGAAGTCACGGACTTCTTTGCCCAGAGAAGTCCCTGCCAGCGCACCGGTAAGGTGGAGGAGATGCAGGGAGCGGTTCTCTATCTGGCGAGCAACGCCTCCACCTTCTGCGTGGGCACGGAGCTTATCGTCGATGGAGGGCACGTATGTTATTAAATACGGACTGCGCGTACAGTGCGCAGGAGCTGCAGATCTCTTCGGAGGGACGCTGGTTCGATCAGATCACGGTCGTCACGGAGGAACTGAAGCGGGTTACGGATAATCTCTCCCGGCTGTATGGACTGACGGACTGGAGCAGAGGAACGCGCAGCGTCGGCTATGAAGAGCAGTATGCGAAAACCGTGATGGGGGATGTAGAGCTTCAGATTGTGCAGCCGCTCAGCGGGATTTCGCCGAACAGCCTTTATCTGGAAAAATATGGACCGGGCATCTGCTGTGTTCGTGAGAACGTCCCGCAGGAGGCCTGGGAGGAACGCTTAAGAGATTATCGGCTGATGGGTGTTCCGTTTCTGAAAAAAGAGGAGGACGAAGGCGGCGAGACCATCTGGCTCGATACGATGGATATTCTGGGCGGGTGTCTGGCCCTGCGGCTGGACCGGAACAGAAAGGCGCCCGTGCGGCAGGATTCCAGGCGGATTACACAGATCAATGTCGTGACGGATGATGTGGATCGCACCGTGAGAGAACTGACGCAGCTTCTGCACATCGGTCCCTGGTCGATCGGTACGCTCAATAACCGGAGCGTGACGAATCCGGGCATTCTGGTGGATGGCGAACTTGTGGAGCCGGAGTTCCACTTTCAGCTCGGGATTACCTTCTACAGCAACATTGAGTTCGAGGTGATCCAGCCGGTCAAAGGACCGACGGTCTATCAGAGCTATCTTGACCGTCACGGCTGCGGCTTTCATCACATCAAGGAAGTGGTGCCGCCGGAGCGCTGGGAGGAAACGCTGAGTGACTATCAGGAAAAAGGAATGAAGCTCAGTATCAAAGGCCAGGTCGGCCCGACGAAGTTTGCCTACCTGGACTCGGAGAAGGATTTTGATTTTGTCGTGGAGCTTGGAGACGGAATTCCGGCGATTCCTCTGCCGGAGGGCTATAACGAGTATGCGTATCCTGCGGACTGAGCAGAGCTTCATGGAGGAAAGGATTTTCATATGGGAGAAGAACTGAAAAAAAACAATGAGGGCTTTTGTCGGTGTCGGACGGGGACAGTTTGAAATGCAGGATGTCCCGGTTCCGGAGATCGGCGACGACGATATCCTGATTCAGCTGAAGGCGGCTGCGATCTGCGGGAGCGACGTACATATCTATGACGGATCCATGGATCCGCTGTGCGGCTATCCGGTGATCATGGGGCATGAGAATGCCGGCATCATCGTGAAGCGCGGGGAAAACGTGGCGGAGCGCTGGCAGGTCGGAGACCGCGTCACCTCCGAGAATACGGTGGACGTGTGCGGCAGCTGCTATGCCTGCATCACCGGCGATTATGTGGCCTGCGAAGAACGTAAAGGCATGGGGATCGCGGCGGACGGCATTCTCGCGGAGTATGTGAAGATACCGGGAAAGTTGCTTCGGCAGGTTCCGGACTGTATCTTCAAAATTCCGGACAATGTCTCCTTCGAGGAGGCGCCGCTGCTGGAACCGGCGGCGAACGGATACAAGGCGATTTTCCAGGAAGGCCGCCTGATGGGCGGAGAAAACGTGGTCGTCACCGGCGCGGGAGCGATCGGACTCTACAGTGCGCACATGGCCGCGATCGGCGGTGCGGCGCACGTGATCCTGATGGTTCGCAGGAGCACGGCAAAGGACAAGATTGCGACTGCTCTGAAAATGGGCGTGACGGATGTCATCTACTCCGATGAGCCGGAGACCTGCGCGGAGGAGGTCATCCGACTGACAGATGGCTTCGGCGCGGATCTTGTAGTCGAGACGACCGGCGTCCCGGCTGTGATGAACACAGCGCTGGGGCTGCTCCACGTGAAGGGGCGGCTGGTTCGGATCGCGATCAACGATACCCCTTACGGCTACGGGCTGAACAGCATCACGCTTCGGTCCATCGAAGTGATCGGCCACCTGGGCTATAACACCGTATCCTGGAGAAACACGATCAATCTGGCGAGTCAGGGAAAGCTTGATCTGACATCGATCGTGACACACCGCATCAGCCTTGAGGACAGCGGTCATGGCTTCGATATGATGGTTTCCAGAGAAGCGGGAAAGGTGATCGTGACGATGTAGGGAAGCCCGGAGTCTCCGGGAAAATTCTGGACTTGAGGAGTGAACACAATGGCAGAAAAGCAGCGTTATCTTCCGGTGAAAATGATGAATATTTATTTCGTCCTGATATGGGTTGAGACCTTTGCGCTGCAGCTTGGACAGAACCTTTATAACGCGAATATCACGGTGTATGCGACCGGACTCGGCTTTTCCAACATGTTTGCGGGATGCCTGGCCATTCCCTATCTGGTCGGAGCGGTGATTGCAAGGATCGTCGGCGGCTGGATTGCCGATCACCGGCAGAGAAGAGAGGCCATGATTCTGGGGTGCGGCGTGTTTACAATCGGTTCAATTCTGTACTGTATTCCGGCGCTGGCCTCGTTCCCGCTGACCATGATGATCGCCAGAGGCATGCACGGCTTCGGCTATGCCTGCGGGACGACGGCCTACTCGGCGGCGGTGGTGGATGTGATTCCGCCGAAGAAGCTGGCGATCGGCCTGGGCGTCAACTGGACGGCACAGGGCGTCGCGCAGACACTCAGCGGCATTCTCTCTGTCGTCCTGGTTGTGGGCAGTATGTATGAGCCGCTTTTTATCGGAGCTACGGTATTTCTGATTATCTCGGTGCTGTCTGCGGCAGCCTGCAATTACGAGGGAGGAGAGCCGCCGGTTCCGGACACAGCGTCCGTCGGACGTGTGTTCTCCGCGAGCAGCCTGATCGAGAAGAGCGCGCTGCCCTACGCAATTGTCGTGTTTGCTTATTACCTTGGAATCGCGGCAATCACATTCTATGCGATGTCGCTTTCCCAGTCACTCGGATTCACCGGAGGAGGTCTGTTCTTCACCGTCTGTTCGGTGGGAATGGTGGTGAGCAATCTTACGCTGGTTCGCGTTTCTTATCGTATCGGATGTATGAGGACGCTTGCCATCGTCTATGTGCTCGCCGCCCTGTGTGCGCTGAATATGGCGTTTTGTCAGAACTATTACCTGTACCTCCTCTCCGGCCTGCTCTACGGAATTGCGACCGGTACCATGCCGGTGGTACAGAGCGAGACGGTCCGCAGACTGCCGGTGAACCGGAGGGCAGCGGGAACCAGCACCCTCTTTCTGGCCATGGATCTGTCGATGGGAATCGGCCCGGTTATCTGGGGAGCCATTCTGGATGCGAGAGGTTACCGCGTCACCTATCTTCTGTCCACGCTGACGATCAGTTTATCGGTCGTCCTGCTGGTGATCGTCTTTCGCTCCATGAAAAGACGTCATATCAATTACGCAAACGAGTAAAGGAGGATTTTAAATATTATGGGAGTAAAAATTCCGACAGCCCGTCTTTCCAACGGCGTGGAAATGCCGCAGATCGGTTTCGGCGTCGCGGCGTTGGGGAACGGAAAAGAATTTTACGCGGCGATGGATTCCGCGCTGGAAAACGGATTCCGGATGTTCGACACCGCGCCCTTCTACGAGAATGAGGCGGAGGTCGGAGATGTGTTGCGTCACTGCAGCGTCCCGCGTGAGGAGCTGTTCATCGCGACGAAGCTGCCGAACGCCTGCCACGCGTACGAGGATACACTCAGGGCATTTGACTCGGCTCTGAAAAATATGGGGCTGGATTACCTCGATCTTTTTATGATTCACTTTCCGGTGCCCTCGGTCGGCAAATATCCGGAGGCCTGGAAGGCCATGGAAAAGCTGTACCGCGACGGAAAGGTGCGCGCGATCGGCGTATCCAATTTCCAGGAGAAGCATCTTCAGAAGATCTTTGAGACGGGAGAGATCGTCCCGCATGTGAATGAGCTGGAGTGCAATCCCTATCTTACGGTAAGACCTCTGTGCAATTTCTGCCAGGAAAATAAAATCAGAGTGATCAACTGGTTCCCGCTGGGCGGTCCGAGAGAGCCGCTGGTGCCGTATCCGACCGATGACTTCAAGGTACTGCTGGACGAGCCGCTGCTCATCCAGATCGGTGAAAAATACGGCAAGAGCTCTGCCCAGATCGCCCTGAAATGGGCCATCCAGAATCAGATCACACCGATTCCGAAGTCCGCCAATCCGAAGCGGATCCGGCAGAATACAGAGTTATTTGATTTTGAGATGACAAAGGAGGAACTGGAAGCGATCGACGCGCTGGACCATGGACGTCGCCTCGGGCCGGATCCGGATACCTTCGACGACATGGAGATGGGCTGAGCGTTCGAAAGGGGGCTTGCTTTTGAAAGCAGTAGTATATGTCGGAAATAAAAAAATCGAGGTGCGGGAGATCCCAATGCCGTCGACCCCGCCCGATGAAATTCTGGTAAAGATCGAGTACTGCGCTCTCTGCGCGACCGACGTACATCTCGTAAACAACGGACTGTTCGGCGTGGATCAGCCGCTGATCGTGGGGCATGAGATGTCCGGGACGGTCGTGGAGATCGGAGAGCTGGCGGCGAAGGAGACGGATCTTCAGATCGGAGATCACGTGACGGCGAATCCCGTTCCCTACTGCGGCAGCTGCGCTCATTGCAGACGGGGACAGCCCTCCCACTGTGAGAACGCGGCCTTCGACCCGGCAAAAAAGCCGATGGATGCGATGGCGGAATATCGGACGTATCCGCCGCGTCAGCTCTACCGGGTGCCGAAGGAGATTCCCTTCGAGCATGCCTGCCTGGTGGAACCGATTACAACGGCCAGCAGGGGTATGGAGCTTGCAAACATGCAGCTCGGAAGCACCGTCTGCATTTCGGGTGCTGGCAGTATTGGCCTGATTATGCTGGATCTCGTGAAATACCGCGGCGGCACCAGAGTGACGGTGATTGACCCGGTACCGGAAAAAAGACAGCTGGCGCTGGAGCTCGGAGCGCAGTATGTGATCGACCCGAATTCGCAGGATGTGGTGGCGGAGGGCATGCGCATCACGGAGGGACTGGGATATGATGTCGTCTTCGAAATGTCTGGGGTCGGCAGTGCCGCGGAGCTCTGCCCGGAGCTGGTAGCGCACTGCGGATGCATCGAATACTTCGCGGTGTATCCGGAGAGCTATCGTCTGCCGCTCAGCCTCTTCGATATGTTCAACAAGGAGGCGCGGATTCAGTTTACCTTTACGAATCCTTACCTGTATCCAAAGAGCGTGGATCTTTTGCAACGCCTGGATATGGACCGCCTGATCGGCCCGATCTACGCGATCGAGGATGCGGCGCAAGCCTTTGCAGATTTTCGCACAGCGAAGTACCCGAAGCTTCTCATTCGCTGCGCGGCCGATGAAAAACAGCAGTAATGTAATAAATCTTACTATAAACCAAATCAAAAGGAGGAAGAAACCATGTTAAACGAGAACTTTGAAATTTTCCTGAACTGCGAGAATGTGGAGACGGTCAAAAAGTATATGGATATGTATCCGTCGCTTGCGGGCGTCACCACGAACCCGGTCATGATCTCCCGGCTGAAGAGGACGGATTACTTCACGATCCTGAAGGAGCTCCGCGCGGCGATCGGCAACCGGAAACTCTTCACCCAGGTTACCTCGAAGAATTCGGACGACATCATGGAAGAGGTATACCGGATCCGTGACGCTGCCGGGGAGAATACGATCGTGAAGATCCCGGCGATGGAATTCGGCATCCGGGCGATCTATGAGCTGAGCCAGAAGGGCATCAGCACCTGTGCGACGCTCTGCTGCTCCACGATCCAGGGTGTGATGGCGCTCGACGCCGGTGCGTCCTATGCGGTGCCCTTCCATTTCCATATGCAGGACTTCGGTCTTGATCCGGTCTCTGTGACCAGAGAGCTCGTGGAGTACACCCGCGTCTCCGGCAAGGGTAAGATCATGGGCGCAGCCCACAGGACGCTCGAGGAGTTCGGTTATTGCATGGGTCAGGGCGTACAGGCCTTCACGCTCAATCCGGATTTCATCACGGAAGGCATGACAAACGCCTGCGTGACCAAGAACCTTGGCGATTTCCTCGGCGGCTGGGAGAGTGTCTTCGGCGAGGGAACAAGGATCCTCGATCTCGAGAAATAAGGCGGAGGTGTCAGGGTATGAGTTATAAGGTAACGCGCAGAGAAGAAGCAGTGAAATATGAGGCGCCGGGACATTTTGACGTCCTCACGACCCGCCTTCACAATCCGGCTGACGTCAATGACGGAACGGTCGTGATGGGACTTTCCCATTTCCTCCCGGGCGGCGGCGCAGCGATGGCGGCGGCGAAGTTTGAAATGGTTTACTACATCATTGAAGGTGAGATGACTGTGACCTTGAAGGAAGAGGATGGAGCGGAGACAGCATATGTACTCCATGCCGGCGACAGTGTTCATTTTGGCCATGGGACCGAGCGCGCGAGCCTGAATACCGGAACGGTGACGGCTCAGATGCTCACAGTCATGATTCGATAATTCTCCTGATAAGCCCGGAAGTCCACGCCGACGCCGGAGTGGTGGGCCGACGCCGGCATGGGGCGGAAGGGTTATGGAGCAAGGGAAAGGAGCAGAAAAATGTCTGGATTATTTGATTTAAGCGGAAAGAACGCGGTGATCTTCGGCGGCGCCGGCGGACTTGGCAAGCTGATCGCGAAGGCCTATGCCGAGGCCGGGGCGACGGTGGCGATCGCCTCCCGCAGTGAGGAAAAGCTGGCGGCAGCCTGCGAGGATCTGAAAGAGCAGACCGGGAAGGAGTTCCGCTACTATGTCTGCGACGCGACGGATGAAGCCGCGGTAGAGGCGACTGCCGAAAAGGCAAATAAGGAGATGGGACCGGTCGCGATCATGGTCAATTCCCAGGGTATCAATAAAAAGGTGCCGGTGCTGGATTTCCCGGTTGACGAGTTCAACAAGGTGATGAACGCGAACGTCACGTCCATCCTGATCACGGCAAAGCATTTTGGGAAATACATGAAGGAAGCCGGTTACGGCAAGATCGTCAACGTCAGCTCGGTGCGCGGCAAGATCGCGACCCGCGGCGCCGGAAACGCGGCCTACTGCTCCAGCAAGGGCGCGGAGGATATGCTGACCAAGGTACTGGCGGCGGAATTCGGTCCTTACGGCATCACGGTCAACGCCTTCGGCCCGAATATCATGAAGACTCCGATGATGAACAAGGTCTTCGAGATGCGGGCAGGGGAAGCCGGTATCACGGTGGACGAGTATCTGAAGCAGCAGGGAGCTTCCCTTCCGCTGCGCAGGATGTCCGATCCGGAGGACTGTGTGGGAACCGCGCTGTTTCTGGCGGCGCCGGCCTCCGATTTCCTCACCGGCAATATCCTGTATCCGGACGGCGGCCTGACAGCTGTCGGCTGAGGAGGAAACGATGAGAGACGTAGTAATTGTGGATGCCTGCCGGACGGCGGTGGGCAGTATGGGCGGCTCCCTGAAGCCGTTGTCCGCCTACGATATGGCGGTGGCCGTGCTCAAAGCTTCTCTGGAGCGCAGCGGAGTCTCGCCGCAGGAGATCGACGAGGTGATCTTAGGGCAGTGCAGGCAGACCTCGGACGAGCCGAATATCGCCCGCGTAGCGGCGCTGAAGGCGGACATTCCGGAATCCGTTCCGGCTTACACGGTGATGCGCCAGTGCGCCTCCGGCATGACTGCCGTGCAGAATGCGGTGATGAGCATCCAGTGCGGACAGAATGAAGCGGTGCTCGCAGGCGGTACGGAGTCCATGTCCAACGCCGTATTCTATGTGCGAAACGCCCGCTGGGGCGTCGGTACGGGCACGACGGAGTTTGTGGATGCGCTGACGGAAGGGCAGTTCCGCAGCCAGCCGCAGGAGATGTACGGCAGCTATAACATGGGAGCGACGGCGGAGAACATCGCCGAGGAGATGGGGATCAGCAGAGAGGAGCAGGACGCTTTCTCGCTGGAATCCCAGAAACGGGCTGTAAAAGCGATCAGCGAGGGCCGTTTCAGGGACGAGATTGTTCCGGTCGAGGTGCCGCAGGGAAGAAAGAAGCCGCCGGTCGTCTTTGACACGGATGAATTCCCGAGACCGGACACCAGCCTGGAAAAAATGGCGAAGCTGAAGCCCTGTTTCAATATTTCTCATGACAGCGAGGGACGGTTGCAGGGCGCAAAGGAGCTGAGCGGAACCGTCACGGCGGCGAGCTCCTCGGGACGCAATGACGGCGCCTCCGTGATGCTGCTCATGTCAGCGGAGAAAGCGGAAGCGCTCGGCCTGAAACCGCTCGCGAAAATCGTCGGGATGGGAACCGCGGGCTGCGACCCGCGGCTCATGGGGCTGGGCCCGGCGTATGCGGTGCCGAAGGCTCTGAAAAACGCCGGTCTGTCGATGGAGGACATCGGACTGATCGAGCTGAACGAGGCCTTCGCGGCGCAGTCGATTGGCTGCATCCGGAAGCTCGGACTCACGGAGCGCATGGATATTATCAATGTGAACGGCGGCGCGATCGCGCTCGGACATCCGGTGGGTTCCTCCGGCTGCCGCATTCTGGTGACGCTTGTGCACGAGATGAAGAAGCGCGGTGTGAAATACGGACTCGCCTCCCTCTGCATCGCGGGCGGCATGGGACAGGCCACGGTCGTGGAGCTGTGTGACTGAACAGAGAAAGGAAGGGGTTATCACCCATGGCAAAGAGCAACAAAGTGATTATCTCCGTCTGCCTGTGCGGCGCGGGGACAAAAAAGGATCAGGCGCCGACCGTGCCTTATACGCCGGAGGAGATTTCCGACCAGGCGATTGAGTGCGCAAAAGCAGGAGCGGCCATCGCGCACATCCACGTGCGGGAGGACAAGATTGTCAACGGAGAGATGCAGATCGGCTACAAATCCATGAGCCTTGAAAAATTTACGGAGGCGGTGGAACTGACCCGCAAAAAGAGCAGGGAGCAGGGCGTGGATATTGTCCTGAACCTGACGACCTCAGGAGGCGAGTATGAGGATCAGAAGCGCCTGCAGCATCTCGGGAAGCTGCTCCCGGAGATGTGCTCCTTCGACCCGAACACGCTGAACTGGGCGAACAGCTATATCTTTGAGAACAGCCCGCGTTTTCTGAACCTGCTGGCGCAGGAGGTCGTAAAGTACGATATCAAGCCGGAGTTCGAGGTTTTCGACACCGGCCACGTCGATTCCGTGATGTATTACGTAAAGAAGTGGAACATCCCGCAGCCGCCCCATATTCAGTTCATCATGGGAGTCGGAGGTTCGATGCCCGGGACAGCCGGAAACCTGGCTTTCCTGGTGGACAAGCTCCCGGCGGGGGCGACCTGGTCGGTATCCGGCATCGGCAAGGCGCATATGCCGATGATGCTGGCGGGCCTGGCGCTCGGCTGCGACGGACTGCGGGTCGGGCTGGAGGATAACATTCTCTATGAGAGAAAGCCCGATGGAACAAAGGTAATCGCTACCAACAAGATGCTGGTGGAGAGAGCGGTAACATTGACAAAGCTGGCCGGACGCGAGGTTGCCACGGCAGCGGAAGCCCGCGAAATCCTTGGATTAAAGAAACGGGAACTGTAGAAAAGGAGGAAACATATTATGGCATACATGCCCCTGGACAAAAGCAAATTCTATCTTGACGATTCTAAAATGACGAAGATTTATGATCTTTCCCTGCCGTGGGGGACGGATACGCCGCTCTGGCCCTTTCCGGGTGCGCGGCAGGATCTGATTTTCCCACGCGGACAGTACCATGGACGATTCCATAAGCGCACGATGACTTACACGGGAACCCTGCATGCGGGCACCCACATGGATGCTCCGAACCACGTGCTCCATGAGGAAGAGGTCGACCGCGAGGCGAACGGTTACAATCTCGCTGAGATTCATCTGGAGCGCTGCATCGGCACCGGTATCATCGTGGATATGCGCTATCTGCGTGATGAGTTTGAGGAAAAATGGAACGCAGCGCAGGGAGATCCGGCTAAGATGGGCAATATCTGGCATGAAATTACGCCTGAGGAGCTGGAGGCGGCCTGTAAGAAGGATGGTCTCGAAATTCGTGAGAACGACTGGGTTATCATCAATACCGGTTTCCATCACTACTGGCGCCTGAACAACGACAAATACTATAACTATTACGTGGGAGAAGGTCCGGAGCTCGAGAACTATCTCACGCATGAGAAGCACATCAAGGGCATTTCCGGGGCCTGGGGAGCGACAGACTCTCCGCTCTGGCACTATCCGCTCAAGGAGCAGATGCCGTGGCTTTATAAGGCGTACTGCGACGCGACCGGAAAGGATCCGGATGTGGAGTATCCGGACTACGAGCCCTGCCACAGAATCTATATGCAGCATGGCGTCTGCACGATCGAGAATGCGGGCGGCGACATCGACGAGGTCACCGGGCGCCGCATGATTATCGCGGCCTTCCCGTTCCGCTGTGAGATGGCCGACGGCGGTTTTGTACGCCTGGTGGCATGGGAAGAGGGAAGCTTCTAAATGAAAAGCCTGAATGATATCAGAAAAATAGCCGTACTGGGCGCCGGGACGATGGGTCCCGGCATCGCCCAGACCTACGCGGCGGGCGGTTATTCCGTGGCGGTCTGGACCCGGTCCGAGGCCACGAGAGAGAAGGCGAAGGCGGCGCTGAAAAGCCAGCTTGAGACCTTCGCGCAGGAGGGAGAGATCGCCGCGGAGGATGTGGAACAGATCTTTCAGCGCGTGAGCTTTGTGACGACGGTGGAGGAGGCCGTGGCGGACGCGGACTTCGTGCAGGAGACCATTGTGGAGAACCGCGACGCGAAGAAGGCACTGTATGAGCAGCTCGCAGCCTGCGTAGGGCCGGAGACGATTCTCGCGTCGAACACCTCGGGCATGAACATCTTCGAGGTAGTGCCTGAGCAGCTTCTGCCGCAGCAGATTATCTGCCACTGGTATGCGCCGCCGCAGCTGATCCCGCTGGTCGAGGTCGTGAAGAGCGAGCAGGCACCGCAGGAGTACGCGGACACTGCCGTCGCGCTGTTGAAAAAATGCGGGAAGACCGCGGTGCTCATGAAGAAATTTATCCGCGGTTATATCGTGAACCGCCTGCAGCAGTGCCTGAATCGGGAAATTTTCTATCTGCTCGACAATGGATACTGTGACGCGGAGGCGATCGACCTGGCGGCGAAGGCGTCCTTTATCCCGCGCGCCTGTGTGCTGGGCCTGTGCAAGCGTGCAGACTTCGGCGGGCTGGATATGACGGCGAACAATTATAAGAATCATTCCTATACGATGCCGGAAAACGGGGACGAGATGCCGCGGACGCTCGCGGAGCTGGTGGAGGCCGGAAATCTCGGAATCAAGAGCGGAAAAGGCTTCTATGATTATACGGGCGTAGATCTGGACGAGCTAAAGACAAAGCGCGACAGGCAGCTGTTTGAGGTGTTCCGGATGGAGAAGAAATTCCTCGACGATCCGGTATAAACGGACGCCGCAGGGCAGCTTCGCGGCAGACAAAGGATGTAAGACAGAACAGGAGAGAAAAGCGTATGGCAAAATCAAAAGTAGTCTCGATCGATGAGGCGATGTCGCATCTTTTCAGCGGCATGAGAATCATGATCCCGGGCTTTGTCAACTGCGGAGTGCCGGAGACGCTGATCAAGGGAATCATCAGTGCCGGGTACACGGATCTGGATGTGATTTCCAACAATACAAGCGTCCAGGGACGCGGGATCGGCAGACTGGTTCACGAGAACCGGATCAAACATATCACCTGCTCCCACATCGGTTCCAACAAGGAGACGATGGCGAAGGTCGTGGCGGGTGAGATCAACGTTACGTTCACGCCGCAGGGCACGCTCTGCGAGCGGATGCGCGCCGGCGGGGCCGGAATCGGCGGCGTGCTCACCCCGACCGGACTTGGCACCCCCATGCAGGAGGGAAAGCCCGTGATCGAGGTGGACGGAAAACAATACATACTGGAAAAGCCGCTGCACGCGGACGTGGCGATCATCCACGCGTGGAAGGCGGATAAGATGGGAAACTGCATCTATCATCACACAGCGAAGAATTTCAATCCGATCATGGCGACCGCAGCTGATCTCGTGATCCTCGAAGCGGAGGAAATCGTGGAGATCGGGGAGCTGGAGCCGGATTATATCATGACTCCCGGCTGTCTGGTGGATTATGTCGTCCAGGGCTGTCCGGCAGAGTAGGAGGTGCGTGTATGGATGCAAAAGAATTTATTGTAAGAAGAACGGCGAAATTTTTCAAGGACGGAGACGTCGTCAATCTGGGGATCGGTATGCCGACGATGGTGGCGAACTATATTCCGGAGGACGTTGATGTCTGGCTTGATACGGAGAACGGAGCAATCGGTCTGAACGGCGAGCCGGACGCGGAGCATACGGATCTCGACCTTGTGGACGCGACCGGCGTGCCGTCAACTCTGCGCACAGGCGCGTGCTGCTTTGACTCCTTTACCTCCTTCGGACTGATCCGCGGCGGACATGTGGCCTTCACGATTCTGGGAGCCTTTGAGGTAGACCAGGAGGGAAATCTGGCGAACTGGACAGTGCCGGGAAAGATTACGGTCGGCATGGGCGGCGCGATGGATCTGGTGTCCGGCGCGAGACAGGTGCTGATCACGACGCTTCACACCGACAAGAACGGGAATTCCAAGATCCTGAAAAAGTGCAGGCTCCCGCTGACCGCGGTGCACGCGGTGGATTACATCATCACGGAGCTCTGCGTTCTTCACTATAACGGGGAGGGCCTGGTGCTCGAAGAGCTGGCTCCGGGCGTGACGGTGGAGGAAGTGATCGCAAAGACCGAGGCGGACCTAATCATTCCGGAGCAAATCGGGAGCATGGTGTGATGGATATCTGGCTGATTACAGGACTTGTCGTCACGCTCGTCGTCATCGTAGGTCTGTCCATCTGGTCCGGCACGAAGGCGAAGCAGGGCGAACGAAGCAACAGCATGCCGGTCGTGGCCGGTGTGATCATCGGGACGCTGGTGGGCGGCTCTTCCACGGTCGGAACGGCGCAGCTGGCCTACACCTACGGCATGTCGGCCTGGTGGTTTACGCTGGGCGGAGGGATATCCTGTCTGATTCTGGCACTGGTCTACGCGATTCCGCTTCGGCGCTCCGGCTGTACGACGCTGGTCGGCATGATTCGCAAGGAGTTCGGCTCTCAGGTCGGGATCGCGGCGTCGGTTCTGTCCGCAGTGGGAACCTTCATCAATATCATTTCCCAGCTGATCTCCGCTACGGCGGTGGTCGCGGTCATCGCGCCAAACCTGGGGATTGTACCGGCAGTTCTTTTCTCCGCGCTGTTTATGGTTCTCTACGTGGTGTTCGGAGGAACGAAGGGCGCCGGGATGGTGGGCATCGTGAAGACGGTCCTGCTCTATGTGGCCATGATGGGCTGCGGCGTTATCGTCCTGCAGCTGGTGGGAGGCGTGAATCCCTTTGTGGAGATGGTGCACGGAATTGATAATCCGGAGGGTATACATTTCTTCTCGCTCTTTGCCCGCGGCGTCGGGACGGATGCGGGAGCCTGCCTCTCGCTGATTCTGGGAGTCCTCACGACACAGACTTACGCGCAGGGCGTACTGTCCGGCAGGAGCGACCGTGCTGGCCGCGGAGGAGCGCTGATCTCGGCATTCCTGATCCCGCCGATTGGAATCGGGGGAATCCTGGTTGGACTCTACATGCGGGCAAATGCGGTGCTGTACCCGGGTGTGACGGCGAAGACCGCGCTGACGACCTTTGTGACGGCGCATGTGCCGCCCCTGCTGGCGGGCGTCATCCTCGGAACGCTGTTTATCGCGGTGGTCGGAACCGGGGCCGGACTCGCGCTTGGAATTTCGACGATCATCAACAACGATATTGTAAAGAATGTCACACATAAATTTGACGATCCGAAAAAGGCGGCCCGGCTGTCGAAACTCTGGATTGTGCTGGTGCTGATCGGCGCCTGCTGCCTGTCCACCGGCAGTCTGGGGGACACCATTCTGCAGTTCGCATTCATGTCCATGGGACTGCGCGGTGCGGTTGTATTTGTTCCGCTGCTCTGTGCGCTGTGGCTGCCCGGCAGGGTGGATCCGAGGTTCTGTCTTTGTTCGGTGATCGTCAGCCCGATCCTGGTGCTGATCTTTGGCATCATAGAAGTATTCCCGTTCGACTCGCTGTTTGTCGGCGTACTGTTCAGCCTGCTCGTATGCGCGGCCGGAGCGGTACACGGAACGACAAAATCCAGGGGAAAGGAGGAAGATACGCGGGGGAACGGCTAATTAACTGTAATAAACCAAAATAATCAGAGAAGGAGATGTAAAATGGGTGAAGTAACAAAAAGTCAGAGTATCAGAAATTTTGGGGCTAAAGGGTGGTTTTTAATACTGTACTGTTTCACGGCGCTGTTCTGTAATGTCGCGATGACAATCGACGGGCTGAATGTCGCGCTTCCGCTTGTCTCGGACGGGAATGGGCTCGATTACAATGCCTGCCTCAGTCTTGGCACCGTGGCGGGGTTTGTGGGTGTTGTTTTAATGTTTGTAATCGGAAAGGTTCGTGAGAAGCTGGGAAACCGCTATACGAGCGGAGGACTTCTTATTATTGCAGGCCTAACCTACAGTCTTTTCTATGTCAGTTCCAGCAGTCTGGTTATGTATGGGGTGTGCATGAGTATCATGGTGGCCTGTACGCAGGGTTGTTTTTACCTCTGCACGGGTCCGCTGCAGGCGCGCTGGTTTCCGAAAAAAAGAGGTGTGGTTGTCGGAATCACCACGACGGGCGCAAACATTGGTTCCGCAATCCTTGTTCCGCTGCTGACCGCACTCACGACTTTCCTTGGCTGGAAGATGGGCCTTTCTGTAATTGGTATTTTCGCGGTTGTAGTCGGCGTGATTGGTATTCTGATTCTGCGTGACGATCCGATTGACGCGGGCGTTTATCCGGACAATGTGACAAAGGAAGAGTATGAGAAAGAGTACCTTGTGGATGCACAGGCGAGAAAAGAGGAGTACAAGAGCGACTGGACTGTAAAACGTCTGCTGACGACAAAGGAGACCTATCTGGCGATTCTGGTTCCCGCGTTTCTGGGACTTGGCCTTGTGGGTATCGTTTCGCAGTTTGTGAGCAGAAACATGGCTCTGGGGCTGTCCTCGGCGCAGGCGGTCGGAGCGATGACGGTCGCAGCAGTGTTCGGTATGCTCGGAAGTTATCTGCTGGGTATCATTGATACGAAATTCGGGACGAAGACAGCCGCAATCGTCTACTCACTGTTCTTTGCTGCGGCGGTAGTCATCAATATCTTAGGTCAGTTTAATGTTGTTTTCGTCTACATTTCGATCGTGATGGTCGGCATGTCCCTTGGCGGCACCACGAATGTTCAGATATCCTGGCCGGCGAGTATTTTCGGGCAGCTGGATTATCCGGTTGCGAATACAGTGATCTACCCGATCATGTACTGCATTATTTCTCTCAACTTTGTGCTGAACGCGGTTGTGCTTCAGGTCACGGGAACGCTGACGATGGCCTATGTGGTTTACGCGATTCTCATGATCATCGCCGCGCTGATTGCGAAGGCGACGGATTCTACAAAGTGGAACAAAGAAGTGCATCCGGAACTGATGAAATAACAGAAAGGGGAAATCTTTATGGATAACAAGTACAGCAAACTTTTCACACCGATTAAAATCGGTAATCTGACACTGAAGAATCGCATCTTCGCGTCACCGACCTCACTCAACTGGCTCGCGGTCGACGGCAATCTGACGCCGGAGACGATTGCCTTCTACGAGATGAAGGCGATGGGCGGCGCGGCGGTCGTCACGCTGGGAGAGGTCATCCCGCACTCTGCGACCGGCAAGTCGCATGACAGGCAGCTCTGTCTGGACAACCCGAATTGCCTGGTGTCCCTGTCGCAGCTCGCGAGGGCGATCAAGCGCCATGGTGCGGTGCCGAACGTGGAGATTTCCCACGGCGGGAAATGGGGCGGACTCGAGAGCCTGGCGGGCAGCCAGAAGGAAGGCAAGATTGCCTACGGTCCGATTCACGAGATCCTCCCGGAGGGTGAGGTTCACGAGATGCCGAAGGAGCTGATCGAGGAGGTCTGCGAATCTTTCGGCAAGGGCGCGGCGGTCGTGCAGAGAGCCGGATTCGAGATGTGCATGGTTCACGCGGGGCACGGCTGGTTCTTCGGTCAGTTCCTCGCGAAGAGAAGCAATACCCGTACCGACGAGTTCGGCGGAAGCCTCGAAAACCGCGCAAGGCCGCTTCTGCTGGCGCTTGATTCGATCCGGAAGCACTGTGGTCCGAATTTCCCGATCGAGGTTCGTATCAGCGGCGACGAGTTTGTCGAGGGCGGCATCACAATCGAGGAAGCGACGCAGCTCGCGATCCTGATTCAGGATAAGTGCGACCTGATCAACGTGTCCGCAGGAATTCATGAGAACCTGGAGCTGTTCATCCGCACGCATCCGTCGCAGTACATTGAGAAAGCGGCGAACGTACATCTGGCGGCGGAGATCCGTAAGCACGTGCATGT
The DNA here is from genome assembly GCA_001941045.1 of Lachnospiraceae bacterium Zagget2. GTDB lineage: Bacteria > Bacillota > Clostridia > Lachnospirales > Lachnospiraceae > Hominiventricola. Next base: position 170,345 of record MSHD01000024.1, read on the forward strand.
GCCGATTTCCACGGTCGGAGCGATCACGGATCCGGAGCTGATGGAGGAGATTCTGGAGAGCGGAAAGGCTGACGTCATCAAGCTCGGCCGCACGTTGCTCGCCGACCCCTTCCTGCCTGAGAAGCTTCGTACCGGGAGAGAGAAGGAGATCAGCCACTGCCTGCGCTGCAACAGCTGTTTCGGCGAGTCGGTCAAGACCGGCATGATCAGCTGTGTGGTGAACCCGATCATCGGCAATGAGCGCAATGAGTGGCTCGCGAAGGCACAGCCGACGACGCCGAAGAAGGTCATGGTCATCGGCGGAGGCCCGGGCGGCATGGAGGCTGCGCTGACAGCGCATTCCCGCGGACATAAGGTCGTGCTGTATGAGCAGAAGGAGAAGCTCGGCGGTGCGCTCGCTTTCGCGGAGTTTGTGGATTTCAAGCACGGCCTGTTTGAGCTTGCCGAGACGCTGCAGTACCGGCTGAGTATGACGGACGTCGAGATCCATACCGGCGCGGACGTGACGGAGGAGACGGTGAAGGCGGAGGCTCCGGACGTCCTCCTGATCGCGACCGGCGCGCTGCCGATCGTCCCGCGGATTCCGGGGATCGACGGCGAAAACGTAAAGCTCGCGTCGACGGTCTTTGGAAAAGAGGATACCGTTGGAGAGACGGTCGCGGTGCTCGGCGGCGGACTGGTCGGCTGCGAGACGGCCACACACCTGGCGCGCATGGGAAAGAAGGTCACGATTGTCGAGATGCGCGAGGATGTAGCGATCGACTGCGACTGCTTCGGACAGACCGCGATCAAGGTCGACATGAGAAAGAACAATGTCTGTCTGAAGACCGGATTTTCTGGGAAAGCCATTACCGGGGAAGGCATCCTGGTGGCCGACAAGGACGGAAACGAGACCCTGATTGCCGCGGACACGGTGATCAATGCGGTGGGCTACCGGCCGAATGAGGAGATGTTCCTGAAGCTGGCAAACAGCGCCCCGATCGTACAGCGTATCGGGGACTGCAGGCGAACCGGAAAGGTGACCAACGCCATGGCGGACGGGCACTATCTGGCGATGGATATTTAAAGAACAGAGGACAGGAAAATGTCAGAAAGAATTGTTTTGGCAGGCGCCTGCCGCACTGCGATCGGAACCATGGGGGGCTTGCTCTCCACGGTTCCGGCCGTAGAGCTGGGGGCGGTTGTGATCGCGGAGGCGTTGAAAAGGGCAGGCGTACAGGCGCAGGACGTGGAGCACGTGTACATGGGCTGCGTGCTGCAGGCGGGTCTGGGGCAGAATGTCGCCAGACAGGCGGCCATCCGCGCGGGACTTCCGGTGGAGACTACAGCGGTCACCGTGAATGTGGTCTGCGGCTCCGGCCTGCAGAGCGTCAACATGGCGGCGCAGATGATCCGCGCCGGGAATGCCGAGGTCGTGGTGGCCGGCGGTATGGAGAATATGTCCGCCGCGCCCTATGCGCTTGACAAGGCGCGTTTCGGCTACCGTATGGGCAGCGCCGTGATGGAGGACACGATGGTGCACGACGCGCTGACGGACGCGTTCAACAATTATCACATGGGCATCACGGCGGAGAATATCTGCGATGAGTGGTCTCTGACGAGAGAGGAGCTGGATCAGTTCGCCGCAGACAGCCAGCAGAAGTGCGAGGCGGCGAGGGAGAAGGGCGTCTTCCGCGAGGAGATCGTTCCGGTCGAGGTAAAAAAGAAGAAAGAAACGGTCATCGTCGACACGGATGAAGGGCCGCGCTGCGGCGTCACGCCGGAGAGTATTGCGCGGCTTCGCCCGGCTTTCAAAAAGGACGGCATGGTGACGGCGGGGAATTCCTCCGGCATCAACGACGGGGCGGCGGCGGTCGTCGTCATGAGCGAGAGTAAGGCGAAGGAGCTGGGCGTCACGCCGATGGCCTACTATGTGGCCGGGGCGCTGGGCGGCGTCCGCCCGGAGGTGATGGGGATCGGCCCGGTGGCGTCCACGAGAAAGGTTCTGGAGAAGACGGGACTCTCGCTTGAAGACTTCGACCTGATCGAGGCGAACGAGGCTTTCGCCGCGCAGTCAATCGCGGTCGGAAAGGAGTTGGGCTTTGATAAGTCCCGGCTGAACGTCAACGGAGGAGCGATCGCGCTGGGCCACCCGGTCGGGGCGTCCGGATGCCGGATTCTGGTATCGCTTCTATATGAAATGCTTCGCAGGGACGCGAAGAAGGGGCTGGCAACACTCTGCATCGGCGGCGGCATGGGGTGCTCCGCGGTTGTGGAAAGATAAAATAATTTTCATCTATAACGGGGGTTTATGAAATGGAAACTACACAAAAACGCAGTACATTTGGTAAAAAAGGATTGCCAATTGTCATCCTGTGCTTCTTCTACTGGTATCTGTATGCGGCAATTACATCGGATGGCCTGAATACGCTGCTGGTCTATTTTATGGATGCCTTCAGCTGCGACCAGGCGACCTTATCTTTTTATGTCACGGTAGGCGGATGGCTGACGATCGTCGCCAATCTTGCCTTTGGATACTGGGGCGGAAAATATGGCGCGAAGAAGATCATCATTGCAGGCCTTATTGGCAATATTATAGGTCTTCTGTTCCTCGCGAACGCGACCAGTATCTACCTGTACGCGGTGGGAACGATTGTCTATACTGTCAGCACCTGTGCAGTCTCCGGAATCGGACTTGGCATGCTGGGATCGAACTGGTTCCCGAAGAAAAAGGGCCTGTTCATGGGCTGGTGTACCATGGGTATTGCCATTTCCGGTGCGACTGCGGCCAGCACGCTTTCTGTGTTGATCAATATTGGCGGACTTGCCTTCTGTATGTATGTCTATGTGGCTCTTGTGGTTTTGATTCTGATCGGTACGATTATCTTTGTGAAGGACAATCCGGAGGAGGCTGGAGCCTATCCCGATAATGATCCCAGCATGACCATGGAGGATGTGGCAGAACTGAACTGGAAGACCGAGGAGTACAGGAAGACATCGCCGTGGACCTATAAGAAGATTCTGACGTCCGGCTTCTTCTGGCACATGGTGATCGGCTGGACGCTGTCCTGCGTGGCAGCTTACGGCCTGGTATCACAGCTGGCGCTTGCGTACATCTCCTTCGGACATGATGTTACCTATTTCCTGCTCACGATGGCCTGCGCAATGCCTTTCGGACTGTTTACCTCCTGGCTTGGCGGCTTTATTGATAACAAAAAAGGGACAAAAGCAGCTACCTTCTTCTGCCTGGGATTGATGCTGGCCTCCCAGCTTCTGATGGTTCTGCTGGGAACCAGTCTGCCCTTTATGATTATCGGTACGGCTCTGCTCGAGGGGGCAATGTCGGCGCAGAACAATACGATTATGTCGATCACGCAGAGCAAGTTTGGCCGCTTTGATTTCCTGAACGGCTGGACGCTGATGTCCGTCTTCCAGAAGTTTTTCAACACAACGGGTCTTCTGATTGTGGCGGCGATCGCGAGCGCGATGAACAATTACAAGCTTTCCATCGCATTCTGCGCGGGAATCACGCTCATCAGTATGGTATTTGTAGCGACCTTTAATGATACCTGCGTCGGGCGGAATACACTGGACTAAAAGATTGGGAGGAATTATCAGTGAAAAAGGATTATTTTGACTTAAGCGGTCAGGTAGCCGTTATTACCGGTTGCTCTACCGGACTGGGTGTGCAGATGGCAAAGGCGCTGGCAAATCAGGGGGCGAAGATTGTAGCGCTTGCCCGCAGACAGAATATGATCGAGGCGGTTGCCGCAGAACTGAAGGAGACCTACGGGGTCGAGGCGATCGGCGTGCCCTGTGATATCACGGATACGGAGGCCGTGGAGGCTGCCGTGAAGAAGATTCTGGATGTCTTTGGCCGCATCGATATTCTGGTCAACAATGCGGGAACGGGTGCGGTGGCTCCGGCTGAGGATATCACGGACGAGCAGTTTGCCAACGAGATGAATATTGACCTTTTCGGCACATTCAAGGTGGCGCGTGCGGTTGCGAAGCAGGCCATGATTCCCGCTGGGTATGGTCGTATCATCAATATTGCGTCGATGTACGGCCTGGTCGGAAATAAGATAGCGCAGGCTTCTCCCTATCATGCCGCGAAGGGAGGCGTCGTCAACCTGACGCGCGCCCTCGCCTGCGAATGGGGCGATAAGGGTATCAATGTGAATACGATCTGCCCGGGCTATTTTGAAACGCCGCTGACAAAGGAAACACTGGACAGCGAGTTTTTCCAGAATTACGCGAAGACAATGATTCCGCTGGCGCGCTATGGAAAAGAAGGAGAGCTGGATACCGCCGCGATCTTCCTCGCGTCGCCTGCCAGTACCTATGTAAACGGCTGCGTACTGCCGGTGGACGGAGGCTATACCAGTCTGTAGCTTACTACTTTTACTTCCTGCAATAAAATGGATTCCAAAAAACTTCTGTGTAAAAACGGAAGTTTTTTGGATGCTTCCACTTTTACACAGAAGCGTTCGGATGGTGCGGGAAACAGAAAAATTTCACTTGCATAAGTGGTCGGATTGTAGTACGATAAGCCACACAGGCGATGGTTTCGGCAGAGGAGCCAGCCTGTCCCTGATATAAGTCGGTCAACCAATCTTGTTTTCTGTTTTTCATCCGCATTCCGGACATTTCAGAATAACATGAAAAGTAAAAAAAGCAAAATCCATTGTCTGAGGGCTTATTTTCTGCTATAGTTGGGACAGGTAAAGGTTTTTTCTGCTGCTTGCGGAAAGGACAGAGTTTGAAAAGAGAAAACCAAAATGCAGTGCCGAAGGTGCAGAAGGCGAAGTCCGGAGCTTCGTAGCATGAAGACGCGGCTCTGAAGCTCATGATGCAGTTTTTTGCAGATGAGATGCTGCCATATCTGGGGATTAGTGGAAGGGCAGTCGCCGCAGCACCGACGGAGACGGTGCGGCTGGAGCTCCACAAATTCTATGAGGATTTCAATCTGATTATGGAGGATGGAAGCTGGAAGCATTTTGAATTTCAGAGCAAAAATGGCGGTCTGGAGGATCTGAAACGCTTTCGGGTTTATGAGGCAAACGCGAGTTATCAGCATAAGGTTTCCGTTACAACCTATGTATTGTTCTCCGGCAGAATCAAAAGGCCTGAGACAGAATTCACGGAAGGGATCAATACCTATCGGATCCAACCGCTTATTATGCAGAACCGGGATGCGGAAAAAGAGTTTAACGGTATCCGTGAAAAAATACAAAACGGAGGGAAGCTGACAAAGGCGGATCTGGTGCCGATGGCGTTGACCCCTTTGATGGGAGGAGAAATGACGCAGAAGGAAAGAATTATGGCGTCGCTCGAGATCCTTCGTGAGTACGGGAGTGCGGAAGTAGGAGCGCAGGATCGGGACTGCATAGAAAAACTGGAGGCAGTGATTTATACGATGGCAGAAAAGTTTTTGGACAATCTGGACATGGAGGACGTGAAGAAAGGAGTCGCGATGACAAGGCTGGGGCAAATGTTGGTAGAAGAAGGAATGAAAGAGGGCGAACAGTATACACTGCTCGAAAGCATCCGCAATCTGATGGAAACGCTGAAATTATCCGCGGATCAGGCGATGGAGGCTCTGAGGATTCCTGCTGAGGAGAGGGAGAAATACCGGACGATGATAGGAGGCTGAGACATGAAGGCGGCACTGGGACAGATAAATATCATCTGGGAAGATAAAGACGCGAATTTGGGCAGGGTTCGGGCAGCACTGGACGTGCTTGCGAGTGAGGGAACCGAACTGTTCCTCCTGCCGGAGATGAGCCTGACCGGTTTCTCCATGCACACGGAGCGGACGAAAGAAAGCGGAAGAGAAACCGTGGCGCGTATGCAGGAGCTGGCCGCGGAATATGGGATCGCCATCGGCGTCGGCTGGGCAAAGGACGCGGGGGAAAAATGTGAGAACCACTATTCGCTCGTCTCGCCGGAGGGGGAGATTCTGGACTATGCGAAGCTGCATCCTTTCGGCTTTGGCTTTGAACCAAAATTCTTCCGGGGCGGGAATGAGCTTCCCTGCTGCAGCTACGGTGGTTTTGAGATCGGCGTGCAGATTTGCTACGACCTGCGCTTCCCGGAGCCGTTCCAGATACTGGCGTGTCAGGCGAGCTTTTTCATCGTTCCAGCAAACTGGCCCGCGGTTCGCAGGGAGGCCTGGAACTGTCTTCTGAGAGCCCGGGCGATGGAGACGCAAGCCTATGTGGCCGGTATCAACTGCGCGGGCAAGGTAGGGAAGCTCTACTATTCCGGTGACAGTGTGCTGTATGACCCGGAGGGAAACGCGCTGCAGGCAAAGGTTCTCGATGTGCCCTGGCCGGAGCGCTGCCCGGAGGAAAAGCTGCTGCTCTACGAATTCTACGACGATACGAAGAAGTACCGCGAGAGCTTTCCGGTGCGGGCAGATCGGCGGGAGGAACTCTATAGCAGGCTCTTTCAGGCTTAGAACATTTTACATGACGCCATGTGGTCAATCAGGTTAATGTGCCGGATGCCATTGCGCTTTTGCAGTATATAATCCGTTGTCCCTACATACTTGGTATAGTTGTCCCGGATTTCTTCCAGAGGGCGATATTCCCGTTCTTCTGTTTCATGACTGAGCAGGATCGTATAGGCTACCTGCATATAGGAATAATCTCCGGCGGGGCTCCGGAAAATGAAATCACATTTTAGCTTGCCGACTCGTCCTACGCTGATGGCATAGTCCAGACTGCGGGCATAGAGATAGACAATGTTTTCCAATGCAGGACCATAGTTGATCCGGTTATCCGTGTTCCGGGAGAAATACAGGCTCAGATCAGCCAGATAATATTTTTTCGCGCCGGAAAGAGATTTTTTGGACCTCATATCAAAGCGGTTGCATTCGTATAGAATTTTGGCATCCATCAGAGCCTGCACATATTTGGATACCGTAGCCCGGGTAATTCGGATTCCGTTTTTAATCAGCGCTTCCGTCAGACTTTTGATGCTGGTGGTTGCACCGAAATTATTAATGAGGTAATTTCTTACTGCATCGAAAGCTGCGACATCTTTGACTTTTACGCGTCGTTTGATGTCTTTTTCAAAAATTTCCTGAATGACACCTGCTACATAGGTTCGTTTTGCCAGATCATCGTCAATGGTAATTGTTCTGGGAAATCCACCCTCCAAAATATAGCGGTTGAATTCCTCGGTGAGATTGGGACTGACAGGCTTTTGATAAAACTGCTTGATCTGCAGATACTCGTCAAAACTCAGTGTGAACAGTTCAAATTCCAGATAACGTCCGGTGAGTTTGGTGACCAATTCGCCGCTGAGCAGGTAAGAATTGGAGCCGGTGATGAAAATGGAGAATCCGCCGTCAGTGCGAAAGCCGTTGACGACTTCTTCGAATCCGATCACATTCTGCACCTCATCGATGAACAGATAGTTGCAGCCATTTCTTTTGATATTGCTCTCAATCAGCGCTTCCAGTTGATCGGCAGTTTTGATTTTTCGGTGCTTTCGGCTGTCGAGGTCGAGATAAATGATATTATCGGGGTTAACACCACGAGCCAGCAGTTCTTCTGCTATGGTCTCCATCAAACTGGATTTTCCACATCGACGTACACCGGTGATTACCTTGATAATATCCTCAGCATCATAAAAAGGTCGAATCTTCTGCAGATATTTTTCGCGTTTGAACAGCATTTTCGTTCCGCTCCTGTCTGTTGGATGCTTCCAGTATACGCATTCCTGATGAAAAATGCAAGTTATCGCATCACTTTTTTGATTTTTAAAAAAATATGATGCGATAACCTGAAATCTCATCCAAGATCACTTTCCGCGAGGATTCATCAGTTCCGGATGTAGGCTTTTGTCCCACTTGGTAGAGTTGGTAAAGTAAGCGATAACAGCAGCAACCAAAAGCAAGCACGCATAAATAATATAGGCAGCCGTTAGGTTTCCGGTAATTTTACTGATAAGTCCATTAACAGCAAAACGGGCAAAACTCGTGCCACCAGGCGGATCGCCTTTGTGATCATGTCCAGACTGTAGCCGGAGGGTTTTGCCAGCATCGCATATTCAATTATTCTGTTAGATACAGGTTTCATCCAACAAAAAGTCAAGAATATTGATATTCAGCACGCCATTATCATCGTACCATTTTTTGCGAATGTCGTGACGAACAATTACTTTAGGGAATGAGTCAATAACAAGAGTAAATGGTCTGTTCTCCACCTCTGCTTTTTCTTCCGTAGGAAGTGCATAAGCAGATTGAATATATGTTTTCTTTCCGCCTTTGGTTGCAATAAAGTCAATCTCTCTCGGAACTTGAACTGTTCGTCCCTTATCATCTTTTCCATTTCCATAGACAATTCCAATGTCTACTGAATAGCCACGAATCACCAGTTCGTTATAAATGATATTCTCCATTATATGTGTCATTTCCTGCTGACGAAAACCTATACGAGCGTTACGAAGTCCAATATCCTCGCAGTAATATTTGTTAGGATAATCAAAATAACTCTTTCCCTTAACATCAAAGCGCTTACACTCACTGAATAAGAAAGCATCCTCAAGATGATTCATGTATGCTTTCACCGTATTATTGGCAACCGTGTTTTCATTGATTCGTTTTTGCTTCGTGTTTAGAGTATTTGCAACTCTGGTGGGGTTGGTTAAAGAACCGATAGAGGAACAAAGCAAGTCTAAAATATCCGACAGTACATCTTCGTGCTTTATTTTTTTGCGCTCCACAATATCTTTGATATAGACCTCGGTAAACAAATCCTTCAGGTATTTCATTTTTGCTTCATCATTTGGTCGTGAAAGGACAAGCGGCATTCCACCAAAGAAAGCAAAGTTGTCAAACGCATCCTGCTTGTCCCCACCAACCACACTATAATATTCTGCAAAGCTAAGTGGATGAACATGAATCTCATCGCTACGCCCACGAAATTCAGTAAAAATATCATTCGACAACATTTTAGAATTGCTACCGGTAACATATACATCTAAATTGCGCATGGACTTTAAGTCATTAAGAGCATCATAAAAAGTGATTTTTTTGCCATCAGCGTTATATGGGTTCGATACTTCATCTGACATCTGAATTTCATCCACAAAAAGATAGAACTGATCGTCCGATTGCTCTACTTGACTACGGACATACTGTGCCATCACCAAAGGGTTACGGTACTGAATATCTTTTGCCAGATCTAATGCAATCGTGATGATGTGATCCGCTGGAACCCCCTGTGACAGAAGGTGTTTACGAAATAATTCAAAGAGCAGATAAGATTTCCCGCAACGGCGAATACCGGTGATTACCTTTACCTGTCCATCCCACATATATGAAATAATTTGATTCAAATAACGATCACGGCTGATTTCCATAAAAACCTCCATTGAAAACTTGTTTGATTTATCATACTACTTTTCAATAGAAATTATACATCCTCAAAAGATGAAAATCAAGCATCCCATTGAGAACTTGTTTGATTTGTGAGTAAAGTTTTCAATGAAATCATTGGACAAATCGTCTGTATTCATTTTTACGAAACATAGATATCCTCTTTTTTTGTCAATTCACTCTCAATTCCGGTTCAATGTGATTCAGCCTCCGCTTTTATAAACTGATATTGCTCGAAAACGATACCACACCGGTATCAACTCAGCAAGCAGATTATAGAGGCGGGAGGGGAAGTTCAGAGACTCCTCCCTGGAAGTGACGCCGGACAAAACCAGCGCGGTATCCAGACCGGATTCAATTTCTGTTACCCCTGGCAACAGGTGATTCCCATGGTAGATCACGCCGTCCATGTCGCAGATAAAGCCTTTTTTCTGTAATAATTCTTTCATATTCCTCCCCAAAACAAAAAGATTCGTTTCTTTATCTTCATACTTTTTTGTAAAATCTGAAAGCGGAGAAATGTAAAATCAAGGTAAAATATTTTGCATTCTATAAATTTCTACGCTTGCAGGAACGAAAACGGCAGGCAGAAAAAAGAGCTGTAGTTTCGCGCTACAACTCCTTTATTTTACACAGCACCTGTGCGATATCGTCATCGATGCAGATGGACTGCTTCCTGATCTCCTGCGGGCACATGGATTCTCCCTTGTTGATGCAGGCGTATACGGCTTTCGGGTTTCTCGCCGTCATCTGCCAGAAAGGGTATTTGATGATGACCGGCGTATTCGCCCCCACGCCCGCCTCATAGCGGTTGACCAGGATGTGCCGCGACCACCAGGCCCAGTATTCCTCCAGGGTGTCAAAGGGATAGAAACCGCCGGAATACATGTCCGTGATGCCGTATTTCTGATGAAAATCGGCGAAGGTCTTTTCAAAGCGCTCGCCGCTGTAGCTCATGCCCGCGGAGGCGGAAAGCCCGGCTCCCGCGCCGATGACGATGGCGTCCGCCGTATCCAGCTCCTCCTTCAGGTACCGGATTTTATCTGCCGCTGCGGTATACAGAGGCGTCACTTTGCTGACCCTTTCACCGGAGAAGCTTCCGGTAGATCTGTAAATCGATGTCTTTAAAGACATTGAAAATCACCTCGATTTCGCTGTTCGTCTGCTCTTTATATTCCTTCACGGTGCGGACCGCGATCTGTGCCGCTCTGTCATTCGGAGAATGAAATTCCCCGGTGGAGATGCAGCAGAACGCGACGCTTTTAACATGGTTCTGCTCCGCGAGCGTGAGGCAGGAGCGGTAGCAGGAGGCGAGCAGCTCCCGGTCTGCTTCCGTCAGCCGTCCCCGGATGATGGGGCCGACGGTGTGCAGCACATAGTCGCAGGGCAGATTGAAGGCGGGCGTGATTTTGGCCTTGCCGGTTTCTTCCTCCTGCCCCTGCCGCTCCATCAGTTCTGCGCAGGCGGCGCGGAGCTGAATCCCCGCATAGGTGTGGATAGCGTTGTCAATGCAGCCGTGGTTGGGGCAGAAGCAGCCCAGCATCTGCGAGTTGGCGGCGTTCACAATCGCCGCGCAGCGCAGCGTGGTAATGTCGCCCTGCCAGAGGTAGACGCCCTCCTGCATCGGCGTCAGATCGGAAGGCTCTGTAATGCCCTTTCGCCTGGTTTCTTCCTGCAAATAGGCGTCCTGCACTTTCAGAAATTCCCCGCTGACCGGCCGCGGCATGCGCACGTTGAACAGCGCCCGCAGGAGCCGTTTCTGCTGCTGCATATCGGACGGGATTTCCATCTCCTGATAGCGGGGCTCTTCCGCGAGAAGCGCCCGGATCAGATAAATTCTGAGTTCGTCCTGTGTCATGGCCTATCCTCTTTTCTCAATCGCCTGTTCCGGGCAGAGCTCCGCACAGCGCCCGCAGTGCAGACAGCGGCTCTGGTCGATGACCGTTGGTTTGGTGGAAATTTATCAATCAGCCGATGAGCCAGGCAGCCACTTCATCGGCGGCCTTCAGGGCGTCAGCGTTCTCCATGACGGAACCGGGAACGTTGGCATTGCCGGCCACATAGGCCATGTAATCCCGGAAGCCGGCGTTTGCTTGCGTTGATGATGAGTACTTTCTTCATGATGTTTACCTCCTTGCGATTCCCTGTACGGGTTTTCTCTTTTGTTGGCTCTATCGTATCAGCAATTTTCCGCCCTGTGAAGTACGCACAAAATTGTGGTATAGTTACCGGCAGGAAACCACTTGCATTTCCCTACTGTTGACCATATAATAAATCTGTACAGATATTTTGTAAAGTAAGCATAATTTTGCACTGTAGTCACTAAAAAGAAACTATAAGGAGGAACTTACCATGGAAACAGCGAAAGACATACAGGCAAAACCGGCGAAGGATCTGCCGGCCTGTCCGGTGGAGACAACCCTGACTCTGATCAGCGATAAGTGGAAGATACTGATTCTCCGCGACCTGATGCCGGGGACAAAGCGCTTTGGAGAACTGAAAAAATCTATCGGCCACGTTTCCCAGAAGGTGCTGACGGCGCAGCTGCGGCAGATGGAGGAGAGTGGCCTTGTGATCCGCACTGTATTTCCCGAAGTGCCGCCTCATGTGGAATACACACTGACCGATCTGGGCTACAGCCTGAAACCGATCCTCGACGCCATGTGGGACTGGGGAGAGAACTACAAAGCGCAGAATGGACAGTCTGATAAAGTTTGAAAGCACCTCTCAGTCACGACAGGTAGTGTACCGGATTGATATTTTCCCGCTGTACACCGCGTTTATATACTATTTCAGGATAACCAAAGCCAACAACGACTCCAAGATAGTGACTTTCCGGAATGTGAAGCATTTTCCGCGCTTCGGGTATATTATCAAATACACCGACAGTATATGTCATCATGTTTACTCCGAGTCCTCTTGAAGCACACAATAATTCAAAATATGCTGTTATAATATCGCAATCAATACAGCAATCTTTTGCCCAACAATCGTTTGAAATTTCCTGATGTGCAATAAAGAGGTGCGGCGCGGTACAGAAAAGCTGGTCTCCGGGCCGCAGGTATTCTTCGGATTGCTCCATGATGCTATAATATTCTGCTCCAATATTATAGCCGTAAATCCCCTGCCTGGCCTGTTCTTCCATTTTCGTATGGACAACATCCCATATGGCTCGCGTCATCCTGATATCGTCTACAATGGTAAACTCTACCATTTGAGCGTTACCGCCAGTCGGCGCATTCTGCAGGGAATGGACAAGCCCTTCGATAACAGAATGGTCAACATTCTGTTGGATGTAACGCCTGCAGGATCTGCGATTTGCCACTAAGGCATCCATCTGTTCTGAAATACTTTTATCCGGTGGTGGTAAAGAGTCTTTGGGGTCTTTTTCAAATATTGAGATAGCGGCCGTGGGACATACAGCCAGGCAATGCTGGCAACGCCAGCATCCACCCCAGCCATATTCTTCAAAATCCTTCATATAGGGACGATTATCGTCTCCCAATTGCAGAACCATTCCGGCACAGACATTTACACAATTCCCACAACCGATACATTTGGCAGGATCTACCGAAAAGAAGGTCTCGTCTTTCATAATTTTTATCCTTTCACAATATGGTATACGTCAATAATTAATCCAAAGATTCGTCCGGGGCGAAGTGGCCACCAACACGCCCGTAAGTATCAATGTAACCATAGTGGACTTCGTGAACCGCACTGCCGTCTTCCCGCTGTACGCCACGTTTATATGTTATTTCCGGATAACCAAAGCCAACTACCAGGCCAAAAACGTGATTTCGGGGGATTCCCAGAATATCATACGATTCAGGGATCATCTCAAATACACCGACAGGAGTTGACATGATTACAGCGCCTAAACCATGTGCTGCACACAGAAGCTCAAAATACGCTGTGGTTACAGCACATTCCAAAGCTTTGTCGCTTCCCCAGACGCTTCCCTCGGGAACCTCCTGATGTGCAATGAACAGATTGGGCGCCGAGCAAAACAGAAGATCGTCAGGCCGAACCGTTTTCTCAGACTCTTTCAGGAAACTGTAAAAACTGGAACTCAAAATGGACGGTAGTTTTCCGGCTGCAGCATTTTCCTCCATCTTCGTGTAGACAACGTCATGGAGCTGTTTCATTACAAGCGGATCCGTCACAACTGTGTACTCTACACCCTGCCGATTCCCTCCGGTCGGAACATTTCCCATTATCCGCATTAATTGTTGTACCAGCGCCTGGTCTACTGGCTTATCGATATATCTTCTGCAGGATCTTCTTGTCAAAATAAGAGCATCCATCAAATCTGCGATTTCTCTTCCAGGAGGCGTGGCGCAAAGGTCCGGATCTTTTCCATTGATTGAAATGGCCCCCTTTGGGCATACCGCCATGCAATGCTGGCACCCCCAGCATCCTCGCCCATTCCAGGCATCATTATCTGCAATTTCCACTTTGCCATTTGCGTTGATATGCAACATGAGACCTTCGCACACTTTCGTGCAGAGGCCGCAGCCAACACACTTTTCTTCATCCAGTCTGAATTGAGGATCAATACCCATATAAACACTTCCTTTCGACATCTTTATTCTTGTGCAGGCAAAAGAGATTCAGGGAGGTTTTCTTTGACCCATGCATCTACCATCGGAAGATACTTTTTTCCGGCAAAGCTATACTTGAATGCATTCCGTACAAGAAAAACCACTTCATCGATCGATAGCGAGAAGGTCTGTGCGGCCCTGCTTAGATTTCCGGTCAAATCATATGTAAAGCAGGGAGGATCATCCGAATTGATCGAACAACGCACATGGTTCGACAATAGAACCGGAAGCGGAAAATTCTCCCAGGAATCGTAGACACCAAGGCAGACGTTTGAATCCGGACACAATGTGAGGAAAACGCCATTTTCAGACAGATGGGTCAACAACGCCTGATCTTCGACGGCTCTGACACCGTGATCAATACGATCAGGCCGCAGTGACCGTATGGTGTCCCAAACGCTTTCTGCGCCGGAATCTTCGCCTGCGTGAGCTGTTGTATAGAGCCCAAGTTCTTTTGCTTTTTCAAAAGCCCTTTCCTGCAGATGCGCCGGATATCCGTCTTCCTGCATATCCAGGCCTACCGCAATTACGGGCAGGGTATCAAGAAATTGAGCGAGTTCCTGCAAATAACTACAATTTGTGTCAGCGCTTGCTGTTCGATCCAACTCGGCAATGATCTGAATATCCACTCCATATTGCTGGCGGGCTTTTTCGATACCGCGCTGTAAGCCACGCACCATATCCTTCAAAGGAATTCCTCTGCACCCGAATAGCGCCGTATAGTTTATCATTGCTTCCCGGTAGACGATATTCTGGCGCTGCATATCCTTTGCGCAGTCGATAACCATATCAAAAAAATCTTCTTCCGTACAGATAGTTGATATGGCCATCATGGATTTTTCAATAAATTCTGAAAGATTTGAAAACTGATAGTACTCTTTGATATCTGCCAAAGACTTTACCGCAATATCAACATGATTTCGCTGCGAAAATTTCCAGATAAGTTCCGGCGCAATGGAATCAATATGATAATGGTTTTCCGCCTTTGGAATCAATCGGATTACTTCGTCAATGGTCATTGGAAATCCCCCCTTGTTTTATTGATAGTAACCTTTTTTAACGGAATTAGTGGCAGCAATGTAATACAGAACGGCAACAATTACCATACTGAGGATGACGTTGCTAAAGAAGTCGAAACCCAGAACGATATGCATTATAAAGAAGATGACGCTGCCAATTGCCCAGATAACAATTGCAGTTACATTATAACCGCCGGAATACCAATATTTGCCGTCAGGGCTGTCAATGTCGTGCATATCTACGTTCTTCTTCCGAATGACAAAGAAATCCATAAGAATGATTACCAAAATGGGCGGGAACAGCGCTCCGAGGAAATCTGCAAAAGAGTAGAACACATCAAAGAAGGACGAGACTGCAACCGGCAGCCAGCAGAACAGAATCGGCAATAAACCGGCAAAAAGAGCAGACTTACTGAATCCCAAAGAGGGCCAGAGATTTTCAATGTTATTCGTCATCGCAAACACGTCAATCATATTGGTCGTAACTGTTGCAAACAAAACGACGAGTAATGCCACGATGCCGAGTCCCATAGACATGGCTAACGTTGAGGGATTGGCAACGTCAATATTAAATTCGCCTGTTGTTTTGAAATGAAGAATGATGCCACACATACCCATAATCACAAAACACAGCATTGCCGCCACACCACCAATGATCGGAGTGTATTTTGCTGTGGTGGTGGTTTTCATACTGCGTCCAAGGTCACCGCCCAGAACAGCAAACGTTATAGTAACTGCCAGCAGGAAATCAAGACCGCCAAAAAAAGACATCTTCATTTCATCGGGAACAACAAATGAGAGGACATCATTCCAGGACAGGCCTTTAAGAAGAATGTAAAACAAGACAACGGAGAAAATAACCAGGGCGATCATCATGAACCGCTCAAATACTTTCATCAGCCTTGTCCCGCCGATACCCACAGCCAGATACGAAAGGATGGCGTTCAGCAGGCAACCAATAATCATATATAATTCACAGCCTGCCTCGCCGTAAGCAGGGGTGTGGAAAATGAGCTGGAAGACATAGCTGTATGTGATTGCTGCCATGTAATTGGATACGATACTCCAGCCAAGGGAATTGATGATACTGGAGATACTGAAGATGCTGCTTCCGCGGATTCCGAGAACGAAACGGGCCATACCTGCTGTGGATGTGCCGGAGTAAAATGTCATTAAGGCAAACAGAGCGATGAAAGTATACGATATTAATGTGGCGATTGTTGTTGTGAGAATACCGCTGAAAACACCAAGACAGATCATTGTTCCACCCAGGGTCCATGTTGTGGGCTGCAGTGTTGCGCCGGCAAAGGTCGCTACAGAATCCCAGAAACCAACATGACGTTCACTCATTGGAACTGCCTCGAGTGGACCATAATCCTGCTTGACATTTTTTTCTTTCATAGCTCTGTTCCTCCCTGCTGAAAAATGTGATTTGGGTTATCCTAAAACCCTTGACACCACTATATAGCTTCGTGTAAGGTTAATGTCAAGTAAAGTAAAATTGAGAAAAATAAGGGCGTTATTTTGTGCATATTGCCACTTTGGAGAGGGAAAGGAGTCGTCTTATGCCGAAACAGAAGAAAGAAACAGCCAGCTCAAAGTACCAGATTTCTGAAACGGCAGAAATGGTTCATGTGACAGCCAATACCCTGCGTTATTATAATGACGTGGGCCTTCTTGCCGCAAAACGGAAAAAAGAAAACAATTATCGCGAATTCGGCTTTTCAGAAACAGGGAATCTGAGCAGTATTGTTTCCCTTCGCTCAATGGGTATCCCAATTGAAAAAATACAGGCCTTCTTTGAATCATCAGGGGATTTGAAAATTCTCGGGAGATATCTTTCGGAAACACAGGAAAATCTTCAAAAAGAAATAGAAATGTGCCTTCAGCAACAGCGAAAGTGCGCAAACTTTTATGCGGAATTGCGCTCACTCGGCACAGAGACCAACACCTTTTCTCTCCAGAAATCTCCCCGTTTTTGGTTTGTTCCTACGGGAGAAAAGCTGGATATCGCAAAATCAATGGAGCTATATACTGCGGCTCTGCAGCTTTTTGATGCTTATCCCACACATATGTTCATCCTTCCCAGAGATCGATTTTTGGAAAAGAGAGTTCAATACTCTTCGTATGGTATATCCGTTACGCAGCCATGCAATGAAATATTTGAAAAGACGATGGAAATAGTACCAACGTTTTGTGCCCGATATCTTGGTTTAATAAGGCAGGATGATTCGCTGGATGATATATATGATCTTATGTTGAAATGGATTCAAAAGGAAAACCTTCGTGTAACTGGAGATGTTTTGGAACGCTTCATCCTGGGCACACCGGAATTGCGATTGATGGAATTCTGGATTCCCGTCTGTAAATAGGAAGCATCGTTCCGGGGTGATAAATACAGAAACAATTTATCTTTAAAACAACCTCATCTGTCTGTCAATCCAGCTTGTCTGCTTGGCATCATGAATCTGATCATCCGGTCCTTCCGCTCCAATCAGAAATGGAGAAGCCGGATTATGCCGCTGCATATTGTACTTTACAGCAGCCGCATTTGCATTGGCATAACAGTAACGGCAGAGATGGCCGCAGGTATCATAAGCGCCAATATCGTTTCCAAGATAACAGGCACATTCACTGCGGACGGATTTTCTTTTTGGCACGTCCAGACGGCAGTGCAGAGCCTGCTCAAATACTTCAACTGTCATGCAGCCGGAGCAGTCTATCCCGTATGGCTCAAGGTCATTGCCTTCCGCACAGGCTTTGATTGTCATATTGTATTTTTGACCGATTTTTGCAAAGGCCTGCCCAATCGCTATGCGCTCAGAGGGGTGAACTGCTCTCGCTTCCGGAAAATTGCGTTCCACTTTTTTATAAATATCTATGAAGCTGATGACGCAGGTTCTGGTGTAGCCTGATAAGGCGGCCGCCATCTTTTCAAAATCGGAAATATGCCGTTCAACCGTGTAAACGTCTGTAATCAGGATCGGGTCATACCTCCATCCAATGGAATCAATGCCGACCATATCGGAGAGCTCCCGGAAACTCTCCATCACTTTTTCTTTTTCCGGTACATTTGGCTCTATATCTTTTCCATATGGCGTAATGGTGACAAACCAGTACTGCCCGTATGGAGCTAGCAGATTCATATATGGGAACATCGGCGCCGGATTTTTTGTGCAGAAACCAATCAGGTCGACAACTTCCGGTGCCAGCGTGTATCTGGTCACAGAAACAGGGTTATAAGGATTGCGCACACAGACAGAACCGGCCTGAAGCCGGTTTGCAAACCATCTGGAATAAAATGCCGGAATATCAGTCCGGAGTCCTGTCTGTAAAATCATGTCTGTCACCTTTTTACATGTCTTTTATTTGCTTTATCACATTTCCGATATCTGCATCAATACAGACGGACTGCTTCCTGATTTCCTGCGGGCACATGGATTCTCCCTTGTTGATGCAGGCATAAGTCGCTTTCGGATTTTTCGCTGTCATCTGCCAGAAGGGATACTTGATAATCACTGGCGTGTTATAGCCGACTCCGAGTTCCAGGAACAGCGTCTGCATTCCTTCATGACGGCGAAGAAACAGCGAGTAGCGTTCCGCCGCCTCATGCCACCCTTCATCCTCCACAAAGGTGTNNATCGCTTCGCAGATTCATCGTCATTGGTTTGCCGCAGACCGGACAACGGGGAATCAGTTCTGACGGGATTTTCATATCCCGCTGCTGCTTTATCATCTGTTGGATTGCCTCTTCGTTGTCATAGGTTTTCTGATGGCACGGTTCGGAGCATTGGAACAAACCGTAATCTCCCTGGGTGTAAAAGAGACGCTTTTTATCAAATCCAGCTTTCTGAAAACAGTGGTCCACATTTGTGGTCAGGACAAAATAATCCTTATCCTTTACGAGTGAGTGCAGCTCCTCATAGACTGGCTTTGGCACATCTACATACCGGTTGACATAGATATACCGGCTCCAGTATGCCCAATGCTCCTCCGGCGTATTATAAGGATAGAACCCGCCGGAGTACATATCGTGGAAACCATACTTCGCTTCAAAGTCAGAAAAATACTTTTTAAATCGTTCTCCATTATACACAAATCCTGCCGATGTGGAAAGCCCCGCACCGGCTCCGATCACAATGCTGTCTGCCTGCTCGATTGCCTCTTTTGATTGATTGACCGCAGATACAGCGGCCGCCTCTTTCCGTTTCAGGTTAATAATCATTGCTGCGCTCTTCATATTCGTTGTACCATACTGTATGCGACAGTGGAAAACGCTTGCCGCTCATATTCGGATTCGGTTTGAAATCCTCGGCAGGATAACCGATATAGATCATATTATTGATTTCCCAGTAGTCGGGAATGTTCAGCAGTTCTCTTGCCTTTCCCTTATCGAAATAGCTGATCCAGACGGTGCCCAAACCAATGCTGGCTGCTTCCAGCTGCATATGGGTGGAAACAATTGTTGCGTCTGTACTTCCGCTGCTTTCCCCGCTCTGCGGATGTGTCCAGCAGGCAGTTTTGTCATAGCAGACAAAAAGCACCAGAGGTGCGCCGTAATAGAACATGATATTGCCGTGTTCCTTATCATCACAGGCTTTCTCCAGGTTCGCATAAAAAGGATTATAGTTGAAGGTGCAAAACTCCTTTACCTTTTCAAGACTCTCCTTTGTGTTCAGGACAAGAATGCGCTGGGGCTGTCCGTTGACAGCAGTTGGAGCAAATCTGCCAGCTTCCAGAATCTTGTCGATTTTCTTCTG
>MSHD01000025.1 GCA_001941045.1 Lachnospiraceae bacterium Zagget2
CGCTGAAAGGGAAAATGGGACACAGGGAAGCGGTGGTTAATGGGGTATTCTGCCATACACAGTTTGAAATGCGCTATGGAAAGAATAAGTATGTTGCTTCGAAGCCTTTCCGCCCATACAAGATCAGTATAAACGGTGACAATACAGGTGTTGTATATCAGGCGGAGCAGAAAACCGGTCTGTTCCAGAGCCGTAGCTTTCACCAGATGGTGAGAAATGGACAAGCTTATGACTGCTACGCGGTCGCAATTTCAGGAGAGAGCACAAAGCATCCTGTCTATTGTGGCAGCAGGCAGATTGCTTTAGTTGAATCAGACCGGGTGATTCGGGACGACCTGTTTCATTTTCGCATTTATGCAAAAGACGAAAGCGACAGTTTGACGGCTCTGTTATTCAGCCTGTATATGTATGTAAACGCATGTTACAAACCTGGCGTAAAGGTAACGCAGTCGGTTTCTGCCAATACGTTTGTTACGAAAGATCCATTTTTGCTGGGCAAGTACAACCCCGATTATAAAAATGGGATAGAGGCATAATGTGTAGTTTTGCACCTGTGGCTTATAAAGATGATAAGAAAACGGTTTTATTATATGTTTGAACTCAAAACAGAATTTATGTATAACCAGCGACTGAAAATCATTGATGGTGCCGATATATACGAAGCAACCGTGGAATTTGCGCCGGAAAAGGAAAGGATGCTTCTGGTATGGCTGGATGATTTTCATATTCCTTCAAACAAGATAGCCTCTGTGAAGAAAGAATTGAATGGCTGGCTTTCAGAGAAAGAAATCCTTGTTGTTTTCAAATCAGGGAACAGGATCGGATAAAACTGAACGAAAGGCGGAAGTTGAGGTAACGGTATGGAATTAAAGCTTCTTAATAAAGATTTCACTGTATGCAAGGTTGAAGACTATTCGCTTGTAAATTCAGCCGCAGAATATTATTTTACAGGGAAAACGACTGAAGAAAATTCTCTCGTATGTCTTACGAGAGATGTCCCGTCAAATGTAATTCAGCGTGATGATGGATGGAAGGGCTTCTGTATCCAGGACATTCTGGACTTCTCCCTGATTGGGATATTATCCAGAATTTCTGCAGTTCTGGCAGACGAAGGCATCTCAATTTTTGCAGTATCCACCTACAATACGGATTATATTTTTATAAAAGAAAAGGATTATCAAAAGGCTTTGGATGTACTCGAACATTCTGGGTATGCCATAGCAGACAGATAATTATCCCGCTTTTTCAGATGACACGCTAAGCTTCGGGTGGTTCTCTACGGCGGGTTCGATGTATTTCACAAAGAGATTCTGAAACTTCTGCCGGATGTGCGTATAGTAGAAGCGTCCGCACATCGCATGGATACCAGTCCGATCCGAAATGCGGATATTGTGTTTCTGCAGATCAACAAGACAGACCACAGCGGGTACTATACGGTCTGTGACGCCTGTAAGAGCAGCGGCGTGCCATATATCCATCTGAACTTTGCCAGCGCCAGACGCTGCGCCGGTGTGATGGTGAAGGAGATCGAAAAAATACAGGATTCTTCAAAATCATAATGCAGGAGATGAGAGTTCACCACAAAGGGGAGGGAGGAAGCTGTTATGGCGAAGGGGTCCAACCAGAAACTGAAAATACTGTATCTGATGAAAATCATGCTGGAGGAAACGGACGAGACGCACAGTATCAATATCGCGGAGATTATCGCGAAGCTGGGCAATTATGGAATTACGGCGGAGCGAAAAAGCCTTTACAATGATATGGAGAGTCTGCGCCAGTACGGAATGGATATCATCGGAGAACAGCAGGAACGCACCTATTATTATCGGGTCGTCAATCGTCCGTTTGAACTTGCGGAGCTGAAGCTTCTGGTGGATTCTGTACAGTCCGCAAAATTCATTACCGCCAGGAAATCCAACGAGCTGATCAAAAAGATCGAGGGACTTGCGAGTAAGTACGAGGCCACCCAGCTGCAACGCCAGGTGTATGTGGCGCAGCGGATCAAGACTATGAACGAAAGTATTTATTATAATGTGGACGCCATTCATGAGGCGATTGCGGAAAATAAGCAGATTCGTTTTCAGTATTTCCAGTGGAATGTGAAAAAGGAAATGGAGCTGCGGCATGGCGGAGCTTATTACCAGGTCAGTCCCTGGGCGCTCTCTTGGGACGATGAGTATTATTATCTGATCGCTTATGATGCGGCGAATGATATGATCAAGCATTTCCGTGTGGAAAAGATGCTCCACATCGAAAGCACACGGGATCGCCGCGAGGGGAGAAATCGTTTCAAAGAATTTGATATGGCGCTTTACGCGCGGAAGATGTTCGGCATGTACGGCGGCAGGGAGGAGGTCGTAAAGCTCGTCTGTGAGAACCAGATGGTCGGCGCGGTCATTGATCGCTTCGGGAAAGAAATCACCATTATAAAAGAGGACGACGAGCATTTCAGTGTCAATGTGAAGGTGGAGGTGAGCAATCAGTTTATCCACTGGGTTATGGCGCTGGGAAACGGCGCGAGGATCGCCGGACCGCAGTCGGTGGTGGACGAGGTAAAAGAGGAGGTCAGAAGACTGGCAGAACAGTACGGGTGAACAAGAGTTCGTGTTGCAAGTCCTGTTTAACGGACAGCTTATGTGAGAGAATGGAATCAGGGCGAGAATAGTTCTGGCCTGAAATTATTTTAAGCAATGGGAGGAGATACGTGATGAAAAGAAAAATTGTTTCTATGTTACTTGTTGTATCGCTCGTTCTGTCGGGGTGTGCCTCTTCGACATCGGATACAGAAACAACGACCGACAATCAGGAGGAAGAAGCACAGGATCAGGAAATTACAGAAGAAACGGATAGCGGCACAGAGGAAGCTACTGACGATTTATCTGAATTGGATGCCCTCGGAGACGTAGATGTCGAAACGGAATTGTTTGATGTCGTTATAACCATACCGGCAGATTATGTTGGCGAGTCAACACAGGAGGAGCTTGAGGAATCAGCGGCAGAATACGGTTACACCGTGACATTGAATGACGATGGAACTGCCACTTATGTTATGACAAAAAGTCAGCATAAAGAAATGATGCAGGATATGGCAGACAATATCAATGAATCACTGGCGGAGCTTGTTGGCTCGGAAGATTATCCGAACATTACGGATATAACTACAAATAATGATTTCACGGAATACGTTATCACCACTACCAATGAATCACCGGATTTGAGCGAGTCTTTTTTGGTTATGGGTCTATACATTTACACAGGTATGTATCATGTGTTCAACGGAACCACAGTTGATAATGTACATGTAGATTATGTGAATGCCGACACCGGAGAGATTATTTCTTCCGCAAATTCAGAGGATATGGAAGACACCGCGGAATAAACAAATGTTCGCCCTGCAAGTCCTGTTTAATGGACAGCTTATGTGAGAGAATGGAATCAGAAACGGAGGAAACCTGATCTGGTTCCATTTTTTTGACGGAGGTGCGCATGACGAGACTATTATTCTGGATAAGAAAAACATTTGGAGACGGCAGACAGTGTCGGGGCTTCTGTCTCCTGTGTGAATATTATGATACTTGTAAAAATGATTTCAATAAGGAGGAGCATATAGCATGACAGAGAAATGCAAAAAGAGAATCAAAAATATCCTGAATCATTATCACCCGAAGCTGGAGCCAGGGGAAGAGTCCATCACTTATGAGCAGGCGGAGCGGATGGTTGATTTTTTCATGGCAAGGGGATATGACGAAGACAAAGCGATGGAGTGTCTGAAATACTGTTTGACCGGATGTGATTTCGATGAAGGAGAATGGGAGGATAAGGAACAGCTGGCAGCAAAATTGGAAGAGATTTGCTTCAACAGCAACATGGCCATGAGAAAGGCTAGCCACGCTGGACTGCTGAGCCTGGCGCTATATGTGGTGCATAAGGCACAGGAGAAAAAAGAAAACGATAAGGTGGCAACTGTCGTGCTGGCGGTGTCGATAGGGCTGTTTCTCTGGGATGATTTAGAGATATTGATACGAGCGATAAAGAAATTGATTCAGAAATAGTGTTGGGAATTTGTCCGGAGTATGGAGAAAACTGTCGTTTTTATAAATTTCCTGTGCTATACTAAAAAATAAGTATCATAATTTTACGCGAAAAAGTTGAGGGAAATATATGGTTGACACAAAGAAAGAGCAGGAATGGGACGAGCTTCACCGTGCTATATCCAGAACGATTGTCGGATTATCAGAGAGAGTGCAGAAATAATTGCGTCTACAAAAATTCGGACACCAGAGCTTCTAGACTGTCTCTGGTGAAAGAAAGACTGTCGCATCTTGAAGAACTGGAACCATATGCAGATAAAAAACAGGAGAAACTGATAGCGGATGCAAAGAGTTCCATACATGGACTTTTATAAGCAGACTGCCCTACTATAGCGTGGAGGTACTTTATGATAAAAAATTCTAAGGAAAACGGTAATGATGTATTTTCATTTGGACCAAAGAATAATGGGGAGAGCCATATAGCTGTACTTCCGCTATGCTGGAGAAATTTGGAGCCAATTTTAGGAGTGTTGTCAATTCCCTGTGAGGATGGGAAAGATAAATTGCGTTTGCAAACAATCGAGAATCAAGCGGAAAACCGCAGTTATTTAATGCTTTCCAATCTGGATTTTGAAAAACCCTATCCGATAGTTGTGGTTGCAAAATATGTTAAAAACGAAGAAGACGATATTATTCTCGTTGATGTGGGAGAAAAAGATTTAGATGTTGTGGAAGCAGTGCGTAGTTATTATATGATGCAGCAGGAATATATCATTTCTTTCAGAATGAATCCAAAATGGGATGGAAAGAATGCTGGAACTCTGACTGATTTGGCTTATGCCTTTGAGAATGGAAGTATTTTTGAACAGGATTATGAAACAGCGCTTTCATTGTATGAAATAGCCGCCAACGCAGGAGAAGCTCAGGCATTATCGAATTTGGGCTGGCTATATCAGAACGGATTCGGAACCGACAAGAATGTTCCGACAGCTGTGAAAATGTATGAATTAGCAGCCGATGCTGGCAATACAACCGCCATGGTGAATCTGGGAAACATTTATGAATATGGCGAATTGGGTTCACCCGATTACAAAGCGTGTTTTCAATGGTACAGGAAAGCTGCGGAAGCAGGTGATCAAAAGGGAGTGTTCAATTATGCGAACTGTTTCCATTGCGGATATGGCGTCCGAAAAAACTACAAAAAAGCGTTTCCTGTTTTTAAACAGCTGGCAGATGAAGGTTACTCAGGAGCCTGCTTTTATGTTGGACTGTATTATCAGGAAGGG
The DNA here is from genome assembly GCA_001941045.1 of Lachnospiraceae bacterium Zagget2. Taxonomy (GTDB): domain Bacteria; phylum Bacillota; class Clostridia; order Lachnospirales; family Lachnospiraceae; genus Hominiventricola. The sequence goes on from MSHD01000025.1 coordinate 5,318, forward strand.
AAGGGTGTAGGGCGTGATTATGAACAGGCCAGAAGATATTTCCGTAAGGGCGCACTGGAAGGGGAAGAGTATTGCTACAACCAGCTCGGGGTTATGTATGCAAAAGGACAGGGTGTGAAGAAGGACATTCACGCAGCATACGATTATTATCTCGAAGCGGCACGGCTTGGAGATTCGCTTGGCTTTACCAATATTGCCTGGTTTTACGAAAACGGAGATCTGGGCGAGATTGATCTGGAGAAAGCAATAGAGTTTTATGAAAGGGCTGCAGAGCAGGATGAAGAAAACGCAATAGAGGCGTTGGAGCGGTTGAGAGGAGAAATCCAATGATGCCTGATGCAAGGGTGGCGGCACTTGAAAAAGCCGCAAAATTTTTGAAAAATAATGATGATAACGAAGCCCAAAAGGTGATTCTGGAAGAGTACCCGTTTGTGCCTATTGTCAGGCAGGAACGCAGTTACACTGTGCAGGAAATGGCGGAACAATTTTTTCGGGACGGGTTTATTGACCGGTATTCCGGGGAGAGGTTGATAAATCCTGGAATGCTGCGTGTGTTATCCTGCAGGTTTCCGGACGCTTTTCCCTATCACCCGCACTGGAAAACAGATGAGTGTCACAAGGCATATTGGGATTATCAGCCTACGATAGATCATATTGTGCCGGTCGCGCTGGGCGGCGCGGATTCGCCTGAAAACTGGGCAACGACGTCCATGCGTAATAATTCGGCAAAGAGCAATTTTACCCTGGAGCAACTGCACTGGACATTGAAGGACAAAGGCAGTATCAGAGAGTGGGACGGACTTTCAGGAGACTTCATTTATATTGTGGAAAGTGATGCTTCTCTGCTTGGAGTGAAGAAAATACGGGAATGGTATCGCGCTACGAAAGCGGCGTATGACAATTTATAAAGTGTTTGCAAGTATTTGAGAACCGTTCTGAAGAAATGGAGGATGACTATGAAAACATTGACGGCGTATTTTTCCCTTTCCGGAGTCACGAAGAAAGCTGCGGAGTGTGTCCAGTCTCTTGCGGGTGGAGACTTATTTGAAATCAAGGGCGAGAAGAATTATGGAGGCTATTTTAAGGCAATAGCTATTGGCGGTAAGGAGCTGGCGACAAAGGAGATGCCTGTAGTTACAACGCACGTCAGTGATTTTGGTTCTTATGACCGAATCCTGCTGGGATTTCCGGTGTGGTATGGCTCCTGTCCGCGCCTGATCAGGACATTTGCGGCGGAGTATGATTTCACAGGTAAGGACGTTTACGTTTTCTGCACCAGTGGCTCATCCGGACCGGAGAAGTCTTTGGAGACAGTAAAAGAGATTTGCAAGGGCGCAAGGGTACATTCAGCGATCCGCATCAGTGGACAGAGCGATGATGAAATTATGAAATGGCTGGGAAAATAGTAAAAGAAAGCTGATGTTCGGAGACGATTTCGGATTTGGATTTTGACCATGAAATGAAGCAAGGAGACAGGTATGACAATCGAAGAAATCAAAACGGGTGAAAAGGATAACGTGGAGTACAAGGTTGATGTGCCGTCGAAAAGTGAGCAATATATGCGTACTGTAGTCGCTTTTGCAAATGCGAACGGCGGACAACTTGTTTTCGGGGTGGAGAACAACACGTGGGATGTTGTAGGCTTCACGAAGGAAGGAGTATTCCGCAAAATGGATGCGATTACCAATGCTATTTTTGACAGCTGCGAGCCAAAGATCACTCCGAGCATAAGCCTTCAGGATGATGATCGGCTGGAAGTGACTTCGCCGGGGATGTTGGACACGGAGCTGACGATTGAGCAGATGAAAACGGGCTTGTCACGGATTCGCAATCGTGGGATTGCGGAAGTTTTCGCATATATGCACATGATTGAAGGTTGGGGAAGCGGCATTCCGGATATGTTTATGGATGCAAAGCAGTATGGCCTTCCGGAGCCGACCTTAGAGGACAGAGGAAGTGATTTCCGGGTTAATCTGTATCGAAGGGCTCTTGAAACAGATTTATTTGGAGTTGTGAACCCGAAGAATATAGGCGATAATGAGAACGGTGGTGGCACCGATTATGACACCAATAGCACCATTTCTGGCACCAATGGCACCAATCTGGAGGCTGCTGCAGATATGGAACGCCTCATTGCGATTATTCGCACCAATGAGAATATCACGCAGAAAGAATTGGTGAAAGAGACAGGGGTTTCACTGAGAACAGTAAAGCGAATGATTGCGGAATTAAAGAATACAGGTAGGATTGAGCGCATTGGAAGCAATCGTTCAGGGAAATGGGCAGTAAAGGATTGAAATTTTTAGAGAATCACAAGTTGGAGGAACCATAGGAAGGAGTTATCGATGGCGAACGAAATCGAGGTATTCTCATTCGTATATGGGAACGCATGGCTTTTATATGGATGGGGATTGTCGATGGCCGAATATGATGGGCAAGATGGATTTTCCTGGAAAAGGGAAATCGAAAATGCCATTTCAGAGGAAATCAATGTTTGACCAATATGGGGTTGTTGATCCGCGATTAGTCTCACATGCAAAAGAGACTGATCGTGAGACTAAAGAGACTATATTGAAAGTTCAATTAAGTAGACCGTAAGCTGGAATCAAAAAGAACGAAAAGAGGAATGACAGGGGGCCGATTTTCATGGATCATCTCCGTTGCGTCGTGGAGCGAATTACATATCAGAACGCGGAAAACGGCTTTTCTGTGATCAAGTGCCGTGCCAAAGGATACAGCGACCTGGTGACAGTGGTTGGTTCCATGCCGGATGTTCATGTTGGCTCTGTCCTGACCATGGAAGGGCAGTGGCGGATTGACGGGAAGTATGGTCGGCAGTTCTCTGCAGAGAAATGGGAAGAGACACTCCCCGCGACCACATACGGTATTGAAAAATACCTGGGCAGCGGTCTGATCAAGGGAGTTGGTCCGAAATTTGCGAAGCGTATCGTCCAGAAATTCGGCAAGGATACACTGGAAATCATAGAGACTGATCCGGACAGTCTGATTCAGGTGGAGGGTATCGGTCAGAAGCGCGTGGAGCGCATCAAAAAGGGCTGGCAGGAGCAGAAGGAGATCAAGAATATTATGCTCTTTCTGCAGAGCCATGACGTCAGCACTGCGCACGCCGCGCGGATTTACAAGACTTATGGCAATGACAGCATCAAAATCGTGGAGGAGAATCCCTACCGTCTGGCGGATGATATCTGGGGGATCGGCTTTAAGACGGCAGATCAGATCGCCGGAAAGCTGGGCATTGAGAAAGATCGGTTTATCCGTCTGCGCAGCGGTATCCTCTATACCCTGAACAAGCTGTCAGAGAATGGACATTGCTTTGCTGTGCGGGATCAGCTGATTGAGACAGCAGTAAAATTGCTGGAAGTGGACGCGCCGGAGCTGGAAATGACGTTGGATGAAATGCTCCGTACTTCGGATATGATTAAGGACGAGGAGGCTATCTATCTGCCGCCTTTTTATTTTTCGGAGACAGGCTGAGCGAAGCGCCTGCTGAAGCTCCTGTCCTCGGAACGAAATACTAAAATCAATGTGGAGCAGGTGATGAGCCGCGTGGAGCAGAACTCCCGCATAAGCTATGACGAGGTGCAGCTCGAGGCAATCCGTCAGGCGGTATCCTCCAAGGTGATGGCCCTGACCGGAGGCCCCGGCACAGGGAAGACTACAACCACATTGGGGATTATCTCCGCTTATCGGCTGGCTGGCTGCAGAATTTTATTGGCGGCCCCCACTGGACGGGCGGCAAAGAGAATGTCAGAAGCAACGGGAATGGAGGCAAAGACCATTCATCGTCTTCTGGAGTATCAGCCCGCCGACGGGTATCAGCGAAATGAGGAAAATCCGCTGGAGGCTGATGTGCTGATTCTGGACGAGTGCTCCATGATTGACATTATGCTGATGTATAATCTTCTGAAGGCGTTGCCGGACGCCATGACGATGATCCTGGTGGGCGACACGGATCAGCTGCCCAGCGTGGGCGCGGGAAATGTGCTGAAGGATATTATTGCCTCCGGCAGCATTCCGGTGGTACGTCTTACGAGAATTTTTCGGCAGGCGCAGGGCAGCAGGATTATTACGAATGCACATCGCATCAATCGCGGTGAGATGCCGGACCTGCGCGGCGGCAGGGATTCCGACTTCTTTTTTGCGGCGCAGGAGACGAACGAGGATGCCGCGGCGCTGGCCGTGAAATACTGTACCCAGAATCTTCCCCGCTATTATCATGCGGATGCGTTCCGTGATATTCAGGTGCTGACGCCCATGCAGCGCGGCGTTTGCGGTGCGGCGAACTTAAATCAGCTCCTGCAGGCAGCGATGAATCCGTCCGGCAATTTCCTGAAGCGCGGCGGCACGCAATATCGACTGCACGATAAGGTTATGCAGATCAAAAATGACTATGATAAAGAGGTCTTCAACGGCGATATCGGGATTGTCGTCCGTGTGGATACGGAGGAAGGCGAGCTGAGTGTCGATTTTGACGGGCGGGAAGTGACCTATGATGTGACAGAGCTGGACGAGCTGGTCTTGGCCTACGCCACGACTATCCATAAAGCGCAGGGGTCGGAGTATCCCATTGTCGTGATGCCTTTTACCATGAGCCATTATGTGATGCTGCAGCGCAATCTTCTGTATACCGGCGTCACACGCGCGAAGAAGATACTGGTGCTGATCGGGGAGAAGAAAGCAATTTCCTATGCGGTCAGAAATGAGACGACTACGGCGAGAAATACGAAACTTGCAGAAAGACTTCGCGATAATCGGGAGAGTAAAGTAGCTTATTTGCCAATCCCAGACGCACAGACCCTGATGGTCGCGGAGCCATTCTGGCAATATGGTGAGAATCATCTGTTTGAGCGACTTGCCCGTTCAAAATTCCGAAGCAGTTTTTCCTTAAATGCCAATGATCGGGCCTATGTGAAGGAAAAGGGAATGGACACGATCCGTTTCCACGCACAGGATTTTGTGCGGACGCGCCTCGCTCCGGCTGAGATACCAAACGACGGAAAGCAGACGCCGATGAAAGGACATCCCGTATTTCTTGCCCAGCACGCTACGGCCACCTGCTGCAGAGGGTGTCTTGAAAAGTGGCACAGGATACCGAAAGGCTGCGCGCTGACCGAGGAGCAGCAGGAGTATGTAGTAGGCGTACTGATGGAGTGGATCAGGCGGCAGATGAAAAACGGTACGTCTCAGGCGTAGGCGATATTTAGTCCGGCGAGCAAATCTCCGATTGAGAAAGACAGACGTTCCGCTCCAAGCAGCACATGCTCATTGACCGGATAATCCGGCGTCAGGCGCAGCTTCGCAAAGAGGAGCGCGGTATTATATGCGTCCACGTATCCGTCGTGAGCGCCATCTTTATAGGAAATGTCGGAAAGATTCAGTGCGTCGGTCAGGCTGTATGCGCGCTCGGCGGACATTTTTGCAGTGAACATCGCCTGACAATCAATCCAGTCCCCGTCGAGGCATTCAATGCCGCCGAAGGAAATGGATTTGCCGATAATCTCATGGCTGATTTGCGCATGATCGCTGTCGCTCCATTCTACCAGTCTGGTATCTTCCGGAAGCCAGTCGGTGAATAGCTTCAGGGCTTCTTTCATACAGGGAGCGCCCTTCACTTTCGCGTTTGAGATTCTGGTCATTCTTTCTATGAAAGGAAGGAACCACGTTTGCCACACCGATTGACCAGCTTGCCGACGACTACCTTGGTCTTCAGGTGACATTTTCAAGGCTGTCAGCGGACGGAAGTATTATGGGCGTGACTGCCTATACGGATACGGAATATGAAACGACGGAGGATGACCGCAAGCGTATTCTGGAATTGAAACGCAATCAGGTTGTATTGGATTCGAGGTTTATACAGCAGGGGAACATCCGCAGGCTCTGCCCGCAGCGAAGATTTACACTTGCCCATGAGTGCGCGCATCAGATTCTGTTTCAACTGGAAGAAGATGAAAAGAAATCGCTGCTTCAGAAGGCACATTCCGAGCGGAAGGTACATACACCGCGGACGTTGAAAACGCACGAGGATTGGAATGAATGGAAGGCCAACGCGCTGGGGGCGGCAATCCTGATGCCGCAGGCAAAAGTGGATCGCGCGATGCACCTTCTAAATGGCGGGAAATCATGGAACAGTTATGAAGATCGGCTGCACGGCAAAGACAGGGCCTGCCTGGAGGCGTTTTGCTCTGTATTCGCGGTTTCCAGAACGGCTGCCTGCATCCGCCTGGAGCAGCTCGGGTATCTGAAAAGGTGCTCCATCGTTGAATATCAGCAGCCAGTTGAAGCAGGGGTGTAGCCATGAGCCGGAACATCAGAGTTGCGGAGCCGTCCCCAGAACTTCAGAGAAAGATTATAAGGGCGAGGCAGGCAATCGCGGAACAGGAACCGCGGGTTATCAAATGCCCATACTGCCGCCATAATTCCATTGTAGTTTTTGGAGACACGAAAGGCCATGTGCAGGCAAAATGCAAGATTTGTGGGAGAGAAACGGTCTTTAATGTACTGGAAATGCGAAGGATGCGAAGATTGCAGACTTATTATTCGGTATTTACCGAAATTGAATGAAAACTAAATTAATCAAATAAATCATAGCTGTGCTGTGGAGCCGCCTGATGGTGAAGTCTTCCTGATGCCGCATGAAAGCAGAAAATCTTTTGCGGGTTTTCTGTTTCATCGGTATAGGATTCCACTCTCACCGTCATGCGGCTTTTTTCTTTCCGTTTGCGCCCCGGGGCAGCGGAAAGAAGGGAAATATGTATTTTGATGCAAAAGAAGTGGGAGCAAGAATCCGGGCGCTGCGTATGGAAAGGAATATCACGCAGATTGAAGTGGCGGAAGTACTGAATATCAGCCTTGAGCACTACAAGAGGATAGAAACAGGGCGGCGCGGCTGTTCTATTGATTTTCTGATCAACATGAAAATGTATTTTGGCGTCACTCTTGATTATCTGGTGTTGGGAGAAACGCCGGATGAGAAGACATCGCGGATAAAGTCAGAGCTGGAGAATGTGATCGGGCATTTGTCACAGCTTCAGAAGTCGATATAATTCGACGACTTTTCAAAATACAGGGGAAAGGTTTGAGAATATTGTTGTAATCTGTAGCTTTATGATATACTGTAATGACACAAGGTGGTTGCATAAGGAGAGAGGTTTAATGGCAACGGAAAAGAATGAAATTGTCACGAAAGATAAAACAGACATTGCTAATGTCGATATGGCACAGGCGGATATTCGCAGCCTGATTTATGTTGTTAGAGGGCAGCGGGTTATGTTAGACAGCGACCTGGCGATGCTCTATCAGGTAGAAACAAAAGCTTTGAACCGTTCTGTAAAAAGAAATATTAACCGTTTTCCAGAAGATTTTATGTTTCAGCTATCTGAGGATGAATATCAAGTTTTGAGGTGCCAATTTGGCACCTCAAAAATGGACGCAGAAAACAATACGGATGGACGAGGTGGCAGACGATATTTGCCTTATGTTTTCACTGAGCAGGGCATATCCATGCTTGCAAGTGTACTTCATAGCGAGGTTGCCGTAAATGTAAGCATTGGCATTATGCGTGCTTTTGTGGAAATGCGTCGCTTTGTTGCTAATAATGCAATGATGTTTGAGCGGATTAGTACAGTTGAGTTACGCCAACTCCAATATCAAGAACAAACAGATGCAAAGCTGGAACAAATATTTGATTACATATCCGAGCATGAAGAATCCGCCCAAAAAGTTTTTTTCGATGGACAGATTTATGACGCTTTCAGCCTTCTCATCAGTTTGATTCAAAAGGCGTCCAAAGAAATTACGCTGATTGACGGCTATGTGGATGTGGACACATTGAATTTGCTTTGCAAAAAGAATGAAGGGGTATCTGTCTCTATCTATACGCATGAGAAGACACGTTTGAGTGATACGGATATAAAAACATTCAACGCGCAGTACCCTTCTTTGCGTGTGAAATATACAAAGGTATTCCATGACAGATTCCTGATACTTGACGGAAAGACGGCATATCATATCGGCGCGTCACTCAAGGATGCAGGGAAGAAGTGTTTCGCCATAAATTTGCTTCAGGACGATGGTGTGATTCGGGATATCTTACAGCGTCTGCAGTTAGAAACTGAGGAGTAGATTTTGAAGTCACAAATTGTGACTTCAAAAAATAATAATGAAGAGTTATCTCCTGCCAGGTGGGGACTTCGTTTTACAGAGTCGAGCAATCGGCTCTTTTTTGCGCTCAAATGAGAATAGGAAGGGGAGCCAGGACAATGATTATATTCTTGCAAGTTTATGAAGATGTATCAGGGGACTTACAAAGTTCCCCTTTTGTGGCCTACAAGGTCCTCCCGAAGAATGCCGAGGTTCGATACAATTTATTTGCAGCTGATAAAAAGGTTGCAGGCACATTGAAAATTTCATATACATTCTTCAGGTACTTTCCTGACAGTGATAGCCCGATCAGCCGCCTGAATGCATTCCCGTAAACTCAGGGGTGTCGAGGACAAATAAGAGTTTATTTATAGAAATGAGTGGAGAGCGGTTGCCCTTTATGGTTGACGGCTCTCTTTTACATTGGACGGCGATAAGGGAATGAAGGTGATAAAGAGTGTTGACGATAGATAAAGAATTTGCCGACCAGATTCCACCGTTGACGGAGGAAGAAAATTGTAACTGTTCACATGGAAATATTCATGGTATACTAAATACATAGATTTTCAACTTTCGATTGTAATTGTCAGTATAATGAAAAGTGTCTTATAGCGATTGTGGCTGAATTTAGAAAATGGATGCGGTATCACATCCAGTAATATGCTTATGATTCTTGATTATAGGCGGATACGAATCGAACTTTGTACCTGCCACCTTAATTCAGGCGGCCTGCTAATTAGACAGCTAATCAGAGCCGATAAATAAGGGATTTTTTCGGACGAGGGCGTGCATCGTAGGGCCTTTTTGGTACAATAAAACTGATGGAGGCGAGTCCAGATATGGATGAGTACAAACCACCATTTCATATGACAGATAAAATCACAAATCTGGTTGCTGAAATCGGTGAGCAGATTGGCCGTATTACGGTATTGTCCCATGGAAATCTGAATCCACATCTGAGACGGGAGAACAGAATCCGTACGATTCATTCGTCGCTGGCAATCGAACACAATTCTCTGTCATTGGAGCAGGTGACAGCTATATTAGATGGAAAGCGGATACTGGGGAATCCAAACGAAATCCGGGAAGTGCAAAATGCATATGAATCTTACGAAATGATGCTGACTCTCGATCCTTTTTCGATGAAGGATTTACTTAAGGCGCATAAACATATGATGAACGGCCTGATTCCGGAAAACGGGACATTTCGTTCCGGAGGGGTTGGCGTTTTTGACGGCGAAGTGCTTGTTCACATGGCGCCTCCGGCACAGTTTGTCCCCACACAAATACAGGATTTGCTAAACTGGTATCAGAATGCAGAAATGCATCCGTTGATTAAAAGTTCGATTTTCCACTATGAGTTTGAATTTATCCATCCCTTCGCAGATGGGAACGGGCGCATGGGCAGGATGTGGCATAGTCTCCTTTTGGGTAAATGGAATGAGCTTTTCTATTGGCTTCCCATTGAGGATCTGGTGAGGGAGAGACAGCCAGAGTATTATGATGCATTGGGAAAGTCTGACCGTGATGCCGATAGCTGTGCTTTTGTGGAACTGATGTTGGAAGTTATTCTGGATACGCTGAAAGAGACTTCCGTTGTCGGAAACAGCGATCTGTCTCAAGGTACAAAGTCTTTGACGTCAGTAGAGAAACTTCTGTCAGCGTTAGGTGACGAGAAACTGTCCGCGACGGAACTCATGAATCGTCTGGGTCTTTCTCACAGACCAACTTTTCGGAAAAATTATCTGAATCCTGCTATGGAACAGGGACTGGTTACGATGACGATGCCAGATAAGCCAAATAGTCGGAACCAAAAATACAGGAGAGTGTAACCTGGTCGCTCAATGATCAGAAAAGCGACTAAGTCGGCGACCAAGATATTGAAGGGTTGAAAACGAAAGGTTTTCAGCCTTTTCTTCTTTTTCGGGACAGAGTATTTTCAGTTCATTATTTTTCATGTTGCTGATTTCATGAGCTGTCATCAGGCGCATGGGAGACTCGTGGAACTGGATGAGGAGGCAGAGTGACGCGAGAGGGTGGCGGAAAGCCGCCCTTACATAGAGTAAAGTGCTTGTGATTCATGGGTATAGAAGTTATAATTCAGAGAGGAGAGCAGAAAAACATGAGAATTTTAATGCTTGGAAACAGCTATATTTTCACAAATGATATGCCAAAGATGCTTGCGGAATTAACCGGTGCGGAGGTCGTGCATCATACACGCGGCAGGGGCGAAACCAGTCTTTTATCTGACCTGGGCGTACCAAAGGGACAGTGTTCAGATGAAGAAGTCCGGATTGGATTACGATGAAATGTATCGTGGGCTGCAGGAGGCGTATCGGGAAGCGGCGCTTGCCGGTGATGCGCTGCTTGCGGATGTGGGAACAGTGTTTTATCAGCAAAGTGCATATCGAAATCTTTATGCGGATGATGGAAGTCATCCGAATGAGGAAGGTTCCAGGCTGGCAGCGGAAATTATTGCGGCGGCAATAATGGAAGATTACAATCTTTCAATGAGAAGGCAATAGATTCTAATGAAAAAAATGTGTGTGTAACCGGTTCAAAGAATTTGAAAATCATGTAAATTTCAGCAGCGTAAAACTGCACCAGCTTGGTGCACAAATATTTCAACGCTGTGGTTACTTGCAAGAACAAAGCGGTGAAATTCGATTTGTAACACTGGATGATTTATACAATGCACAATGTATTTAATGCTACTTATAGTGTGGTTCAGGACAAGGAAGAACTTTACAATCAGATCATATTGCAGGAAACGACGCTTTTGATACAGTGCTGATGCATCCGGCTGAATACGTCAATTATTTTTGGCAGGGAGCATCCCATCCGGCGCCGATGCCTGTGTGGGATGGCGATATCATTGACCTTGGCAGCAGGCCGCTTCGCGTTATCACACAACCTGGCCATACTCCCGGAAGCATTGCACTTCTGGACATAAATCAGCGGGTGTTTTTCAGTGCAGATTCTATACAGGACGGCGAAATTTTTCTCTTCGGCCCTATGAGGAACCTGATCGGTTATCTGCAGAGTCTGGATAAAGTATGGGCGCACCGGCCAGAATATGATAAAATTTTTCCGTCTCATGCATCCCTTCCGCTGAAGCCGGATATCATTCCCGACCTTATGGAGTGTACGGATCAGATCCTGACCGGAGAAGCATCTTTCCAAACAGGCGAGAAGTTTGGTATGTCGGTGAAAATATACGAAATGAAGACAGCAGTGTTCCTTTGTGGTTAGGACGCTTATCTGTACATACTGGAACTAATGTAAAACAAATCGGAATTGACCGAGCGGAGCGAGGGATACGAGCAAAAGCGAAGCGTTTGCGAGTTTGAAGGTTGAAAAATCGGAATTTGGCGTAACAATATGATATACTATCTGTATGCCAATTATTAAGAGGAGATATTCTATGGATGAAATAATAAAAATCAATAGTGACTACAAAAACTGGATTCATAATATAAGTGACAGATATAGAAGTTGCCAAATAAAAGCAGCTGTGCGTGTTAACGAAGAAATGCTGAAATTTTACTGGTCGCTTGGATGTGATATGGAAAAAGCAAAATCATCCTATGATTGGGGTTCGCATTTTTATTCACAGATTAGTAAGGATTTGAAAAAATTACTTCCGGATGCAAAGTCTTTTTCACCGAGAAATCTGCTCTATATGAATCAATTTTATCGCTTGTTTTCTGATGAGATAATTGCGAAACAACTTGTTTCGCAATTGGAAGAAAAAGAAAATGAAATTAAGAAACAAGCTGTTTCGCAATATGAACAAATTTTCCGAATACCTTGGGGTCACATGGTACAAATAATCAATAAATGTTCGGATAATCAGCAAAAAGCCATGTTCTATATTGAGAAAACTATTGAAAATAATTGGTCACGAGCAGTCCTGATGAATTTTTTGGGTGCTGATTTGTATGAACGTCAAGGGAAAGCTATAACTAATTTTGAAATGTTGTTACCCGCTAATGGTAGTGATCTGGCTAAGGCAATTACCAAAGACTCATATAATTTTGATTTTTTAACACTGCGAGAAAATTATGATGAGAAGGAATTAAAAGATGCCTTAATGAACAATATTCAAGATTTCTTATTGGAATTAGGAAAGGGGTTTGCATTTGTAGGCAGAGAATACCGATTGCTTGTGGGCGAAACAGAACAATTTCTGGATATGCTTTTTTACAATATTCAAGAGCATTGTTATGTTGTTGTTGAAGTTAAAACGCGGGATTTTGAGCCGACGGATATGGGACAGTTAGGTACATACATATCGGCAGTCGATGGAATTCTCAGAGGGAATATGGAACGACCGACGGTTGGATTACTTATTTGCAAGACCAAAGATAATGTGCTGGCACAGTATGCTGTAAATGTTGTAAATGTACCAATTGGTATATCTGAATATGAACTTACCAGAATCGTTCCGGAGGATTATAAGAGTTCTATGCCTACGATCGAACAAATAGAAGAAGAATTTTGTAAAATATTTGAAGGTGAAAAGTAGCTGCTATAAAGACCCTCAAGCAGACAACTTCCAATTTGTCGGGGAGAAACCTTCTATGAAAAAGTGTAAGATTACAGTGCTTAAACGCGAATTTTATCCAGAACTGGCAAAGGAATACATACCCTTTCCTGATTTTGGCCCATGTGAAATGATGAAGGAGGGGGATGAGTTCATTACCTCTGGACCGTTTGGAAACGAATGTCCGAAAGGGTTTTGTGCGATGGCCTGGCAGGCGGTCTGCCTACAGGCAACGACGCTTGCCGGCGGTGGTAAAGTGTTTGGGCATGACCTGGTGCATATAGCCTGCTGCAGCGATGGTGTACGGCCTGTGATTTTCCGGCTGGAGCCATATGAGGATGACGAGGGACCTGTTTTCTGAGCAGGATATATTATAAAAGCTGGCTCCGGCGTAAAAATCGAAAGTCGGCGCAAGAATCAGAGAGTGGGTGAGTATTATGCCACGATATATGTTTGAACTCAGCACGGAGCTTATGTATAACCAGCGTCTGAAAATCATGGATGGAGCTAATGTATACGAAGCAATCGCGGAATTTGCACCAGAAAAGGAAAGGACGCTCTTGGTCTGGCTGGATGATTTCCATATTCCTTCATACAAGATAGCCTCGGCAAAGAAAGAACTGACCGCCTGGCTTTCAGAGAAAGAAATTCTCGTGATTTTCAAACCAGGGAACAGGATCAAATAAAACGGAAATTGAGGTAAGGGTATGGAATTAAAGTTGCTGAATGAAGATTTCACCGTATGCAAGGTTGAAGATTATTTGCTTGTAAATTCAGCCGCAGAATATTATTTTACAGGGAAAACGACGGAGGAAAATTCTCTCGTATGTCTTACGAGAGATGTCCCGTCAAATGTAACCCAGCGTGATGATGGATGGAAAGGTTTTTGTATCCAGGGTGTTCTGGACTTTTCCTTGATTGGGATATTATCCAGAATTTCAGCAGTTCTGGCAGACGAAGGCATCTCGATTTTTGCAATATCCACCTACAATACGGATTATATTTTTATAAAAGAAAAGAACTATCAAAAAGCTTTGGATGTGCTTGGACATTCAGGATATGCCATTATAAGCCAACCAGATCGGCTATGAACTGGCTATGCGCTTTACAAAAGGGAAGTATGTTTTTACTGTAGCAACGCATATATAATCTGCCTGGAACATGGAAAGTCAGTTATCTCACCGAAGCCATACTCGGAGCGTCAGAAACGGACGGAATATCCGAAGCGTCCTTCCAACAGGGATGAAATCCGCGCGGCGATTGACCGCGCATTGGGAAAGAAACCAGAAGATTTTGAAATGCTGATAGCGGAACCGCTATGCCCTGCTTGCCAGGTAGTGGAGGTTAAGGAAAAGTGCGTTTTGGGAGTACCATTTCATGGACTCGCAAATGAGAAAACGATGGAAAAACAGACAAAATAGATGGGGTGACGATATGGCAAAGGGGTCTAATCAGAAACTGAAAATACTGTACCTGATGAAAATCATGCTGGAGGAAACGGACGAGACGCACAGTATCAATATCGCGGAGATTATAGCGAAGCTGGGCAATTATGGAATTACGGCGGAGCGAAAAAGCCTCTACAGCGATATGGAAAGTCTGCGCCAGTATGGGATGGATATCATCGGAGAGCAGCAGGAGCGCACCTACTATTATCGGGTCGTCAATCGTCCGTTCGAGCTGGCGGAGCTGAAGCTTCTGGTAGATTCCGTGCAGTCCGCAAAATTCATTACCGCAAGGAAGTCCAACGAGCTGATCAAAAAGATTGAGGGACTTGCCAGTAAGCATGAGGCCACCCAGCTACAGCGTCAGGTGTATGTGGCGCAGCGGATCAAGACTATGAACGAAAGCATTTATTATAATGTGGACGCCATTCATGAGGCGATTGCGGAAAATAAGCAGATTCGTTTTCAGTATTTTCAGTGGAATGTGAAAAAGGAGATGGAGTTGCGGCACGGCGGAGCTTATTACCAGGTCAGTCCCTGGGCGCTCTCCTGGGACGACGAGTATTATTATCTGATCGCTTATGATGCGGAAAATGATATGATCAAACATTTCCGTGTTGACAAGATGCTCCACATCGAAAGTATACGAGATCGCCGGGAGGGGAGAAATCGCTTCAAAGAATTTGATATGGCGCTCTACGCGCGCAAAATGTTCGGCATGTACGGCGGCAGAGAGGAGGTCGTAAAGCTCGTCTGTGAAAACCGGATGGTCGGCGCGGTCATTGATCGCTTCGGGAAAGAAATCGCCATCATAAAAGAGGACGAGGAGCATTTCAGTGTCAAAGTGAAAGTAGAGGTTAGTAATCAGTTTATTCACTGGGTTATGGCGCTGGGAAACGGCGCGAGGATCGCCGGGCCGCAGTCTGTGGTGGATGAGGTAAAAGAGGAAGTCAGAAGACTGGCAGAACAGTACAAGTGAACACAGGTTCGCGTTGCGAGAACTGTTTTTGGGACAGCTAAAGTGAGAGAATGGAATCAGAGAAAGGGAAATCCTGTTCTGGTTCCATTTTTTATTTTGTGACGGAGGATGAAAATGAGTAATGCAAGAGTTGCCAGCCTGTACAGTGATGGAAGAATATATCATTATCCCGGATGCCGTTATATAAAATACACCTTGCCAGAATACAGACTAAGGCAACCGCGGCAGGACATGGAAAGATGCGGGTACCGACCGTGTAAATGCTGTAATACTATGAAATTCAGACTGGAGAAAGAGCAGGACAATCTGCAAAGATACAGTGAGTATAAGAAACTGGAGTTCAAAATGATCTCGGGCGCGCTTTATATAAGGACGAGTATGAGCTGCTGGAAAATCGTTTACTGGACGGATACGCAGGACTTCGCGATTTTTCACCGGAATCATAAAGGCAGACCATTCAGTTTTGAGCATCCGGAGAAAGATCGGTATCACAGACAGAAGGATATCCGCTCTGTGATATCGCTGATTGACGCGTTCAGATACATATATAAACACGACGAGTTTCGGAAAGCGGAGAAAGCAGCAAATGGGAATCTTGAGTTGATTCGGATTGACAGGAAGTATCAGGCATCAGCGCGGCGCAGGCAGCGGCGGCAGCAGGCCAGACATCTGGATTATCTGTTCCGCAAGATAGAGAATGGGAATGAAGAATATAGAAAAATATCATTTTGCTAAAGGAGGTGCACACGACATGACAGAAAATTGTAAAAGAAGAATCAAAAATATCCTGAATCATTATCATCCGAAGCTGGAGCCGGGGGAGGAGTCCATCACTTATGAACAGGCAGAACGGATGGTTGATTACTTCATGGCAATGGGATATGACGAAGACAAGGCGATGGAGGGTCTGAAATACTGCTTGACCGGGTGTGATTTCGATGATGGAGAATGGGAGGATAAGGAACAGCTGGAATTAAAACTGGATGAAATCTGTTTCAACAGTAACATGGCAATGAGAAAGGCAAGCCACGCCGGACTGTTGAGCCTGGCGCTGTATGTGATGCACAGGGTGCGGGAGAAAAAAGAGGGGGACAGGATGGCAACTGTAGTGCTGGCGGTGGCTATGGGGCTGTTTCTCTGGGATGATCTGGAGATGCTGATACGAGCAGTAAGGAAATTGGTTCAGAAATAATGCAGGAAATTTGCCCAGAGTGTGGAGAAAACTGTCGTTTTTATGAATTTCCTGTGCTATACTGAAAAAGTGAGCAGTATCATAATTTTACGCGGAAAAGATTGAGGAAAAGACAGTGTTTGACACAAGGGAAGAGCAGGAGTGGGATGGGTTTCAATGTGCAATAAGATGTGCGATTACTAACGTGGACAGAGGGGAGTAAGTCAATGGCAAAAATGATAGACCATAAACCTTCCTTTCGTGGAGAGGCAAAGGTTTGGGAGGCATTAAAGGAATATTTGCCGGAGAATATTGTTGTGTATAACAATCGTGAGATAAACGGTCGGGAGTTTGATTACTGCCTCATGATCGAAGATGTTGGCGCCCTCATTATAGAAGTTAAAGGATGGCTACGTGATAAGATCAATGTTCTCGGTGTCGACCACATTGTTGTCGAAGGATATGAGAAACCGCAACGTTCGCCTAAAAAGCAGGCGCGGGCATATAGATTTGCACTTCTCAATAAAATTGTGGAAAAGTATAACATCAGTCCGCTGGTTTTCGACATGGTATGTTACCCGTTTATTACAAAGGAGGAGTATCTTTCTGCACATTTAGATATCATCTCTGAAGAAAAGTTTACTCTTTTTAAAGAGGATGTAGAAAATCAAGATGCTTTGATGAAGAAAATTCAACTGGCCTATGATTCCTCCAAATATATTCACCATGCCGATTTCGATTCGGTGTTGATGACAAAAATGCGGCAAGATTGGGAACCGAATTTTCGGCAGGATGAATTCCCATTGACTAATATCTCGACGCTTTGTCTTAAAAGAGCCGAAAACGAAAACCAGTGTCAGAAAAGTATTCCTTCCCAAAACCGTGGCAGAAATGCTGGTAAAACGAAAGGCGGATCAGGAAGAATTAAAAGAACTGTTTGGAAACGAATATATAGATTATAATTTAGTGTTTGCTTCTGCCAATGGATGACCGATGGAAGGGCAGATTATTAACAGGGCGCTTAAGAAACTTATAAGTGATAATGGGTTGCCGCCAGTGGTATTTCATAGTTTGCGCCATTCAAGCATTACTTATAAGCTGAAGCTGAACGGTGGAGATATGAAAGCGGTGCAGGGAGACTCTGGCCACGCGCAGGTTAAGATGGTAGCTGATGTCTACTCCCATATTATCGACGATGACCGGCGCGTCAATGCGCAGCTTTTTGAAGAGGCTTTCTATTCAGGGAAGGCAGCACAGAAAGAAGAAACGACGCAACCGACTGCGGATAAACCGGAGACAGAACAGTCGGATCAGGAATTGTTGCTGCGTCTTCTGCAGAATCCGGAGATGGCAACATTATTAAAGACACTGGCCAAATCATTATAAGCATATGGGCGGGGCGGCTCGGTACAGCGTGGGACGTCCTGCCCGTTTATTATTTTGGTGTATGAGATTTTAACTGACAAAGGAAAGCCAAACTTGAGGTGCCAAATTGGCACCTCAAGTTTAGAAAGGGGCGTGACATACTGCATTCTTACATTTTTTGAATAGAAGAAAATTGTAACTGTTCACATGGAAATATTCATGGTATACTAAATACATAGATTTTCAACTTTCGATTGTAATTGTCAGTATAATGAAAAGTGTCTTATAGCGATTGTGGCTGAATTTAGAAAATGGATGCGGTTTCACATCCAGTAATATGCTTATGATTCTTGACTATAGGCGGATACGAATCGAACTTTGTACCTGCCACCTTAATTCAGGCGACTTGCTAATAGACAGCTAATTAGAACCGAAAAAATCCCTTCGGATTAGCAAAATACTTCCACATAGCAACGGGGAAGCAAAGTGCTAAAAAAGCCGATAAATAAGGGATTCTTTCGGACTGGGGCGTGCGTCGGAGGGGCCTTTTAGGGGCTCTCCTAAGCGGTAGGCCGGAGGTTCAAATCCTCTTAGCGACGCGATTGAAGGCTGAAAACGTAAGGTTTTCAGCCTTTTTGGCATAAAGCCAAATAGCCGGAACCAAAAATACAGGAGAGTGTAACTTAGTCGCTCAATGATCAGAAGAGCGACTAAGTCGTGGGCTTCGTTTTACAGAGTCGAGCAATCGGCTCTTTTTTTTGCGTTCATACGAAGCTTGCGGAAAGACCTCGAAATACAGATGCATTCCGATATGGATTCCCACTGAAATTCAATAGAAAAAAATAGTTATAATATTCGTTGATCCGGTATCTCCACACGCAAATACAGAGTATTCACAAAATAATTTATAAAATATCGGAAAAGAGGGAAATATGTATTCTGCGAATTCTTTAAGTATTTTACTAAGAGAG
>MSHD01000026.1:0-1826 GCA_001941045.1 Lachnospiraceae bacterium Zagget2
ATTGACCAAAGCAGCAGCATCATCGCCACCACCGGCGCAGGACTCTCCGTCGCCGGTGGTGGGGTCCCTTATGGGCAGATGATTTTCTCCGGCAGAGGCAGACGAGGCTCCCGTGAAGGGTCCTTTTTGCCCACCTACCTGGAGACGATGTTCTCTTATCAGCCCAGCTTTGCCCATTATGCCCTGGCAGACCTGGAAGCGGAGGGCAAGCTCACCGGCATCATCACCACAAACGTGGACTGTATGCACACAATTGCCGGTTCCAAGAACGTGGCTGAAATCCAAGGCAGCCTCCAGGTCAACTGCTGCTCCAAGTGTGGCCGCCATTCTGACGGGTATGAGATTTGGAAGCAGGACGAACTGCCCCGGTGCCAGGTCTGCGGCGGGGAAATTCTTCCCTGGCCGCTGTACAGCCACATTGGCCTGTGGGATGCGGATGCCAGGAAGGCCAGAGAATGGATTTCCAAAGCGGATTTGATTCTCGTCATCGGGACACGGGGCAACTATGGGGATGTTTACTGGAATTACCGGCGGAGAGGTGCGCCCATCGTACAGATCAATCCGGGGCATACTGGATTCGATGGAGTTGCAAACCTGAACGTTCGCCAGGGCTCCGATGAGGTATTTCAAAGTCTGAAGAAGCTGCGGCACGGAAATGACTGACTGCAATAAGAATAGGATGTGAACCTGATGAGAGCTTCTAGAAAAGGCCGGAGCGAGGACAAAATCCAACAGTTAGCCGATTACATTGACCAGCGCCACGCAATGGTGGCCATCACCGGCGCTGGGATCTCGCTTTCCGGTGGCGGCGTGACCTACGGGCAGCTTTCCCGCTCCATTCGGCCGGGAAGCTTTAGGAGCGATCGCTTTTTGCGCTCCTACGTCAAAACGATGCACCAATATCACCCCAGCCCAAGCCACTACGCCCTGCGGGAGCTGGAGGAGGAAGGAAAGCTGATCGGGATCATCACCACAAACGAGGACTGTATGCACACAATGGCCGGTTCCAAAAACGTGGCGGAAATCCAGGGAGGTTTTCAAATCAACCGTTGCTCCAAGTGTGGGCGGCATTACGACGGTTATGAGATATGGGATCAGGAGGAGCTTCCAAAATGCGAATCCTGCGGAGGAAGGATTCTCCCGTGGGAGCTTTACAGCCACATTGGGCTTTGGGAGGAAGGCGTTCAAAAAGCGCAGGACTGGATTTCCAAGGCAGATTTGCTTCTTGTGATCGGGACCAACGGCTATTATGGCAGCGCCTACTGGAATTATCGGCGCAGAGATGCCATCATTGTCCAAATCAATCCGGGACACACCGGGTTTGACAGCGCGGCCGATTTGAACATCCGGGAACCATGTGACGATGTATTTCAAAAACTGAAAGCAAGGAGGGGCGAACATGGCTGAACAGAATACCAATCAGGCATTATCTGAAGAAGAGCGACTCAAACAAATGGCGGCGCAGATGCGAGCGCGTGAGTATCAGGGACTCTCTGAGGAAGAAATTCAGGAGCGGGAACGGCAGAAGGAAATGTGTAAGAAAAAGAACATTGCTATTTTGGAGGACACGCTGGCGATTTTGAAACATGGCGGCTACTCCATGGACAGGCAAGAAGTGCAGCTTGCTTTTTCACCGGAGCAGATGCGGGAAGTTCGGGCGTTTCTGCCGGAGGAACTGCCATCTCTCGCCGCCGCGAAACTGGAGGAAGCAACACCACAAAACGCCTCCTGCGCTTTTGCCTGCGAGAATGAGGATGCTCTTGTTCTGGCGCAGAAGCAGTATCAGTGCCTGAAAAACTCAGGAGACCCTGCGCCCAAAATCCTGG
>MSHD01000026.1:1972-2663 GCA_001941045.1 Lachnospiraceae bacterium Zagget2
CATGGGGTCGGATGGCGTGCTGCTCTCTCCCAACGTAGAGGTCATCAAGGACGCCTCGTCCGAAGCCCTTGTCCAGCCGTTCCCTATCTCCATTATGAGCTGTGCTGCCCCAATGGTGCGTCTAGGGCTGGAGGGAATGAGTCGGCAGGAGTATGAGGGAATGCTCTACAAGCGCATTCAGGGAATGCTTCTGGTGGCAGCCTCCCAGGGCTATCGCCACCTGATTCTGGGGGCTTTCGGCTGCGGCGTGTACGGGAATGATGCGGCCTTAGTCTCTGATTTGTTTGCCCGTGCCATTAAGGATTTTACCTTTGCCGGAATGGGTAGCGGACAGCTTTTTGCTTCTATTCAGTTTGCCGTCCTCTGCCGTCCGGGGAAGGACTATAATTACCGGGAGTTTTGTCGGAATTTCTCTCACAGCTGAGAAATAAAGGAGGAGAAGATGGATATTTCCAAGCAAGTCGTTCAGTTAAAAAGGTCTTTGGATGAAAGCCGGTATACTGTAGCTATCACGGGAGCAGGTATCTCCTTTTCGGCTGGTGGAATGAATTTTGACCACGAAAATGTCGAGGAGCTTCTGCCTTTGGCCTCGGAAGACGTTCTCCGAAACGAACCAGAAAAATATTATAAGCTGCTAGATCATGCTTTTCTCCATTCCATGTTTGCCCACGAGCCGTCCTATGCACATAAG
>MSHD01000027.1 GCA_001941045.1 Lachnospiraceae bacterium Zagget2
CTGCCATTTTGCGACGCGTTATATTTATATTAGTGTACCACTCTTCTTAGGATAATGCAAGCTTTCCAGGTTGTTTGCATTTTAGGAGGAAACTTGTTAAAATACGAGAAATGGCTGAAACGAAAGGAATGTTTATCATATGAAATCATCAACTGATCTGCGCACATCGCTGCGCGCCATAGATCACAAAGGATATCCGGCCTACAAGTCGCTTGCCGGGGCTTATCAGTTTGGAAATTACATGCTGTCGATCGATCATGTCCAGGGCGATCCCTTTGCGTCTCCCTCGGCGCTTCATGTGGAGATTCTGCATAAAAACGCAGGTTTTCCTGCTGTCTGTTATGAGAAGGACTGCTCGCGCATTGCGCTGCAGGATTATCTGACCAGAAGGTTTTCTGCACAGTTCGAGGAATTTAACTTTAAAGCCAAAGGGTCCGGGAAAAGCGGTTTGCTCTCTATCTCCCGCTGCGGCCAGGAGGTACTGGAGCGCAGCGCCTGCGAGATTCGTGCTGACCGTATCATTGCGCGCTTTCATGTGGGTTTTCCGGCCTTCGGGCGCACGATCAATGCCGGTGAACTGGAGCGGATTCTCTTTGACTTTCTGCCGCGCTGCGTGGAAGGAAGCTTTTTCTATCGAAAGCTCGACGCGAAGAAGGTAGAAGCCACAGTTCATCTGGCGGAGGATCAGGCTGCTCTTCGACAGTTTCTGAAGGAAAACCGACTCGTCGCATTTGTGGCGAACGGCGCGGTACTTCCCAGGAAAAGCGGGGTCTCTGATCTGCCAATGAAGGACAGTATTCCCTTCGTCTCTCCTGCTTCCATGGAACGGAGTTTTCAACTCCCGCACCGCGGCAGGATCACGGGTATGGCGATCCCGCAGGGGATCACACTGATCGTGGGCGGCGGCTACCACGGCAAATCAACGCTTCTTGAAGCACTGCAGAACGGCGTCTATAATCATATTGCCGGAGATGGTCGGGAGTTTGTCATCACGGATGACACGGCGGTAAAGCTGCGGGC
This sequence comes from Lachnospiraceae bacterium Zagget2, assembly GCA_001941045.1. Lineage (GTDB taxonomy): Bacteria > Bacillota > Clostridia > Lachnospirales > Lachnospiraceae > Hominiventricola. Next base: position 1,021 of record MSHD01000027.1, read on the forward strand.
TGAGGACGGCCGCTCGATCCGGAATGTGGACATTTCCATGTTCATCAATGATCTGCCGAATAAGAAAGATACCCACTCCTTCTCCACCCCGGATGCCAGTGGCAGCACCTCACAGGCGGCGGGAGTTATTGAAAATATTGAGGCCGGTTCCCGTCTGTTTCTGATTGATGAGGATACCTCCGCTACAAATTTCATGCTGCGCGACGATTTCATGCAGCAGGTGATCAGCCGCGAGAAGGAACCGATCACGCCGTTTCTGGAACGCGCGCGTGATCTTTATGAAAAGGCAGGCATTTCCACGATCCTGGTAGCGGGAAGCTCAGGCGCTTTCTTTTATATTGCGGATAAGATTCTGCAGATGGACTGCTATCGTCCTGTTGATATTACTGATAAGGTAAAGTCTCTTTGCGCGGAACACAAAGCGCCGCGTACACAGGCTCCTGGTTTTCAGATTCCAGGCAGTGACCGCACTCTCCCACCATTCTCGCGAAAAGCCGTTCGTACGGAGCGGCGCGGCGGCCGGCCAGGGAGTGATATGCGTCACGAACATATGAAAGTCAAGTCATATGGGAAAGATTCCTTTTCCCTGGATAAAGAAACCATTGATCTGCGTTATGTGGAACAGCTCGCCGATTCCGAACAGACAAGTGCTCTGGCACAGCTTTTGTGTTACTGTCTGGAACAATTGTCGGATGGCAAAAAGACGGTACAGCAAACGGCAAAGATACTCATGGATTTGCTTGAGCGAAAGGGCTGGGAGCCATTTTGCGGTTCCTATATACCCTGTGGTCTGGCGAAACCCAGAGTACAGGAACTGTATGCCTGCCTGAACCGCTTTCGCGGATAATAGATATGGAATTGTTACAGCGGGCGGGCTTTGTGACCAGCCCGCTGTTATTTTAGTTCTGCTGAGTAATAAGGCACGATCAGCTTCTGTCCTGACACAATACTGCTGCTTCCCATATGATTGAGCGACATGACCTCGCTGATATAATCGCTCCTGCTGGCGTAATGCGCCGTATCCATATATTCATCGGCAATCGACCAAAGGGTATCTCCCTTCGCAATCTCTATACTCGTATAATATTTATAATTCTCCTCCGGGGTCGGCTCCTGCGCACGGGTCAGCAATGTCCCGAATCCGACGCCGATCGCAAAGATCAGAACCAGCGTGGCTGCCAGCAGGGCAATCATCCGCCTTCTCTCCCGCTTCTGCTGCCGAATCGCCCTGTCTCTCCGACTCTTTCTGATGGACTCCCGTTCCTCTGCCCTCGCTGCGTACACTTTTCTTCACTCCTCTCCAAACATTCGTTCCGAACATCTGTTCTTTTTGTATCATAACACCAGAACAAATGTTTGTCAACGAAAAAATCGAAAATTTGTTCGATTTTTTGTGGTGGAAATATTGGATTCACTATGTTAAGATAGAAAAGTGAAAATGTCAGGAGGATTATTCAGTGAAGAAGACAAATCAGTTGACGCTTGCCGCGATGTTTTTTACAATCGGGCTGATTCTGCCGTTTTTGATCGGGCAGATTCCCGCAATCGGACAGATGCTTCTGCCAATGCATATACCGGTACTGCTCTGCGGACTGATCGTGGGCTGGAAATACGGTTTTGCAGTCGGCTTTCTCCTTCCGCTTATGCGCGGTGTACTCTTTGGCATGCCGGTTTTATTCCCGAATGGGGTTGCGATGGCCTTTGAGCTCGGGACCTATGGACTTGTTGCCGGCTTTCTTTATGGACGTTCCCACTGGCAGTGTGTGAGAGCTCTCTACCGCTCACTGATTGCAGCAATGATCACAGGGCGGCTTGTCTGGGGCGTCGTGCGCACGCTACTGATCCTGCCCGGCGGCGGAGCCTTCACCTGGAGCATGTTTCTGGCGGGCGCGCTGTTAAATGCGGTTCCCGGGATTATCCTGCAGCTTATACTGATTCCCGCGATCATGGTAGCGCTGAACCGCGCAAAGATCGTGCCATTCCATAAGGAAGCATCTCTGCGCACGGAGGCCGGGCGGCACTCATGAAAAAGATCACCGAAAAGATTGTACAGAAGATCTCATCCATGCAGGCGGATAAAGCCAGGCTCCTTGTCGCGATCGATGGGCGCTGCGGTTCTGGCAAGACGACGCTCGCCGGACTTTTACAAAAAGAGCTTGCCTGCGAACTGATTCATATGGATGATTTTTATTTAAGACCTCAGCAGCGGACAGCGCAGCGTCGGGAGGAACCGGGCGGAAATGTGGATTATGAACGTTTTTTAGCGGAAGTGCTGCTGCCGCTTCGGCAGGGGCAGCCTTTTCGCTATCGTCCATATGATTGCTCTGTCTGGGATTTTAAAGAGGCGATAGCGGTAACGCCGGGCGCAGTGACGCTTGTGGAAGGCTCTTACGCCTGTCATCCGACGCTCTATCGCTATTACGATCTGCGGATCTTTCTGACTGTGGACAGCGAGGAACAATATCAACGGATTCTTCTGCGCAGCGGCGTGGAAAAGGCCGCGCAGTTTCGCGAGCTGTGGATTCCGCTGGAGGAGCGCTACTTCTCTTCTGTACCGGTTGCAGAACGCTGCGAGCTTCGCTTTGACACAACATGCGCGCTTCGTCCGGATAAATGAAAAATGAAAGATGGGAGATATTATGAAAACATTATACCTTGAGTGTTTCTCCGGCATCAGCGGAGATATGACAGTCGGAGCACTGCTCGATCTGGGCGCCGATGAGGCGCGGCTGCGGGAGGCGCTTGCGAGCCTGCCTATACAGGGCTTTGAGATACAAATCAGCCGGATAAAGAAATCCGGTCTCGACGCCTGCGATTTTGACGTGATTCTCGATGCGGAGCACGAAAATCATGATCACGATATGGAATATCTGTACGGCGCGTCTCATGAGCATTCTGATACCCATGAACATACCTTTGATCACAGCCACAGCGTTCACACTCACGAACACCACCCGCATGAGCATCGCGGCCTCGTGGAAATTCTGGACATCCTGGATCATACGCAGCTCACAGACCGTGCGCGCGCGACCGCGAATCGGATCTTCACGATCCTCGGCGAGGCCGAGGCCAAAGCGCACGGCACGACGCTCGAAGAGGTGCATTTTCATGAGGTCGGTGCGGTCGATTCGATCGTGGACATCGTGTCCGCTGCGGTATGCCTTGACAGCCTGGATGTGCAGGAAGTCGTCGTCCCCGTGCTCTACGAGGGCTGCGGCACCGTGCGCTGTCAGCACGGCGTACTGCCCGTGCCGGTTCCTGCAGTCAGCAATATTGCAGCGGCCCAGCACCTGAAGCTCCACATCACCGGCCTGCCCGGCGAGTTTGTGACGCCCACCGGCGCGGCGATTGTGGCGGCGATTCGGACGTCCGATACCCTTCCGGAACAGTTTACGATCGAGCACATCGGGCTTGGCGCCGGAAAGCGCTGTTACGAGGGCGCTTCCGGACTGCTGCGCGCCATGTTAATCCGATGATTCCTCCATCATATCCGCCGCAAAAAGAGCCGCCCCCAGCGCGCCGCAGAGCTGTGACTTCTCGCTGATCACGAGCCTGGTGCCGAGGCGCTCCTCGAGCGTCTTCACAAGGCCGCGGTTTCGCGCCACGCCGCCGGTCATCATATATTTCTCCTCGCCGCCTACGCGCTTCACGAGCGAGGCCGTCTTCGCCGCGACCGCTTTGTTGAGTCCGTGGACGATATCGTCCGTCGACTTATTCTGCGCGACGAGCGAGACGATCTCTGACTCCGCGAAGACCGTACACATGCTTGAGATCGTGATATCTTCCTTATAAGTAAGCCCGACCTTGCTCAGCTCGTCGAGACTCATCTCCATCGTTCGCGCCATCATCTCCAGGAAGCGCCCGGTTCCGGCCGCACATTTATCATTCATGACAAAATTTTTGACAGAACCGTCTTCTCCGAGGCGGATGACTTTGCTGTCCTGTCCGCCGATATCGATGACGGTACGCACGTCAGGGTCAAGGAAATGCGCACCCCTTGCATGGCAGGTGATCTCCGTGATGCTGCGGTCTCCGACCTCGATCGCGGAGCGCCCGTAGCCGGTCGTCACGACCGCGTCGATGTCCTCCCTCGCAAGGGAGACCTCCTTCAGCGCCTCCTCGAGCGCCCGCTCCGCGCCGAGCGCCGCACCCGCGCCGGTCGGCATGATGACTTCCGCGACAATCTCCAGATTTCGATCCAGAATGACCACGTCCGTGCTCGTGGAACCGCTGTCAATCCCGGCAAAATACCCTTTTCCCATATTGTTCTCCTTCTTCTCTCCCATCTCAGGCGCCAGGCTCTCGGCAAAAGCCTCCAGCCGTGTCAGAAGTTGTCCGCTGCTCTGCAGCGTGTAGTCCGACTCTATTTTCAGAAGCGGCACATCCGTGTGGTTTTTGATATCCGCGTACTCAAAGCTGTAGAAATCACAGAATTTGACGGTGTGATAGATAATACCGCGTAGCGAAGGATCCTGGTAGAGCTGCTTTCGCCCCGTGCTGTCCAGCATCCGCATGCAGGGCAGCTGGGTGAGCAGTTCCCCCGCGTACCAGTCCATGAGCTCATCGAAATCGAGCTCCCGCGGCAACTCTCCTGCCCCGACAGAACGGTTATTCACACAGGATTCATTGATGACCGGCAGCGGCATCGCGCGCTCCGTCATACGGAAGAGCTCCTCTCCCATCCGCGCGCCGAGCACGGCCAGATGCGGCTCGCTCATGCGCTTTTTCGGCGCAAAAGCCTGGAAAAAAGCTTTCTTATCAAATGAAGTCCCGCGGTACGCGCCGTAAGCCGCAGCCAGCTCCTTCAGCTGCGCGGCGACGCGCTCCCGGCTGCATGAGCCCTCATCAAAATGCAGCATGTCAATCATATAGAGGAAATCCATCTGTCCGGTGTCTTCCAGAATGTCGTAGACGCTCCGGATGGTGTCACAGCAGTTGACAAGGACGAGCTCCTTGATCCCTCCTGCGAGCACCTGCTCAAGTACCGCCTTGCCAAAGCCGCAGAGGTTCGGGTGCGTGATCTGCTCCGCGCGCTCGAAGCCCTCCGGCATGTGATTCAGATTTTCACACTCACCCCCGAAGGCGGCGAGCAGCTCAATCGGCGTATATTTACAGATATAATAAGTCTTATTCATCGGCTTTTTCCTCCAGCATCTCGAGAAAGGCTTCCAGTCTGGTGGCAGTCTGTCCCTCTCCGCCATGGCTGCGGTCGCAGCCGTCCCCGTCCAGAATCAGAAGCGGCAGGCCATTCTCCTCGAATCTCTTCTTCGCGAGCCTCGATCCGCCGAGCGTGTGCTTACAGCCCCAGTGATTGAACCAGACGACGCCGTCCGCATCCGCCTGCCTGGCATGCTTCAGTCCCATCTCGATCCGACGCGAATTGTCCCCGCTTAAGGCATGGTAGACAAGCCGCATCTCCATATCCTCATAGGGGTCTTCCGCATGTTGTGTAATATCGAAAGTCTGCGCAAACTCGCAGCCCACGATCTGCACATTTTCCTTTAGAGAAAGCGCGTCGCGCACAGCCTGTGACCAGAAAGGAATGGTATGCATCCAGTAGATGCGCGTCCCTTTTGCGGGCGGCGCACTCTCCAGATCTTTCAGGAGCATCTGTACATAACGCTCCTCCTCCTTCGTGCCGAGCAGCACGAGGCTCGTCATACCGCCGTAGAGAGGCGTGACGAGATCAGAAGGCACATATTTATCCGCGCGCTCTGACTGATAGCGGTCGAGAAGGTCGAGCGTCCGTCTGCTGCGTGCCACTCTCTCCCGCAGCGCGTCCTCGGAAATGTGCTTCCCTGTATGCTTTTCGACAAAGGTCTTCATATGGCGAAGCTGATCCGCCACATAGATTACATTTTCCCGGTTCTGTTTTGTGGGAACATCGATCACGAAGGAAGGAACCTGATAAAACTCCGCCAGATGGCGGAAGGTCAGCAGGTTCGCATCGCAGGCAAGATTGGTATAGACGATGCAGCGCGGCTTCGGGAGGAGCCCGGTCTTAGCCGCGCCGATAAAGGTCTTATGATAACTGCAGAGCGTCTCGGAGATACCGCTGTCCTCCGCATTCTGCAGAAACAGCCGCTCCGCGCGCGAGGCGGAAATATAGCAGGAAAAGGCCTCCACATTGTAGGGATGAAGGCCGGCCTCGTGCAGCAGCTCGCAGGGCGTGAAAACGCTGATCATGACGGAATTCTCCGGGTCCTTCAGCGGTGCGAGCATCGTGTTCATCATAAGCTGCGCCAGGTACTGATCCGCCGGGTACAGTCTTTTATCCGGCTGATAACGAAATTTCAGATTCTGCGCGCTCCAGCCAAAAGTAAGAAGGCGGCGTGCCCGCTCAGGCGAGCCGCCGCTCCATTTTTCAATATATTTTCCAAAGGTCTCCGTAATATCCAGGTTGTCCACCCACTTTCCAATCGTTTAGACGCTACTATTGTAGCAGAAAGCGGGCAGGGGTTCAAGCCTATTCTACATCCTGCAGTGCCGCGAGATCTTCCTCGCCCGTGCGGACCTTAACGACCTTGTCTACGCTGTAGACGAAGATCTTGCCGTCGCCGATATGGCCGGTGTAGAGCGCCTTCTTGGCGGCCTCGATCACCGTGTCGACCGGGATATTTCCGACAATCACTTCGACCTTCACCTTCGGCAGCAATGTCGCGTCGATCTCAACGCCGCGGTAGCGCTCTCCTGCGCCCTTCTGCACACCGCAGCCCATAACCTGTGTTACGGTCATACCGGTAACGCCGATATCGTTCATCGCCTTTCGCAGGACATCATAGCGGGACAGGCGCGCGATAATCGACACCTTGTAAATGCCGTTCGCGGAAACCGGGGCCTGCACCACCTTGACTGCAGCATCCTTCTGTGCCTCGGAAGCTGTCACGTAGTCGTTGCTTCCAAGCAGAGTATTCTCGTTGACCTCCATCGTCATCGTGTTCGAGATATCCATGATGCTGAAGCCCGCGTAAGCAGACGGCAGACCATGCTCGGTCGCGTCGAGACCAATGATCTCCTCCTGCTCGGAGACACGCAGCCCGAAGATCGCCTTAATGACCAGGAAGGTTATCGTGATGGTCACAGCTGTCCAGGCAGCCACCGCCGCAAAGCCGAGAAGCTGAATTCCCAGAAGGGAGAATCCGCCGCCATAGAACAGGCCGACCAGCGTGTCATTCCCCGGTGCGCTCGTGGTTGCGAAAAGGCCAACCGCGATCGTTCCCCAGATACCGTTCAGGCAGTGCACTGCCACCGCGCCGACCGGATCGTCGATATGTAACACATTGTCAAGCAGCCATACGCCGAACACAACCAGCAGACCGGCTACCGCACCGATGGCAAGTGCGCCGAAGCAGTCCGTCACATCACAGGGTGCAGTGATCGCCACCAGACCCGCGAGGGAAGCATTGAGGCACATTGAAACGTCGGGCTTGCCGTATTTCAGCCAGGTGAAGATCATGCAGACGACGGTCGCCGTAGCCGGAGCCACCGTAGTGGTCAGGAAAATCGAGCCGAGCTGCTCCACAGAGGTCGCCGCCGCGCCGTTGAAGCCGTACCAGCCGAGCCACAGGATAAAGCAGCCCAGGCAGCCGATCGCCAGGTTGTGGCCGGGGAAGGCGTTGACCTTCACGACCTTGCCGGATTTGTCTCTTTCAAATTTTCCGATTCTGGGTCCGAGCAGCTTTGCGCCGATCAGCGCGCTGATGCCGCCGACCATGTGAATTGCACAGGAACCTGCGAAATCGTGGAAGCCAATCTGTGCGAGCCAGCCGCCGCCCCAGATCCAGTGCGCCTCGATCGGGTAGATCAGTGCGGAGATCACAGCGGAATAAATGCAGTAGGATAAGAACTTTGTCCGCTCTGCCATGGCTCCCGAGACGATCGTCGCGGTCGTCGCACAGAAAACCAGGTTGAACACGAAGTTGGACCAGTCAAAGTCCACATAAGCCGTAAAGATGTCAAAGCCCGGCTTGCCGATGAATCCCATCATATCTTCACCGAGCAGCAGGCCGAAGCCGATCAGAATGAACATGATCGTGCCGATGCAGAAATCCATCAGGTTCTTCATCAGGATATTACCGGTATTCTTTGCGCGGGTGAAGCCTGCCTCCACCATCGCAAAACCTGCCTGCATCCAGAAAACAAGGGCTGCGCCAATCAAAAACCAGACGCTGAAAACCTGTCCGTTAACCGCGCTTAAGATTTCTTCTGTCATAACATTTTCCTCCTCAATTCTTCATAAAGCCAAGCGATTTCTTTTTTGGGCCCTCCATCTGAAAGATGGAAAAAGAAAAGGCGCCGGATACAATCCAGCGCCTTCGCTATGGTCTATATTTTAGATTTTCAGGTTAAATTTGTCAATGAACGAAAAAACCAAACATATTTTCACAGATTATAAAAATTTCGTGAATTTTTCATAAGATTTTCTGATTGCTTTTAGCGAAAAATCATGCTATACTCTTAGCCATGGGGCATTAGCGCAGCTGGGAGCGCGCCACACTGGCAGTGTGGAGGTCACGGGTTCGAATCCCGTATGCTCCATCGAAAAAGCCTTGATTTCAAGGCTTTTTTTACGCCCGTAATCAATAGGTAATCAAAAAGATAATCAAGCGTGATTGCATGCAATCTTTCAATTACAGGTTCCTTTCAGATAAAATGTTTACTTGCTACGTTTCAATGTCCTTCTGCGTGTCCTCAATCAACTCTTCGAGCGCTATCTTTGCTTTATCATAGTCGCCATTCTCTAACAGCTCTCCAAGCAATTTAAGACTCCTTAAAAGTTTCCTGCTGTAAGCTACAAATTCCTTCGTATAGTCTTCCAATTCATCTGCCTCCTTTAGCGAGCCCTTTCTATAAAGATAAGGACGATATCTGCAAAATGCTCCTGATTGCTATCTGGAACTTTTTGAGCAAACTTGAACTATACAACCCTGACGTCTATTCTCTGCCTTACCCTGTTAACAATTCTAAAAGCGGACGAAATCGTAGGCGTTGAGACTTCTCAGGCTAAGCGGAAATATAAACAGCCATCAGTTGCTTGTCAACGTTCTCGCTCAGATAGTACAATAAAGTTCCAAAGAATACGAGGAGGTATAAAGAATATGACTGCTGCTGAAGTAAACACCTTTATAAAAACTATGGAAGAACTGGGAGATGTCTGGACGTTCGACCAAGTACAAAGCGTCTATGGAAATCGCTCACTTCAGGAGGCCTTGACTGATCGCCATTCATCTCTGTCCCAGTTCACAAATATCATTGAAAGCGTTCTGAATGCTTAAAAGGGGAAAGCAAAAGTGCGCATGTTGTGTTTTACTCTTTCGTTTTACGCATTCTTCTTTCAGTGCGTTTGCCAAAGACATGTCAAGAAACGTTCGATGTTTCCTGACATGTCTTTCGATACATTCTTCACATCCTCATTGATTTGTGTCATTTACTCCGATTCATAATGCCCGTTTCCTTACTTCAGCAATTTCGGCATTTATTTCATCAAGTGTCATATTCGAAATCCCATTCTCTTCTGCAATACGACTGGCTGCCCTCATCGCTTCTAACGCCCTGAAGTCGCTGTTATCATCCAATTTCATGCTGAACGGTATGCCATTTTCCTGAATAAGTCTTGAAATGCACATCCGCATATAGGTCGGCAAATCAATTCCAAGTTTCTCGCAAATATTGGATGCCTTAATTCGGACACTTTCCTCTGTACGGAATTGAACTAATGAGCTTGCCACTGTCCGCACCTTCTTAATTTTCAATTTCATGATAGTGCAAAATGTTTGCAATCGCAATCAAATGTTTTCATTTGTTTCTTGCTGAGAAAGATCAATAATCAAAGATTGTCTTTTCATCTCGTATCGACAGCGCCTAATCTAAATTTGTCGTATAATATTCATATTCTGCGCCGCCTTCCTCCTGCATGACCAACGTATCAGGTTGGTTTTTGTATTTAAAGTGAAGCCCACGTGACCAAGTGTCACCGCCATCGTGATATGTAATGATCAACACCGAATTTAAATCTCCGGAATCTATCTGAATTCTGTCGCAAATTGAATCTTCTGTACGGTATGTAAATCGATATACACATCCTTCATCAAAGTCGATGATCCAATATATGTCATATGAACCGACATCATCCATGTAAGCATAAACTCCAGCATTTCCATCCTTGACGGTGTCTTTCGTATTCGTCGAATATGAAACTGTGTTTGTTGTATCTACCGTTTCATCACTGGTCGATTCCGTTTCCTCAGATTCAGTGAGCATACTATCCTGCTCGACTTCTGAGGATGTACTTTCTTCATCCCCGGAACTTACCTCATCAGCGATAGCCTTGACTTTAATTCCTGAGCTTGTACAGGAAATCCTGTACTTAAATTCCTCATCTTCTTGAACCTCAATTTCTACGCTTCCAGTCACTCCGTCGTCATCTTCCTTTTCAAACCGAAGCTCATAAACACCTTTTGTTAAGACCAATGGAAATGTTTCGGTAGTGCCATGCTCAATAGTTCCCTCATGTACACCGTCTACATATACCTCGACAAAACCATAACCAGATTGATACAAAAACACGATAATAAAAGTGCCGTAAAACCGCCGTTTCTGGGCGGTTTCTTTATTTTCGGGGCTTCGGCTACATGATAAAAGCGAACTCCAAAGCGCAAACTGCTCGGTTTTCTCGTGGCACTCTGTAACGATAAAAAAACTATCGTTTCAGAGTAGGGCTATCGTTAAAGTGTAAAGGTTATCGTTTGAGGGGTGTAGAGCGTAAATTTAAATGCGACCATAGCCAGTGGAGATAGGTGTTATTCAGGGAGGAATGGTCTGAATCTCTTTCCGAAAAAATAGAAAAAATGGTATCACTAAATATCAATAAATATCACAAAAGGGCTTGAAAGAAATTGATGGTTGTGCTATGCTTATATCTGTATGACTATGTCTTTTGACGACTTGAGAGGTGATCGCAATGAGCGGGAGAACGGATGATAACTACATTGGCCTTGAGGATGCAGCCGAATACTTGAATATCAAGCCGGTAACTCTACGAAAGTGGATAAAGCAAAAGACAGACCTTCCTGCCCATCAGATTGGCCGTTTGTGGAAATTCAAGAAGTCTGAGCTTGATGAGTGGGTGAACAGCGGGAAGAGTGCAAAATAATAAAATCCTGTTATCGAAAGGGCTGTTATTATGGCTGATATAACATTATATAACCAAGATTGTATTGCTGCTATGCAGCAAATAGAAGCTGAGTCTGTTGATTTGATTGTTACTGACCCGCCGTACAATCTTGGCAATTTCATGAAAAAAAGAGACACCAACCTGAAAAAAATGCGTGAGAATTTTTTCGGCTCTGCGGGTTGGGATGATATGGAATTTGACGAGTGGGCTGAATCTATGGATGCGTTTTTTAAAGAATCCGCAAGAGTCATAAAAAAGGGTGGAACAATGATAGTTTTTATGGCTATCATCAAAGTGGAAACAATAATTCGGCTTGCTGAAAAACATGGTTTTTATTACAAGACCACTGGAATTTGGCACAAAACAAATCCGATGCCCAGAAATATGAATTTACATTTTGTTAATTCTACTGAAGCCTGGATTTATTTTACATATAAGAAAAGAACGGGGATCTTCAATAACGGTGGTGCAATGTTTCATGATTTTATTGAAACTGCTGTCACACCGAACGGTGAAAGGAAATATGGAAAGCATCCGACGCAAAACCGGAGAGTCTTATACAACATTTTGTTGAGATTTTGTCAAATCCCAACGAGTGTGTCCTTGACCCTTTTATGGGGAGCGGCACCACGGGTGTTGTTTCTAAACGTACCGACCGAAACTTCATAGGAATTGAGTTGGACGAAGAATATTTTAAGATAGCACAAAAAAGAATTCAGGAGGCATGAGAATGAAACCAAAGGTAATAGACCTTTTTGCGGGAGTAGGAGGTTTGTCTCTTGGATTTGAAAGTTGCGGCTTTGATGTAGTTCTTGCCAATGAATATGATTTGTCAATCGCAACAGCGTATGAAGCGAACCACAAAAACACGAAGATGATTGTCGGAGATATTACTTCGCTTGACTTGGAGAAAGTATTTGGTGCCTATGCAGGGAAAATCGATGTCGTGATTGGGGGTCCTCCCTGTCAAGGCTTTTCGCAAAAGGGGCAGAGAAAAACTATTCACGATGAACGGAATTTTCTATTTAAATACTATATTAAAGTGGTTGAATTAGTAAAACCAAGGTATTTCCTGATGGAGAACGTCCCTAATTTGCTGACTGCGGAGGGCGGATACTTTCGTAAGGAGATAGAAGAACTGTTTAACTCAATGGGCTATCAGCTTAAAATGGGAGTGCTTAATGCGTCGGATTACGGCGTACCGCAAAACAGAAGAAGAGCTGTCATAATTGGGAAAAATGGCGCAACTGCACTGGAACTTCCGAAAGCAAAAAACACATCTGTTACAATATGGGATGCCATTAGTGATTTGGCGTATTTGGAATCAGGAGAGGGTTGCGAAGAACAGGAATATCGCTTTGAACCACAAAGCGAGTATCAAGAACGTCTGCGCAGCAATAGTCCCAAATTGTATAATCATGTTGCAACGAAGCATTCTGCCATTGCGTTGGAGCGTCTGGCGATGATTCCTCCAAATGCTGGGAGAGAAGTTTTGCCAGAGGAGCATCTGACAAAATCAATTTATAGCGGTACATGGGCAAGAATGCGAAAGGATGAAATCTCTGTGACAATAACTACGAGATTTGATACGCCTTCGTCTGGAAAATTTACGCATCCGTTTCTTAACCGGGCTATCACGGTAAGGGAAGCAGCGAGGATACAGTCATTTCCAGATAGTTTTCGATTTATAGGGAATAAGGGTTCTCAAATGAAACAAGTAGGAAATGCAATCCCACCTTTGTTGGCTGCTGCAGTAGCCGAAGTTATTATGAACGATATCAAGGAGGATGCAGAAAATGAACAGACCTGATAACGTACTTGCGTATGATGAAATGGATTTGAAGTTGGGAATAAAGTCCTCGCTCCCTCATGTAAAAAGCACTCTTGCTTTGGCGATTTTGCTATGGGAGTGTGCAGATCATCCAGCGGAACTGGAGTATTCAAAGCAACAGGGGGATGAGACGGTCCTTTCTGACCAGCTTGAACAGTGGGTTGTTGATTATTTAGCAGATATTTGTGAAGAAGACGGAATCACCAGAGATGATCTCGTGAGCCAGTTTAATAATAACCAGCTTTTCAAATCTCAAATGGAAGCTCTAATAGTTGCTTTTGAATTAGTATGGAAATTGGCAAAAGTCGGGTTTGTAGATGAAAGTGAGCCAGCCAGCGCGGAAAGAAAGGGTAGGATTCGTTACCCCAAGAAACTTACATACTCTATTAATGCCGACAT
>MSHD01000028.1 GCA_001941045.1 Lachnospiraceae bacterium Zagget2
GGCCTTTTTTTCAAAGTGGAAATAAACTTTTCACTTCAGCGTTGCGAAAATACTTCAATGGACGATCGCACGGCTCGAAAATCTGAGAAGCGGTCTGGACGGGAGAGAGACAGGTACGGATATGAAAAAGACGGAGAAAAATACGGTACACTATATGATGAACCGGGAATTATACTGGCTGAAATTTAATGAACGGGTGCTGGACGAGGCGGCGAATCCGAGAGTTCCCGGGTCTTCGACAGTTAAACTGAACGCAAATCGTCACAAAGCCTTGATTTAGGCTTATTTTTTTGTCAAATTTTTGAAATTAATAGTTGTATGTGCTGTATGTTTATGGTATAATAGGTACGAGGTGATGCACTATGAAACTCTATTACGATAAGCGGCTTAAAGATCCTACTTATTACGCCCAGCAGGGTATCCGGAACGGTAAGAAAACTACAACAAGAAATGTTAAAAATTTCGGCAAGCATTCAGAACTGCTGAAAATCACCGATGATCCGGAAGCTTACGTAAGAGAAGAAATCCGAAAAATGAATGAAGAATACCGCGTTGGCCGGGTCACTTATACCCTTACCGCAGATTTTAATGAAAGGGTCAAAGCTACCGATAATGAGGCCTCTGCTTCCACTTGCTTAAATATCGGCTACTTTTTCCTGCAGGACATTATGAAGCACCTGAAACTTAAGGAGTTTTTCCAGCAAAAGACCGAAGGCCGGAAAATCACATTTGACTGTTATACGATTTCCCGTTTCCTCACTTATGCGAGAATCCTTGACCCTGCATCAAAGTTGGACACCTGGAACCACCTGGGCACGTATTACGAGCAGCCGGATTTCGATTACCAACATATTCTCCGTTTCATGGATATCCTGGAAGACAATTATGATGATTACCTGGCCTGGCTTTACCGTAACAGCAATTCCGTCGTTAAGAGGGACACTTCTGTCCTCTATTATGACTGTACAAATTTCTATTTTGAAAGCGAACAGCCAGATGAAGATGTTGTAGACGAGGTCACGGGTGAAATAATCAGCGGTCTGCGAAAATACGGCGTCAGCAAAGAGCATCGTCCAAACCCGATCGTGGAAATGGGGCTCTTCATGGACAGCAGGGGGATCCCCATCACAATGTGCCTGCATCCTGGCAATACGAGTGAACAGATCACCGCTGTCCCATTAGAAAAAGAAGTTCTTAAGATGCTTGACGGCGCTAAGTTCATTTACTGTGCTGATGCCGGACTGGGTTCCTATAACATCCGTAAATTCAACAGTATGGGAGGAAGGGCCTTTATTGTCACGCAGTCAATCAAAAAACTGAGCGACACACTCAAACAGGCTGTATTTAATGATTATGATTATCGCCTGCTTTCCAATGATGCCCCGGTAACAATCAGCACCATGAAAGAATTCGACCGGCATCAGCCCGAAAATATAAAGCTGTATAATGATTTTGCATATAAGGTGATTGATGCAGATAAAGCGCTTGACCTTGGATTATACGAGGAAAAAGTATTGAAGGATGGCAGGGTAAAGCGTGTGAAGGCTACCGGGCTATTGAAGCAAAGAGTCATCATAACGTTTTCCCGAAAAATGATGGAATACCAGCGCACTGTCCGTGAACATCAGGTAGACCGTGCAAAAAAGCTTCTGGCGGCAAAAGACCCGGAAGAGATCAAAAAAGGACCCAATGACGTGAAGAGATTTATGAAAAGAGTCGCCAAAACAAAATCCGGCGAGAAGGCAACGGTTGAATATCAGCTTGACGAGGATAAGATCGCCGAGGAAGAAAAATATGATGGTTATTATGCTGTCGCCACCAACTTAAATGATCCAGCCAAAGATATCCTGGCAG
>MSHD01000029.1 GCA_001941045.1 Lachnospiraceae bacterium Zagget2
TTTTCATAGATTACTTGACACTACCAACTGTTCCAACGATCTCCTCACTTCGTTCAGAAATTGCCTGATGTGATTTCCGACACAGCCTTATTTACTTCCATTTGAAGCCGAAATCCTTTCTCTTGATCTTACACATGGGTTCCCCATCCTTCCAGAAAACAATTCCTTCGATCCAGTGAGACTCCAGATAATCCCGTATCCCTTCATAGCTTCTGTCTAACTCTATGATATCCTTTCCATGGGGAATCAGAGTATCCGCTTCCAGGCCATACGGATTGGACTGAAAATGAGGACCTACCGCTTCGTAAGTACCATCTGCAACCACCGCCGTTGTTTTCCTGTAATTCTCATACGCCGCATAAAACCATTTGTCAGCCGGATTCTCTCTGTCACATTTCACCCAACATGGCAGGTGGCCAGTCACCGGATCTGGATTTTCTTCGCATAAAATGGCCCCTTCCGGAATTTTCTTTCCACGCTTTGCGTCATAACGCTTATAAAATTCTCCGTCAATCACTGCGCAGCAGGAACCATCCCACTTCACAGTAGCCGTTCCTTCTCCCTCGAGTACCCATTCCAGGCCTTCTGTCACTGTTGGTAAAACCTTTACAACCTTATGATCTATAAATTGACGATCAAATAATGTCGGTATTTTCTTCATACCTGCTCCCTCAACCTCCCAATATCTGTAAAGTATGCCTGTCTTTCTCTCCACCAAAATATTTGTCCAGCACCTTCTGAAACACTTCTTCCTCCGGCGCAACTTCCGCAAATAATGTCATGCAGGACTGCAGCTTTAAATTATCCGGAAAGCCCATCACACGTTCTGGATCAGATGATTCGATCTCCAACAGTGCGTTACTGATCTCCACCAGACGATTCCTGAGCAAATCGTTCTGCATATATGCCCTGGCCTCCCCTTCGTTCGCAATAGAATAATAGACGGCAATCTCGCTCCTTCCAAGGCCAATGATCTGGGGGAAAATATACCACATCCAGTGGCTTCTCTTTCTTCCGTTCCGGATCTCTGATAATGCTGTCTCATAGCTATTTTTCTGGGCTTTAACAAACCTCTCTAAATTATATTCTTTATTCATACCTGACCTCACTGATAAAGTGAAATTTGTGCACCAAGCTGGTGCAGTTTTACGCTGCTAAAATTTATAGCTGTTTCCAAGCATTAAAACTCTCATATCTTCCCGTGCTCCTCCCTGAATTATAACTTCTATACCCATGAATCACAAGCTCTTTCCTCTATGTAAGGGCGGCTTTCCGCCGCCCTCTCGCGTCACTCTGACGCCTCATCCAGTTCCACGAGTCTCCCATGCACCACATAGCGCACATTCTCAAAGGAGTACGCACGGGTCGACAGGGTGACGATCTGATCCTCCGTTGTGGTGTACCCCGCGAAGAGTTCCAGAAGATACGTCTGCCCCTCCACGCTCAGATACATGATCGGATGCTCCTCATAATACGCCTGCTTCGCATACCGGACAAGGCTGGCGAACATCCTTCCGCTTGCCATATGGTGGCCGTAAATCACCGTGTCCGGGCAGTAGAGCCACGCCACGATCTCCGGATTGATCTCCTGCAAAGCAGTAAAATTCCATTTCTCAAATGAATTTCTGCCAATCATGATTTTTTCCATTGTTGTGATGGCATAATTATGATATAATTGAGCACACAGAAAGGAGTGAACACAATGCCTCTTATCATGCCGATTAAGGAATTAAGGAAAACCAGTGAGCTTTCAGAGCTTGCGCACAAAGAGCAGGAGCCGATTTTTATCACAAAAAATGGATACAGCGATCTCGTTATCATGAGTTCTGAATTATATGACCGCTTTGCCAGGGTGAACCGCATTGATCAGGCCATCTATGAATCGGAACTGGAAGTCGAAAACGGCGCTGAGGCGGTAGATGCCGAAACCGTCTTTGCAAAATTGGAGAGAAAACACTTTGGATAAGTATCGGGTAAAGATCAATCCGCGGGCAATCCGCGAGCTGGATCAGATTTACGAATACATTGCCCTGGCGAAGCTTTCTCCGGAAAATGCCGAAGGCCAGACCGACAGAATTAAAGCCGCCATATTGGATCTCGATACACTTCCCCAGGCGCATCAGGAGCGGCAGGAAGGCCGCTATGCCGGAAAGGGTTATCGTCAGCTTTTGATCGACAATTATCTCGCCATCTTCCGGATTGATGAAAAAAAGAAGGTTGTCACAGTCGTTACTATCCAGTATCAGGGCAGAAACACCTGACCATCATTACCTTACATTATCTTCACTGATATAGCGACGCACCATCCAGGCAGACATACTCATCATTATCCAACTCGAAACCGTTGATGGAAATAAAGCCGATCTCACCGACCTTGATGCCCTTAATCGAGGCGACCTGCCGAACCTCCTCCTGTATCTGCTTTTGTGTCATAGGCGCCGCAAGATATTTGACTTCGTAAATATCAAAAACATCCTTCCTTTGCAAAACCACATCAAACTCGCCATGGGTTCTGGTAGCGGAATCATCGTAATAATAAGTGCCAATATTCAATACACCCTTTAATTTCCGACTCTGGACCTGTCTGGAAAAATAAGTACGGCAAACATCCTCAAACCGATGGGAAATAAAGGTCACCAGGGACGGCTCTATATACTCCTCAAAGAAAGCTTCTGCCCCTAACATCTGCAGCGCACTTTTATTACTGTAAACATAGGTATAGAAGAAGCGCAGCAGGTTGTCAGTGATTTCATATCTTGCCTTTCGATGATCATTAGGCTTATTAATAGGTACGACCCTGGATACCAGCTCCATATTGAGCAGTGTTTTCATCTGCTTACTGAGCAGTCCGTTTGATGTCATATTCAGCTTTTCTTCAATCTCTGTGTATCTCTTTTTGCCGTTCGCAATAGCGAACAGGATACGCTCCATATTACTGCTAACCGAGAGATCGGACAGCAGCAGATTATCAGCGTAATGATAGACAGCGCTGGATGGATTAAGGATCGTGCGTATCACATTCTCTTTCAGGGACGCGGAAGGCATCAGCAGCTCATTGATATACGGAGAACCCCCAAAAACTGCATACATTCCAACCTTGTCATATGGAGTTTTCCCTGGATAGAATGCCGAGACGGTCCTGTAATCCAGCTCCTTCAGACAAATGACGGTCGTGAACCTGCCATAGAGCGCATTTTTCTCTTCCAACAGGTCCTTCATCATTCCCACATGGGAACCGGAGATAAACAGTCGAATGTTGGCAAGACTGTTATCAATGATATTCTGAAACAGGGAATCCACGGTCTCCGACTCTGTGAACTGCTTAAGATATGGATACTCGTCAATGATAATGTTCAACGTCTCAGGCAGTGTATTCAGATAAAGGAACACATCCATAAAGCTGTTGAATGATATGGCAACAGGCAGCAGCTTCATACGCACAAGCACTGACACAAAACCCTCAATGTTATCCTTCATCGGCGCTCTCAGGCATTCATAATACACGGTCTTATCCGAGTGACCTTTCAGCGCGTGAGTAAGCAAAGTTGTTTTGCCGATCTTGCGCTTACCATAGATCATCATGCTGCCTCCTGGTTGATCCAGTATCTCCTGTATTATGGCAAGCTCATTCTCACGACCAATAAACATAGGGTGCCTCCTTTGCTGAATTCGGATTCACTGAATTTGAATTCAGTATATCAATCAAAACGGCTTTTGTCCAGTATTTTATTGTACCAAAAAGGCTGAAAACCTTGCGTTTCCAGCCCTTCAATCACGTCGCTAAGAGGATTTGAACCTCCGGCCTACCGCTTAGGAGGCGGTCGCTCTATCCAGCTGAGCTATAGCGACATACGGAATGTGGCTCCTCTCGAAGCCACATCCTATCTTACCATTTTTCTTCAAAATGCACAAGTCCCTGCAGCCAAATTATTCCGCGGAAGCGGCGGCCCGGGGCAGGTTCTCCCATCAGATCTTCCTGGTTGATGCAGATATCCAGAATGATTCCGTTGGACTCGATCGTCATGACGTAGACCTTTTCGCCCGTGTTCTCATTTTCCTTCAGGTCGACATTCATGATCTCGCCCATCACGTTGTAGTGATCACACTCCACACCGCAGGGCATGAAATGTGTCGTCACGATGGAAAATACGTCCTCCTTCTCGATCCTGCGCGAGATCATGGAGTAAGTGTCCATATCCTCCAGCGTCAGATTTTCGATTGCATCCTCGTCTCCGTCCATCGCAGCCTGTATCATTTTCGTCCGCTCCTGGTTGGATCGGATTTCCGACACGACCGGCGTCTTCTGATAGACGGGCATCAGAATTTTTCCTTCCACCGACAGACCGGACAACGTAAGCGTCGCGGAAAAGCTGTCCGACAGACCGTAACGCACCTTATTCAGATACTCCGCCACATTCTGGACATAGAAGATCAGCGAGACGCCAAGGTTCATGTCGTCACAGATACCCGAATAGGCTTCCTTCTCTGCCTGACGCTCAATCACCATATCCTCATAAAAGCGCTCCGCCGTTCCGGTAAAGTACGGAATACAGTAATCCATATGGTACTTATCATTTTCATCATATTCGCCGCGGGCCAGGAGCCCCATCCGCTCGGCGAATTCTTTCTTTCTCTCCGAAAATTCCTCTCCATCCGCTGTCACAGTCGTCTCCTCAGACTGATAGCAGTCCGAGACAAATTCGGCGAGTGCGTCGAACTCTTCTCTTTTGCTGATTTTACTGAAACCAACTGCCCTTAGATACTGATGCAAGAGAATCCTCCTATCTGATTTCGGTCATGCCGCCCATGTAGGGACGCAGCACCTCCGGAATCCGAACGCTTCCGTCCGCCTGCAGATTATTTTCCAGAAATGCAATCAACATGCGGGGCGGAGCCACCACCGTATTATTTAATGTATGAGCAAAGTATTTCCCATTTTCCCCGTCCACGCGGATTTTCAGTCTTCTGGCCTGCGCATCGCTCAGGTTCGAGCAGCTTCCGACCTCAAAATATTTCTTCTGACGCGGAGACCAGGCCTCGACGTCCACAGATTTCACCTTCAGATCGGCGAGATCGCCGGAGCAGCACTCGAGCGTGCGGACCGGAATATCCATGGAACGGAACAGATCGACAGTATTCTGCCACAGCCTGTCAAACCACATCGGACTCTCCTCTGGTTTGCACACCACAATCATTTCCTGCTTTTCAAACTGGTGGATACGATAGACACCGCGCTCCTCAATGCCGTGCGCACCCTTTTCCTTGCGGAAGCAGGGGGAATAGCTCGTCAGTGTATAAGGAAGCTCCGCCTCCGGAATGATTGTGTCAATGAATTTACCGATCATGGAGTGCTCGCTGGTTCCGATCAGATACAGATCCTCTCCCTCGATCTTGTACATCATCGCGTCCATCTCGGCAAAGCTCATGACACCGGTCACCACATTGCTGCGAATCATGAAGGGCGGCACACAGTAGGTGAAGCCGCGGTTAATCATAAAATCACGCGCGTAAGCGATCACCGCCGAATGCAGCCGCGCGATATCTCCCATCAGGTAATAGAAACCATTACCGGCAACTTTGTGCGCCGCATCGAGATCAATACCATGGAAGCGCTCCATGATCTCCGTATGATAAGGAATCTCGAAGTCCGGCACGATCGGCTCGCCGTATCTCTGCACCTCGACATTCTCGGAGTCATCCTTTCCGATCGGCACACTCGGATCAATGATATTCGGAATGACCATCATGATCTTCGTGACCTTCTCGCCGAGCTCCTTCTCCAGCACGGAGAGCTCTTCGAGGCGCGCAGCGTCCGCGGCGACTTTCTTCTTCGCCTCCTCGGCCTCTTCTTTTTTCCCCTGCGCCATCAGCGCACCGATCTGCTTGGAAATCTTATTTTTCTCCGCGCGAAGACGATCCGCCTCCTGCTGCGCCGCCCTTCTCTGCGCGTCGAGATCGATCACCTCGTCCACCAGCGGCAGCTTCTCATCCTGAAACTTATTCTTGATATTCTGCTTGACAATATCCGGATTTTCTCTGACAAATTTTAAATCTAACATCATTTCCTCCTCGGCCTGAAAAGACTGTATTCTATAATATCCGCTATTTCCGTAAAATGCAAGGCTTTCAAAGAAAAACCTTACGGCATAATATCCTTGCCCATGGCAATATTTAAGGCTTCCTGCTCTTCCTCCGACATATTGATGTAGGATTCGCCCTTGATGATCTCCTTCACATAGGCATAGCAGCCTTCCCGGCTGTACATGGAATTGATCAGGATACCATTATTATTTTTGTCGAGCAGTGCCAGCGCATAGCTCAGTTTTCCGCTCATCTCCCGGAAAGCGTCATACTTGACAAGTCCGGTTTTCTGATACACGGTCTGCAGATTTTCAAAAATTGCCTCGATCTGCTGACTCTTCTGCTGATCGGAGGCCTCCAGGGCTTCAATCCGGTCAAACTGCTTCATCATGGTGTCCTCCATGGACTCCATATCCTTCCCTCTCATAAAACGATCATAAGAACGATACCGTTTTTTGAATTTACATAAAACGTTAACATACAATATAATAAGAACTACAATCAATACCGCCAGAATAATAATGAGATAGGCCGGATCGATTCCATAAGAGGCCAGATATTCTAAAATAGGACTGTTCATCGCTTTTTCTCCTTTGTGTTCTTTTTTCAGCGTGTCAGAATTTCCGTCAGACGCTCGAGATCATCGATCGAATAATACTCGATCTCAATTTTTCCCTTCTGTGCATTTTTCTGATTTATGGAAACCTTTGTTCCCAGAGAGGATTTCATTCTCTCCTCCAGTTCCTGATATATCGCTTTCTGCTGGAAATTTTCCTTACTCTCTTTTTTTTCAGGTTTCTCTTTTCCGAGCTTTTTCACAAGCTTTTCCACATCCCGGACATTCAACTTCTCATTGAATACCCTGTTTGCGGTCTGGAACTGGAGATCTGCATCCTCAATTGCCAGCAGCGCCCTTGCATGACCGGTCGTAAGCATCCCATCGATGACCATCTGCCTTACGCGCTCGTCGAGCTTGAGCAGACGCATAGAGTTCGTCACAGCGGTCCGACTCTTCGCCACACGACCGGCTACCTCCTCCTGTGTCAGATGGAATTCCGTCAGAAGGCGCCGGTAAGCTTCGGCTTCTTCAATCGGATTCAGATCCTCCCTCTGAATATTCTCGATCAATGAGATCTCCACAATCTCCTGATCGCTCATATCCTTTATCACAACCGGAACTTCTTTCAGGCCGGCCAGCTTCGCCGCTCTCCAGCGCCGCTCACCGGCGATGATTTCATAGTAATCGTCTCTTTTCTGTACGATCAGCGGCTGCAGCACACCGTGTTGCCGGATGGATTCAGCCAGTTCTTCCAGCGCTTCCCTGTCAAAATTTTTTCTGGGTTGTCCACGATTCGGCTCAACCTGGCTGATTTTCAGTCGAACTTCTGTGGGCTTTTCCACCACTTTTTCCACAACTTTGACTTTCTGCTCCGGCTCCTCTATCTTCCCGGTGTCCGGTATCAGGCTGTCAACGCCTTTTCCGAGTCCTCTTTTTCTTACTGCCATTCTTCCTCCCCTTTATGAAGCACTTCCTGTGCCAGTAATCGATAACTCTCCGCCCCTGCGGACTTGCTGTCATAGAGATTGATCGGCAGACCGTGACTGGGCGCCTCCGCCAGGCGTACATTTCTGGGAATAATCGTCTTGTATATCGTCTGATGCAGATATTCCTTCACATTTTCCACCACCTGCAGCGACAGATTTGTTCTTGCGTCATACATGGTAAATACGACGCCCTCGATCTCAAGCTTCGGGTTCAGGCGCTGCTGCACCAGTTCAATCGTGTGGATGAGCTGACTCAATCCTTCCAGCGCGTAATACTCACACTGGATGGGAACCAGTACAGTATCCGCCGCGGAAAGCGCATTCACCGTCAGCATATTCAGCGAAGGCGGGCAGTCAATGATAATGAAATCATACTGATCTTTCACCTGCGCCAAAGCCTTCTGCAGAATAAATTCTTTGTCCTCAATGCCAATCAGTTCAATCTCCGCTCCTGCCAGATTAATATCGGAAGCGATCAGAAACTGATTTTCAATTTCCGTCTTAATAATACAATCTTCCACTTCACATTCTCCGAGAAGCAGACCATATATATTGTTTTCTACCGCATACTTATCGACACCCAGTCCGCTTGTCGTATTTCCCTGCGGGTCAATATCCACAGTGAGAACCTTCTGACCAATCTCCGACAGACATGCCGACAGATTGATTGCTGTGGTTGTCTTGCCCACGCCCCCCTTCTGGTTGGCGATTGCTATTACTCTTCCCAAAGTCATTTCCTCAATTATGGTACAGATAAATGTTGATATACTTCAGTACTTCCTCTGGAGCTTCCAACTGTGGCAGCTCCTTCACAAAGTCAATATATTCAACCTCAATTGCAGGATTATAATACTGATATTCCTTCATATTCTTTCTGGCATCCGTCAGCTCTGCACTGGAAAGAATATGAATATTTTTATTGATACTTTTTAGTGATCGAATAATATCGATACTTGTATAACGTCCCGTCTGACTGATATACAGATTTCTTGCAAAGCGGCCATTTAAATGTGAGGACTCGAAATAGTAATCGATATAGGCCTCAGAAATATTATCGCCGTCATAAAAGTATTTTTCTTCAAACCTTTTTTCTATTAATTTCTTTCTCATCAATATATTATAGATGAGTGTGCCAATCACTCTGGACTTTAACAGTAAAACCGCCGTCTTCGATCGACTCGTTGGCACTTTTCGGAAATTCTTAATACTATCCGGGTTGATCAGAACCAGATCACCATATCGTTCCTGATTAATACAGCAGGCCTCCAGCACAAAAGCAGCTGATTTGCCGGTTGCAATTACGCTGGTCTGTTTTTTTATAATATCATGAATAAAATCATTGATCAGCTGTGTATACATATAGCTGGTATAAGTGATGGATGGGCGCTCCGATAATCCACAGCCGAGAAGATCGATTGTATAGACAGTATTCGTTCTGGATAAAGTTGGAACGACTTCTGACCATTCAACAGAAGAACTGCACGCATCCAGATTATGTACGAGAAGGACTGGACGTCCTTCTCCTTTTACGCTATAGCTGATGTCACCAAATCTCCAGTGATATATCTTTTTGTTTTTTGGATCAAGTAATCCCTTTGATGTTTCAAACTTTTCTATACCCTTATTGATAGCCGCAATAATACCCAGAACAACAGTTGTCAGAGCGGTCAGAGACACCGTGATGGCAATTCCAATTTTTTTCTTATCCATGTGAACGCCCTCTGTGCGATGATAAATTCATTCTATACTATATTTCTGCAAACTTCAACCGGGAAATGTTTCACGTGAAACATAGAAAACTATAATTATAAAAGTGTTTCACGTGAAACATCGGAAATTATAATGGTGATCTGGATGCTGTACCCGATTTTCGAGGATACTTTTTTGGGCAGCCATTTACTTTTTTGATTTTTACAAGACTACGGCTGATATCGGTTTCCGGGAGAATAAAATCTTTACACTCTTCCGTTTTACCGCCGAGAAGAAAGATTGCATTTTTCGCGTTCTGCAGCTCCTGTTTTGCATCTTTTGACTTATAAGACACGAAACTTCCGCCTGTCTTCACAAAGGGAAGGCAATATTCTGACAGTGTCGATAAATTTGCAACAGCGCGTGATACACACAGATCATACTTTTCTCTTTCAAGTCCAGGTTTTGCAAAATCTTCCGCTCTCCCGTGAATCGTCTTCATATCAGTAAGACCCAACTCTCCGATTACATGATCCAGAAAGGTGATTCTTTTCTGTAAAGAATCGAGGAGCGTCACTTTCAGATGCGGAAACGCAATTTTCAACGGAATACCCGGAAAGCCACCTCCTGTTCCCACATCGATCATTGTCTCTGTATGCTGCATATCCTGAACAAATACAATCGAAAGGCTGTCAACAAAATGCTTCTCCACAACCTCCTGAAAATCTGTAATCGCCGTCAGATTCACAAATTGATTCCACTCGGTCAGAAAGCTGTAATATTGATAGAACAGCTCTGCCTGTCTGTCATCAATCTCTATTCCAATTTTACTGATCTGTTGTTTGATATAGGTAATTTCATTATTCATGTATGCTTCTTTCTGTGTTCCAGATAAACCAGAAGTACTGAAATATCTGCCGGAGATACGCCGGAAATTCTTGATGCCTGTCCAATGGATACCGGTCTACATAACTCTAATTTCTGCACGGCCTCAATCCGGAGACTCTTTACTTCCTTATAATTTATATCAGAAGGTATCTTTTTACCCTCAAGCTTTTTGAACTGCTCAACCTGCCGGAGCTGACGTTTGATATATCCCTCGTATTTAATTTCGATCTCCACCTGCTCCGTCACCTCTGCCGGAAGGTGTGGGTAAGCATCGTCTATTTCCTGAAGATAATCATATGTAATCTCCGGACGTCTTAAAATTTCCGCAAGGGAAGCGGCTGTCTTCAGTGCAGCACTGTCATGCTTTTCCAGAAATACACAGACTTTTGCGGAAGCTCCAAGCATCGTCTGTTCCAGACGCGCTCTCTCACTCCGTATCTGCTCCGTTTTCAATAGAAACTTCTGGTACCTTTCTTCATCGATCAATCCAACCTGATATCCGATCGGCGTCAGACGCTGATCGGCATTGTCCTGACGAAGAAGCAGTCTGTATTCCGAGCGCGATGTCATCATTCGATATGGCTCTTTACTTTCCTTGGTCACCAGATCATCGATCAGTACACCGATATATCCCTGTGAACGATCGATGATAATCTGTTTCCTTCCAAGCAGTTCCATCGCAGCATTGATACCCGCCACAATTCCCTGCCCGGCAGCTTCTTCATAACCGGAACTTCCATTGAACTGACCTGCGCTGAAGAGTCCCTTTATTTTCTTAAATTCCAGAGTCGGATAAAGCTGTTGCGCATCTATGCAGTCATACTCAATCGCATAAGCATTTTTTACAATCTTCGCATGTTCGAGTCCGGGTACGGTATGATACATGGCATGCTGTACATCTTCAGGAAGTGAACTCGACATTCCGCCTACATACATCTCGTTGGTGTGCAAACCCTCCGGCTCGATAAATACCTGGTGCCGGTCGCGCTCCGCGAAGCGCACCACTTTATCTTCTATAGAAGGACAGTAACGCGGACCGGTACCGTCGATTGCACCCGAAAAAAGCGGAGAACGATCGAGATTATTTCGTATAATCTCATGTGTTTTTTCATTTGTGTAAGTCAGCCAGCAGGAAGCCTGTTTGATCTGCACAGATTCCGGATCTGTCGTGAAGGAAAATGGTACAACCCTTTCATCTCCCTTCTGCTCCTCCATCCTGCTGTAATCAATCGAACGTCCATCCATCCTGGCAGGCGTCCCCGTTTTAAAACGATACATCCGGATTCCAAGTTTTTTCAGGGAATCTGTCAGATAATTCGCCGCCTGCAGACCGTTCGGACCTGTATACATACTCACATCGCCATAAATGCAGCGCGCCTTCAGATAAGTTCCCGTACAGAGAATTACAGCCCTGGCATGGTAAACGGCCCCGGAGTAAAGTTTTACTCCTGTCACGTGTCCTTCTTTCGTCAATATTTCTGCAACTTCGGCCTGTACGATCTGCAGATGCTCTGTTGTCTCCAGCACCTTTCTCATCTCGCGGCTATATTCTGCCTTATCTGCCTGTGCGCGAAGAGAATGTACAGCTGGTCCTTTTGAAACATTCAGCATACGTGATTGAATAAATGTCCGGTCAATTATCTTTCCCATCTCTCCGCCAAGCGCGTCGACTTCTCTTACCAGATGTCCTTTGGAACTTCCCCCCACGCTCGGATTACAGGGCATCAGAGCTATGCTGTCTACACTGACCGTAAAGATGACCGTTTCAAGCCCAAGCCTGGCACAGGCCAATGCCGCCTCGCAGCCTGCATGCCCGGCTCCAACCACCACCGCATCTACCCATTCTTCCAAATACGGCATACAATCTCCTACTTTCCCATACAGAATTTACTGAAAATCTCGTCAACCAGATCTTCGCCAACCGATTCTCCGATAATCTCTCCCAGTGATTCATAAGCATCCATAAGATCGATAGAATAAAAATCTTCCGGCAATCCGGCGTCTATACTTTTCAGTACCATCTGCAGACTCTCTTTCGCATTTTGCATCACTGCCTGATGCCGGATATTTGTCAGGTACACCTGGTCATTAAAAGATACCTCTCCGGACAAAAACATCGATTCGATCAGATCTGAAAGTTCCTCCAGACCCTCTCCGTTTCTGGCTGATATATAAAGCGCCGGCTTCTTAAGCTGCTCTGTCACCATCTCCATCGTCGTTATCGTTGAGAGATCATTTTTGTTTAATAAGATAATAACATTTTTATCGGTCAGTGACGATATGATCTCTCTGTCATTTTCATCCAGAATATCAGAACTGTCAACCACATACAATACCAGATCCGCTTCCCTGGCAGCCTGTCTTGCACGCTCAACTCCAATACTCTCTACCGGATCATCTGTTTCCCGGATTCCGGCAGTGTCCAGAATCTGAAGACTCAATCCTCGCAATTGGATCTGTTCCTCCAGAATATCCCGCGTCGTTCCCGCCATCTCCGTCACAATGGCGCGCTGATTTCCCAGAAGCGCATTCATAAGAGAAGACTTTCCGGCATTCGGTTTTCCGATAATTGCCGTGCGGATACCTTCCCTTAAAATCTTTCCCTCCTCCGAAGAAATCAAAAGCCTGTCTGCTTCCTCTATGAAGTGAAGAAGCTTTTCTCTCAGAATCTGCGCATATCCATCCAGACTATAATGTTCCGGATCATCCAGCGCCGATTCAATAAAGGCCATCTCATAGAGAATCTCTTCTCTCAGTTTTTTTATTTTGCTGACCAGCGAACCTTTCAATTGACTGACAGAGCTTTGCAATGCGTATTGATTCTTTGCCTGAATGACATCCATAACAGCTTCAGCCTGCGTAAGATCAATCCTTCCATTTAAAAAAGCACGCTTTGTAAATTCTCCCGGATCGGCAATTCTGGCTCCCTTTCGAATAACCAGCTCCAGAATTTTTTTCATCACAAAAGGGCCGCCATGGCAGTCAATCTCTACCGTATCTTCCGCAGTATAGCTGTGGGGCGCTCGCATAATAAGGACAATTACTTCATCCAGAATATTTCCATCATCTACAATATTTCCATAATGTATCGTATAAGTGGACTGTGCAGACAGGATTTTTCCCTTTTTCCGGGGCTCAAACACACGCTCCGCTATGGCAAAAGATTCCTCCCCGCTGATCCTGATCACCCCGATGCCGGAACCTGTCATTGGCGTCGCGATCGCCGCGATCGTATCACTTTTATACATCATTCTAAAAAAAGAGGACGCTTAATCGCGTCCTCCACCCCTCTTATTTCTGTTTCTGTTATTATTACCGCCATCACGTCTATTTCCATAACGGCGATAACGATTGTTATCTCTGGGCTGTACCCCTTCCTTCAGGGAAACAACCACTTTCCGGTAAGGTTCTTCTCCTTCGCTGTGAGTCTCCACATACTTGTCAGCCTGCAAAGCGGAATGAATAATACGTCTTTCATAAGGATTCATTGGCTCAAGTACAACCGCTCTTCCGGTTCTGCGAACCTTGAGTGCAATGTTTTTTGCAAGATTTTCAAGCGTATCTTTTCTTCTCTGACGATAATTTTCTGTATCAACCTTTACACGAATATATTCATTCTCATCCCGGTTTACTACAAGGCTTACAAGATACTGGAGTGAATCAAGTGTCTGCCCTCTTTTTCCGATCAGAACGCCCATATCCTCGCCTGCCAGATCGATACTCAGACTCTTTTCTTCCTCATCTTCTACAACTGTGATGGTCACTTCCATCTGCATTGCTTCAAAAACGTTCTTAAGGAATTCCTCCGCCTTCTCGGAAAGAGTCATTACACGGCGCGCACGGATGATGGCCGGCTTGCTCCCTAATCCAAGAAAGCCTGCGCTTCCTCTCTCTATAACTTCATATTCCATCTTATCTGAAGATGTCTCAAGCTGAATCGCGGCTTCTGTGATCGCTTCTTCCACTGTCTTTCCTTTAAATTCTTTGTAATCCATCTTAGCCCGTCTCCTAATTTTTCTTATTCTTCTCATTATACTTTGCTACCATCGCCGCTTTGGAAGCCAGACTGCCCGGCTTGTCCGCATTCTTGTAATATTCTGTAGAAGCTTTCTGTGCAGCTGCCTTTTCTTCCTCCGTCATAGTATTCTTTTTCTTTGCAGAATCTACAGTACGCACATTCGTCTTCGCAATATTAGAAGCATTGGGAGAATAATTGTCTTTCTTTTTTGCAAGTTCTTTATTCTTTTCCATATTCTTCTGAATAATAGCGTCTATATCCTGACGGTCTATGTATTTGTTGATTGCAAACTGCTGAATACCTCTTACGACAGCACCGACAATCCAGTAGAGGCCCATACCTGCAGGAAGCATCAGACAGAACCATGCAGACATCAGCGGCATCATCAGATTCATGGATTTCATCGTGGCATTCATGCTGTCATCTACGCCTGTAGATGTCTGCGGCATCAGCTTTACATTCAGCCACTGTGTAAGTGCGGCAAGAACCGGAACCAGAATCGCTCCGAATACCATCAGATAAGCGCCTGTGGACCAGCCGGATCTGATGATATTCCAGGGAGTATTGGCAATATTAATACCAAAATTGTTCATATGGTTGATGGACACATGCGTCGTGTTGATAAGCTCCGTTAAATCCGGAAACTGATCGATCAGCATCTGCCAGGTCGCATTACCGGTCTCCTGAAGACGATACAGTACATCTATGATCGTATTTGACAGCGTATAATCCGTTCCAACATAGGTCATATTTCCCGCAGTTTTCAGCTCTTCCATAAATTCAGAGCCTCCCGGCGTGGCAAGTATCTGCTCCGCAAGTTCTACAAATACCTCTTTTACACCGCTTACATAAGCAGGTACATTCATAATAACCCGATAGAGAGACAGAAGAATCGGAAGCTGAATTAAGAGCTGCAGACAGCTTCCTGTAGGAGAGACGCCATACTTTGCGTATACCATCTTTGTCTCCTCATTCATCGCCATCATGGAATCGTTATCTTTTTTATTCTTGTACTTTTTCTGAATTTCCTGAAGCTCAGGATTCATCTTTGCAGAAAACTTCGAAAACTTCTGCTGCCTGTAAGTAAGAGGAAGCAGCAAAGTATAGACTACAATCGTAAATAAAATGATAGACAATCCAATATTCTCAACGCCAAAAAAACTGCTCATGAAATTGAACAGCAGATTCATGATCCATCCGAGAATTCTGGATATATCTCCAAGAATAAAAGTGGAACTCTGGGTCAGTAAAATACCTGTCAAAACAAACCTCCTTACGCCTTATGGAACGGGGTCATATCCTCCCTTTGAAAAGGGATTACATCTTATGATTCTCCACAATGCCAGCAGACCCCCTTTCAGGGCTCCGTATTTTTCGACAGCTTCCAGTCCGTACTGGGAACAGCTCGGCATATATGGACATTTTGTGCTTTTTAACGGTGATAAGTATTTTCTGTAAAATTTAATAAGCCAAATTAATAATTTCTTCATTATTTTAAAATATTATGAAGCTTTCCCAAATGCAGCAATGCGCTCTCAATTTCTTTATAACTTCTGTCTTTCGCACTCTGCCTTGCGATGACTACCATATCCAAACCACTATTGAACAGGGCTTCATTTAGTCTGTAGCTTTCCCGGATTAACCGGGTAATTCTGTGTCTCACGACACTGTTTCCTACTTTTTTGCTGACTGAAATTCCCAGTCTGTTGCAGCCGGTCTCATTTTCCATCACATACATGACGAGATATCTGTTTGCATAAGAGTTCCTGTTTTTATATACTCTCTGAAAGTCCTGGCTGCGCTTCAGCGATTCTGAAAAATCCATGGATTCTCCTCATAAAAGGCGTGAAGAAAAGGCCACATATATGCGGCCTACGCTGATAATTTCTTTCTTCCTTTTAATCTTCTGGCTGCCAGAACTTTTCTTCCGCCTGCCGTCTGCATTCTAGCTCTAAAACCGTGAACCTTCTTTCTGGAACGTTTCTTCGGCTGAAATGTCATCTTCATAAAGGGCACCTCCTTACCTGTTTCATACTTCCACATGTCAAAAAACACTACTTCGATTATAATGAGACAGGCTATAGAAGTCAAGCAAAAAGTTATCCACATATTTGTGGATAACTTGTGGATTAATCTGTGAACAGGACTGTGTATAAATAAAAATGATTGCTATATCCTTTCATTTGTTGTATTATTTATTTTGAGAGAATAGCCAATTACACGACTTTCTTAAAGTTAGAAAAACCCCGGGAGATAAAGGAAAATGGACGCACGCCTGGAACTGTTAACTGAAAAATGGGAAAAGATCCTGGACACTGTACGGCAGGATAATGAGATGTCAAACGTAGCTTTTAATACCTGGCTGCTGCCGCTCAGATTATTCAGTCTGGAGGATCATACACTCACGATAACAGCTCCTTTTGAGCAGGCTGCAAGCTATGTAGAAAAGAAATACAAATATTTTATCTACGTTGCAGTAGCAGAAACTGTCGGTGAAGAATATGAGATCCATATTATCACGGAAGAGGAAGCTTCCAGAGAAAAAGAAAAATCATTTGTAAAAAAAAAAACTAATAAAGTACCGCAGACCACTCCGGAACAGTTTACAAATCTGAATCCGAAATATACTTTTGAAACTTTTGTTATAGGCAGCAACAACCGCTTTGCTCACGCTGCTTCCGTCGCAGTCGCAGAGTCTCCGGGAAAAGAGTATAATCCACTCTTTCTCTATGGAGGAGTGGGACTGGGAAAGACCCATCTGATGCATTCGATTGCTCATTATATTTTAAATGAAGATCCTTCTAAGAAAGTGCTCTATGTCACTTCCGAAGTCTTCACCAACGAGCTGATCGACTCCATCCGAAACGGAAACAACACCAGCATGAACAAGTTCCGGGATAAGTACCGCAATATAGACGTTCTGCTCATCGACGATATTCAGTTTATTATAGGAAAGGAAAGTACCCAGGAAGAGTTTTTCCATACCTTCAATGCACTGCACGGAGCTAACAAGCAGATCATTGTATCCAGCGACCGTCCTCCGAAGGATCTGGAAACACTGGAAGCCAGACTTCGTTCCCGTTTTGAATGGGGTCTGATAGCGGACATCTCCTCTCCTGATTACGAGACCAGGATGGCCATTCTTCGCAAAAAAGAAGAAATTGACGGTTATAATATTGATGATGAGGTCATTCGCTACATAGCTACAAATATTAAGTCTAATATCCGGGAACTGGAGGGCGCCCTTAATAAACTGGTTGCTTTTTCTCACCTTGAAAAACGCGAGATCAATCTGGCGATGGCGGAAGAGGTCCTTGCAGACATTATTTCTCCAAACAGCAGCCAGGAGGTCACACCGCAGGTGATCCTGAATACCGTTGCCGATTATTATGGTATCTCCTCTGATGATATTATGGGAGGAAAGAGGAATTCCGAGATTGTCATGCCCAGGCAGATCGTCATGTATCTCTGCAGAGAGATTACAGATACCTCCTATAAAGCGATTGGAGTTCTTCTCGGAAACCGCGATCACTCTACCATTATAAATGGAGACAACCGCATCAGGGAAAAACTGGCCTCCGGCGATATTACCCTTAAAAATAATATCGACTCAATAAGAAAGAAGATTTCTTCTACATAATAATAGGAAGATTCTCATTTTATTTATCAACATCTTCACGTTAATATCGTGTTGATTGCAAGTGGAAAAAAATAAGCTTTATTTTGGAATGTTGATAAGCCTTCACTTTTTAACATCCTTAAAGTTACATTTCCACATACTTTTCAAAGCTGTTATTTGTCTTGTTTTCAGGGTTTTATGGACTTTTTCACAAATCCACAGCCCCTATTAAGACTAAGACGGATTATTAATTATATAATGTATACATTAATCTGCGAAAGGAGTTTTACACATGAAATTAATCTGTTCCAAGGCGGATCTCCTGAAAGGAGTGAATATTGTATCCAAGGCAGTTCCTTCCAGAACTACAATGACAATTCTTGAATGTATTCTGATCGACGCTTCCGCAGGAGAGATCCGGTTCACGGCAAACGATATGGAACTTGGTATCGAGACAACGGTGGAAGGCGATATTGTAGAAAAAGGAATTATCGCTGTAGATGCAAAGGTCTTTTCCGAAATTGTGAGAAAGCTCCCGGACAACAGTGTTACAATTGAGACAGGCAATAATTACCAGATCCGAATTACCTGCGAAAAAGCGAATTTTAATATATCGGGCAAGTCAGGGGAGGACTTTTCCTATCTTCCCTATATAGAGAAGACGGACTATGTGTCGATCTCCCAGTTTTCTCTGAAGGAAGTGATCAGGCAGACAATCTTCTCCATCGCGGATAATGAAAATAATAAACTGATGACAGGCGAATTGATTGAAGTAGATGGAAATGATTTTAAGGTTGTATCTCTTGATGGACACCGCATTTCCATCCGCAGAGTAGAACTGAAGGAATCCTATGAAGCGCGCAAGGCGATCGTTCCGGGTAAATCTCTGCAGGAGATCAGCCGTATTCTGTCCGGCGAGATGGAAGAGGAGGTTCGTATTTATTTTACCGGCAATCATATCGTCTTTGATTTTGAGAAGACAACGGTAGTATCCAGGCTGATTGAAGGAGAGTATTTTAAGATCAATCAGATGCTGTCTAATGATTATGAGACTAAATTTGAGATTAATAAAAAAGAATTTTTGAGCTGTATTGATCGTGCGATGCTCCTGATCAAAGAGGGAGATAAGAAGCCTATTATCCTCAATGTGAAGGATGGCAATATGGAGATCAATATCAATTCCCAGCTCGGTTCGATGAAAGAGGATATCGATATCGGGAAAGAGGGAAAGGATATCATGATTGGTTTCAATCCCCGTTTTCTGATCGAGGCCCTGCGGGTGATTGATGATGAGACGGTGACGATCTACATGATCAATCCAAAGGCTCCCTGTTATATCAGAGATGAGGAGCAGAAATATATTTATCTGATCCTTCCGGTTAATTTTAATGTATCTGCCTATTGAGGGTGAGAAGAGGATGCTGACAATTAAATTAAAAGAAGAATACATCAAACTCGGCCAGACTTTGAAGGCTGCCGGACTTGTAGATACCGGTGCAGAGGCAAAACTGGCTGTGCAGGATGGTTATGTAAAGGTCAATGGAGAAGTAGAATACCAGAGGGGTAAGAAGCTGCATGCCGGCGATCAGGTATTCTATAATAACGAGACCATCGAGATTACAGAGTAATTGTTATGATTATAAAATCTGTCAATCTCCAGAATTTTCGCAATTATAAAAGTTTAAGTCTCACACTTGGCAAAGATACTAATATTTTTTATGGGGATAACGCCCAGGGAAAGACGAATATTCTCGAAGCAGTTTATTTAAGTGGAACCACGAGGTCACACAGAGGATCAAAGGACAGGGAGATGATCCTTCTCACAGAGGAGGAAGCTCATATCTGTACAATTCTGGAAAAAGAAGGAATCGATCATAAAATAGATATTCATCTTCGCAGAAACAGGACAAAAGGAATCGCGATCGACGGGATTCCCATCAGGAAGGCGAGCGAACTTTTTGGCCTGATCTATTTTGTTGTGTTTTCTTCTGAAGATCTAAGTATTATAAAAAACGGTCCCTCTGAGAGAAGAAGATTTATGGATGTTGAGTTGTGTCAGCTCGACAAGGTATATTTATATCAGCTTTCCAATTATAACAAGGCTGTTATTCAGAGAAATAAACTTCTGAAAGAGATTTATTTCAGGCCTGATTATAAGGATATTCTTGATATTCTGAATATGCAGCTTGTAAAATATGGGAAGGAAATCATTCGCAGAAGAAGGGCTTTTTCAGAAGAAATGAATGGGATGATCCATGATATTCATGCCCGCCTGTCCGGTGGAGAGGAGGATATGC
Organism: Lachnospiraceae bacterium Zagget2; assembly: GCA_001941045.1. GTDB lineage: Bacteria > Bacillota > Clostridia > Lachnospirales > Lachnospiraceae > Hominiventricola. The sequence continues at coordinate 20,138 of MSHD01000029.1, forward strand.
TTCTGGCCTATGAATATAATGTCAGCGAGGATGATTTTGAAGATGCCCTGAAGAGAAACAGAGAAAGGGATATTCATACAAAGACAACGACAGTGGGGCCTCACAGGGACGATCTTTCTTTTCAGGTCAACGGAATGGATATCCGCCGCTTTGGTTCCCAGGGGCAGCAGAGAACGACAGCTCTCTCTCTGAAGCTTTCAGAGATCGAGCTGGTAAAAAAGAGGGTTCACGATACGCCGGTTCTGCTCCTGGACGATGTGATGTCTGAGCTGGATGAAAAAAGGCAAAAATATTTACTGGACAGTATTGATCAGGTTCAGACATTGATCACCTGCACCGGACTGGATGAAATGATAAGCAGGCAGCTGGCAGTAAACAGGATTTACAGAGTAAGCAATGGAAATGTAACTTTGGAAAATGGACGGGAGGCTTAAAAGAGATGAGCGTGGAATACGGAGCAGATCAGATTCAGATTCTGGAAGGTTTGGAAGCGGTCAGGAAAAGACCGGGAATGTATATTGATGATATTTCTTTTAAGGGAATCCACCATCTTGTGTATGAAATTGTGGATAACTCGATCGATGAAGCACTTGCAGGATACTGCAGTCATATAGAAGTTACGATTCACAAGGATAATTCTATTACAGTAGAGGATGATGGTCGTGGAATCCCGACCGGTATCAATCATAAGGCTGGAAAGCCTGCCGTGGAGGTTGTATTCACGGTACTTCATGCTGGCGGAAAATTCGGCGGCGGGGGATATAAGGTATCCGGCGGCCTGCATGGTGTGGGCGCTTCTGTCGTCAATGCTCTCTCGGAATGGCTGGAAGTTGTGATCAAGAGCGATGGAAAGCTTTATAAACAGAGATATGAGAAGGGAATCGTCTGTTATCCGCTTAATGTTGTAGGAGAATGTGAAAAAGGTCAGACCGGCACAACGGTTACCTTCCTTCCGGACAGCACGATTTTTGAGGTACTTGAATTTGATTTCAAGACACTGCAGACCAGACTGCGGGAGATGGCCTTCCTTACAAAAGGACTGCGCATTACTCTGACGGATGAAAGAGAAGATCCTGTTCGCACAAAATCCTACCATTATGAGGGAGGAATTACGGAGTTTGTTCAGTATCTGAATAAGAGCACGACTCCTCTCTATGATGATATTATTTACTGTGAGGGAACAAAGGACGGCGTCCAGGTAGAGGTTGCCTTCCAGCACAATGATTCTTATAAGGAAAATTGTTACAGCTTTGTCAATAATATTAATACCCACGAGGGTGGCACACACCTTTCCGGATTTAAGAATGCAATCACGAAGACCTTTAATGATTACGCGCGGAAAAACAAGCTTCTGAAGGATTCGGAGGAAAATCTTTCCGGTGAAGATATCCGGGAAGGTATTACGGCTATTATCAGTATTAAAATCAGTGAGCCGCAGTTTGGCGGACAGACAAAGCACAGTCTGGGTAATACAGAGGCCAGGGGAGCGGTGGACAGCATCGTTTCTGACAGGCTTACTATTTACCTGGAACAGAATCCGCAGGTGGCGAAGATTATTCTTGACAAGTCGATTCTGTCGCAGCGTGCAAGAGAAGCGGCAAGAAAAGCCAGGGAACTGACCAGAAGAAAATCAGCGCTGGACGCTTTTGCCCTGCCTGGCAAGCTGGCGGACTGCTCGGATAAAGACCCGGCGAACTGTGAGATCTACATCGTCGAGGGAGACAGCGCCGGAGGTTCCGCAAAAACGGCCAGAAACCGCAATACGCAGGCAATCCTTCCTCTCAGAGGAAAGATCCTGAATGTGGAGAAGGCGCGCCTTGACCGGATTTATGGAAATGAAGAGATCAAGGCGATGATTACAGCCTTTGGAACAGGGATTCACGAGGATTTCGATATTTCCAGGCTCCGTTATGATAAAATCATCATCATGACGGATGCAGACGTTGATGGTGCGCATATCAGTACCTTGCTGCTTACCTTCCTGTATCGCTTTATGCCGGATCTGATCCGTAAGGGGCATGTGTATCTTGCGCAGCCGCCGCTCTACAAGATAGAGAAAAATAAAAAAGTATGGTATGCCTACAGTGATGAGGAATTAAATGGAATTCTGATGGAGATTGGCCGCGACCAGAACAATAAGATCCAGCGCTATAAGGGTCTCGGAGAGATGGATGCGGATCAGCTCTGGGAGACGACGATGGATCCGGAGCGAAGAATTTTACTGAAAGTGCGGATGAATGAAGAGGAAACTTCTGAGATTGACCTGACGTTTACAACGCTCATGGGAGACAAGGTAGAGCCGAGAAGAGAGTTTATCGAGGCCAACGCCAAGTATGTAAAAAATCTTGACATCTAACAAAGCTACGACGGGGACAGGATGATGGAAGACAATATTTTTGACAAGATTCATGAAGTAGACCTGAAGGAAACGATGGAAACCTCTTATATCGATTATGCTATGAGCGTGATTGCGGCGCGCGCATTGCCGGATGTAAGAGACGGATTAAAGCCGGTACAACGACGTGTGTTCTATTCCATGATAGAGCTGAACAATGGTCCGGATAAGCCGCACCGTAAATGCGCGCGTATCGTCGGTGATACGATGGGTAAATACCATCCCCACGGCGACAGCTCGATCTATGGAGCTCTCGTCAATATGGCACAGGAATGGTCGACACATTATCCGCTCGTGGACGGTCACGGAAATTTCGGCTCTGTAGACGGAGACGGCGCAGCCGCCATGCGTTATACAGAGGCGCGTCTCAGCAAGATTTCCATGGAAATGCTCGCGGACATCAATAAAGATACCGTGGATTTCATTTCCAACTTTGATGAGACGGAGAAGGAACCGACAGTTCTTCCGGCCAGATTTCCAAACCTTCTCGCGAACGGCGCGTCCGGTATTGCGGTCGGCATGGCCACAAATATTCCTCCTCATAACCTGAGGGAAGTGATTAATGCTGTTGTCAGAATTATCGACAATCGTATTGAACAGAACAGAGATACGGATATTGATGAGGTCATGCAGATTATTAAAGGGCCGGATTTTCCGACAGGAGCGGAGATACTCGGCACTTCAGGCATTAACCAGGCCTACCGTACCGGCAGGGGAAAGATTCGCGTCCGTTCCGTCAGCAATATCGAGCCGATGGCCAATGGAAAGAACCGGATCGTGGTGACGGAGATCCCTTATATGGTAAATAAGGCCCGCCTGATCGAGAAGATCGCGGATCTTGTGAAAGAAAAGAGAATTGACGGCATCACGCATATTGCCGATGAGTCCAGTCGTGAGGGCATGCGCATCAATATTGAGCTGCGCAAAGATGTAAATCCGAATGTGATTCTGAATCAGCTCTACAAGCATACCCAGTTGCAGGATACCTTTGGCGTGATCATGATTGCGCTCGTGGACAATGAGCCACGGGTTCTGAATATCCTCGACATGCTGAAGTATTATCTTGCGCATCAGGAGGACGTCGTTACCAGAAGGACGAAGTATGAGCTGAATAAGGCGCAGGAGCGCGCTCATATTTTAAAGGGACTGCTCATTGCGCTCGATCACATTGACCGGGTCATTCAGATTATCCGTGGTTCTGATACCGTGCAGAACGCGAAGACTTCCCTGATGGAGGAATTCGGGCTTGACGACGTGCAGGCACAGGCGATTGTAGATATGCGTCTGCGGACGCTGACCGGACTGGAGCGCGGCAAGATTGAAAAAGAATATGAAGAGCTTATGGAGCGTATCAAATATCTGCAGGAAATCCTGGCAGACGAGAAAAAGCTGCTCGGTGTTATCAGGGACGAGATTTCTCTGATTGCCGATAAATATGGCGATGAGCGTAAGACAAAGATTGGATATGACGAGTATGATATCAGCATGGAGGATCTGATTCCCGTCACGGATTCTGTGATCACCATGACGCATCTCGGATATATCAAGAGAATGAGTGTCGATAATTTCCGCAGCCAGAACCGCGGCGGCAAGGGAATCAAGGGCATGCAGACGCTGGAGGAGGATTTTATCGAAGAGATCTTTATGACGACCTCCCATCATCAGCTCATGTTCTTTACCAATCTGGGCAGAGTATACCGGATGAAAGCCTACGAGATACCGGAGGCGGGAAGAACCGCGAGAGGAACCGCAATCATCAATCTTCTGCAGCTGCAGCCGGGAGAGAAGATCAGCGCGGTGATTCCGGTCAAAGAATGGAATGAAGACAGCTATCTCTTTATGGCAACAAGGGACGGTATCGTAAAGAAGACGAAAATGGCTGCTTTTACCAATATCCGGAAGATTGGTTTAAAGGCAATCAGTCTGCGTGAAAATGATGAGCTCATCGAGGTCAAGATCACGAATGGAGAAAATGACATTATCCTGGTTACAAAGAAGGGGATGAGTATCCGCTTCCATGAGAGTGATGTGCGTCCAATGGGCCGTGATACGACCGGCGTCACCGGTATCAAACTCTCAGAGGGTGATGAAGTGGTCGCCATGCAGCTTGACGTACAGGGAGAGTACGTGCTGATTGTTTTAGAGGGAGGCTATGGAAAGAGGACACCTCTGTCGGAATTCCGTGTACAGAACCGGAACGGCAAGGGCCTCAAGTGTTACAACATAAAAGAAAAGACGGGTGACGTCGTCGGTGCGAAGTCAGTGAATGCAGAAAATGAAATCATGATGATCACCAATGAGGGAATTGTCATTCGTACCGGCTGCGAGGGTATTTCTGTGCTGAAGCGGATCACCTCGGGCGTCAAGCTGATGAATGTCGATCTGGAGAACGGCGTGAAAGTCGCGCGTATCGCAAAGGTGAGAAAGACAGAAGCAGAAGAAAATCCGGAAGAAAATGAAGAAGAAGAGACGGAGAATGAAGAATGAGAAGAATTGTCATGATGGTGCTCAGAAATATTCTTCTTGCGCCATATATGTATCTGAAACTATGCTGGTATGCGGCTCATACGGACAGCATTCCCTATGATAAGCAGTGGGCGCTTATCCAGAGGATCAATGATATGGCCTGCAATGGCGGAAATGTGGAGATTCAGGCCTATGGTGTGGAGAACATTCCGAAGGAAGGGGGGTTCATGTTTTTCCCGAACCACCAGGGAATGTTCGATGTGCTTGCGATCATCAAGACCTGTCCGCGCTATTTTTCTGTCGTCGTCAAGAGAGAACTGGAAAATATTTTTTTCCTGAATAAAATATTTCCCATTATGGGATATTATGCAATTGACAGGGATGATGTACGCCAGTCCATGAAAGTAATCCAGAATGTAAGCAAAGACGTGGCAGGCGGCAAAGCGTTTCTGATCTTTGCAGAGGGAACCCGTTCTCGTGACGGAAATCATATCGGGGAATTTAAGGGAGGCTCTTTTAAGAGCGCGCAGAAGGCAAAATGCCCGATTATTCCGGTGGCTGTCATCGATTCCTATAAGGTGATGGACACGCATTCTCTCGATAAGGTGATTGTACAGATACACTATCTTGAGCCTCTTTTCTATGAGGAATACAAGATGATGAAAACCACGGAAATCGCTGAAATTGTGGAGTCCAGAATTAAAAAAACTATTGACATTTACGATGTAAATTAGTATAATCAACAATGCGCCGTTGGAAAAGGGCAGGCAAATAAGCTCGGAGAAATACTCAAGAGGCTGAAGAGGCGCCCCTGCTAAGGGTGTAGGTCGGGTGACCGGCGCGAGGGTTCAAATCCCTCTTTCTCCGCTCTTTTTTATCATTGAAAACTGCTTCGAAAAAAATAAAAAAAGTAGTTGACAGGATAAGAAAGATTTGGTAATATAATCGAGCTGGCCGCGAGAGCGGGCAGCGGACGAACCTTGATAATTAAATAGTGCTTTGAAAAGATCTTCGAAGATTCTTTTGAAACAACCTAAAAACAGTAACGGATAAGAACAGC